>CAVQQP010000016.1:0-41664 GCA_963714995.1 uncultured Actinomycetes bacterium | reverse complement strand
CGCGAGGGCACTGGACGCAACGCCCGCGGCGGCGCCGGTGTCGGCGACCGCAGCCTCGCAGGAGTCGCAGGGCTGAATCGCCCACCTGCGACGCTCCGAGACCTGGCCCCCCACCCATCCCGGTCTCCCCCTTGCGTGTCCCGGCCCGGCAGGTGACGCTGGGGCCATGTCCATCGAGGTCCACGACGGGGTCACGGCCGAGGTCGGGCGGATGCAGGTGCGCCGCGTCCTGCCGCGTCGGCGGCTGCGCACGATCGGCGCCTGGTGCTTCGCCGACCACATGGGGCCGGCGGAGGTCACCGAGACCGCGGGCCTGGACGTCGGGCCGCATCCGCACACCGGCCTGCAGACCGTCACCTGGCTCATGGAGGGCGCGGTGCTGCACCGCGACAGCCTCGGCTCGGAGCAGCTGATCCGCCCCGGCCAGGTGAACCTGATGACCGCCGGCCGCGGCGTGGTCCACGCCGAGGAGAACACCGGCACCTACCGGGGCACCCTGCAGGGCGTGCAGCTCTGGGTCGCGCAGCCCGACGGCGTCCGGCACGGCGATCCGGCGTTCGAGCACCACGGGGAGCTCCCGGTCGTGGAATGGGGGCGGGCGTCAGCGACCCTGATCGCCGGCACCTACCTCGGGGCGACGTCGCCGGCAGCCTTCGACACGGAGCTGCTCGGGATGCAGGCCACGGTCCAGCCCGGGGTGACGACCTTCGGCCTGCGACCGGACTTCGAGCACGCGGTCATCGCCCTCGACGGACCCCTGCTCGTCGGCGACGCCCTGGCCGCCCCGCGGACCCCCACGAATCCGGGCCAGATCGCCGCGCTCGGACCAGGGCGATCCGAGATCGACATCGAGGCCCGCGAACCCACGCGACTGATGGTCCTGGGCGGCGTCCCGTTCCCCGAGCCGGTCTTCATGTGGTGGAACTTCGTGGCCCGCAACGCCGACGAGGTGTCGACCTTCTACGCCGACTGGCGGGACCGGGCACAGCGCTTCGGCGAGGTCGACTCGGTCCTCGACCGGATTCCTGCGCCGCCACCGCCGTGGGAACCGATCCGCACGACCGGCCCGCGTTGACCCCTCCGCGGGTCGGGGATGGCCGCGGAACTTGAGATCCACATACCCCCTGGGGTATAGTGGGACTCACCACGAACTCGAAGGAGACCCCCTATGTGCAGCCCCGCGATCTGCCGCTCGTGCGGCAAGGTGACCTACTCCGGCTGTGGCCGGCACGTCGACCAGGTGATGGCCGGCGTGCCCGAGCCCCGGCAGTGCACCTGCCGCTGACCCTCGCGGCGCGGCGCCCCCGGCGCTCCGCCTCCCGCCGGGTCGCCCGACTCGGCGCAGACCCTCCCGTTAGGCGCAGACCCTCCCGGAATTTCGGGAGGGTCTGAGCTTTGCGGGAGGGTCTGCGCTTTGCGGGAGGGTCTGCGGGCATGTGGCCGTCTGCGGGCATGTGGCCGTCTGCGTGCATGTGGCCACCCGCGGTCGGGTGGCGCTCACCGTAGGGTCGGGCCATGGACAGCACGACAGCGTCGGCCCACGTCACCCGTGCCGGTCGGGCCACGATCGGGAGGTCGACCGAGGGCCTGGCTGAGGCACGACGCTCCTGGCGGATCATCCTGCAGGCCACGCTGGCAGCGACGCTGGCCTACGCCGCCGCCCTGCAGATCGGGCACGACCAGCCCTTCTTCGCGCCCATCGCGGCCATCGCCACGGTCGCGGTGTCGCTGGCCCATCGGCTGCGCCGGTCCGCTGAGCTCCTCGTGGGCAATGCCCTGGGCATCTTCTTCGCCGACCTGCTCATCGCCGAGATCGGGACCGGCGTCTGGCAGCTGGGGCTGGTCGTGGCGATCGCCCTGACGACGGCGATCATGGCCGGCGGCGGGCCGATCCTGATCATGCAGGCCTCGTCCGCCGCCATCCTGATCGCCACCCTGACCCCTCCGACTCAGGCCCAGCCCTGGAACACCAGCCGCGTCGTCGATGCCGTGATCGGTGGGCTCATCGGGCTGGCCGTCTCGGCCCTGGTGATGCCCGTCGATCCCGCGCGTCACGCCCAGCAGTCGACGCTCCCGGTGATCGCGGCGATCGCCGGCGGCTACCGGAGGGTGGCCGCGGCCCTGAGCCAGCGCGACCCCGCCGAGGCCCGCGCCGCACTGGATGACCTCCGCGCCACCGCTCCGGTCCTCGCCTCGTTCCACGCCGGCCTCGACGCGACCCGTGAGTCCGTGCGGCTCTCGCCCTGGTACTGGGGCCAGCGCCAGACCCTGGCGACCTACACCCTGGCCGGCGGGCACCTCGACAACGCCCTGCGCAACCTCCGGGTCCTGGCCCGCCAGGCATCGATCGCCCTGGAGCGCGACGACGCCGTCCCCGCTGAGATCCCGCACTCGCTGGCCGACCTGGCCGCCGGAGTCGAGGCCCTGGGACCCATGCTCGCCGGTGACAGCGAGGCAGGACCCGTGCGCGACGTCATCCTCAGGGCAGTCGGGATCGCCGCCGGCGCCCCGGCCGAGGGCCTGTTCACCATCCCGATGGTGGCCCAGATCCGGCTCTCCGCCTCCGACCTCCTGCAGGCCACCGACATGACGGTGGACGAGGCCGCCACGGCAATCCGTGCCGTCGGCGATCTCCGGGACCTCGGCCCCACGGACCCGGGACCAATGGCACGGTAAGGCAAGCCTTACCTTGAGGTAGCCTGTGCCCATGATGCTGGACGCGGCCCGCACCGGGCAGCTGATGACCGTCGTGGGCCGCAGCCGGTCCTCGAGTGCGATCAGCCGCCGGCTCGCCGAGCTGGGGATCCGACCGGGAGCCACGCTGGCGATCCAGTCGCGGACGAGCGGCGGCGGGGCGATCCTGGCCATCGGCGACGACCGGATCGCGGTCTCGCGCCAGATCCTGGACAGCATCGAGGTCGATCCCGAGGTGGTGGCGCATGGCTGACACGGTCGCCAGCTGCCACGAGGCACCCGGCCAGCCGGCGCACCCCGGGGCACGCCGGGTCGCGCTCGTGGGCAGCCCCAACTCCGGGAAGTCCACGTTGTTCAACGCGCTCACCGGCGCGGGCCGCGCGGTCGGCAACTACCCGGGGACCAGCGTCGAGGTCGGCACCGGGCGCTGGGCCGACCCCGCGTTCGGCGAGCTCTCGCTGACCGACCTGCCCGGCGCGTACTCGTTGAACCCGATGTCCCCCGACGAGGCCCTGACCGCGGACCTCCTGCACGGCGGCGACCAGGTCGACGCCGTCGTGGTCGTGTGCGACGGCGCCCACCTCGGACGCTCGCTGGTGCTCGCGGCGCACGTGCGACAGCTGCCGGTTCCGGTGGTCGTCGCCCTGACCATGACCGACGTCGCGGCCCGCCGGGGCCTCGAGGTCGACGACGCCGTCCTCGCCGAGCGCCTCGGGGTGGGGGTGGTCCGGCTGGACCCCAGGCGTCGGGACGTCCACGCCCTGGCGGCGGCGGTCGCCGAAGCCCTGGCCAACCCCGTGATCCACCCCTTGACGCTCGCGCCGACGACCGTCGGCGGCTGCAGCGTCGGCTGCCCTGCCGACTGCACCGCCTGCCCCCCGACCGCCATGAGCGACCTGACGGCCCGCCTCGACCCCGAGGACGACCTCGCCCGCGCCGAGGCGGTCTTCACCTGGGTCACCGACACGACCGCCCTGGCCACCAGCCGCGCCCACGAGCTCCGGCAGACCTGGTCCGACCGGATCGACCGCTGGGTGACCGCCCCCGTGATCGGGCCCGTCATCTTCCTGGGCGTCATGTGGGCCGTGTTCGCACTCACCACCACGGTGGCCGCACCCCTGCAGGGGGCGCTCGACGCGTTCTTCACCGGCCCGGTGACGTCGGTGACGACCGCCGCCTTCGAGGCGGTCGGCCTTGGCGGCAGCCTGGTGGAGGGCTTCGTCGTCGACGGCCTCATCGCCGGAGTCGGGATGCTGCTGACGTTCGTCCCGCTCATGGCCATCATGTTCGTGCTGCTCGCCCTGCTCGAGGACTCCGGCTACATGTCGCGGGCCGCTGTCGTGACCGACCGGCTCATGTCCCGACTCGGCCTCCCCGGGCGCGCGTTCCTGCCCCTGGTGGTCGGGTTCGGCTGCAACGTCCCGGCGATCTCCGCGGTCCGCGTCCTGCCCGACGCGCGGCACCGGCTGCTGACCGCCCTGCTCGTCCCGTTCACGTCGTGCTCGGCGCGCCTGACCGTGTACGTGATGGTGGCAGCCACGTTCTTCCCGGCCAACGCCGGCACGGTGGTGTTCCTGATGTACGTGACGAGCATCCTGCTGGTCATCCTCGGCGGCCTCCTGCTGCGCTCCACGCTGATCCGGACGATGGGCTCCGACCCGCTCGTCCTCGACCTGCCGCCCTACCAGACCCCGTCGGTCCGCCTGCTCGGCACCGCCACGTGGATGCGGCTGCGCGGGTTCCTGGAGACGGCGTCGGGGATCATCGTGGCCACGGTCGCGGTGGTGTGGGCGCTCGGCGTCATCCCCGCACCCGGGACCAGCGGGACCCTGGGGGACGTGCCGATCGGCGACAGCCTGTACGCGTGGATCGCCGATCAGGCCAGCGTCCTGTTCATCCCGACCGGCTTCGCCGAGTGGCATGCCATCGGGGCGCTCATCGTCGGATTCGTGGCGAAGGAGGCCGTGATCTCCTCGTGGGCGCAGACCTACCCGTCCGACGTCGACCTCTCGGCGGCGGTGTACGCGGACTTCGCGGCCAGCTCCGGGGGCCACCCGCAGGCAGCCGCCGCCGCGTTCCTCGTGTTCCTGCTGGCCTACACCCCGTGCGTGGCGACGCTGGCGGCACAGAAGCGCCAGATCGGCACGCGCTGGACCGGCGTCGGAGTCGTCATGCAGCTGGCCATGGCATGGCTGCTCGCCGTGGCGGTCTTCCAGATCGGGGTGGCGCTGACATGAGCATCGTGAGCGACGTCCTTGCGGCGGTGGCCGCGGGCGCCGGCTCGACGGTCGAGGTCGCGCGGCGCACCGGCACCACGCAGCAGGATGCCGAGACCGCACTCGCCGCCCTGTCCGCGACCGGCCGCATCCGCCGGGTCCTGGTGTTCGCCGATGCCTGCGCGACCGAGGGCTGCTCGGGGTGCGCATCCTCGGGTGGGTGCGCCTCGGCCGGGGTGGGCTCGCTGGTGGGCTCGGGCCTCACCGCCTGGCGGGCCGTCCCGCGCTGAGGCCGGGCTGACGGGCGTGACGCAGGGCGGGCGCAGCACAGGGCGCACCGCCGGGCGCGGGCAGCGGCTGGCGGGGGCTGGCATGGGGCGGCGGCTGGCGCGGGGCGTGGCTGCCGCGGGAGTGCGGCTGGCGTCGGGGTGTGGCTGCCGCGGGGTGCGGCTGGCGTCGGGGTGCGGCTGGCGCGGGGCGTGGCTGCCGCGGGGGTGCAGCGGAGGGCGGCGCCGCTCCGACAACCTCGCGCCCGTTCCGGTCGAACTGACCCTGGTGGGTTCGACGACGGGCCGACCTCGCGCCCGTTCGGGTTGAACCCGAGCAGCTGATGAGACCGGGAAGCACCGGAACGACCGCGAGGTTGGTGATCGGGGTTCTCCTCAGGGTCGTATTCAACGGGAACGGGCGCGAGGTTCCGGACCTCACCCGCCGGCGAGGACCGCGCGTTCGTGGTCCAGCAGCCAGGCCTTGGTTCCGAGCCCCCCGGCGAACCCGGTGAGCGCGCCGGACGCCGCCACGACTCGGTGACAGGGGACCACGATCGACAGCGGGTTGCGCCCATTGGCGGCACCCACGGCGCGCGCGGCCCCCGGCTCGCCCATCTCGGCGGCCTGCTCGCCGTAGCTGATGGTCCTGCCGTAGGGGATGGTGCGCAGTGCCATCCACGCGCGCCGTTGGAACTCCGTCCCCACCGGGTCGAGCGCGAGGTCGAACTCCCGGCGGGACCCGGAGAAGTACTCCTCGAGCTGGGCCTCGGCGGCGTCCAGGTGCTCCTCGGCCCGGAGCAGGTCGGCCGGGTCCCACCGTGCTCCGGCCCCAGCCACCTCAGGTGCCGCCCCTCCACTCACGGCGCTCGCCACCTCACGTGCCGCCCCGCCACTCACGCGCGCTCGCCACCTCAGTCCCCTCACCTCCGGCTCGTGCCGGGCCGTCCCCGGCCCTGGGACCGGCTGGTCCGACGGCGCGCGCCACCCGGGAGCCGTCCTCGCCCGGCCAGAGGACGGCGCGCAGGCCCGCCGGACCGGCCACGAGCTCCAGGGGTCCGATGGGCGTGCTCATCGACCGCCGGCACAGGGCGGGCGCGGCGAGCGGAGTGGTTGGGCTGGGGCGGGTCATGCGGTCACCTCTCGTGGGCCCGCCGGGGCGGGGTCGGTCGTGGGAGTCGGATCGAGGCTGGCCCACAGGTGCGCCACCGCGTACGAACGCCACGGACGCCACGCGTGGGCCGCCTTCGCGATCTCCCTCGGGCGGTCGTCACCGCCCAGCGCCGCGATCGCGTGGCGCACGCCGAGGTCCCCCGCCAGCATGACGTCGGGATCGCCGAGCGCGCGCATCGTGATGTAGCCCGCGGTCCATGGCCCGATGCCGGGGCGGGACTGCAGGTCCGCCGCGATCCCCGACCGGTCCACACCCGGGTCGAGCACCAGCTCGCCGTCGGCCAGGGCCCGGCACAGGCCGACGAGTGCGGCCCCGCGGGCCCGCGGCATCGACAGCCCGGCGGGGTCGGCCTCCGCCAGGCGCGCGGCGCTGGGGAAGACGTGGGTCAAGGTGGGATCGGCGAACCCCAGCGGCTCGCCGTGCGCCGCGACGAACCGCCCAAGCACCGTCGCCGCACCCGCCAGGCTGACCTGCTGGCCGACGATCGCCCGGACGGCGATCTCATGCGGGTCGACGGTGCCGGCGACCCGCAGGCCCGGACGCGCGGTCACGAGGGGCGCGAGCATCGGATCGGCGCCCAGCACCTCCGCGATCGCGAGCGGGTCGGCGTCGAGGTCGAAGAGCCTGCGCACCCGGGCCACCCCCGGAGCCAGGTCACGCAGGTCGGCCAGCCGGAACTCGGCGAGCAGTCCGCCGACAGTCGCCTGGCACGCCACCGTCGCGTGCCCGTGCGGCAGCGCGAGCGTGCGCCGGTAGGTGTGCCCGTCCCAGTCCTCGAGTCCGACGACCGCGCGATCACCGAGGAAGGCCAGCAGTGCGGCGACGTCGAACGGCTGGCGGGTCGCCAGGCGCACCCGGATCGGCGCGTGGGCGACGTCCCGCCCCGGCGCGGCGGCTGACCAGCGCGCGGTCGGCGGCTCCTCCGCTCCGGCGTGGCTGTCGGCGGTCCCGGGGCGGCGGCGCGCACGCAGCGCCGTGGGCGACTCCCCGTACACGGCTGCGATCGTGTCGTTGAACGACCGGATGCTGCCGAACCCCGCCGCCCAGGCCACCTCGCTGGCGGGCAGGTCGGTGGTCTCCAGCAGGATCCGCGCCGTGTGCGCCCGTTGCGTGCGGGCGATCGCCAACAGCCCGGCACCGAGCTCCTCGGTCACGAGCCGGTTCAGGTGTCGCTCGCTGTAGCCGAGGGCGGCGGCGACCCCGGTGACCCCGATCCGCTCGATGGCGCCATCCGCGACGAGCCGCATCGAACGGGCCACGACGTCGCCGCGGACGTTCCACTCCGGCGATCCGGGAACGGCGTCAGGACGGCACCGCCGGCAGGCACGGAACCCGTCGCGCTGGGCGGCGGCGGCCGTCCGGAAGAACGTGACGTTCCCGCGCTTCGGCGTGATCGCGGGGCAGCTCGGGCGGCAGTAGATCCCCGTCGTGCGCACGGCGGTGTAGAACGAGCCGTCGAACCGGGCGTCCCTGCTGGCCACCGCGCGGTAGCAGCGCTCGTGGTCCAGGGCGAGCGTCCATGCCGACATCCTCCCCCAGCCGGCGACAACGACTAGCAGGAATCGGACGCGACGGTCGAGCGGCGTCCGGGGCGCGATCGGAAAGCGGGGCCGGCGCTCACGGGGTTGCGCTGCCGACCGCAGGGCCGGCGCTCACGGGGTTGCGCTGTCGACCGCAGGGTCGGCGTCAGGTCGTCGTGCTGCCGACTGCTGGGCCGGGGACTCCGCGGAAGCGGTAGGGCTGGGCGGGGTGGCCGTACTGCACGAGCCACGCCTCCCCGGATGACTCGGACTCCAGCACCCTCGCCACCGCGCCCACAACCTCGTCGACCGCCATCAGCGGCACGCGGATCGCCTCGAGCATCCCGCGGACCGGATCGACGATCGCGGTGTCGGTGAAACCCGGGCAGACGGCGTTCACCAGGATCCCCCGCGCCACCAGGCCGGGACCCACAGACCGCACGAGGTTGACCACGGCCGCCTTGTTCGCCGCGTAGACGGGGTCCAGGGGCACGGGCGCGAGCCCGGCGAGGCTGGCCAGCACCACGACCCGGCCCCCGCCACGCGCGCGCAGTGCCGGGAGCGCGGCCGCCAGCCCGAAGACCACGCCGTCGAGGTTCACGCCCATGGCGCGGCGGTAGGCAGCCTCATCGAAACGGTCGAAGGTGAATCCGCTGTCCACACCCGCGTTCAGGACGACGATGTCGAGGCCACCGAACGCGTCGACCGCCGCCGCGACGGCCGCGTGGTTGTCCGCCAGGACGCTGACGTCGCAGCCCAGCGCCGTCCCGCCGATCTCCTCGGCGACCGCCGACGCCCCGGCGAGGTCGATGTCGCAGACGACCACGCGCGCCCCGGCGCCGGCGAGCAGGCGGCACACACCGGCCCCGATCCCCGATGCCCCGCCGGTGACGAGGGCGACGCGCCCCGTCAGGTCCATGGGTGTGCCGGGGGCGATGGGGAGGCGGGGGGCCATGGGGCTCCTCTCGGGGCAGACACCGGGGGTGGGACGATGCCAACGTACCAACCACAGGCAGGCTGACGGGGTGCCTCAACAGCGCCCGACAGCCGCCCGGACGGACGGAGAACCATGGACTTCCAGCACAGCCCCCGCGCCCAGGAGTACCTCACGAGGCTGCAGGCCTTCATGGACACGGCCGTGCTCCCCGCCGAGCCGGTGTACGCCGCCCAGCGCCGCGACCTGGCCGCCGCCGGCCGGCCCCACGACCTGCCTGCGGTGGTCGAGGACCTCAAGGCCGAGGCCCGCGCCGCCGGGCTGTGGAACCTGTTCCTGCCGGACAGCACCGACCCCGCGCACGGCCTGAGCGTCCTGGACTACGCCCCGCTGGCCGAGCTGTCCGGTTGGTCGCCGGAGATCGCCCCGGAGGTGCTCAACTGCGCCGCGCCGGACACCGGCAACATGGAGATCCTGCACATGTTCGGCACGCCCGAGCAGAAGGAGCAGTGGCTCGAGCCGCTGCTCGCAGGCGCGATCCGCTCCGCGTTCTCGATGACCGAGCCGGAGGTGGCCAGCAGCGACGCCCGCAACATCGCGACCAGCATCGAGCGGGTCGGCGACGAGTACGTCATCAACGGCCGCAAGTGGTGGAGCACCGGCGCCAACGACCCGCGCTGCCGGGTCCTGATCGTCATGGGCAAGACCGACCCGGAGGCCGACGTGTACCACCAGCAGTCGATGGTGCTGGTGCCGATCGACACCCCCGGGGTCGAGATCGTGCGCAGCGTGCCGGTCTTCGGCTACCACGACCAGCACGGGCACGCGGAGATCACGTTCACCGACGTGCGCGTCCCGGTGACCAACCTGCTGGGCGAGGAGGGCTCGGGCTTCGCGATCGCCCAGGCCCGGCTCGGCCCGGGGCGCATCCACCACTGCATGCGCGCCATCGGCATGGCCGAGCGGGCGCTGGACCTGATGTGCCGCCGCTCGATCGAGCGGGTCGCGTTCGGCAAGCCGCTGGCCCGCCAGGGCGTGGTGCAGCAGTGGATCGCCGAGTCCCGGGTCTCGATCGAGCAGGCCCGGCTGCTGACCCTCAAGGCCGCGTGGATGATCGACACGGTCGGCGCGAAGGGTGCGCGCAAGGAGATCGCCGCCATCAAGGTCGTGGCTCCGCGGATGGCCCTCGAGGTGGTCGATCGCGCGATCCAGACGTATGGCGGCGCCGGGGTCAGCGACGACACCCCGCTGGCGATGATGTGGGCGGGGCTGCGCTCGCTGCGGATCGCCGACGGCCCCGACGAGGTGCACCTGCGCGACATCGCCCGACTCGAGCTGCGACCGCTCGTGGTTCCGCGATGAGCGTCGACGTCCCCGGCGCCGGACCGGTCCGCGACGAGGACGCCTTCGACGTCCCTGCCCTCGACGCCTGGCTGCGCGCGCGCATCGACCTGCCCAGCGGAGTTCCCGACGTCCGGCAGTTCGGCGGCGGTGCGTCCAACCTCACCTTCCTGCTGCGCTACCCGGACCGGGACCTCGTGATGCGCCGCCCCCCGGCCGGGCGCAAGGCGGCCAGCGCCCACGACATGCACCGCGAGTTCGAGATCCAGCGGATGCTCGCGCCGTGGTTCCCCGCGGTCCCCGAGATGGTCGGCTACACCGACGATGAGGCCATCCTCGGGTCGGAGTTCTACGTCATGGCGCACGTGCCCGGGCTGATCCTGCGCGGCGACCTGCCTCCCGGCCTGGCGCTCGACCCGCCCGCGGCGCGCGACCTGGCGCTGGGAATGTTCGACTCCCTGGCCGCCCTGCACTCGGTGGACATCGCCGCCAGCGGACTGGACGCCTTCTGGCGGGGGTCAGGGTACGTGCGTCGCCAGGTCGAGGGGTGGTCCGGCCGCTACCGCGCGGCCCTGACCGACGACGTCCCCGACGCCGAGGACGTGATGGCCTGGCTGGACGCCCACCAGCCCCAGGACGTTGCCGCCCGGATGATCCACGGGGACTGGCGCTTCGACAACCTGGTGGTCGACCCCGACAACCTGGCCACCGTGCGGGCGGTCCTCGACTGGGAGATGGCCACCGTCGGCGACCCGCTGATGGACCTCGGCGCAGCGCTCGCGTACTGGGTGCAGGCCGACGACGACCCGATCTTCCAGATGTTCCGCCGGCAGCCGTCGACCATCCCCGGCATGCCGACCCGCGACCAGATCGTCGCCCACTACCTCGACCGCACCGGCCTGGCGCTGCCGACCGCGGGGTGGCGGTTCTACGAGGTGTACGGGCTGTTCCGGCTCGCGGTCATCGCCCAGCAGATCTGGTACCGCTACCGGGCGGGGCACACCACGAACGCGGCGTTCGCGCAGTTCGGAGCGGCGGTCAACTACCTGATCAGCCGCTCCCGAATGATCATCGCCCAGCCCACCTAGGAGCAGCCCCCACACCCAGCGCCGCCCAACGGCGATCAGCCGACGGGCACCGCGTCCCGGCGCCGTGCACGGGTGCCCAGCGCCAACGCCCCGATGTACAGCGCGGCGGCGACGAGCAGCAGCTCCCGGTAGCCGGTCAGCAGCGCCAGGTACTCCAGCGCCCCGCCGAGCATCGCCCCGAGCAGGTTGATGCCGAACGCGATCGACGGCTCCGGGGCCTCGTCGAACCTCGAGGCGAACACCACGTTCGCGGTGAACACCGGCATGAACGTGATCGCGGTGGCCGCCAGGACCCGCAGCGGCACCGGCAGCTGCAGCAGCGACTCCAGCGGGATCAGCCACACGACGGCGATCGAGGCCAGCAGCACGGCATACGCGATCGGCAGCGAGATGCGATCCGACCGGCCGGTGCGCTTCATCCAGGCGGTGAACTCCACCGCGGCGAGCACCGCCACGAGGATCCCGCCGAACACGATCGCGTTGACCAGCCACGTGGTCCCGAACAGCAGGGCGAACATCGTGATCGCCCGGGTCTCCAGCAGCAGGAACGCTGCCCCGAGCAGGAAGAGGTCCGCGTACCGCCGGGTACGCCCGAGGCTGCCGACTGCCCCGCGCACGGCGAGCAGGCTGATCCCCAGGATCATCGCGAGCACCGCGAGGTAGAACCCCGGGATGTGCGGCGTGCGCAGGTACAGGAACGGCCGGTTGTCGTCGACCGGCGCCGGCGCCCCGGCGATCAGCGCGGCGGCCTCGTCCTCCGGCGAGCAGCGCTGCATCGACGCGTCGGCGCTCACGACGAGCGTCGCCGAGTTGTAGTCGCGGTTCAGGTCGACGCACGGGTCGTGCCCGAACGCCGCAGCCATCGTCGCCCCGAGCCGACCGACCAGCCAGGGCTCGCGGTAGTAGTTGTACATCGCGAAGACGCCGTCGTCGGCAAGCAGCTCGCTGACCCGCTGCATCGCCGGCTCGGTGAACAGGTAGGACTCGAGGCGCAGCTGGCTGGCACCGGCCACGAGGGTCAGCGAGTCGGGCAGCGCGAACAGGATCGTGTCGTAGGGCCCCTCGGCCTGCTCGATGAACGCCCGCCCGTCGTTGATGTGGACGGTCACCCGGGGGTCGTCGAACGGCCGGTTCGGGTTGATCTCCTGGCCGATCTCGCGGATCCGCGGGTCGATCTCGACCGCGTCCACGCTGGTCGCCCCCTGGCGCAGCGCGAGGGCGACATCCGTGCCGGTGCCCGCGCCGACGATCAGCACCCGCCCCGGGTCGGTGCGCTCCGAGCGCTGGTAGGGCACCGCGTAGAACGGCTCGAACGCCACCCGGGCATCGACGTCCGTGACCGCCTGGTGCGGCACGCCGTTGGCGATGATCGTGGTGAACTCGCCGATCGTGGTCTGGGCGGTCTGCGTCTCGATCTTGTAGTACGGCGACCAGCGCACGCCCGGCTGGGAGGTCTCCCACGCCAGGGCCCCGATGAGCGCGACCACGCTCAGCGACGTCAGGACCAGCCCGACTCGGCCCACCGGGGCGAACGTCGCCGCCGAGTGCTCCGCCGTCCCGCGAGCCCTCGGCGCCGGCCAGAACAGGACCAGCGTGAGCGCACCCACCACCACGCCCCAGACCAGCGACGGCGCCCCCAGGAAGCTCAGCGCGGTGAACCCGACGATGCCGATCAGCGACCCGATCAGGTCGAACCGGTAGGCGGTCAGGCGCGGCAGCTCGAAGAAGCACTGCCCGACGAGGTACCCGGGGCCGAACAGCACCGCCGCGACCACCACGAAGACGATCGGCAGCACCACCCAGGCCGGGGGGCCGGTCGTGCTCAGGGACGTGAAGAAGATGAGGTCCGAGTTCGTGCGATCCACCCCGACCGGGGCGGCCAGGACACCCATCACCATCACGGCCAGCAGCGGTGGGAACCAGATCGGCGGCTGCGCGCCCTGCCGGGAGCGCAGGAACCCCAGGCCGATCCCGAGGAACGAGCCCAGGAGCACGATGTTCGAGAAGTACGACAGGTGCAGGATGTTGGCCCCGAGCCAGCGGATGAGCGCGAGCTCCAGGAACAGCATCAGGGCACTGCCCAGCACCAGGCGCACCGGAACCCGCGAGATCAGCATGCGCACACGGTAGACGCCGGACGCCGCGGCGGTGGTCGCCCCCGCGGGGAAGTCGCCGGATGCCGCGGCGGTGGTCGCCCCGGCGACGTGGACGGCGAGGTCCGCACGACTGCGGTGGTCGACTCAGACCGGCGGCTCGAGCCCCTCGTGGGCGTACAGCGCCCGGATCAGCGGGGCGTAGTCACCGGCGTAGAACGCCTCGAACGGCCGTGGCGTGTAGCGCACGAGGTCCACGAACGGCAGGTCGCACAGCGCGCGCAGGGCCAGCAGCTCGTCGGGAGGGAACGCCACCATCGCCGGCCCCATCCGCCCGGTCCCCGCGCCTCCGGCAGCCCCCACCCCAGCCGGGGTCGGGCCCCACGGCAGCGCGATCGTGTCGTGCGGCTGCCCCTCGATCGCCGGGCGCGGGCCAGCTCCCGGCACCGACGGGGCAACCGTGCCGGCCAGGCCGAACGCGGGGTTCACCTCGATCGCCGACAGCACCCTGTCCGCGGCCGTCCACGCCCGGGACCGGTCCAGCCGCCGCGGCAGGTACAGCACGAGCAGGACCGCGGCCGGGGCGGCGAACGTCACGAACGCCAGGACGTTCGCGGCCGTCGTGACGGCGTCGGTGATCGCCTGTCCGGCCTCCACCGCATTGCCCACGGTCGCATCCGAGAGATCAGCGATGGTTCCCTTGAGCGCATCGCCCACGAACGGGATCCCCGACAGCGAGCTGCCGATCGAGTCCCAGGAGTCCTGCACCCCCTCGGCACTGTCGGTGAACCCCGCGCTGATCGCGGTCAGCGCCATCACGGCCCTCCGCACCGCCCACGCGAAGAACGCGAACAGCGCCAGGGCCAGCAGGACGAGGACGTCACGGGTGATCTGCTTGTTCCGCGGGGCGGCCAGCTCGGGGTAGGGGCGCATGCGCCGATCCTCACACGCAGACCCGCCACGACGCCGGGCCGGCCCCGACCCGACCCGCGTCGTGACTTAGGTCCCCCACGTCGAGGCCTCCTGCCCCTGCGAGTGCCTGCCCGGTATGGGTGATGCTTGAGCCCCAGAGGAGTGCAGGGGAGGCGTGCATGGACAAGATCCCGTCGGGGGGGGCGACCCTCCCGTCCCCGTCCACGCATGGCGAGATGGCCTCCCGGCGCCGGGGGGCGCAATGGGCCCGTGCGGTGGTCAGCCAGGCGATGACCCGTCCGGTGCTCACGATCGACGTGACGGAGAGCCTGTGGGATGCGTGGCAGCTGCTCAGCGTCTCGGGCCTGCGCCACCTCGTCGTGGTGGAGGACGGCCGCTGCCTGGGGGTCATCTCCGACCGGATGATCCTCACCGACATCCCGGTCTCCGAGGACCGCATGCGCCGCCGCGGAGTCGGCGACCTGCTGTCCCGGGCACCGGCGCGCTCAGTGAGTGACTCCGCACCGCTGGCCGACGTCGCCCGGATCATGGCCCGGCACTCCGCCGAGGCGGTCCCGGTCGTCGACGAGGTCGGTCGGCTCGTGGGCATCGTGACCGGCTCGGACCTCGTGCGCTGGTGGGCCGCGGACGGCTCCGAGAGGCCGTAGGCTGCTGCGCGTGGCTGACGCACGCAACGACCGGCTGGTCTGGATCGACCTCGAGATGACGGGGCTGGATCCCGCGCGCGACGAGATCGTCGAGATCGCCGCGATCGTCACCGACGCCGAGCTCAACGAGCTCGATGCCGGCATCTCCTTCGTCGTGTGCCCGCCGGACCTGTCGGTCCTCGAGGGCATGGAGGACGTGGTCGTGCGCATGCACACCGAGTCCGGCCTGCTCGAGGACATCCCCGCCGGCGTCCCCCTCGCCGAGGCCGGCGCCGCCGTCCTGGCCTACGTGCAGGGCCACGTCACCGAGCCCAACCGTGCCCCCCTGGCCGGCTCCAGCGTGTACGTCGACCGGGGGTTCCTCTCCCGGAACCTGCCCGAGCTCGACGCGTACCTGCACTACCGGCTCATCGACGTGTCCAGCATCAAGGAGCTGGCACGCCGGTGGTATCCGCGCTCCTACTTCAACGCCCCGGCCAAGACCGGCGGGCACCGGGCGCTGGCCGACATCCGGGAGTCCATCGCCGAGCTGCGCTACTACCGGGACACGCTGTTCGTCCCGGTGCCCGGCCCCTCCACCGTCGAGGCCCGCGCCGCAGCCACGAACCACGTCGTGGACCACGCCATGAGCCCTGCTGCGGGCGATCCGCACGCCTGACCGAGACTGCCGCGGGAGACCCGGGCGGTCACCCCTGATCAGCTGGGACCAGGGACGCGCTGCGCGCTTTGGCACCGCGCGAGGATCGTCTCGAGCGCGGCGGCGAGGTCACCGACGCTCGCGATCGGGACCACCCGTCCGGTTGGTCGCCACCCGCGAGTCCCGCAGTCAGCCGCGCCGGGCCGCCTCGATCGTCGAGACGTCGATCCTGGTCATCGTCAGCATCGCCTCGAAGGCGCGCCGGGCCTCATCGCCGCCCGCGGCCAGGGCCTCGGTCAGCACGCGCGGCGTGATCTGCCACGAGACGCCCCAGCGGTCCTTGCACCAGCCGCAGGCGCTCTCCTGCCCGCCGTTCCCCACGATCGCGTCCCAGTATCGGTCAGTCTCGGCCTGGTCCTCGGTGGCGATCTGGAACGAGAAGGCCTCGGTCTGCGCGAAAGCGGGGCCGCCGTTCAGGCCCAGGCAGGCGATGCCGGCGACCGTGAACTCCACGGTCAGCACGTCTCCCGCCTTGCCGGACGGGTAGTCGGCGGGGGCGTGGTGGACGGCCGTCACCTGGCTGTCCGGGAAGGTCGCGGCGTAGAAGTGGGCTGCCGCCTCGGCGTCATCGTCGAACCAGAGGCAGATGGTGTTCTTGGGCATGGCCGTCCCTTCGTCGGGGTCCACACCGTACCCAACCGCGTCACGAAGCATCCAGGTTCTCCTGGACACCCCGCCGTGGTCGGCGTTGCGAGCGGGGCCGCTACCGGGGCGTCCGGGGGACCTGATCCCACCACTGCAGCACTCGGGTGGCGTAGAGGGTGAGCCACTTGGACGGCTCCCCCTCGGGGGCGTCGGTCGGGAACCACACAGCCCCGTCGAACACGTGCTGGTTCACCCACGTGCCATCGGACTGCATGGCAGCGCGGACCACGTCGATCGCGTCGGCCTGTCGCGGGTCCGGTCCCACACCGTCGTGGGCACTGGCCGCACGGAAGTAATCCAGGGCCTTCAACGCGCTGTAGTGCCACCGGATCGGCGAGGAGAACATCGTCGCCCACGGCCCGACCACCTGCCCGTCGGACGCCCGGTACAGGAGCCGGCGCGACAGCAGGTACTCCTCGCCCCGCGTGCGGGCCAGGCGCACCGAGCTGTCGCCCGTCGCTGACTCGTAGGCGAGCAGACCGATCAGGGAGTTGATCGTGGAGTGGAACGAGGACCGGGTCGCTCCCTGCACCCACTCGCAGTTCCAGCCGCCGTCGTCGAGCTGGTGCTCCACGAACCACCCCGGCAGGCCGGCGACATCCGCCCCGAGCCAGGTTCCGTTGGCCAGGGTGTACGCGTTGATGCAGCAGTCCACCTCGCCGCCCCAGTAGGGCAGCTGGTCGTACTCCCAGCGGCTGTTGCGCGCCAGCAGCTCTGCCGTCCCGGCCAGAGCGGAGCTGTCCACCCCCCATTCGCGCAGCGTGTTCAGCGTCCACGTCGTCGCCGTCCACGGCTGCCCGGATCCCTCGTCGGAGAAGTCGTGGCCGGCCGGGAAGTACGCGCCGCCGGCCCACTGCCCATCGGCATCCTGGAGCGCCAGCAATCGGGCACCGAACCCCTCACCGGCCACCCGAGCCCTGGTGGCCCGCCACACCTCGGCGGGCTCACCCAGCAGGTCGCGCTCCACCTGCCACCGCAGCGCAGGATCGGAATCGAGCAGCCACGCCCGCAGCGGTTCAGCGATGGTCACGGGCACAGACGCTAGTGCCATGCCGCCCGACACGGGAGTGGCAGAGAGCCTCCGCAGGGCCGGCCTATCGGCCGACCATGCCCAGCATGGCGTCGTTGTAGCGGTTTCCGGCGACGCCGACCTCCTCGGTGAGACGGTCCAGCTCGGCGCGTTCATCGGCGGACAGCGCGACCGTGGTGGCCCCGGCGTTCTCCTGGACCCGGGACAGCCGGCGGGTGCCGGGGATGGGCACGATCCAGGGCTGCTGGGCCAGCAGCCACGCCAGCGCGACCTGCCCCGGGGTGGCGCCCCTGGCCTCGGCCAGCTGGCGGACCCGGTCCACGAGCGCCTGGTTGGCTGCCAGGTTGGCCGCCTCGAACCGGGGCACCCGGCGGCGGATGTCGCCCTCGGCGAACTGGGTGTCGGTGGTCACCGTGCCGGTCAGGAACCCCTTGCCCAAGGGGCTGAACGGCACGAACCCAATGCCCAGCTCGGCGCAGGTGGGCAGCACCTCGGGCTCGGGGTCACGGGTCCACAGCGAGTACTCCGACTGCACCGCGGTCACCGGGTGCACCGCATGCGCGCGGCGGATCGTGCCCGCACCTGCCTCGGACAGCCCGAAGTGACGCACCTTGCCCTCCGCCACGAGCTCAGCGACGGTACCGGCGACGTCCTCGATGGACACGCCCGGGTCGACCCGGTGCTGGTAGAACAGGTCGAGCGCCTCGACCCGCAGCCGGCGCAGGGAGGCCTCGGCGACCCGACGGATCTGCTCCGGGCGACTGTCCAGGCCCACCATCGCCCCGTCGACGATGTCCCAGCCGAACTTGGTCGCGATCACGACGTCATCGCGCACCGGCTGCAGCGCCTCGCCGACGAGCTCCTCGTTGACGTACGGGCCGTACACCTCAGCGGTGTCGAAGAACGTGACGCCGAGGTCGACCGCCCCCCGCAGCACCGCGACCATGTCCTCGCGGCTGCCGGGGTTCTGGCCATAGCTCATGGACATGCCCATCGCGCCCAAGCCGATCGCCGAGACCCTCAGGCCCTGTCCGAGTGTGCGAGTGTGCATCGTTCGTCCTCCTCGTGTGGGGTGACCGTGTCAGCTGTCACTGCTGCGCTGACTCAAAGGAAACCAGCCTTCGCGCGCCGATGGCAGTGCCTGGCGATCCCGGTACCGCCAGGCCCTGTCTCGTGGTGCGTGGACGTGCTCCCGTGAGAAGGTCGGTCCCCGGTGCTCGTCGTCCGACGGCCTGGGCCCATCGCGCATTGGGATACACTTCTGACCTGCTGCGCAGCGATCCTGCACGGCGCATGGTGGGTGTAGCTCAGCTGGTAGAGCACCTGGTTGTGGTCCAGGTGGTCGCGGGTTCAAGTCCCGTCACTCACCCCATGGGCAGGCCTCGTCGCCTGCCGTGGCCCGGACCCGCGTTGAGGGTCCGGGCCACGTTCATTCCCGGATCCCCGGGCCGGGCGTGCGCCGTGCCCTCCTCCCACACTGGACGGATCCCGGCGGTTAGGCTGCCGATGCAACCACTCGGTGGCGATGTGCTGTCGCCCAACGACGGGAGCTCGTCATGGTGCCTGCACGACCCGCTGCGATCCTCGCGGCGCTCCTGATCGGCTCTGCTGCGCTGGCAGGCTGCGGGAGCGACGGGGAGGTCACCCTGCCGACGGCGCTGCCCTCGGGGTCCATCTCACTGCCCACGCCGACACGAACCGGCCCGAGCGAGACTCCGAGCCCGTCGCTGCCGACCGACCTGCCCTCCGCCAGCCCCAGCGTGGAGCCTCCGACGCCGCCCGCGTCCGAGACGCCGGAACCGACCCAGGCGCCCACCTCCGAGGCGCCCACGTCCGAGGCGCCCACCAGCGAGCCGACCTCGGAGTCGCCGACCCCCACCCGGACCCTGTCCCAGGCTGCGACCTCCATTCCTCCCGCGGAGACACCGGCCGAGTCCGCGGCGCCCACGGAGTCGTCCGCGGCGCCCACGGAGTCCGAGGCGACCCCCACCGAGACGCCCGAGCCGACCGAGTCGGCGTCCGAGTCCCCCAGCGACAGCGCGTCGCCCACCAGCGCCTCTCCCACCGACTCGTCGAGCGCGCCGGCGACTGCATCAGCGTCCGCAACCCCGGATGAGTCCGCGCCCAACCCCCTGCCGCTCTGGCTCGGGCTGGGGGCCCTCGTGGCCGCAGGCGCAGCGTTGGCGTGGTTCCTGACAGCGCGGTCCCGGGGCAGGTCCTGGGACGAGCGGATGGACGTCGAGCGGACCCAGGGCCGCTGGGTCGCCGACGAGCTGGTGCCCGCGCTGACCAACCCGGCCACCCCACCGCAGCAGGTGAGCCCGTACTGGGTGACCGCCCAGGCGACCCTCGACCAGCTCGAGGCGAACGTGGCTGGGCTCGTCGCCGACGCCCCGGATGAGGCGCGCGCTGCACAGGCACGGGCGATCGGCACCGCCGTCACCCAGGTCCGCTCCTCGGCCGCAGCACATGTCGCCCTGGTCGGATCGATGACGGCCGACCCCACGGCCCTGGCGACCTCGGCGGCCGCCGTGCAGACAGCGCGCAGCCAACTGACTGCCGCGCTGGGCAACACCGCCTGAGCGGGTGCCGGCGAGGGCAGCCACCGGCGGCCGACCGTCCCCGACGATCCGGGCCTGCACCTGGGTACCTACAGGTGCCTACAGGGGCTTGACCATCGGGAACAGGATCGTCTCCCGGATGTTGAGGCCGGTCAGGGTCATCACCAGGCGGTCGATCCCCATGCCCTGGCCACCAGTCGGCGGCATGCCGTACTCCAGCGCCTGCAGGAAGTCCTCGTCGATGACCATCGCCTCCAGGTCGCCGGCCGCAGCAAGCAGCGACTGGGCCAGGAACCGCGCCCGCTGGTCGACGGGGTCGTTGAGCTCCGAGTAGGCGGTGCCCTGCTCAGCGCCCCACGCGACAAGGTCCCACTTCTCTGCGAACCGCGGGTCGTCCCGGTGCGCCTTGGTCAGGGGAGCGATCTCCTTGGGGAAGTCCATGTAGAAGGTCGGCAGCACGGTGGAGTCCTCGCACAGCTCCTCGTAGAGGGCCTCGAGGACTGCACCCCACGTCCAGTGCGCCTCGATCTCGATGCTGTGAGTGACGGCGTGCGCCCGCAGGACCTCGATCGGGGTGTCGGCGTGGATGTGCTCGCCCAGCTTCTCGCTGACCGCGTCGAGGACGGTGACGTGCCGCCACTGCCCGGACAGGTCGTACTCCGCGATCGATCCGTCGTGCTGGATGCGGCGGGCCACCGGCTCGCCGAACGCGGCGGTCGCGGCCTCCTGGATGATCTCCTGGGTCAGGACCCGCATGTCCTGGTAGTCGGCGTAGGTCTGGTACATCTCCAACGAGGTGAACTCCGGGTTGTGCGAGGAGTCCGCACCCTCGTTGCGGAACTGCCGGCCGAGCTCGAACACCCTCTCCATCCCGCCCACGAGCAGCCGCTTGAGGTGCAGCTCGGTGGCGATGCGCAGGTAGACGTCCAGGTCGTAGGCGTTGATGTGCGTCTCGAACGGACGGGCATTCGCACCGCCGTGGATCAGTTGCAGGATCGGCGTCTCAACCTCGACGAAGCCGCGACGGTGCAGCGAGTCGCGCACGCTGTGCACGATCGTGGCGCGAACGTGGGCCGCGCTCCGGGCATCGGGGCGGACGATGAGATCCACGTAGCGCAGGCGTGCGCGGGCCTCGGGGTCCGTGAGGCCCTTGTGCTTCTCCGGCAGGGGCCTCAGGGACTTCGCCGCCAGGACCCAGGACGTCCCCGCCACGCTGAGCTCGCCCTTGCGCGAGGTGATCACCTCGCCGGTCACGGACACGTGATCGCCGAGGTCGATGATCCGCTTCCAGAGGTCGAGCTGCTCCTGGCCGACGTCGGCCACCGAGAGCATCACCTGCAGGTCACCGGACCCGTCGCGCAGCGTGGCGAAGCAGAGCTTCCCGCCATCCCGCTTGAGCATGACCCGGCCAACGACGCTCACGACGTGCCCCGTGCGCTGGTCGGCCTCGAGCCCGCCATGCTCGGCCCGGACCGCGGCCAGGGTGTCCGTCCGCGGGGCAGCGACCGGGTACGGGTCGATCCCCATCTCGCGGATCCGATCGAGCTTCTCGCGGCGCACGCGGACCTGTTCGGGCAGCCCGTCCAGGGCCAGCGCGGCCTCACCCGGGTCGGGCACCGCGGGGAGCTCGCGGCCCGACTCCGACGGGGTCTCGTCGGCGGCGTCCGGAGTGGTCCCCATGGTCAATCCCCTGACTGGTCCAGCAGATGATGGGCCACATCCTAGGCGTCCGGGACGGGCGGGCAGGCCCCGTGGTGGGGGAGCGTGGGTTTGGCCCGCCGGGCCCGGCGTTGGTATGGTGTGGGGGCACTCGCGCCGTTAGCTCAGTTGGTAGAGCAGCTGACTCTTAATCAGCGGGTCGTAGGTTCGAGCCCTACACGGCGTACTGGCCCCCCGGCGATCCCGGGGGGCTTTCGCGTTCGGATGCTCAGAGGTACAGGCCGGTCTCGTCCTGGGCCACCCGGGCGGCCGCCACCGCGTGGATGTCGCGCTCGCGCAGCAACACGTAGGCCTCCCCGCGCAGCTCGACCTCGGCCCGTTCCTCAGGCTCGAAGAGCACCTGGTCACCGACCTCCACGGCGCGCACGAGCGGCCCGATCGCCACGGCAGTGGCCCACGTCAGGCGCTTGCCCACGGCCGCGGTGGCGGGGATCAGGATCCCGCCCCCGGACCGCCGCTCGCCGTCGGCGACGTCGATGTGGACGAGCACGCGATCGTGGAGCAGCTTGATCGGGATCGACCCGTCGACCCCGGGGGTCAGGTCGGGGGCTGACGGGGGCTGCTGGGGCACCTCCTGAGCCTAACGGAGTACGGTCTTGGGCCATGACCGGTCTCGCTGATGCGCTCGACCTGTCCCTCGAGGTCGGCGAGCTCGTCCAGCTGTCCGGTGGTCACACGACCCGCACCGTGGACCACATGGAGCGCATGGCCGCCGCGCTGGGGGCGCAGGAGAGCAACGCCCGGATCTCCTCGGTCAACGTGGCCATGACCGTCTCCGCCGACGGCCAGCAGCTCACCGCCGGTCGGCACGCCCGGCATCTGGGCATCCACTTCACCACCCTGACCCAGGTCAAGCGCCTGGTCGCGGACACCGAGGCCCACGGCCTCACCGCCAGCCAGGTGCGGGCGCGGCTCACCCTGATCCGCAACGCCGGCCCGGTCTACCCCACCTGGCTGGTGATGCTGGCACTGGGCGGCTCCACCGCGGCCTTCGCCGCCCTGTTCGACGCCGGCGGGATCGCCATGGTCCTGGCACTGCTGGGCGGATGGGCGGGCGCCTGGGTGCGGCACCTGTTGGTCGGGCGCAGCCTGCAGCCGTTCGTGTCCGTGTCCAGCGCAGCGTTCGTCTCCGCCCTGATCGTCGCCGGAGGCGGGCACATGCTGGGGCTCACCGCCGCCGAGGTGAACCCCGCGCTGGCAGCATCCACCCTCTTCCTCGTCCCCGGGGTCCCCATGCTCAACGGGACCGCCGACCTGCTCACCTCGCACTACCTCAACGGCGTGGTCCGGCTCGCGATGAGCGCGGTCATCATCGCCTCCGCGGCGGTCGGGCTCAGTGCGGCCGTCGCCCTCGTCGGGGCCCTGCCATGACCTGGGCCCTGTCGCTGTGGGCCGGCCTGGCCGTGCTGGGATTCGCGATGGTGTTCTCGGTTCCCCGCAAGACGCTGCCGGGCATCGTCGCCCTGGCGATCGCTGCCCACCTCGTGCGCAGCCTGTTCCTGGACCAGGGCGCCGCGCTCCCGGTGGCCAGTTTCGCCGCCGCCGTCCTGGTCGGGCTCACGGCAGCGATCGTCGCACCCCGCACCAACCAGGCCACACCCATCTACGCGTTCGCCCCGGTGATCCCGCTGATCCCGGGCACCTACATGTTCGACGCCCTCACGGGGGTGCTGGACCTCACCTCAGGCGCAGCCCGACCCCTCGGCGATCGTCGACGCCGTCGTGGTGAGCGGATCGATCGCGACCCTGACGGTGATCGCCCTGGCCGTGGGCACGATCAGCCCCACGCTGCTGGTCGGTCGGCACCTGGCGCGACTGGTCGCCCCGCGCGATTCGAGGGCGACTAGCGGCGGGGTCAGACGGCCGCGGCCAGCTCCGCCAGCGCGCCGGCCTGGGCACGGGGCACCGGCAGGAAGACGATGTCGGTCGGGACCTGCTGGGCGGGCGGAGCGGCGATGGCCCAGCGCACCGTCCTGCTGGCCATCCGCACGGCGATCAGGCCCCCGACGACCGCGCCTGCGGTGAGGGCGACGTTCTTCCAGCGCACGCCGTCGGAGCCCACGTAGAAGTCCTTGACCTTGTTCGAGCCGCGCTTGGCCACCTTCGAGGGATTCACCCGGTCCTCGAGCTCGGTGATGGTGCCGACCAGGCGCTCACGGGTCGCGTCGAGGTCCGCCTCGATGTCGGCGGGCTTGCGCGCGGGAGCGCTCGCGGGCTTGGTCACACTGGCCTGGGCCACGTCAATCCTCCTGACAGCACGGAATGGGGCCACCATACGCGGGCAGGGGCAGCCCAAGCCATCGCGGGATAGGGTCTCGACGCCCAACAGCCCAGGAGGACACATGAGCACCCGACTCGAACCCGGCGCCGACGCCCCCGACTTCGACCTCGCCGATGACGCCGGGGGCCGGATCCGGCTCGCCGACCTCCGCGGCCAGCGGGTCGTCCTGTACGCCTACCCGGCGGCCATGACTCCCGGCTGCACGAAGCAGGCCTGCGACTTCCGCGACTCCCTGGACGCCCTGGCCGCCGCAGGGATCACCGTGGTCGGCATCTCCCCGGACTCCCCGGAGAAGCTCGCCACGTTCCGCGCCGCGGAGGGCCTGACCTTCCCGTTGGCCAGCGATCCGGACAAGTCCGTCCTCACGGCCTACGGGGCGTTCGGCGAGAAGTCGCTCTACGGCAAGACGGTCGTCGGCGTCATCCGCTCGACGTTCGTCATCGACGCCGAGGGCCGGATCGAGCGCGCGATGTACAACGTGAAGGCCACCGGGCACGTCGCCAAGCTGCGCCGCGAGCTCGGGGTCTGACGCCCTACCGGCGCTCCCAGGCTCCGGGCTCGGCCAGCAGGGCACGTGCGGTGTCGGGCAGCTCACCGCTGACCACGTCGGCGAGGGTGACCTGCTCCAGGACCATGCGCAGCGCCGCTCGGGTCGCGACCCAGACCTCGCGCAGGTGCTCGGCAGCGCCCGGGTAGGCCATGTCCTCCGGCGCCGACCCGCGGACGGCGGCGATCGGACCGTCGAGCGCGCGGAACACGTCGGCGACGGCGATCTCGGAGGCCGGGCGCGCGAGGCGGTACCCACCCTCGGCCCCGCGCTTGCTCACGACCAGCCCGGCACGGCGCAGCTGGGTGAGGATGCCCTCGAGGAACTTCACCGGGATCCCCTGGAGCCCCGCGAGCTCCTCTGAGGTCACCAGGTGGTCCGGGCGACTGGCCAGCTCGGCCAACGCCCGCGTGCCGTAGTCGACCCGCGCCGAGACCTGCATGGCCTCATCCAACCACCCGAGGGTCCCCGGGCCTCCCGGGAGCAGCCCCCGGGGCTGCCACAATGAGGGCACGCGGGTGTGGCGGAATTGGCAGACGCGCAGGATTTAGGTTCCTGTGTCCACGGACGTGCGGGTTCGAGTCCCGCCACCCGCACGGCTCAGATCGAGCCGAGCGGGCGCGGGCGCGAGGTGCGGCTCAGTCGCGTGACGCGGCCAGCAGCTCGGCGAGCACCGGTGCCAGCGCCCGGAAGGCCTGGCCGCGGTGGCTGATCGCGTCCTTCTCGGCCGCGTCCATCTCCGCGGTCGTCCGCGATGAGCCGTAGGGCAGGAAGATCGGGTCGTAGCCGAACCCGCCGGTGCCGCGCCGCTCACGCAGCAGCGACCCGTCGATCTGGCCCTCGACGACGCGGCACTCCCCCGGCTCACCGTGGCGGCCGGGGGGCATCGCGACCGCGGCGGAGCAGAAGAAGTGCGCCCCGCGCCGTTCGTCGGGGGTGTCGGACAGCTGCGCCAGCACCAGGTCCAGGTTGGCCTCGTCGTCGCCGTGGCTGCCCGCCCAGCGGGCCGACAGGATGCCGGGCAGCCCGTTGAGCGCGTCGACGCAGAGCCCGGAGTCATCGGCGATCGACGGCAGCCCGGTGTAGGCGGCCACGGCGCGGGCCTTGATCAGGGCATTGGCCGCGAAGGTGGTCCCGGTCTCGGCGACGTCCGGCAGGGCGGCGAACGCCTCGGCACCCACGAGCTCCACGTCGAGCCCGGCCGCGTCGAGGATGCGTCGGAGCTCGGCGATCTTGCCGGCGTTGCGCGTGGCCAGCACGACCCGACGGGTCACGACCGCCCCCCGGGCGCGCCGCCGAGGGCCGCGACCTGCAGCTCGGTCAGGTGCAGGCAGCCGGCCGCGGCGAGGTCGAGCAGGCGGTCGAGCTCGGCGCGGTCGAACGGCTCACGCTCGGCGGTCCCCTGGACCTCGACGAAACGTCCCGTCCCGGTCATCACGACGTTCATGTCGGTCTCGGCGCGCACGTCGTCGTCGTAGTGCAGGTCCAGGCAGGGCTGCCCGTCGACGATCCCGACGCTCACGGCCGCCACCGAGTCCACCAGCGGCGAGGCCCCCGCGGCGACCAGGCCCTTCCCGCGGGCCCATTCGACGGCGTCGGCCAGTGCCACGTAGGCCCCGGTGATGGCGGCGGTCCGGGTGCCGCCGTCGGCCTGCAGGACGTCGCAGTCGATGACGATCGTGTTCTCGCCCAGCGCCGTCACGTCGATGATCGCCCGCATGGAGCGACCGACCAGTCGGGAGATCTCGTGGGTGCGGCCACCGATCCGGCCCTTGACCGACTCCCGGTCGGAGCGGGTGTTCGTCGAGCGCGGCAGCATCGCGTACTCCGCGGTGACCCAGCCCGACCCGGACCCCTTCTTCCAGCGCGGCACGCCCGCGGTGAAGGACGCGGCGCACAGCACGCGCGTGGCGCCGAAGGACACCAGGCACGAACCCTCGGCGTGGTCCAGCCAGCCCCGCTGGAAGGTCACCTCGCGCAGCGCGTCGGGCGCGCGGCCATCAGATCGGGTCACAGCTCCACCACCATCCCGGGGGCGGCCAGGGCCACCTCCCCATCGAACGCACTGCGCCCCTCGGCCAGCGTCGCCCTCGGATCGTTCCATGACACGAGGTGCGTCAGGACCAGGCGTCCAGCTCCCGCCGCCGTGGCGTGCTCCCCGGCCTGGACCCCGGTCATGTGCAGGTCCTTCGGGATTCTCCACGTCCGACAGGCACGAGGCCTCGAACAGGGCCAGGTCCGCGCCGCGGGTGAGCTCGACCAGGGCCGGCGTCGGACCGGTGTCCCCGCTGTAGACCAGCGACGCCCCACCCGCCTCCACCCGGATCGCGTACGCCGGCACCGGGTGCGCGACCCTGGCCACCGTGATCGTGAACGGCCCGATCGCGATCGGGTCCGGGGCGTGGTCCACGAACCGGTAGATCCGCTCCAGGCCCTCGACGGGCTCCCCCGGTGACGTGCGGTAGGCATCGGCGATCCGTCGCCCCGTGCCGCGCGGGCCGTGCACGGCCAAGGGAGGCGGCGGGCCCTCGGGGTGGTACTTGCGGGCCACGTACATCCCGGCGAGATCCAGGCAGTGGTCGGCGTGCAGGTGCGACAGCAGGACGGCGTCCAGCGTGCGGATGTCGGTGGCCGCGGCCAGAGGGCCGAGCGAGCCGGGACCCAGGTCGAGCACGATCGCGGTCCCCTCGTGCTCGACGAGGTAGCACGAGGCCGCCGACCCAGGGTTCGGGAACGACCCCGCGCACCCGATCACTGTGAGCCGCACGCGCCCTCCGCCCTGTGGGGCCCGAACTGCCCCGACACGCGGGCAACCCTAGCCATCGGCAACCACCGGGCCCAGAGCCTGGTGGGGAGAATGGGCGTCATGTCGCTCACACCGTCCATCGCCGGCCCGGGCGTGGGCAACCCCGACGCCCCCATCGGCATCTTCGACAGCGGGGTGGGCGGGCTCACCGTCGCCCGCTCGGTCATCGACCAGCTGCCCGACGAGGCGATCCTCTATGTCGGGGACACCGCCCGCGGTCCCTACGGCCCCCGCCCGATCGCCGAGGTCCGGGCGTTCGCCCTCGATGTGATGGACCACCTGGTCAACTCCGGGGTCAAGGCCCTGGTCATCGCGTGCAACTCCGCGTCGGCCGCCGTCCTGCGCGACGCCCGGGAGCGCTACCCGGTGCCGGTCGTGGAGGTCATCAAGCCGGCCGTGCGCCGCTCGGTGCGCGCCACCCGCGACGGGAGGATCGGCGTGATCGGGACCGTCGCCACGGTCACCAGCGGCGCCTACGAGGACGCCTTCGCCGCCGCCCCGCACCTGACGATCCGGTCGCAGGCCTGCCCGCGGTTCGTGGACTTCGTGGAGTCCGGCGTGGTCACCGGCGACGAGGTGATCGCCGTGGCCCACGAGTACCTCGACCCCCTGCTCGACGAGGGCATCGACACGCTCGTCCTGGGCTGCACCCACTACCCGCTGCTGACCGGCGTCATCTCCTACGTCTGCGGCGACGACGTCACGCTGGTCTCCTCGGCGGAGGAGACCGCCAAGGACGTGTATCGAACCCTGGCCGCCCACCAGCTCGGGCGCCCCGCGGACTCACCCGCGCCGGTGCACCGGTTCCTGGCCACCGGCGATCCCCTGCCGTTCGCCCGGCTGGGCCGCCGCTTCCTCGGCCCGGAGGTCACCATGGTCGAGCAGACCCCGGAGTGGGTCACCGCCGGCTGAACGGCTTGGCGCATCCCACCCCCGGGATGCGACCATGGGGCACGTGAGCATCGCACCCATGGAGGACGTGGAGGTCGCCGAGGAGGCCGACGTCGACACCCCCTGGGTGACGATCGTCTGGAACGACCCGGTGAACCTGATGTCGTACGTGACCTTCGTGTTCATGACGTACTTCGGGTACCCGCGGGCCAAGGCGGAGGCGCTCATGCTGGACGTGCACCAGGAGGGCCGGGCGCTGGTCAGCTCGGGCAGCCGGGACGCGATGGAGCGCGACGTCACCGCCATGCACAGCTACGGCCTGTGGGCCACCATGTCGCGGGACCACTGAGGAGCACGATGGGCCTGCTCGACCCGCCGGGGTTCCGGCGCAACCGCCACGGCCACGTCTGGCTGCATCTCGGCGACCCCGAGCGCGGCCTGATGGGCGACCTGCTCGCGCAGATGGCCGACATGCTGGCCGAGCCCGAGGCTGACGAGCCCGTCGACCCGCTGGCCGAGCTCGTCGGGATCGATCCGACCGCCGAGCGCCCCGACGACCCGGCGCTGGCCCGGCTGTTCCCCGACGCCTACGAGGACCCCGACGACGCCGCCGAGTTCCGCCGCTTCACCCAGCGGGACCTGCGGGCCACGAAGCTGGCGAACCTCACGACGGCGGCGGAGTCCCTGCACCGCCCGGATCCGACGCGGCTGTCGGAGGCGGAGTGCCTGGCGTGGCTCGGCGCCCTCAACGACCTGCGCCTGACCCTCGGGACCCGCCTGGAGATCACCGAGGACAGCGCCGAGGAGTTCCTCGCCCTGCAGGACGACGACCCACGGCGGGCGATGTACATGGTCTACGACTGGCTGACCTACCACCAGGACCGCCTGGTCCAGGCGCTGCAGAAGGGCATCCGCGGATGATCGAGATCCCCGCCGCCACCCCCGGCCTGCCCGAGCCGGCCCTGCTGGCACGGATCCGCTCCGGGGTCATCGGCGACGACCAGGTGATGGACGGCCCGTACGGCCGTCGCCGCGTCACGTACGCCGACTACACCGCAAGCGGCCGGGCCCTGGACTTCATCGAGGACTTCATCCGCACCGAGGTGCTGCCCCGGTACGCCAACACGCACACCGAGTCCAGCGGCACCGGGCTGCAGACCACGCGACTGCGCGAGGACGCCCGGCGGATCATCCGCGAGTGCGTGCACGGCGATGAGTCCACGGCCGTGATCTTCGCCGGCTCGGGCACGACCGGGGCGATCAACAAGCTCATCGGGATCCTCAACCTGCGCATCCCCGCCGACCTCGACGACCGGTACGGGTTCAGCGCGCAGATCCCCGAGTCGGAGCGTCCGGTGGTGTTCATCGGCCCCTTCGAGCACCACAGCAACGAGCTGCCGTGGCGGGAGTCCATCGCCGACGTCGTGATGATCCCGGAGAGCCCGGACGGGCACATCGACGCCGACCACCTGGCCGCAGAGCTCGTGCGGTACGCCGCGCGCCCGCTGAAGATCGGCAGCTTCAGCGCTGCGTCCAACGTGACCGGGATCCTGTCCGACGCCGAGGGGATCACCCGGCTGCTGCACGCCCACGGGGCGCTGGCGTTCTGGGACTACGCGGCCGGCGGGCCCTACATCGACATCGACATGAACCCCGGCGGCGACCCGGCCGCGGCCAAGGACGCCGTGTTCCTCTCGCCGCACAAGTTCATCGGCGGCCCGGGCACGCCGGGCCTGCTGATCGTGCGCCGGGAGCTGCTGGCCAACCGGGTGCCCGATGTCGTGGGCGGGGGCACCGTGGCCTACGTGAGCCCGACCGAGCACACGTACCTCACCGACCCCGAGCACCGGGAGGAGGGCGGGACGCCCGCGATCATCGAGTCGATCCGCGCCGGCCTGGTCTTCGACCTCAAGCGCGCCGTGGGCACGGACGTGATCCGGGCCCACGAGGAGGACCTCGTCCACCGCGCCGTCGCCGCATGGTCCGCCAATCCCTGCGATCGGGGTGCTGGGCAACGCCGAGGCCGATCGGCTGTCCATCGTGTCGTTCACCGTGCGGGGACCCAGCGGGCGCTACCTGCACCACAACGCGATCGTCGCGATGCTCAACGACGTGTTCGGCATCCAGGCGCGCGGGGGCTGCTCCTGCGCCGGCCCGTACGGGCATCGGCTGCTGGGGATCTCCCTGGACCGCTCCGCGGAGTTCGAGGAGCAGATCTCGGTGGGCTGCGAGGGGATCAAGCCCGGGTGGGTGCGCGTCAACTTCAACTACTTCATCTCCGAGGAGGTCTTCACCTACCTCGTCGAGGCCGTCGACCTGATCGCGCGCCACGGGTGGGCACTGCTCGAGGACTACCGATTCGACATCGCAACCGGCCTGTGGAAGCACCGCGCCGGGCCGGTCGAGCCGCCCCTGCGACTCGCGGACGTGCACTACGACGCCTCCGGGGAGCTCACCTGCCCGCGCCACGACGATCGTGCGGACGAGGGGGCGCTGGTCGAGCACCTGGCCGACCGCCCGGGCCCTGCTGGCCCAGGCCGTGGCCCGAGTGCACGGCCCGGAGGCCGAGCTGCCCGACGAGCTGGGTCACCTGCAGTGGTTCGACCTCCCGGCGGCCAGCCTCCGCTGATCGACGCCCCAGCGACTCGCCCGTGCTGCGATGCCGACCATCAGATCGTCGGAATCGTCAGCACAGGGCGCGGCGCGAGCGTTCGGCGCGGGCGTTCAGCGCGTGCGCAGGACGAACGTCTCGGACCGTCCGGCGGGCAGGGCGCCCTTCTTCTTCGTCGTGATCCGGTAGGTCCGCGAGGTCTTCGCCTTCGGCCAGGTGAAGCTGAAGGTGACCCGGCCCTTCGACGTGGTCCGCTTCGTGGACATCGTCTTCCACGTGCCCTTGACCAGCATCTGCCGGCGCACGGTCACCGACTTCTTGGACGGGGAGACCTGCACCCGGACCGTGACCTTCTTCCCCTTCTTGGGCTTCAGCGTCGACGGCCGCACCTGGATGAGGGTCGCGGCGGCTGGGGCCGTGATCGGCGGCGGTGTGACGAACGGCATCCCGGCCGCGAACGCCCGCATGGCAGCCCACGAGTCCGGGTCCACGCCGCCGAGGTGCCAGGCAGCGACGCCAGCAAGGCCGTACTCCGTGACCAGGGGCATCCGCGCTGCCACCCCCCGGGCGTCGACCCACCAGGCCTCATGGTCGACCACGCACGACGTGGCCACCCCGTTCGCGTCGAGACCTGCGTACTCCTTGGCGAAGGTGGCGACCATCTCCGCGGAGGCATCGTCGTAGCGCAACGTCGGCACGGCACCGGCCACGGACGTCAGGTACGTCATCGCCGTGGCGGTCGTGAAGCTCGTGGTGCCGGGCACTGCGGGGTCGACCGGGCACGTCCCCGTGATCGACGGGGACCCATCGGCCCGCCGTGCCGTCCAGAGCCGCCCGTAGGCCGGCAGGCCCATCCGGATCCGGGCGGCGGGGAAGGCGGTGACTGCGTAGGCCAGGGTCCGCCGGATGAAGGAGAGCGGGGAGATCGGGCCCGGCCGGGAGACGGAGAAGTCGTAGGTCATGATGCGCAGGGAGTCGACCGCCGGCGCGATGGCGGCGTAGTCGTAGACCCAGTACCCGCTGCTCGAGGTGTAGGTGCCGTCGTACATCGGCGGAACCGCCAGCGCCAGCTGCTTGCCGGCACCGTGCAGGGCCGCGCCCAGCTCGGTGACGAATGCGACCCACGCCGGCCGGGTCGCGGTCCATGTCGAGGTGCCGTCCGAGAACGCGAACTTCTCGTAGTCCAGCTCGATCCCGTCGTAGCCGTTGGCCACGACCAGCTCCACGAGCTGGTTGACGTGGGTCGCCCGGGCCGCCGGGTCCTTGAGCACCGCAGCCATGGCCCTGGCCGCGGACCCGTCGGCGACGGAGGGCAGCACGGCGATGCCCCGTGCGCGCAGGCTGGCCATGACCCTGGCGATCACGTCGGGGCCCACGGCCGTCGTGACGCTCACGGCGCTGCCCGATGCCTTGGCGGTGTACCAGAAGGGCGACGCCTCACCGATGAGGTCGGCGTTGGCCTCGACACCCGCCAGGGCGGTGTCAGTCGCCCAGCTGGGCAGCCACCCGGTGACCAGCGGAGTCGGGGTGGGATCGACCGCTGCTGCCGGACTGGCCGGGGTCAGCAGGCCCGCGAGCAACGTCAGCACGACTGCGACGAGCAGGACAGGACGGGCCACGGTGGAGCTGGTGGGCACAGGGCCAGCGTCAGCATCCACCCCGCACCTCCTGCGTCCGCCCCGGCCCCCGTCGGCTCCTCACCCAGCCAGATGATGCCACGCGGGAGCACGCCCCGACCGGCACATCCAGCCGATTCCCCGCGACTTATCCGATGGATGATCCGTCGTTAGTGGCCGGGCACATCGGGAGGCCTACTGGTCGTCGCCGCCGGCGGGGAGGCCGTTGTAGACCTTCAGGCAGTCCGGGCACACCGGGAACTTGGAGGGGTCGCGGCCGGGCACCCACACCTTGCCGCACAGTGCGACCACCGGGGTGCCCATGACCGCGCTCTCGACGATCCGATCCTTGCGCACGTAGTGGGCGAAGCGATCGTGATCGCCTGTGCCATCGGCATTCTCGGTCCGCTCCATCAGCGCGGTTCCGCCGGACAGGTCGGGGGACTCCAGGGGATCGAGTTTCTCGGGCATGCTCACGAGGGTACTCCGATCACCTTGCGTCACAGCAAGGGCCGACGAAGGGCCCCCGGCCCACCCCCGGACTACCGGTGACGTAGTGTGACCCTTCGGGGACTTCTCGGACACTGCGGGTATCCCTTACGTGCAAGTCGTGCACCACACAGCTGCACACACCGTGAGGGTTGGTAGTTTCGGACTAGTAGACTTTCATATGTTCATTGGATAACATCGGCCTTCACGGTGAGTAGCGTGACGAGCACCGCAGACGAATCCGATCAAGGGCCCATACCGCCCCGGGTCCGCCGCTGCGGGAAGGTCGAGACAACTGCCGCCAGTACGAGATCCACGCCGTGGGCCACGGGCCCGGAACGGAGTAGTAATGCCGCAGCAGCCCCTGTCCCAGGTGCCGATGGATGCCACATGGGAATGGCAGGAGGTGGGCGCCTGCCGCGGCGCGGATCAAGACCTCTTCTTCCATCCGCAGAACGAGCGGGGGCTCGCGCGGCTGCGCCGCGACCGCGCCGCCAAGGCTGTCTGCACGCGCTGCGAGGTGCGCGTCGAGTGCGCGGACTACGCGATCCGCGCCCGCGAGCCGTACGGCGTCTGGGGCGGCATGACCGAGGAGGAGCGGGAGCGCGTGTACGTGCGCATCGACCTCTCGGACTTCCCGCGCCAGCGTGGCGAGGGCGCAACCGCCGCCGCCGATGAGATCGCCCTGGCCGTCGCCCCGGTCACCCTCGGGATCGCCTGAGCACCAGCACACGTCGTCGACGCCCACTCCCAACGGGGTGGGCGTCGATGCATGTCTCAGCTGGTGAGCGTCGCCACCATCAGGGCCTTGATGGTGTGCATCCGGTTGTGCGCCTGCGGGAACACGATGCTCGCCGGTGACCGGAACACCTCGTCGGAGACCTCGATCCCGTCGGCCAGGCCGTAGCGCTCGGCCGCCTCCCGACCGACCACGGTCCGGGCATCGTGGAACGCCGGCAGGCAGTGCATGAACCGGGCATCCGGGCGCCCCGTGGCGGCCATGAGTGCGGCGTCCACGCGGTAGGGCCGCAGTGTCTCGACCCGCGAGTCCCACACGTCCTTCGGCTCACCCATCGAGACCCAGACATCGGTGTGCACGAACTGCGCCCCGGCGACACCCTCGGCCGGGTCCTGGGTCAGCAGGATCCGCGCCCCACTGCCGGCCGCGCGCTCCCGTGCCAGCGCCTGGATGTCCGCGGAGGGCCACAGCTCCTTCGGGGCGACGATCCGCACGTCAGCACCCATGATCGCCGCCATCACGAGCATCGAGTTGCCCATGTTGTAGCGGGCGTCACCGACGTAGGCCAGGCTGACATCCGCCCACGGCGCACCGCCCGCGTGCTCGCGCATCGTCAGGAAGTCCGCCAGCATCTGGGTCGGGTGCCAGGTGTCGGTCAGCCCGTTGTACACCGGCACGTCGGCGGCAGCAGCGAGCTCCTCGACGATCGCGTGGTCCGATCCGCGGAACTGGATCGCGTCGTACATGCCGGCCAGCACGGCGGCGGTGTCCGCGGCCGACTCCTTGTGCCCCATCTGGGAGGCGCCCGGGTCCAGGAACGTCACCTGCGCGCCCTGGTGGTAGGCGGCGACCTCGAACGCGCAGCGGGTGCGGGTGGAGGTCTTCTCGAAGACCAGGGCGATGACCTTGCCGGTGAGGCGCTGGCGCTCGCGTCCGGCGGCACGGTCGGCCTTGAGGACGCTCGCCAGGTTGATCAGGGCGTCGAGCTCGAGCGCGGTGAAGTCAGCCTCCCGCAGGAAGTCGCGCCCACGGAGATCCACAACGAATTGATCCATCCCCCGATCCTCCCATCCGGGCCAGACGCACGACCGCCCGGCACCGTGTGCGGCACCGGGCGGTCGTGGTCGAGCGTGGTCGAGCGTGCGATCAGCCCTTGGCGTCCTCGAGGTTCTCGCGCAGGACCTCGAGCTGGGCGTACATCGCGGCGGGAACAGCATCGCCGAACTGCCCGAAGTACTCCTCGGTCAGGATGCACTCGGAGAGCCAGCTGTCGGGGTCCACGGCGAACAGCTCGGCGAGCTGCTCCTCGCTGAGGTCCAGGCCGTCGAGGAAGAGCGCGCCCGGGGCGGGGGCGATGCCGATCGGGGTCTCCACACCGGCACCGACGCCGTTGACCCGGTCGATGATCCAGGCCAGCACGCGACTGTTCTCGCCGAAGCCCGGCCAGAGGAACTTGCCGTCGGCGTCCTTGCGGAACCAGTTGACCTGGTAGATCTTCGGCAGCTTCTCGGGTGCCGTGGCGGACCCGACCTTGAGCCAGTGGCCCCAGTAGTCGGCCATGTTGTACCCGCAGAACGGCAGCATCGCGAACGGGTCGCGGCGCAGCTGTCCGAGGCCACCCACGGCGGCAGCGGTCATCTCCGAGGAGACCGTCGCCCCGATGAAGACGCCGTGCTCCCAGTCGCGGGCCTCGTTGACCAGCGGCACGTTCGTGGCGCGCCGGCCACCGAAGAGGATCGCGTCGATGGCCACACCGGCCGGGTCCTCCCAGTTGTCGGCGATGATCGGGCACTGGGCTGCGGGGGTGGTGAACCGGCTGTTCGGGTGGCTGGAGGGCTCATGCGAGTCAGGGGTCCAGTCGCGGCCCTTCCAGTCGATCAGGTGCGCCGGCGGCTCGTCGGTCATCCCCTCCCACCACACGTCGCCCTCGTCGGTGAGGGCGACGTTCGTGAAGATCGAGTTGCCCCACATCGTGCGCATCGCGTTGGCGTTGGTCTTCATCGACGTTCCCGGCGCGACGCCGAAGAACCCGGCCTCGGGGTTGATCGCGTGCAGGCGGCCGTCCTCGCCGTAGCGCATCCAGCAGATGTCGTCACCGACCGTCTCGACCTTCCAGCCCGGGACGCTCGGCTCGAGCATCGCGAGGTTCGTCTTGCCACAGGCGCTCGGGAACGCCGCAGCGAGGTGGTTGACGTCCCCGGTCGGGCCGGTCAGCTTGAGGATCAGCATGTGCTCGGCCAGCCATCCCTCGTCGCGGGCCATCGCCGAGGCGATCCGCAGGGCGAAGCACTTCTTGCCCAGCAGGGCGTTGCCGCCGTAGCCGGAGCCGAACGACCAGATCTCGCGGGTCTCGGGGAAGTGCACGATGTACTTGATCTCGTTGCACGGCCACGCGGTGTCGGGACGGGTGTTGCCGTCCCGGTCAGCCAGCGGGTAGCCCACGGAGTGCACGGCCGGCACGAAGTCGCCATCGGGGCCGATGAGGTCCAGAGCCGCCTGGCCCATCCGGGTCATGATCCGCATGTTCACCACGACGTACGGGGAGTCGGTGATCTCCACCCCCAGCTCGGAGATGGGCGAGCCCAGCGGGCCCATCGAGAACGGGATGACGTACATCGTGCGACCGCGCATCGAGCCCTCGAACAGGCCCTTGAGCGTGGTGCGCATGTGGACCGGGTCGTGCCAGTTGTTCGTCGGACCAGCATCCTGCTCATCCAGCGAGCAGATGTACGTGCGGTCCTCGACGCGGGCCACGTCGGAGGGGTCCGAGCGGAACAGGAACGAGTTGGGGCGCAGCTCGGCGTTCAGCCGGACGGCCATGCCGTCCTCGACCATCAGCTCGGTCAGCCGATCCCATTCCTCCTGGGAGCCGTCGCACCACTCGATGCGCTCCGGCTTGGCGAGGGTGGCGACCTGCTCGACCCACTCCAGCAGCTTCTTGTTCTCGGTGGGCGGGTTCTCGAGTCCGGGGACAGTCATGGGATGAGCACTCCATCTGATCCTGGCGCGCCCCGAGCGGGCGCACAGGACATAGCCTGCCGCATGGCCGATCCGGGCCAACAGGAGGAGGTACCCAAACGGCCTGCCGATGGTCCCGCGGGTTCCGGGCCCAAGGGCAGTGGCGGCACGGTGATGGGTCCGCGCTCACCCCTCCGGCGGCTGCTCGGACCACCCCAGGGCTGCCTCGACCGCCGCACCGATCGCCAGCAGGGCGTCCTCCCCGTGCTCGGGACCGACGATGCTCAGTCCCACGGGCAGGCCGTCGAGCAGCCCCATCGGCAGCGTCAGGATCGGCCAGCCCGCGATCGCCGGAGCGGAGGTGACCTGTCCGCCGGTGAACGAGTCCCCACCGTCGAGCACGCTGCGCCAGGCCGGTCCGTAGGCCGGGGAGATCAGGGCGTCGACACCGTGCGCGAACGCCGGGGTGAGCACGGAGTCGACCGCCCACGCGAGGTTGCGGGCCCGGGCCGCCCCGTACTCGGGCGCCGCGCGCCCGCCGCTCGCGACTGCGGCCTCCAGGTAGTCCTGGCCGTAGTGGGCCAGCTCGGCCTCGGCGTGGGCCGCGTTGAAGGCCACCACCTCGGCGATCGAGGCCGGGGCTGTCCCCGGGCGGGACGCGAGGTAGGCCTCGAGGTCGTCGGCCATCTCGTGGACCAGCACCGTCACCTCGTCGCGGGCGCTCTCGTCGTCGGCACCCGCCGCGTCCACCTCGAGGACCGTCATGCCTGCGGCCCGCAGGGCCTCCACCGCCGCGCCGAACAGGCCGTCGGTGGCCGCGTCGCCGGACAGCCAGGGGCGCGGGACGCCCAGGACGAACCGCCGGCGGCCCTCGTGCGCCGCGGGGCCCCCTGCGACGAGCGGCTGGCCGGCCAGCACCGCGTACAGGGCGCCGACGTCCGCGACGCTGCGGCCCATCGGGCCAGGTGTGTCGTGGCTGGCCGCGATCGGGGCCACCCCCTCGACCGGCACCGTGCCCACGGTGGGCTTGAGCCCCACGACCCCGCACAGGGAGGCGGGGCACGTGATGGACCCGTCGGTCTCGGTGCCGACCGCCAGGGGGACGTAGCGCGCGGCGAGGGCAGCCCCGGAGCCGGACGACGATCCGCCCGCCGAGTGCCCGGACACCCAGGGGTTGTCCGTCAACCCGCCGACGCCGGACCACCCGCTCGTGGAGTGCCGGCCCCGGAAGTTGGCCCACTCCGAGAGGTTCGCCGCGGCCAGGACGACCATCCCCGCGGCCCGCAGCCGGGTGACCAGCGGCGCGTCCCGCTCGGCCGGGGACCCGACCATCGCCAGCGACCCGACCGTCGCGGGCAGGCCCACGCACTCGATGTTGTCCTTGATGATGACCGGGACGCCGTCCAGCGGGCCCAGCGACTGGCCGGCGGCCCGGCGGTCGTCGGCAGCCCGCGCCTGCTCGCGGGCCTGCGGATGCACCGCGATCAGCGCGTGCAGGCTGGGCTCGCGGCGCTCGATCCGCTCCACCAGGTGCTCGACGAGCTCGAGACTGGTCACCTGCCCGGCGGCCATGCGGTCGGAGGCCTCGAGCGCGCCGAGCTCATGCAGGGGCACCGCGCTCACAGGACCGTCCAATGCTCCACCTCGGGCGGCTCGGCGAAGTAGGGGCCGATGAGGGCACGCCACTGCCCGAAGAGCGCGCCGCCGCGGAACCCCTCGGTGTGGTCCTCGAGGGTCTCCCAGGTGATGGCGAGCAGGAACACGGACGGTCGCTCGATGCCGCGGTGCACGGTGATGCCCCGCCATCCGTGCGCCTGGGCGAGGACCAGCTTCGCGTCCTCCAGGGCGCGGACGAACTCGTCCTCGCGACCGGGCTGCACCGCGATGGTGGCGGTCTCCACGATCATTGCGGCCTCCGGGCGAGCTCGTCCATCACCGGGAGCATCGCCATCCACCACTGCTCCTTGGGCCGACGGTTCTCGATGTCGTACACCTCGGAGATCCGCACGAGCCGGGCCGAGCCCAGCTTCCCGTCGACGAGGGTGGCGTAGTGCCAGTCGATCCGGCCGGCGAGCATCCGCCCGGTCAGCCAGTCGATGCAGTGGGCCGCCAGGCGCGCGGCGTGCACGCGGTCGAAGGGCGTCGGGTTGCCCCCCTGCTGCAGGTGCCCGAGGACCATCGGCCGGACATCGAAGAGCCCGTTGGACTCCTCAGCGAACAGCTGGCACAGGAACGCCGTGGTGTAGCCGGCGCTGGCCTGCTCGTTGCGGATCGACAGGTGGAACCGGCGTCCGGTCCGGAAGCCCTCCACCATCTCCGCGACGTCCTCGTTGAGCCGGGCCAGGGTCGGCGGGTCCTCGTTGAGGTAGACCTCCTCGGCGCCGACCGACAGCGCGGCCAGTGTCGCCAGGAAACCGCAGTTGCGCCCCATCGTCTCGACCACGAACGCCCGGTGCGAGGCGCTGGCGGACTGCTTGATGACGTCGACGGCTGAGACGATCGCGTTCAGGGCCGTGTCGGCCCCGATCGTCATCTCCCAGCCGGGCAGGTTGTTGTCGATCGATGCCGGCAGGCAGATCGCCGGGATGCGCAGGCCCGGGTGGTCCCCGCGGTGCTCGCGCAGGCGCCACATCGCCTCGTACGCCCGGTGCCCGCCGATGACCAGCAGGCCGTCGATCTTGTTGCGCTGGATCGCCTCGCCCACGGCGGCGTAGTCCTCGGTCCGCGGCGTCGCACGGCTGGTGCCCAGCTCGGCGCCGCCCAGGCCGACGAGGCCCTCCACGGCGGCCCAGTCGAGGTCCTGCACCTGGTCGGTGAGCAGCCCGGGGAAGCCCCCGCGGATGCCCACCATCGAGTGCCCGCGTGAGATGCCGAACCGGACGGCTGCCCGGACGGCCGCGTTCATCCCCGGCGCGAGGCCACCGGCATGGATGATGGCGATGCGCGTCCCCTGCCCCGGGAACATGGGCTCGGGCTGGGCCACCCCGTCGAAGACACGCAACATCCCGGTGAAGGAGTCGCCGCGCGCGGCCATCGCGCCGGCGTAGTCGCCGGCCTCGATCATGCGTGGGATGGCCTGCGTCGCGGCGACGGCCTCCATCAGCGGCATCCGGGAGACCCGGTTGTTGTGGATCCCGATCAGCTGCGAGACGTGGTCGGGGCCGGCACCGAGGACCTCCAGCGCCGCCGCGTGCCCCATCAGCGTGGGCATCCAGCGGTCGTAGGCCGTCGGCGCACCGCCACGCTGGACGTGGCCGAGGATCGTGACCCGGGTGTCCTCCCCGAGCCGCTCGGTGATCAGGTCGGCGACCATCTGGGAGGTCACCGGCTGGCCGTCCTCATCGGAGACGCCCTCGGCCACGATCACCAGGTTGTCCCGGCGTCCCGCGGCGCGACCGGCCGCCAGGCGCGCCACCAGGGCGTCCTGCCATCCGGGACCCGGTCGGACCTCCGGGATCAGCACGTAGTCCGCGCCGCCCGCGATGGCGCACATGACCGCGAGGTACCCGCAGTGGCGGCCCATCACCTCGACGACGAACGAGCGCTGGTGGCTGGAGGCGGTCGAGGCCAGGGCGTCGATCGCCTCGATGATGCGATGCATGGCCGTGTCGGCGCCGATCGTCTTGTCGGTGCCGACCATGTCGTTGTCGATCGAGCCGACCGCTCCGGCGATGACCAGCTGCTCGTGGTCCCGGGCCTGCTCGGCGCTGATCCTGCCGGTCTCGACCAGCTCCTCGAGCAGCCCCGACCACTCCGACCGGAAGATGTCGGTGCCGGTCAGTGATCCGTCGCCACCGATGACCACCAGCCGGTCGATCCCGCGCTCGACCAGGTTCCGGGCCGCCCGCAGCCGGCCCTGTCGCTCGCGGAAGTCCGCCGACCGGGCCGTGCCGATGACCGTCCCGCCCAGGTGCATGATCGACCCGACCGAGTTCCAGTCGAACTTCTGGATCCGGTCACCGCCGTCGACGAGCCCCTGCAGCCCCTCGTACACGGCGTAGGCATCGGCGCCGTTGGCGATCGCGGTGCGGACCACGGCCCGGACCGTCGCGTTCATCCCCTGGGAGTCACCCCCGGATGTCAGGACGGCGAGGGCCTTGCGGCGTTCTTCGGTCGGGGCCATGCGAACCTCCCAGAGCGGCGTGTCCCCAGCCTATTGACGCCCCCTGCACCTGCGCCCGCCGGAAGGGCGGTCCCGCCGGGCAGGCACCGGTGCTGCTCAGGCCCAGCCGAGTTCGTGGAGGCGGTCGTCGTCGATCCCGAAGTGGTGCGCGATCTCGTGGATCACGGTGATCCGCACCTCGTCGACCACGTCCTGGTCGTCCCGGCACATCCGCAGGATGGGCTTGCGGTAGATGGTGATCCGGTCCGGGAGCACGCCGCTGTACCACTCGCCCCGCTCGGTCAGGGGCGTGCCCTCGTAGAGGCCGAGCAGGCTCGGCGCCCCCACGGGGACATCGTCCTCGACGAGGACCACGCAGTTGGAGACCACGCGCGCGAGGTCAGCCGGGATGCTGTCCAGCGCCTCGGAGACGAGCTCCTCGAACCGGTCCAGCGGGACATCCAGCATGCCCTGATCCTCGCAGGTGGGTGAACCACTCAGCAGCGGTGCCACGTGCCACCCACCCGGGTGGCGTCCGGTCGGGGGCTCGGGTGCAGTCAGCAGCCGCGGGCGGTGGGCCAGTGGCCCCGGCCCCGGCCGTGGTTCCACACGGTCCAGAAGGCCTTGTCCTGGTCGAAGCGGCTCCAGGTGTTGAACGGCTTGCCGGCCAGGTCGCGGCGACCCATCTTCTTGGCGGTCGCACTGGCCAGCTGCGCGTTGAACTGGTAGGCGCCGCGGTACTTGCCGGTGCGTGAGGCGATCCGGTAGTTGCCGCCGGACTCCTTGCGGACGATGCACTTGCGGGTGCGCTCGTAGCGCGCGCTGTAGTACTTGCCGACGTAGGCCGAGGACCGGATGCCGCTCATGCTGCGCGAGACCTTGGTGTTGCGCTCACCGGTGGGCGCGGCCGTGGCAGCGGACGTCGCTGCGGTCGTGGCCGATGCGGCTGCGGCAGGGGTGGCCGAGCCGAGAACGGTGACCGTTCCCATCGTCACGGCCATGGCCAGGGCGCCGGTCATGCGGGCAAGGGAGGTGCTCATGGGGACTCCAATCGAGGGCGTCATCG
>CAVQQP010000015.1:0-22457 GCA_963714995.1 uncultured Actinomycetes bacterium | reverse complement strand
CCGTCGGTAAGGTCCAACGGCTGCCGCCCGCTGCCCGATCCTCGGGACGCATGCCCCTCAGCCCGGGACCTTTGCCCGGCGTGGCGGGATCGCTCGGTCGCTAGCGTGGCCGGCGTTGGTGCCTGTCCGATCGGCACCCCGAACTAGGGGGTAACCCCCGATGGTGAAGTCCCCGGGCCATGCCGCCCGAACAGCCGCCCGATCAGCGGGAGCGCTCCTTGCGATCACGGCCCTCGCCGGATGCGCCACGACGGGAGCCGAGGGCGAGGAGGGTGCCGGGGGAGGCGAGGCCAGCCTGGTGCTCCCCGACCTCTCGACCGTCACCGTGGTCGGCGGCGGCTCGGGTCGGACGCTCCTGATGCTCGGGCTCGTCATCTGCGCCCTGGGCCTCGGGTTCGGGATGCTGGTCTACCGGCAGCTGAACGCGATGCCCGTGCACCGCTCGATGCGCGAGGTGTCCGAGCTCATCTACGCCACGTCCAAGGCGTACCTGCTCAAGCAGGGCCGGTTCCTGCTGATCCTGTGGGCGTTCATCGCCGCGGTGATCGTCGTCTACTACGGCGTGCTCGTCGGCTTCACGTGGCAGCGGGTGGCCATCATCCTGGCGTTCAGCCTCCTGGGCATGGGTGGGTCGTACTCGGTGGCGTGGTTCGGCATCCGGGTCAACACCTTCGCCAACTCGCGCACCTCGTTCGCCGCGCTGCGCGGCCGGCCGCTGCCGATGCACCGCATCCCGCTGAAGGCCGGCATGTCGATCGGCATGGTGCTGATCAGCCTCGAGCTGCTGATGATGCTGATCATCCTGCTGTTCCTGCCCGCGGAGATCGCCGGCGCCTGCTTCATCGGGTTCGCGATCGGCGAGTCCCTGGGCGCTGCGGCACTGCGGATCGCCGGCGGCATCTTCACCAAGATCGCCGACATCGGCTCGGACCTCATGAAGATCGCGTTCAAGATCAAGGAGGACGACGCGCGCAACCCCGGCGTCATCGCGGACTGCGTCGGTGACAACGCCGGCGACTCGGTCGGGCCGAGCGCGGACGGCTTCGAGACCTACGGCGTCACCGGCGTCGCGCTCATCACGTTCATCCTGCTGGCCGTCGAGGACCCGGGTGTGCAGGCCAGCCTGCTCGTCTGGCTGTTCGTGGTGCGTGCCGTCATGGTGATCGCCTCGGCTGCGTCCTACCTGCTCAACGACGCCTGGGCGCGCAGGCACTACGCCAACGCCGACCGGATGAACTTCGAGGTGCCGCTGAGCTCGCTGGTGTGGGTCACCTCCGTGGTCAGCATCGTGGCCACGTTCGCCACGACCTACCTGGTCCTGGGCACCGGCCAGACCGCCGACCTGTGGTGGGCGATGGCCATGATCATCTCCCTGGGGACGCTGGCCGGGGCCGTGATCCCGGAGCTCGTGAAGGTGTTCACCTCCACCAACAGCAAGCACGTCAAGGAGGTCGTCAAGAGCTCGCGGGAGGGTGGCGCCTCGCTGAACATCCTCTCCGGGCTGGTCGCCGGCAACTTCTCCGCGTACTGGATCGGGATGGCCATCGTCGGCCTGATGGGCGGCGCCTACCTGATCAGCGACATGGGCCTCGATGCGCTGATGCTCGCCCCGGCCGTCTTCGCGTTCGGGCTGCTCGCGTTCGGCTTCCTCGGGATGGGTCCCGTGACCATCGCGGTGGACTCCTACGGCCCGGTCACGGACAACGCCCAGAGCGTGTACGAGCTGTCGATGATCGAGGACATCCCCGGCATCGACGGCGAGCTCTCCCGCGACTTCGGGTTCACCCCGCAGTGGGACACGGCCAAGCAGATGCTCGAGGAGAACGACGGCGCGGGCAACACGTTCAAGGCCACCGCCAAGCCGGTGCTGATCGGCACCGCCGTCGTGGGCTCCACCACGATGATCTTCTCGATCATCATGCTCCTCACCGAGGGCCTGACGACCGGCATGGAGAACCTCTCCCTGCTCTACCCGCCGTTCCTGCTCGGCCTGATCAGCGGCGGCGCGATCATCTACTGGTTCACCGGCGCCTCCATCCAGGCCGTGACGACGGGTGCCTACCGGGCCGTGGAGTTCATCAAGGGCACGATCAAGCTCGACGGGGTCACCAAGGCGAGCGAGGCCGACTCGCGCCGGGTGGTCGAGATCTGCACCCAGTACGCCCAGCAGGGCATGATCAACATGTTCCTCGGCGTGTTCTTCGCCACCCTGGCCTTCGCGTTCGTCGAGCCGTACCTGTTCATCGGGTACCTGGTCTCGATCGCGGCGTTCGGGCTCTACCAGGCCCTCTTCATGGCCAATGCGGGCGGCGCCTGGGACAACGCGAAGAAGATCGTGGAGATCGACCTGCACGCGAAGGGCACGGCGCTGCACGACGCCACGATCGTCGGCGACACCGTGGGCGACCCGTACAAGGACACCTCGTCGGTGGCGCTGAACCCGGTCATCAAGTTCACGACGCTCTTCGGCCTGCTGGCGGTCGAGCTGGCCGTCAGCCTCGAGAACCAGGGCCGCCATGCGCTGGTCCTGGTGCTGGCCGCGGCGTTCTTCGCGGTGTCGGTGTTCTTCGTGCACCGCTCGTTCTACGGGATGCGCATCGAGGTGCCGCTCGTCGACGACGAGGAGTACCCGGAGGAGCCCGACGGGTCGGGCGGCTTCGGTGGCAGCGGGTCCCTGCCTGAGGGCAGTTCGGCAATTGCGTATGAGGGAGCAGGTGGGGTCAGGTGAACATCGCGATCCGGTACGGCGCGGCGATCGTCGACGCGGACGGTCACGTCAGCGGGCACGACGCAGGGGCGACCCTGGTCCGGCGGCTGCTGCGGGTGTTCCCCGAGGCGCGGCTGATCGGCCCCGGCCCACGGCAGGGCGAGGGGTTCGACGTGATCCCGCTGGAGTTCGTCGACGGCTCGGACACCGTCGTGATCAACATGGACGTCATCGACTCCGTCGGCGTCTGGCAGACGCTCAAGGAGAACTGCGACGAGCCGAAGCTGATGAACTTCGTGTGGTTCAACACCGCGAAGTACGACCATCGGGTGCAGCGCTCAGCGATGGGCCTGTCGTGCGGGCTGTTCCCGACGTTCGCCAACTCGGAGCGCACCGCCAACGAGATCCGCGAGATCGTCTCGGGCTGGACGATCAAGTCGATCTGGGAGGAGGCGCGGATCGCCTGGGTGAACCTGGGCATCCGGCTCGAGCACGTCCAGCCGCGCCGGGAGACGGCCGTCCCGGTCGTGCTGTACCCGGCCATCTACCTCTCGGAGCGCAAGCAGCCGCAGCTGTTCCTCGACACGGTCGAGAAGATCCAGAAGCGCACCCCGATCAAGGTCGAGGCGCGCCTGCACGAGTCGCACCTGATCAGCGAGCGCGCCATGCGCCTGTCGCGCAAGGACTGGGCGTGGGTGGGTCCGCTGACCGCGACGCGTGAGGACTACTGGCACGCGCTGGCCCGGACCACGGCGTTCCTGGCCACCGCGCGCGACGAGTCCTACGGGCTGGAGTACGTGGAGGCGCTCGTCGCCGGTGCGGTCGGGGTGTTCCCGGACCGGCCGTGGGCGCGGGCGATCCTGCCCGAGCGCTACCCGTTCTTCTACAGGACCCCGGCCGAGGCTGAGGCGATGCTCTACCGGGCGGTCACCGACACGGAGGCCTGCCGCCGCGAGCTCGACCAGGCCGCTGGTGGGGACTTCGTGGCGTGGCTCGGCGCCCGACACGACGACGACCAGTTCGACCGTGCGATCGTGGCGCGGGTCCGGGAGTGGTTCGGCGCCTGAGGGAGTGGGTGGCGGCGGGTCGCGGGCGGGCGGGTGCCGCGGGCGGGCGGGTGGGTGTCGGTGGGTGTCGGTGGGTGGCTGGCCGGCGGCGCCGTGGTGGTCTCGTCTGCGTGTGGGCTGCCAATCAGTTGGGCGGGGGTGTGACCACCACCGTCACCAGGGGTGTGGCGGGACTCTCGCCCACGTCGTTGACGGCGGTGATCCGGAGGTGGACCGTTGCCCCTACGGTGAGTCCGGTCCACGTGTAGGTGGTGGTGAGCCCGACGGTGAGCGGGCTGCCGGGTAGTGCAGTGATGGCCCCGGCGTCTGAGTAGCCGTAGATCCGGTAGGTGGTGATCGGACGTCCTCCGGTGCTGGTGGGTGCCGCCCAGCTCAGGGTCACCGCCCCGGGTGTGGAGCTGACGGCGGTGGGCTGAGTGGGGGCAGTCGGTGGGCCGATGGGCATGAACGACATCGCGTACCCGGCGTAGCTCTCCCCGACGCTGTTCATCGCGGCCACGGTGACCCAGTAGGTGGTGCCGTTGGTCAGGTCAGTGAGGACCGTCTCGGTGGGGCTCGCGGCCACGTCCAGGGTCTGGACCGGTAAGCCGCCCGGGGTGCTGTAGACCCTGACCCGGTACCCGGTGATCGGCGCCCGCGGGTCGGCCCATCCGGGTGACCAGCGCACCGTGGCTCGTCCGTCGCCGGGAACGATCGTGCTGACGTAGGGCTGTGAGGGGACTGTGGGTGGGGGTTCGTGGCCGTTGAACCAGACCGTGCCGAACTCTGGAACGCTCACCGAGGCGCTGCCCAACCCGGCACCCACCTGGTTGGCGCGCAGCGCGTTCACGTTGTCTGCGGTGACCGCGTTGGCCACGGTGGTGCCGTTCTCCCCGCTGCACGAGCGGAACACGACCGCGCTGCCGGACTCGGCGAACGTGTTGGCCGTGATCGTGGGGTTGCTGGTGCCGCAGGCGCGGATCCCGACCGACGCGCTGCGGCTGGTGATGGTGTTGCCGGTGAACACCGGGTTGGTCCAGTTCATGATGTGGATCGCGTCGTTGGCGTTGCTGGTGATCGTGTTGTCCCGCACCACGATGTCGCTGTGGTAGCGCCCGCTGGAGAAGTTGTGGGTGCCCAGGGCGCGCTGCATGCCGTCGAAGCGGTTCCCGGTGATCGTGACCCGCTCGTTGGGGGTGGCGTCCTGCTTGGACCACACCGAGCTGAACCCACCGGTGGCCGGGTCTGGGGTGTCGAGGTTGATCGCCTCCGCGGTCTCCCGGGTCCCGCCGGCGGCGTCGAGGAACTCGTTGCCCGCGATGGTGCAGTCCGCGCAGCCGTCCATCTCGATGAAGTGGTTGTTGTTCATCTGCCGGAACGTGATGCCCGAGATCGTCACACCCCGGTTGTGCCCAGCGATGATCGCCAACGTGTTGTAGAGGTTGGCCATGTCGATCACCGAGGACCCGCCCCCGGCCCCGGCGATCGTGATGTTGGCGTCCCCGTCGTGACCGCCGACCGCTCCCGACACCTTGCCCAGGGAGGGGCGGATCAGCATGAACATTGAGGCCGAGGCGCTGAAGGAGCTGGTCCCGGTCGTGTTCGACTTCACCAGCGTGGTGCCGGCGGACAGCTGGATCGTGGTGTTGCTGGGCACGTAGATCGTCGAGGAGATCTCGTAGCGGCCCGGTCCGAGGATCAGGGTGCCGCCACCGGCGGACTCGAACCGGTGCATGTAGGAGCGGATCAGGTAGTAGTGCCGGGTGTATTGGTTCACCGTCGAGTAGCCGGACATCGGCGGCAGGATCGCGGAGTCCGGTGTCACCGTGTAGGTTCCCCCGGCCACCGCCGGTGCCGCGCTGGCCCCGCCGAGGGCGACCCAGGCGCTGGCCTTGAGCTTCGGGGTGGCCTTGGCCTGGGCCCGGATCGACTTGGAGCCCCGGGCCAGGGTGCGTGCTCCCTTGCCCTTGCGGATCGTGATCGTGGCCGTGCGCTTCTTGTTCTTCGCCGTGCGGTAGGCGACCTTCACCTTCTTCGCGTTGCTGGTCACTGCCACCCGCACCTTGCCCGACCCCAGGACCGTGGACGACCCGGCCACGAGCGCCCGTGGTTTGGCTGCGGTCGCTGCCGACGCGCGCACAGCGCTGGCCGCAGCGGTGGAGGTGACCGGGCCTGCCGATCGTGGTGGTGCGGCGTGCGCGGGTGGGGCCACCACACTCGAGACCAGCACAGCGAGAACGACCAGCCCGCGCACGATCATCCGAACTCCCCGTCCCGACGCCACCCCCGTGGAAGCGCCACCACCGGCACCCTAGCCAGACGCGCCCGGTCCCTGCTCGGCGGGGCGTGTGCTGGAGGGCCTCACCTCAGGGGACGACTGGAGGAGCAACCGCCGCGTGGCGGCGTGAACGGCGCTCCAGCCGGATCCGGGGGACTGGTCGACCAGTCGGGTGCCAACGATCCGGGGTGGCTGGGCCGGTGCCCTGCGTCTCGCGGAGTGCCGGTCGTGGTGTCGCGGTGGCCCCGTGTGTGGACCTGATCGCGGGTCCGTGGGGTCATCCACAGGTTGGCTCGCTCCGTCTGGCAATGTCAGCCCCCCTTGATAGTGTTCGTACAGGTGTTCGAGCGACGGGGGGTTCGGGTGAGCAGCACGACAGTGGACCAGCACACGGTGGTCGATCCACGCGCGGTCGGGCGCGATCGGGTCGGCCTCGCCGGAGGTGGTCGACCTGTGGGCGCGGGCCACCGCGGTGGCGGGTGGGGGGCTGCCGGGGATGGGGTTGTTGGCCGGGGAGCGGCCGACCGCGGATGTGGACGTGTTGGCCGGGGCGTTCGCGGTGGTGGAGTACGAGCTGGCCCGCCGGATGCACGCCGCCAGCTGTGCGGGGTCGTTGCCGTTGGTGGGTCCGGGGGCGGTGCTGGGTGCCCGCGGGTGGGCCGGTCCGCACGCCCGCCGGTTGGCCCGGGCCGGGGCGTTGGCCGCCGAGCACCCGTCGGTGGCCGCCGCGTGGGGTGCGGGGATCATCACCTCCGATCACGTGGACGCGGTCGCCCGCAACGTCGGCCCGCTGGAGCCCGACGAGCTGGCCGCGGTGATCGAGGAGCTCAGCGTGTTGTGGGGGCAGTTGTCCCCGCAGGCGGTGGCCGCGTTCGTGGCCCGGGTGATCCGCCTGCTGCACCCACCCCCCGACCCGGACTCGGAGGAGGCCGGGGCCTATGAGTCCCGGTCGGTGTCGTTCGCGGTGACCTCGGATGCGGTGATCCTGTCCGGGGTGCTGCCCCGGGTGGAGGGCGAGGCGGTGATCGCCGCCGTCGAGGCGTTCGCCGAACGGTTGCGCTGCGAGGCCGATCACGTGCCCGCGTCCGCCCGGCGTGCCGACGGGCTGGTCGCCCTGGTCAACGCCGCCCACGCCTCGCGGGTCGATCCCGAGCCGGGGTGGGCTTCCGGTGAGCGTGTCGGTGACTTTGGAGTCGACCGTGCTGGGCGACCGGGTGTGGACCACATCCCGGGGGCACACCCTGACGGACGCGGAGGCCCGGTTCACCGCCTGTGACGCGCTGGTCACCCCGATCGTGCTCGACACGGGGCACTGCCCCGACACCATGGCGGAGGCCGACCTGCTGGCCGCGGCCGCGGGCACCGGCCCACGGACCGGCTCCGGAGACCCCGGGTCCGCTGGTGCTTGGCGGGACGACTGTCCGGCTGATGGTCGGGTCGGTGATCGCGCCGGCGATGCGGCACTCGGGCCGGTGGTCGGCGCAGGCGGTGGGCTGGGCGGCCCTGGATCAGGCGGAACGCCTACGGCGGCGGCGCGGATCGCGGCCCTGGCCAGCACCCTGCTCGGGACCCGGATCCCGCTGGCCGTCGGACGGACCGCCCGCACCGCCACCCCCGCGCAGCGCCGGGCGCTGGCCGCCCGGGACCGCGGCTGCATCATCCCCGGGTGCGCGATCCCCGCCGAGGCCTGCCAGACCCACCACGTCCAGGACTGGGCCGCCGGCGGGAACACCGACCTACCCAATATGGCCCTCGTCTGTTGGGCACATCACCGCCAGGTCGACCTCGGGATGTGGACCATCCTGCCGACGGCGCCCCCCGATCAAGTGCCCCGACCCGAACCCGGAGCCGCACCCGGAACCCCCTGGCCCGCCAACCACGGCGCACCCTGGACCATCACCCGCACCCCCCGAACCCGCTGGCGGCTGTGACGGTTGGAGTTCGTCCGGCCCCTCTCAGCGGCGTGAGACCCGCATCATCCAGGCGTGCTTGGCCAGCCCGCCGGAGATCTCCAGCAGGATGCCCTGAGTGATCAGGTCGTCCTCGATGACGGCTGCCCGGGCATTGATCCGCGCGGCGACCTCCTCGAGGCGGCCCTGCATGGCGGAGACGGCATCGGAGTCGCGCTGCCACCCCGCAGTAGGGGACGGCAGGGGGGTCGATCCGGCGATCGTGGAGAGGCGGCCGTCGGGGGCGACGTCGAGGGTGGCCAGGCGCTCGGCGACGTCGTCGTACCAGAGCCGGACCTGGTCGGTGATCTCATCGAGGTGCAGGTGCACCCCGCGGAACTCCTGGCCGGTGACGTTCCAGTGGTAGTGCTTGGCCTGCAGGGACAGGTCGATCAGCTCGACCAGGGTCTCCTGCAGGGCGGTGCTTAGGTCTGTCGTGGTGGGTGCAGTCATGGTGGCTCCTTCTCGGTTTCCTCTCGACGTTACCCCACGCGCCGCAGGTCCGCAGGCCTCGGTCTGGGCGCGCGGTTGCCCCTGCCGGCGAACCAGACCGGGCTAATGGATCCGGTGCTGACTGGCGCCCGCCGCAGGTGGAAGCATGCGGGCCACGGCCCACACGACCAGCGCCAGAAGCCCCGCAGCAGCGAACACCAGCAGGCTGCTCCCGAGACCGGCCATGGCCTCGGGGGCGACCAGCATGACAACCGCCAGCGTGACCAGCAGGGACCCCGACACGATCTTCAGCGCCCGACCCTCAGCCGGCTGCATGTGCCGGGCCCGCATGGTGATCACCGCGGCGCCGAACAGGATCAGCTCATCGATGAGGAACACCGTCATGTAGACCGCGAACAGGGCAACGGCGGTCGCGGTGGGCACCGCCTGGTCGGCCAGCATGCTGGTCCACAGCAGCGGGAGCCCGGCCGTGCACGGGGTCTCGAGCAGGGAGACGCCGACCGCCAGTGCTGCGGTGCCGGCCAGCGTGGCCGTCAGGCCGCGGTCCGGGCGGGCGACCCCGCGCATGGCCCGGTAGATCCGCGGCCGTCGGGACGGGGAGATCGACAACGAGGGTCCCACCCCCGGGGTCAGCCCGTCCTTGAGCTGCAGGACGCCGAACGTCAGTGCCACCACGGCCACGCCGGCCCGGATCCAGCCCAGCTGCCCGGCGTAGTCCAGCGCGCTGTACATGCCGACGATGTAGAGCCCGTACATGCCCGCGGTCACGAGCAGGAACGTCGAGCCGACCAGGGCCACGCGCCCTCGCGACCCGCTGTGCAGCACGATGGCCAGCAGCACCGCCAGGACCCACAGCGAGCACGGGTTGATCCCATCGGCGAACCCGATGAGCAGGGTGCTGACGAGCAGCGACGAGCCTCCCAGGGCCACTGTGCCGACCAGCGGCAGCTCGACACTGCGTTCGGTGCTGGGAGTGGGCTCGCCCTCGCCGGGCTGCGGTGGTCCGGTCGACGTCGGCGGGGCCGAGGGCGTGGTGCTCGTGGTCGGGTCAGCGGCCAGTGCTGCGGCCACGGTCGCCTCGATCTCCGCGGCGATCGGTTGGCTGAACCCGATCCACACCTGATCGCCGACGATCGTGACCGGCACCCCGGTCGGTTCGAACCCGAGCTCCGTGGCGTAGCGGCCGAGCAGCTCGCGGTTGGCCTCGTCGTTCCAGACCTCGTACTGCTCGATGCGCAGCTGCGGGTACGCGAGGGCCAGCTCCTCGAGCCAGGCGCGCTCCGCCGCGCAGTGGGGGCAGCCCTCGCCGTGGAACAGCAGGAGCGTCGTGGCGGGCTCACCGGCGGTGGTGAGGGGGGCGGCGACGGCTCGGGACGATCCGAGGGACGCAGGCAGGCCCGGCCCCAGCAGGCCCGGCCCCAGCAGGCCCGGCCCCAGCAGGAGCGAGAGGGCCATGGCGAGGAGCGACCGCCGGAGGAGGACGGCGCTGAGCCGATTCCGCGCCATCCCGGGCAACGGGTGGCCCCCTGCTGGGGGCCTGGCGGCGTTCACGGCGGCTCCTTGCGGGTTCGTGGGACTTCGCGGAGAACCGTCATTGAGCCTAGTCCGGCGACCCCGCCGGTGACGCCCCGGGCGCCGGGTCAGCCGTCACCCCTGCCCGCCGCCCTGGGCCTCCTGCCAGTCGGCGTAGATGTGCATCAGCTCGTCCATGGTCGGGACGGCTGTCAGCGGCGGTTCGGTCACGACTGCGCCGTTGATGACCACCACGACGAACTCCTGCCCGTCATCGTCGAGGGACTCCACGAGGTCCACCCGGTGCGGGCCCAGCTGGTGCGACTGCAGGATCCGTTCCATTCCGGTGCCTCCCTTGCGCGACCGGGCCTGCGTCGGCGGGCGCCGGCCCATGTCCATCCTGCCAGCCGGGCGTACAGGTGGGACTGCTGGCGGCCGGGGCGGAATACCCCAGGGGGTATTGTTGGTTGCGTCAGCATGAGCCAGATGTCGAGGAGTCCCATGCCCACCGACCACCCTGCGGCCTCCGCGCAGACCGGCGCCCCGGGTGCGTTCGACCTCAAGTCCTTCGCGCCCAGCTGGGGGGCCTCGGTGATGGGGACCTCCGCGCTGTCCGTCGCCCTGCTGGCCGTCGGTGAGGGCACGTCATTCGCAGCCGCGACCCAGGTGGCGGCCCGGGCGATCCTGGTGATTGCTCTGATCCTGGGCACGCTCGTCCTCGGAGCGACGGCCATGCGCTGGGTGCGGTTCCGGGCCGAGGCCCGAGCCGACCTGCGTCATCCGGTCAAGGGAGGGATGACCGCCACTGCTGCCGGCGGGCTGCTCACCCTCGCGGTGGCGATCGGGAGGGTGGGCCCGGGCTTCCTCCCGGAGTCGATCATCCTGCCGACGGTCACCGTGCTCGCTGTCGTGGGAGCCCTGCTCGCCCTGCTGATCGGGTGGGAGTTCCTCGCCGAGATGTTCACCTCGCAGGACGCGGCGCTCGTGCAGATGTCCGGTGCGTGGTTCGTCCCGCCCGTCGTCACGATCATCGTCCCGCTTGCCCTTCTGCCGGTCATCGCCGGGAACCCTGGTATCGCCGCCGACCTGGTGGCCCTGTCGTGGGCCTTCCTGGGCATGGGCGCCGTGCTCTACCTGGTGGTGACGGCCACGCTGTTCATGCGCAGCATCAGCCATCCCCTGCCTCCGGCAGGGCTGGCCCCGACGCTGTTCATCGGCATGGGACCGGCGGGCCTGATGGGCCTGGACATGGTGCGACTGTCCCAGGTGTCGGTGCAGGTCGGGGTCGCTGAGCCGAGCCTGGTCACCAGCATCCTGCCCGCCGCCACGATGATGTGGGGATTCGGCCTGTGGTGGATGATCGCGGCCCTCGTGGTCCTGCGTCGGGGCTACGCCCGGCTGCCCTTCTCGCTGTCCTGGTGGGGCTTCACCTTCCCGCTGGCTGCCTGGACGATCGCGACCATCGTTCTGGGGCATGCCTGGGACTCGGGCCTCGTGACGGCCGTGGGCGTGGTCGCGACCGCGCCCTGCTGGGCCTCTGGGGCTACGTCGCGACCCGCACCGTGCTCGGCGTCCGCTCGGGTTCGATCTGGGCGCACTGAGGCGGCGGGGAGTCGTCACCGGCTCAGTGCCGGCCGCCGATCAGATGAAGAACCTCCCGTTGGACTCGTTGGCCTCGCCGAGGTACATCGCCACGCCGCCGAACTCGACGCCGTCGATCAGCTCGTCCTCGTGCAGGCCGAGCAGGTCCATCGTCATGGTGCACGCGACCAGTCGGACGCCGGAGTCCTGAGCCGACTGGATCAGCTCGGGCAGGCTGGGGACCTTGTTGTCCTTCATGATCTTCTTGATCATCGCCGTGCCACCGCCGAGCATGTGCATCTGGGACAGCTTCATCTCGTTCGGGCCGGCTGGCATCATCCTGGCGAAGGCCTTGTCCATCAGTGACTTGTCCACGTCCGGGCGCATCCGGGCGGCGCAGGGCGTTGAGCCCCCAGAACGTGAAGAACATCGAGACCTCGTCGCCCATGGCCACCGCACCGTTGGCGATGATGAACGCCGCCAGGACCTTGTCGAAGTCCCCGGAGAACACCACGAACGACTTCTTGTCCTTGAGGCGCGCCGCGACCGGGTTCATCGTCGCGCCACCGACCCCGACCACGGCCCCGCCCTTGCGGATCCGGGCGACGACGCCGGGGCCCTCCGGCTTGATGTCGAGCACCTCGTGGCCGTTCTTGGCCGCCCAGGCGGGGGCGTCGAGGCGGAACCCGATGTCCGAGACGTGCGCGATGACCTCGTCGCCCGGATTCAGCTCGCCCATCTTCTTCTGCAGGGCCATGATCGGCCCCGGGCAGGCCAGCCCGGTGCAGTCCAGGTCGACCTCGACGCCGGTGCTGACCAGCGGCGCGGCCGGAAGCACCCCGCCGGCGCGCAGCGACTCCTCCTCGGCGTAGCTCGTGACGGGGACCACCGGATCGGGAACGTCCTCGGGGGCCACGGTGTGCCACGCGCGGAACGTCTGGATCCCGCCGACGAGCATCTTGACGTCGGTGAAGCCGCGCTGGGCCAGGATCCGGTAGGCCAGGAAGCTGCGGAACCCCACGGCGCAGTACAGCCGGATCGGGACGTCGCGGTCCCAGTCGACGTGCGCGGTGCGCAGGGTGTTCAGCGGCACGTTCTCCGCACCGGGCACGTGCCAGATGTCGAACTCGCTGGGCCCGCGGACGTCGATGATCCGCGCGCCCTGGCAGTTCTCCGGGTAGTCCGTGGAGTACCACGGGACCAGGTCCCCGCGCAGGATGTTCGAGGCGACGAAGCCGATCATGTTGACCGGGTCCTTGGCCGAGCCGAACGGTGGCGCGTAGGCCAGCTCGAGCTTCTCCAGGTCGTACACCGTCGCGCCCAGCCGGATGGCCGTGGCGAACACGTCGAGGCGCTTGTCGACCCCGTCGAAGCCGGTGATCTGGGCGCCCAGGACCCGGCCGTCCTCGGGGGAGAACAGGCACTTGATGTCCATCTGCGCGGTGCCCGGGTAGTAGCCGGCGTGGCCCGAGGGGTGCGCGTGCGCCCGCAGGAAGGGGATCCCGGCGGCCTTGAGCTGCTTCTCGGTCGCGCCGGTCCCGCCGGCGACCATGTCGAACACCTTCACGATCGAGGTGCCCTGGGTGGACTCGTACTCGGTGTCCCGGCCGCAGATGCTCTCGGCGGCGACCCGGGCCTGGCGGTTCGCGGGACCGGCCAGCGGGATGATCCACGAGCCCGGGCAGGACGGTGTGCTCGACCTCCACCGCGTCACCGGCGGCCCAGATGTCCGGGTGCGAGGTCCGCATGTGGCGGTCGACCTTGATGCCCCCGCGCGGGCCGAGCTCGATGCCGGCATCGACGGCCAGCTGGGTGTTCGGGCGCACGCCGGCGCTCATGATGACCAGCGACGTCTTGAGGAACCGGCCGCTGGTCAGCTCGACGGTGAGCTGCCCGGCCTTGTCCGTGGTGAACGCGGCGGCCGCGGTGCTCAGGTGCAGCGCGATCCCGTGGGCGCGCAGGTAGTTCTCCATCGGTGTGGAGAGCTCCTTGTCCAGCGGCGGCATGATCTGGTCGGCCATCTCGACGATCTCCACGGCCAGGCCGCGCTCGTGCAGGTTCTCGGCCATCTCCAGGCCGATGTACCCGGCGCCGATCACGACCACGTGCTTGAGGCTGTCGGGGCTCGAGGCGATCGCGTCGACCTTGGCCTTGATCTCGTCCATGTCCTCGATGTTGCGCAGGACGTGGATGTCGGGGTGGTCCAGGCCGGGCAGCGGCGGGCGGAACGGCGAGGACCCCGGGCACAGGGCGAGGGAGTCCCAGGTCTCGGTGTACTCCTCACCGGTGATCAGGTCGCGCGCGGTGACCGTGTGGGCGACCGGGTCGATGGCGGTCACCTCGGTGGTGATCCGCACGTCGATGTCCAGGGTCTCGCGCAGGCTCTGCGGGGTCTGCAGGAGCAGCCGCGAGCGGTCCTTGATCGTCTCGCCGATGTGGTACGGCAGCCCGCAGTTGGCGAACGAGACGTTCCCGGACTTCTCGAACACGATGATCTCGGCGAACTCATCCAGGCGTCGGGCCCGTGCTGCCACTGAGGCGCCTGCTGCCACGCCCCCGACCACGACCAGCTTCATGACCACTCCCGTCCTCGTTCCGTGGTTCGACGGTAGTGGTCCACGCCGGGGGTTGCCCGCCCCGCGGGGTGCGTGCGCTCAGTGCGTCCGGGCGCCCAGCTCGTGGAGGTCGTAGGGCGTCTCCTGGTAGACGCAGTAGTTCAGCCAGTTGGTGAACAGCAGGTCCCCGTGCGCGCGCCAGCCGACGATGGGCAGCTGCTCGGGGTCGTCGTCGCGGTAGTAGTTGCGCGGCATCTCGATCGGCAGGCCCGGCGGCCAGGTCGCGGCGGTACTCGATGTCGAGGGTCTCGGCGTCGTACTCGGCATGCCCGGTCACGAACACCCGCCGGCCGTCGCGGGAGGCGGCCAGGTACACACCGGCCTCCGGGGAGACGGCCAGGAGCTCCAGGTCGGGCTCGGCCAGGATGTCCTCGACGTCCACCGTGGTGTGCCGGGAGTGCGGCGCGAGGAACACGTCGTCGAACCCGCGCGTGATCTTGTTCTTGGGGTCGGTCACCTCGTGGGAGAACACGCCGAAGACCTTCTGGTCCACGGTGTGCTTGCCGATCCCGTAGTGGTGGTAGAGCTCCGCCTGGGCGCCCCAGCAGATCGCCAGGGTCGAGAACACGTGCTCGTCGGCCCATTCCATGATCCCGACGAGCTCGTCCCAGTAGTCCACCTCCTCGAACTCCATGAGCTCGACGGGCGCGCCGGTGATGATCAGGCCGTCATAGCGCCGGTCGCGCACGTGCTCGAAGGTCTCGTAGAAGACCTCGAGGTGGGTGTGGTCGGTGTGCTTGGGGGAGTAGGAGGCCGTGTGCAGGAACGTGACCTCGACCTGCAGGGGGGAGTTGCCGAGCAGTCGCAGGATCTGGGCCTCGGTGGTCTGCTTGGCCGGCATCAGGTTCAGGACCAGGATGCTCAGCGGACGGATGTCCTGGCTCGCAGCGCGGCGATCCGTCATCACGAAGACGTTCTCAGCGGCGAGGACGTCGGCGGCCGGAAGGCCTTCCCTGATCTTGACGGGCATGGTCGTGGCTCCCTGGGGCGGTGGGGGAGATTCTACGGTGCCTGCCCGCTATCGGGGGATTCGCCGATTCGGCCGGGGGCGCTCCCGCTGGCGTGCCCGGCCGAACGCTGGCACGCTCGAGGACATGGATGCCCACTTGCGCGAGATCGTCGACCGCGGTGGCCGGGCGCAGTCAGCCGAGGCCGCGCGGCTGTTGATCCGGCTGGAGTCGCACCCGGAGGACGCCGAGGCCCGGTCCCTGGCACGGGTCCTGGTCGACGCGTACCTCAACGACCCGGATCTGACCCGCTGACGCCGCCCAGGTCCACCGCGAAGCGCAGGGCGGGGCTGCCGCCGCTGGACTCCGGCTTGGTGAAGCGCTCGACCAGGACGCCCCCGTTGGCCAGGATCACGCGCTGGGACGCCACGTTGTCCACGTCGGTCGTGATGTCGACGATCGGCAGGCCCTCCGCGGCGGCGATCGCCAGCATCGCGGCCAGCGCCGCGGTCGCGTACCCGCGCCGGCGCTTCCACGGCACCACCGAGTAGCCGATGTGGCCCAGGCAGGTGGGCGGCAGCTCCCGGGTGCCCGGCTGCCAGCGCAGGTTGATCGCCCCGGCGAACTCCCCGTCCCACATCCATCGGGTCAGCCCGGGCAGCCGCGGGACCGTCGTGCCGTCGGGCAGCTCGATGGGGTCGCCGGCCGCCTCCCGGTCGTCGCACAGCGCGAGGAAGCGGTCGGGGTCCCGGGTCACGCGATCGATGGCCGCCTGGTCGAGCCCCACGTGCTCCGTGTTCGGTGACCACCCGCGACGCAGCGCATCGAGGTAGCTGGGCAGGTGCTCAGCCCGGGGGCGGACCAGCTCGACAGCGGGGAGGGCCACGGCGGGAGGAACCATGGGTGGATCATCCCGCGGACCCGCCCGGTCGACGAACTCGGGAGGCTCCGTCGCGCCTGCCGGGCCTCAGCGCATCCGCAGGATCCGCCACGCACCGGAGGCGACGAGGACGGCGATCCCCGCCCCGATGACCAGGTCGGGGATCGCCGATCCCGTGATCGCGACCAGGACGCCGGCCACGATCACGGCGATGTTGGCCAGGGCGTCGTTCGTCGTGAAGATCCAGCTGGCCCGCATGTGCGCCCCGCCGTCCCGGTGCCCTGCCAGGATCGCGACGCAGGAGAGGTTGGCGACCAGCGCCAGCAGGCCGACGAGGATCATGGCCATGTCGACGGGCTCACTGCCCGCGGCCGCGCGGCGAAGCACCTCGACGAGGACCAACCCGGCGAGTGTGAGCTGCAGCCAGCCGCTGGCGCGGGCGGATCGGCGCTGCCGGGCCACGTCGCCGCCGGCCATCAGCGCGATGGCGTAGATGCTCGCGTCGGCGAGCATGTCCACGCCATCGGCGACCAGCCCGGTCGACTGCGCAACGAATCCGGCAACGATCTCGATGACGAACATCGCGGCGTTGATCGCCAGCACGAGCCAGAGCGCGCGTCGTTGGGAGTCGGGGGTGGAGGTCGCGTCGTCGCGCCCCACGTCCTCGGCGCGGTCGATCGGCGTCGACGAGGACAGCCGGGCGCCCATTCCCAACCCCTCCAGGGCAGCCAGGATGCTGGTCGGCGGTCCTTCATGGACCACCGTGAGCTGGCGGGCCGCGAGGTCGAAGTCCAACCGCTGGGCCACCGGGACCGGGGCCAGCGCCATGCGGACCAGCTGCTCCTCCGTGGGGCAGTCCATGGCCGGGATCTGGAACACCGACCGGGTCGGCAGCGGGTCGTCCGGCACCCCAGGAGTGTGCCACGCCGGTGACGATTGGTGTTTGCCCGGTCACCTATCGGGGTACTCTGGGCGTGCACCGACTGATCGGTGCGCGTTGTCCGCGGCACCCGCCGCTGGCGAGGTCGTCTGCTCTGATGCCTGACCGGCGTCCCCTTCGTGAGATGGGCCAGCACCCGCGGCCATTCCTCTCGACGTTCAGGACCCCTGTGACTTCTCCCGCCCGCGCGGCGTCTGCTGCGCGCACCTCCACGCCTGCCCGCACCTCTGCGCTCGGCCGACACCACGACCTTCGCGAGCCTCGGCGTCGCCCCGGCGCTCATCGCGTCGCTGGCCTCCGGTGGCATCGACGCGCCGTTCCCCATCCAGTCCGCGACCCTGCCCGACTCCCTGGCCGGACGCGACGTGCTCGGCCGCGGCCGCACCGGCAGCGGCAAGACGGTGGCGTTCGCGCTGCCGTTGGTCTCCGCCCTGGCCGGCAGTCGCTCCGCGGCGCGCCGCCCCCGCGGACTCGTCCTCGTCCCCACCCGTGAGCTGGCCGTGCAGGTCGACAACACGATCGCCCCGCTCGCCGAGGCGATGGGCCTCAAGACCCGCACCATCTTCGGCGGCGTCGGCCAGAACCCGCAGGTGACCGCCCTGGCCAAGGGCGTGGACATCATCGTCGCCACCCCCGGGCGCCTGGCCGACCTCATCAAGCAGCGCCTCGCCAGCCTCGAGGACATCGTGGTCACCGTCATCGACGAGGCCGACCACATGGCCGATCTGGGCTTCCTGCCCGAGGTGCGTCGCCTGCTCGACCAGACGCCGGCCGACGGCCAGCGCCTGCTGTTCTCCGCGACGCTGGACTCCGGCGTCGACGTCCTGGCGCGCCGGTACCTGCACAACCCGGTCACCCACGAGGTCGACTCCGCGGCGTCGCCGGTCCCGGCGATGGACCACCACGTCTTCAACGTCGATGCTGCCGACCGCGGGGAGGTCGTCGCCCAGCTCGTCGGCGGGCACGGCCGCACCCTGGCCTTCGCCCGCACCAAGCACCAGGCCAAGCGCTGGGCGCGCACGCTCACGGCCTCGGGCATCCACGCCGTCGACCTGCACGGCAACCTGAGCCAGGCCGCCCGCCAGCGCAACCTCGCTGCCTTCTCCGACGGCGACGTCCGGGTCCTCGTGGCCACTGACATCGCCGCACGCGGGATCCACGTCGACGACATCACCCTCGTCGTGCACATCGACCCGCCGGCCGAGCACAAGGCCTACCTGCACCGCTCCGGTCGCACGGCGCGTGCCGGTGCCGCCGGCGTGGTGGTGACGGTGGCGACCCACGACCAGCGTCGCGACGTCGCCGACCTCATGCGTCGCGCCGCCATCACGCCCACGCAGCACAAGGTGCGCGCGGGTGACGCGGCGATCACCGACATCGTGGGCCCGAGCGCCCCGCGGGTCGTGGTGGCCAACGCCCAGCCCATCCCGGAGGAGCGCACGGGCCGTGGCTCGGGCCGCGGCTCCAGTGGCGGCTCCGGTGGCGGCCGCGGTCGCTCGTCCGGGGGTTCGGGTTCGGGCGCACGTTCCGCCGGGTACGCCGGTGGGCAGCAGCGCACGAGCTCGGGTTCGCGCCCGGGCCAGTCCTCGGCGTCCCGCGCGCCGCAGTCGTCCTCGTCGCCTCGCGCTCCTCCGCCTCGCGCTCCTCGGGCCCGCGCTCGTCGGCATCGCGCTCCTCGGGCGGCTCGACCACGGTCTGGTCCAGCAGCGGTGGATCCGCGGCTCCCAGCGCGCCGCGTCGCGGACCCCGTCGGGCCACCCGCCCCGCGGGCGGCACCGGCTCCGCAGCCTGATCGGCCGCGAACCCGACACCTGCCGCTAGGGTGGGCGCCGACCTGAGGGAGGCGTGGGCGTGGGCCGGTTCGACGCGTGGGTGCGGTCGGTGGGCGATGACCCCGATCCCCGGTTCACGCTGGCCAACGAGCGGACGTTCCTGGCCTGGGTGACCACCTCGCTGGGCCTGCTGGGCATCGGCCTGGCGGTCGGCACGATCATCCCGGGGGAGCACTTCTCCATCAACGTGCTGGCGATCCTGTGGATCCTGATGGCCGCGACGCTGTCGATCCGTGCCCTGATCCGGTGGTTCCGGATGGAGCGCGCGATCCGCCTGAACCAGGGCCTTCCGCTGTCGACCTCCATCCCCGTGGTGGCGGTGGCGCTCGCCGTCCTGGCGGTGGCGACGGGGATCGCGGTCGTGCTCGCGACATGAGGGGACTGGCACCGAGGGCGGCGACCCCGTCGGAGCCGTCCGACCCCGGACTGGCCGGCGAGCGGACGATGCTTGCCTGGGCGCGCATGGGCCTCACTCTGCTGGGCGTCCCGTCCGCGCTCGTGGCCTACTCGGCGGGGCGCAGCACCCTGGCTGTCGGGGCGGCCGCCGTCGCGATGGTGCTCGGGCTCGGGGTGCTCGTCGGGTCGGTGCGCCGCCAGCGCGTCGCGCCGGGGGTGATCCCCGCCGGATCCCTGGTCCCCGCGGCGCGGCTGATCCTGCTGACCGGTGCGTGCGTGCTGATGCTCAACGTCACCGGCGGGATCCTCATCCTGACCTGACTGCGCACGAGCCGGGTTGCGCTCCGGGGCGGTCCGCGGCAGCCTTCGGGGCGTGGCGAACAGGGTGGACGTGGTGGTCGTCGGGGCGGGTCTCTCAGGGCTGCGGGCGGCCCAGCTCCTGGCCGCCGCGGGCCGGGACGTGGTGGTCCTCGAGGCCGCGGATGCGATCGGCGGTCGTGTGCGCACCGACCGGGTCGACGGCTTCACCCTCGACCGGGGCTTCCAGCTCTACAACCCGGCCTACCCGGAGGGACGCCTCGCGTGGCCCGACCTGGCGGTCCGCGCGTTCGCGGCTGGGGTCGATGTGGTCCGCGACGGCATCTCCCATCCACTGGCCGATCCGCGGCGCGACCCCCGCAGCCTGCCGGCCACGACGCGGTCGTTGCGGGCGCTCGGGGCCACCCGCGGACTGGGCGCGTTCGCGTCGTACGCAGCGCGGCTGGGGACACCTGCCCATCCGCGGCGCACCCCGCCGGCGCGGGCGGACCAGGCGATCGGGGAGGCCCTGCGAGCGGCCGGCGTCGACGATGCCGCGCTGGACTGCCTGGTGCGGCCGTTCCTGTCGGGCGTCCTGGCGGACGCCGCCCTCGAGACCCCACGTGCGGTCGTCGACGACATCCTGCGGACCTTCCTGGCCGGCACGCCCGGGGTGCCGGCCAGTGGGATGGACGAGCTGCCGCGCCGCCTGGCCGCGGGGGTGTCGGTCCTGACGAGCACGCCGGTGCTGTCGGCTGCCAGCGGGCGGGTCACCACCGCGGATGCCGAGTGGCTGGCCGACGACGTGATCGTCGCGGTGGACGACCCGTCCTCGCTGGTCCCGACCGCCTCGGCGACCCGGTGGCGGGCCCTGACGACCTGGTACTTCGCGGTCGCGGAGTTGCCCGACCGGCACCCCATGCTGCTCGTGTCCCCGGACGTGCGGCTGGCGAACGTCGCCGTGATGAGCGACGTGGCGCCGACCTACGCGCCCGCCGGCCGACGCCTGATCGCTGCGTCGGCGGTGGGCTTCCACGACTCTGCCGAGGCCGAGCTGTGGGCCCGCGAGGATGCCGCGCGCATGCTCGCGGTCGCGCCCGGGGACCTCGAGCCGATCGCCCACTACCCGATTGCCTCGGCGCTGCCCGCCGTGGGGGCCGCGCGCTCGGCAGCGGTCAGCTCCGGGATCGTCCTCGCCGGCGACCATCGCCAGGGCCCGAGCATCAACGGCGCCCTGGCCAGCGGCCGCCGGGCCGCCGAGCTCCTCGGCGCCTGAACCTCGCGGGTGTTCCGGTCGTTCCCGACCCGCTGCGGGATCCGCGCACGATGCGCGGGCGACCTCGCGCCCGTTCGGTCGATCCCGGCCCGCCGGTGCTCCGTCTTTCGACGCGAGCGGGCGCGAGGTTGGTCCGAGACGCCTCGGTCCCGTGGCTCTTTCAACCGGAATGGGCGCGAGGTTGGTCCGACGTCGCCCACCGCCCCGTCTCGAGCCGGAACGGGTATATGCGGGTTTCCGGTGACCACGCCTTGGCGGTATCCCCCGCTGTAGCGTCCGGAGCATGTCATCGAGTGCGCTGCCGCAGCCCCGGGGTGGGGGCGCCGGGCCTTCCGCCCCAGGCGCGGACGAGCTCCACCTGACCCGACGGACGATCGTCTCCTACGCCTTCGGCTCCGTGGGCACGGGCGTGTTCGGGGCGGTCCCCGGCCTGGTGCTGGCGTACTACCTCACCAACACCCTCGGCGTCGCTGCGGGCGCGGCAGCCCTCGTGGTCGCCGTCCCCAAGGCGTGGGACGTCCTCGTGCTGCCGGTGGTCGGTCGCATGTCCGACCGCGCAGCCGAGCGGGTGGGCAGCCGGCTGCCCTTCCTCAAGCTGGCCGGCGTGCTGCTGCCCCTGGCGTTCGTGCTGATGTTCTCGGTGCCGCCAGCCCTCAACACGGGACTGGCCGGAGCCTGGGTCTTCGTGGCCTTCATCCTGGCCGCGACGGCCTTCGCCCTCTTCCAGGTGCCCTACATCGCCCTGGCTGCCGAGCTCACCGACGAGCCGGATGAGCGCTCGACGCTCATGGCCGTGCGCGTCGCCTTCCTCACCGTCGCCATCCTGATGGGCGGGGCGCTGGCCCCGGTGATCCGCGACGCCCTCGGTGGTGCCTACCTCGGCCACTTCGTCATGGCCCTGTGCATGGCCGGCCTGATGTTCGTCGGCATCTGGCTGTGCATCATCGGGCTGTCGAAGGCCCGCGCCCGGGTCAGCCCCGCCGCCGAGGGTGGCCTCCTCGACCAGTTCCGGGAGGTGCGCCACAGCCGCGCGTTCGTCGTGCTCCTGGCGTCGTTCGTCATCCAGGCGCTCGGGCTCTCCGCGATGCTGGGAGGGACGCAGTACTACGCGACCTACATCCTCGAGCGGCCCACCGCGGTCACGATCCTGTTCGTCTGCCTCGTGGCGCCGGCCATCGTCGTGATGCCGGTGTGGAACTGGGTCGCCCACCGGTTCGGCAAGGAGCACGGCTACCTGGTGGCCACGCTGATGTTCCTCGTGGGCACGTTGGTCCTCCTGTTCGGGGGTCTGAACCTGTCCCTGGTGGTCGTGTATGCCGCCATCGGGTTGTGCGGCATGGCCTATGGAGGGCTGCAGATGTTCCCGCTGGCGATGCTGCCCGACTGCATCGCCGCGGACACCGCCCGGTCGGGCCACGCCCGGGCTGGGGTGTTCACGGGGATGTGGGCCGCGGGCGAGACCCTCGGCTTCGCCCTCGGGCCCGGGCTGGTCCTGGTGGTGCTGGCCCTCAGCGGCTTCGTGTCCAGCAAGGCCGACGAGCAGGTCACCCAGCCGGACTCGGCGATCACCGGCGTGCTGATGGCGTTCACGGCCGTGCCGGCGATCCTGATCACGATCAGCCTGCCCTTCATCCTGCGGTACAGCCGGGCCGCAGCCGCCGACGCCGCACGGATCCCGGTGTCCGCCGCCGGGAGTCCCGGAACCCCTCCCACCACCCCGCCCACCACCCCGCCAACCTCCTCAGGAG
>CAVQQP010000014.1:0-54391 GCA_963714995.1 uncultured Actinomycetes bacterium | reverse complement strand
GGACCTTCGGCCCCCCTGGAGTCGGACACCCCGGCACTACACTTCAAGCATGATCGAAGCGATGGTGCTGGATAGGTCGCCCGCTGGAGCGCGAGCAGGCCGTGGCGCTGATGGCCGTCGCCGCCGACCCGGTGCGATGGCGCCTGCTGGCTGAGCTGGCGGCCTCCGGCACCCGGTGCGTGTGCGACCTGCAGCCGGTCGCGGGGGTGGCCCCCAACGTGCTGAGCTACCACCTCAAGGTGCTGCGCGAGGCGGGGCTGGTCACCTCCGCCAAGCGCGGCCGGTGGGTCGACTACACCCTGGCCGAGGACGCGCACGCCCGGATCGCCGCCGCCCTGCCGACGACCGGTGCACCCCGCGGTCCGTCGAGGGGCTGACATGAACGTGCTCGAGCGGGTGCCCACCGATCGGCGGGGTCAGGTCGGCGCCCTGACCGGCGCGGCCATCCTGTGGTGGCTGCTGTACAGCCTGAACCTGCCGTTCTGGGACTGGCTGCTCTACGACGTGTTCGGGATGGACCCCGACGCCCGGCTGACCGAGACCCTGCACTTCTTCTTCTACGACACCGTCAAGATCGCACTGCTGCTGACCGGGATCATCTTCGTGGTCACGGTGCTGCGCTCGTTCATGAGCGTTGAGCGCACGCGGGCCCTGCTCGGGGGCAGGCGTGAGGGGATCGGCAACGTGATGGCCGCCGGCCTCGGCGTGATCACCCCGTTCTGCTCCTGCTCGGCGGTCCCGGCGTTCATCGGGTTCGTCGCCGCCGGAGTCCCCATCGGTGTGACGTTGAGCTTCCTGATCGCCTCCCCGCTGGCCAACGAGATCGCCATCGGCCTGCTCTGGTCGCTGTTCGGCTGGGAGATCGCCCTGCTGTACGTGGTCGCCGCCGTCACGATCGCGATCGTGGCCGGATGGATCCTGGGCCGCCTGCACGTGGAGCGCTGGGTCGAGCCGTTCGTGTTCGAGACGACGCTCCGCGGCCAGGCCATCGACCCCGCCGCCGGACTGACCTTCGACCAGCGCATCGTGATGGGCGTCGAGGAGGTGGCCACGATCCTGCGCAAGATCTGGCCCTACCTCCTGGTCGGCATCGGCCTCGGCGCGCTCATCCACGGCTGGGTGCCCACCGAGTTCTTCACCACCTACGCCAGCTCGGACAACCCGTTCGGGGTCCTGGTCGCCGTGGCGATCGGGGTCCCGCTCTACTCGAACGCCGCCGGCATCATGCCGCTGGTCGAGGTGCTGTACTCCAAGGGCATGCCGATGGGCACCGTGCTGGCGTTCATGATGAGCGTGGTGGCCCTGTCCCTGCCGGAGATGATCCTGCTGCGCCGGGTCCTGCAGCCGAAGCTGCTCGGCCTCTTCATCGCCGTTGTCGCCACCGGGATCGTCGTCGTCGGCTACCTCTTCAACGCCATCCTCGGCTCCGGCGTGCCCACATGACCCCCAGGACCCTCGGATCGCCACCACCCACAGACACCGACCACCACCGAAGGGAACGACCATGATCATCAAGATCCTCGGCTCCGGCTGCGCGAACTGCGTGCGCCTGGAGGCCAACACCAAGCAGGCGCTGGCCACACTCGGCCTGGAGGCCACCGTGGAGAAGGTCACCGACTTCGGCGACATCGCCTCGTACGGGGTCATGAGGACCCCGGGGCTGGTCGTCGACGAGCAGGTCCTGGTCTCCGGGCGCGTCCCCGATGCCACCGAGATCGCCCGGCTGCTGACCCCCGCCACCTGACCCCCGCCCTCACCTGAGCCAGACAGGAGCACGCGGGTGACCCCCTCCGACCACCACGACCGCGCGGCCACCATTCCCGACGAGGCTGCCGTGCTGGGCCGACTGTCCACCCTGGACCGGTTCCTGCCGGTGTGGATCCTGCTGGCGATGGCGGGCGGGCTCCTGCTCGGGCGGCTGCTGCCCGGGATCCAGGACGCCCTGGACGCAGTGAAGGTCGGCCAGACCTCGCTGCCGATCGCCCTCGGGCTGCTGATGATGATGTACCCGGTGCTGGCCAAGGTCCACTACGAGGACATGGGCCACGTCACCGGCGACAAGCCCATGCTGTGGTCGTCACTGCTGCTCAACTGGGTGATCGGCCCCGCACTGATGTTCACCCTCGCGTGGGTGTTCCTCTACGACTACCCGGAGTTCCGCACCGGCCTGATCGTCATCGGACTGGCCCGGTGCATCGCGATGGTGCTGATCTGGAACGACCTGGCCTGCGGTGACCGCGAAGCCGCCGCCCTGTTGGTGGCGATCAACTCGGTGTTCCAGGTGCTGGCCTACGCCCTGCTGGGCACGTTCTACCTCGAGATCCTTCCCGGCTGGCTGGGCCTGCCCACGGAGGACGTCACGTTCTCCACCGCGGAGATCACCAAGTCGGTGCTGATCTTCCTGGGCATCCCCCTGGCCGCCGGGTACCTGACCCGCCGCACGCTGCGACCCCGCAAGGGCGCGGACTGGTACGACAACCGGTTCCTGCCCCGGATCGGCCCGTGGGCGCTGTACGGGCTGCTGTTCACCATCGTCGTGATGTTCGCCCTGCAGGGCGAGGCCATCACCTCCGACCCCCTGAGCGTCGTCCTGATCGCGATCCCGCTGCTGGCCTACTTCGCCATCATGTGGTCGGTCTCGTTCGTCGTCGGCCGGCGCGCCCGGCTGCCCTACCCGAAGACCGCCACCCTGGCCTTCACCGCCGCCGGCAACAACTTCGAGCTGGCCATCGCCGTGAGCATCGGCGTCTGGGGAGTCACATCCGGCCAGGCCCTCGCGGGCGTGATCGGTCCCCTGATCGAGGTCCCCGCACTGGTTGGACTCGTGTACGTGTCGCTGTGGCTGCACCGGAGGCTGGACTGGCGGCGGTGAGGTAGGTCGTACGCGTGGCCTCCCCGGGCACTCCAACGACAGGATGGTCACATGTCTGACGTGAGCGTGGTCCCGGCGAAGTCAGGGTCCGATCGGCGGCTGTGGTCGATCGCGCCCCCGGCGTGGCTCTCCGGATACCGGCGGACGTTCCTCGTCGCCGACGCGCTCGCAGGCCTCACCCTGTGGGCCCTTCTGGTGCCGGAGGCGATCGCCTACGCGTCGGTCGCCGGGATCCCCGCGCAGTACGGCCTGTACTCGGTGCCGCTGGCGCTGCTGGCCTACGCATGGTTCGGCAGCTCCCAGCGGCTGGTCATGGCCCCGACCTCCACGATCGCCGCGCTCACCGCGACCGTGATCGCCCCGCTCGCGGCGGCGGCCACCGACTCCTACGTGCTGCTGACCGCGGTCCTGTCCCTGCTCGTCGGGGCGATCTACCTCGTGCTCGCCGCGTTCAGGCTGGGCTTCATCTCCCGGGTCTTCGCGCGACCGGTGCTCGACGGGTTCATCGTGGGCCTGGGCGTCTACATCGCCGTGGGCCAGCTGCCGAAGCTGGTCGGCGTGGAGAAGCCGGAGGGGAACACGCTCAAGGAGTTGGTGGGCCTGGTCCAGGAGCTCTCCGACTGGCGCTGGGTCACGTTGCTGATCGGCGTGGGCTCCTTCCTGACCCTGATGCTGCTGGAGCACGTCGCACCCAAGGTGCCGGCCCCGATCGTGGTGGTCGTCGTGTCGGTGGCCCTCGTCGGCGGCCTGGACCTCGAGGACCAGGGTGTCGAGGTCGTTGGTGACATCCCGCAGGGGTTCGCGTTCCTGTCCTGGACCGGGGTGTCCCTGTCGGACGTGTGGTCGCTGCTGCCGGGGGCGCTGGGGATCGTCGTCGTGGGATTCGCCCAGTCGCTGGCCATCGCGAAGGCCTACGCCGCCACGGACAACACGAAGGTCGACGCCGATCGCGAGCTGATGGCCTACGGCGCCGCGTCGATCGGGGCCGGGATCCTGCAGGGGATGCCGCCTTCGGGCAGCCTGTCGAAGTCCGCCGCCACGCAGAAGGCTGGGGCGCGCACCGCGATGGCGTTCGTCGTGTCGGTCGCGCTGGTCGTGCTCACGATCCTGTTCCTCACGGGCCTGTTCGTGAACCTCCCCGAGGCGGCGCTGGCAGCCATCGTGATCCACGCGGTGATGGGGATGATCAAGCCGCTGAAGATCTGGGGGCTGCGCCAGGTCCAGGTGCCGGACTTCTGGCTGGCCCTGTTCGCCTTCCTCGGAGTCCTCCTCATCGGTGTGATGGCGGGGATCGTGATCGGCGTCGTGCTCAGCCTGCTGCTGCTCCTGCTGCGCCTGGGTACCCCGCACACCGCCGTCCTCGGCCGCGATCCCGACCGCGGCTTCGTGGACATGTCGGTGAACCCCGGGGCCGTGCCGGTACCGGGGGTGCTCGTCCTCCGCGTGGACGGGCCACTGGTCTTCGCCAGCATCGACGGCGCGCTGGACAACCTGCGCACCGCCCTGGACGCCGCTGCGGAGCCACCCGGTGTCGTCGTGCTGGACCTCAGCGCCACCTACGAGATCGACGTGACCGCCGCCGACGCGCTGGCCTCACTGGTCGATGACCTGCGACTCGACGGGACAGAGCTCCGGTTCGCCGGCGCCCGTGCGCCCGTGCGCGAGTACGCCGCACGCCTCGGCCTGCCCGCGCTGACCACCCTTGCTGAGCCGTACCCGACCGTGGATGCCGCCCTGATCGACCTCGAGAACCGCTGACAGCCGGACGACCCGGTCAGGCCGGCACCTGCTCCGACGTGGGGATCTCGACCCCCCCGACCCAGACCCGGCGTGGGCGCCACTGCTCGTCCCACCAGACCAGGTCCGCCAGCGCACCGGGCGCGAGGTGCCCCACGTCGGTCCGATGCAGCGAGCGCGCGGCCACCTCGGTGCACGAGGCGAGCACGTCGGCCGGGTCGAGTCCGGCGGCGATCATTCGGCGCACGGCCTCGTCGAGGACGATGCCTGCCCCGGCGATGGTCCCGTCGGGACGGCGGCCGACCCCGGCGTCGTCGTTCGCGACCGACTGCCCGCCGAACATCAGCGGGGTGTTGGTTGGGCAGCCCGGCCGTGACGATCGCGTCGGTGACGCCGATGGCGCGCCCCGGAGCAGCGGCGTAGACGATCTTCACGACACTCGGGTGCAGGTGCTGGCCGTCGATGATCACGCCGATGAAGAAGCGCTCATCGGCGAGCACGGCTCCGGCGACGCCGGGCTCGCGGTGCTTCAGGGGGCGTTGGGCGTTGAAGATGTGCGTGGTCATGGTGGCCCCGGCGTCCGCGGCCGCCCACACCTGATCCGCCGTGGCGTCGGAGTGCCCGACCGAGACGATCACGCCCCGGTCGGCGAGCCGGCGGATCGCCGCCAGCGCGTGCGGACGCTCCGGCGCGAGGGTGACGGTGAGCAGCACCGCGGCCGTGGCCGGGTTGTCCAGCAGGGTGTCCAGGGCCTCGGGCGTGGGGTCGAGCATGCACTCGGCCCGGTGGGCGCCCTTGCGCCGCTCCGAGATGAAGGGCCCCTCGAGGTGCGCCCCGAGGATGCGGGTCACCGGCTCGTCGGCATGGCGCTGCTGCGCGGCGTGGATCCGGTCGAACGCCTCGTTGAGCTCGGCGAGGGGGGCGGTGATGATCGTCGGCTCCAGCCCGGTGACTCCGCGGGAGGCCAGCCCGGTGAGCACGTCGGCCCACTGCTGCGGGGTGGCGTCAGCGAAGTCAGCGCCGAAGGATCCGTTGTTCTGCAGGTCCAGCAGCCCCGGGGTCAGGGTGCCGGCGCCCAGCTCGATGTCAGCGGCGGGCCCCTGCTCGGCGGCCGGGCCGGTGATCACCGAGGCGATGCGCCGGCCGTCGAGCTCGAGGCGAACGGGCCCGACGAGGTGGCCGTCGACCAGGGCCTGTGCGGCGTGGATGGTTGTCATTGCTCACTCTCTTACGTTGAGGTGCCGAGGGTTGCGGTCGTGGTGCCCGCCCGGGTGGGCCGGGTCGATGCTAGATGCCCTGCCAGGCCGGCTTTCCGGCGTGGGTCGAGCGGTAGTAGTCGGTGAACGCGAGCTGGCTGGCGGCGTCGGCATCGACGACGACGGTCGCGTGCGGGTGCATCTGCAGGATCGAGGCGGGCCAGTGCGCGGCGACGGCACCCTCGACGCACTCGCGGACGGCCTGGGCCTTCCCGCGGCCGAAGCCGAGCATGATCGCGTGCCGGCTCTCCATGATCGTGCCGAGCCCCTGCGTCAGGCAGTGCGTGGGCACCTGGTCGATGTCGTCGTCGAAGAAGCGCGCGTTGTCCGCCCGGGTCTTCGGCGTGAGCGTCTTCAGGCGGGTGCGGCTGGTCAGGCTGGACATCGGCATGTTGAACGCCAGGTGGCCGTCGGCGCCGATCCCGAGGATCTGGATGTCGATGCCGCCGGCCGCGCGGATCGCCTCGTCGTAGGCGCGGCCCGCGGCCTCGAGGTCCTCGGCGAGGCCGTCGGGCCCGATGACCGCGTCGGGGTCGAAGTCGACCTGGTCGGTCAGGACCCGCCGGATGAAGGCGTGGTAGCGCTCGGGGTGGTCGCCCGGCAGGCCGACGTACTCGTCGAGCAGGAACGCCCGGGCCCGGGCGAAGCTCAGGCCCTCCTCGCGGTGGCGGCGGATGAGCTCGGCGTACACGCCCAGCGGTGTCGAGCCGGTCGCCAGCCCGAGCACGGCGTCGGGCGTGCGGGCCAGAAGGCGGGTGTACGCCTCGGCGACGATCGGGGCGGCGTCCTGCGGACGGTCGACGATGATGACTTCCATTGCTGTGCTCCTCGGGTTCGCGAGGACGTCCTAGAGGACGTCCTTGATGTCGTTCTTCAGCGCCTCGGCCTGGGTTCCGAAGATGGCCTGGACGTTGTTGCCGACCTCGATGACGCCGGCGGCGCCGAGGGCCTTGAGCCGCGCCTTGTCGACCGCGGACTTGTCGACGACCTCCATCCGCAGCCGGGTGATGCAGGCGTCGACGTTCACGAGGTTCTCCCGCCCGCCGAAGGCCGCGATGAGCTGCTCGGCCTTGGAGTCCCGGGCCGAGAGGGCGCCGGTCGCGGTGCCCGCTGCGGCGGGGGCGGCCGCCGAGCCCGGTCCACCGACAGATCCGGCCAGGACCAGGACGGGCTCGTCGGTGAGGTTCGCCGCCTGCTCGGCCGCGAACTCCGCCTCGGGCTCGCGGCCCGGGGTGCTCATGTTCCACTTCACGATGGCCCAGCGGAACAGCAGGTAGTAGACCGCGAAGAACACGGCGCCCATCACGAGCAGGAGCGGGATGTTCTTCGCCGCCGGGGCGGTGCCGTAGAGCAGCAGGTCGATCAGGCCGGCGGAGAACGAGAAGCCCAGGTGGATGTCCAGCAGGTACGCGATCGCCAGCGACAGGCCGGTCAGCAGGGCGTGGACCAGGTACAGCGGGAACGCCACGAACATGAAGGAGAACTCCAGCGGCTCGGTGACCCCGGTGAGGAAGGCAGTGAGGCCCGCGGCCGAGAGGATGCCGACCGCAAGCTTCCGCTGGCCCGGCTTGGCCACGTGGATCATCGCCAGCGCGGCGGCCGGCAGGCCGAACATGAGGATCGGGTAGAACCCGGAGGTCAGCAGGCCCGCGGTCAGGTCGCCGGCAGCGAATCGCGTGAGCTCACCGGTGACGAGCTCGCCGTCGGGGATCTGGTAGGAGCCGTAGAGGAACCACACGTAGGAGTTGAGGATGTGGTGCAGGCCGATCGGGATGAGCAGCCGGTTGGCGACACCGTAGGTGAAGGCGCCGAACGCCCCGGAGGCGCCGATGAACTCGCCCAGGCTGGTGAGCCCGGAGTTGAAGATCGGGTAGAAGTAGCTCATCCCGAACGCCAGCAGCAGCGAGGCCAGCGAGACCGCGATCGGGACGAACCGCCGCCCGCCGAAGAAGCCCAGGTAGGGCGGCAGCTGGATCGTGTGGTACCGGTCGAAGAGCCACGCGGTCAGCAGTCCGGCGACGATTCCGGTGAAGACGCTGTAGTTGATCTGGGCCGGGTTCCCGGCGGCGTCGACCTGCCCGGCGAGCACGATCGGCGACATGACCTTGAACACGGCCACCATGACCTGGTAGCCCACGACCGCCGCGAGGGCCGTCGAACCGTCCGCCTTCTTCGCGAACCCGATCGCCACGCCGACGGCGAACAGCAGCGGCAGGTTGGCGAACAGCGCACCGCCCGCGGCGCTCATCGCGTCGAAGAACGGGCCGATCACCGGCGCGTCGATCTTGCCCAGCAGGTCCTCCTGACCCAGCCGGAGCAGGATGCCCGCAGCAGGCAGCACGGCGATGGGCAGCATCAGGCTCTTGCCGAGGCGCTGCAGCTGGGCGAAGCCGGGGATCCGAAGCCCTGACTTCTCGGGCTTCGTGGTGGTCTGGCTCATGAAGTGCTCCTTCTCGGGTCCCTCGCGAGGGACGGGCTCGGGGATCTGGTACGGACCTCGGAGGGTCCATCCTTCACCTCGTGGACTCTGTTCCCCGGTATGGTGGGGTCATCGGGCTGACGAGACTGGTCCGTACTGGTACGTACCAGTGGCACTATGATGCTCGTGCAGATGTTCCTTGTCAACCCCGACCGAGAGCCGAGTCCCATGACCGACGTCACCCGCACCGCGACGGCGACCCGCACCGGGGGTCCCCCGCTCGTCGGTGGACCCGTCCCGAAGCACGCCCAGCTGCGGTCGATCCTCCTGGGCCAGATCGAGGACACGTGGGCGCCGCACACGGCGATCCCCTCCGAGCGGGAGCTCATGGCCGAGTTCTCGGTGAGCCGCGCGACCGTGCGCGAGGCGATCCGCCAGCTGGTCGAGGAGGGCAAGCTCTACCGGGTCCACGGCAAGGGCACGTTCGTCGCCGGTGAGCGGATCCAGGCGACCCTGCACCTGGCCTCCTTCACCGACGACATGCGCCGGCGCGGGCTGGTCGCGGCGACCCTCGTGCGCGGCGTCTCACTCGTCGAGGCGCCGGTCGAGGTCCGCGCCGCCCTCGGGCTGGCCTCGGGCGCCCGCGTCTGGGACGTGGAGCGGCTGCGCATGGCCGGCGGCGTCCCGATGGCCCTCGAGCGGGGGTTCTACCCCGAGGCGCTCCTGCCGGGCCTGGACGGCCACGACCTGACCCGCTCGCTGTACACGACCCTGTCGACGGCCTACCGGCTGCCCATCGACCGCGCCGAGCAGACGGTCTGGGCCGAGCTCGCCGACACCGCCCTCGGCGAGGCGCTCGGGGTCGCCCGGGGCGCGCCGCTCCTGGTCTTCCGGCGCACGTCCTCCGCGGCGTCGCACCCCGTGGAGTACGTCACGTCCTGGTACCGCGCCGACCGCTACCAGATCCACATGTTCCTCGAGGGTGGGTCCTGAGGTCGGCGCTCCGGCCCGCGTCTGCGCAGTCGGCGCTCAGTCGGTGAGCAGCGCCCCCGCCCACCACGCCGGCGGCTCGGGCCGAGGGGACATGGGCGGGCCGGTCACGGTCGGCCCCGTTGCGCCCAGGAAGTGGCCGCCGCCGTCGACGGCGCCTGGGGATGGTTCGATGCAGCCATGGACGAGTCCGCCCCCGCGCCCGACCCCCCGCTCCGTTCGACGCAGCAGTCGCCGACGCCCTCGGAGATGCTGCCGAGAACCTGGTGGTCACCCTCGCCGACGGGGTGGCCACGATCGAGCTGCGCCGCCCGGACAAGCACAACGCGATCTCGTACGCGATGTGGCGGGCGTTCGCGCACCTCATGCCGGTGCTCGCGGCCGACGACGAGGTCGAGGTCGTGCTGCTGCGCGGCTCCTCCGGCGGGCCGTTCAGCGCCGGGGCCGACATCGCGGAGTTCCGCACGCTCCGGTCAGACCCCGAGGGCGCGCGGCGCTACGGCGAGGCGGTCGAGGCCGGCGAGCGGGCGATCATCGACTTCCCCAAGCCGACGATCGCACTCATCGAGGGCTTCGCCATCGGCGGTGGCACCCAGTTGGCCGTGGCCTGTGACCTCCGGGTGTGCGGCGAGGGCTCCCGCTTCGGCGTGACGCCGGCCAAGCTGGGGATCGTCTACGCGCTGGGATCGACCGAGCGGCTGGTGGAGACCGTCGGTGCGGCCTGGGCCCGCTGGATCCTGCTCACCGGCGAGCTGCTCGACGCGTCGACGGCCCAGCGGATCGGCCTGGTGCACGAGGTCGTCGGCGACGCGGAGGTCGCTGCGCGGGCGCACGAGGTGGCCCGGACGGTTGCCTCCCGGGCGCAGGTGTCCCTGCGCGGGGGCAAGGCGATGGTGCACCGGGTCGTCACCGGCCAGCTGGACGAGGACGACGAGGTGCGCGCGATCCACGAGGGGTCCTGGGCCAGCGCGGAGTACGCCGAGGGGGTTGCGGCGTTCCTGGCCAAGCGCGCGCCGGACTTCCCGGCAGCGCGACGGGGCTGACGGCGGGTTCCCGGAGTAACCGTTACAGCACCGGAATCGCCAACCGAACAGGCGTGCCGAGGCTAGCCTTCTGGTCTCGCGCTCGTGCGTCGCACCCCATCGAGCGGAGTCCGCAGGCCTCGTCCCCTCGACGCCCACCGCAAGGAGACCCCCCATGGAGTACGCCTCGTCCCTCCTCGTCCTGGTCCTCATCGTGCTCATCGCGCGGGAGAGCAGGGAGGGCAGCCAGGCGATCAAGTCCGACCCGAGCGTCCAGCTGAAGGGCAACGAGCGCTTCCGGACGCTGCGGATGCAGATGCTGGAGCCCCTGGTTGCCATCGTGGTCGTCGGGTCCCTGCTGCTGACCGACCTCGAGCGCAACCCCATGCACGCGATCGTCGCGGTCGTCGGCGCCGTCGCCGGGTACGCGTTCGGCGCCTACCGGGCGCGGTCCACCTACGTGGCTGCGGTGCCCCAGCACAAGGGCGTCATCCTGCGCTACAGCGTGGAGTCGTTCGTGGCCCTCGGCCTGCTGGTCGTCATCAAGCTCGTCGCCGAGCGCGACCTGCTGCCCGAGGGTGACATCTTCCGCGCCATCATCGCGACCCTGCTGGCCTTCCTCCTCGTCGAGTCCATCGCCCGGGTGCTCATCCTGGTCCGCCACTACCGCCGCGACGAGGCTGCGGCCACCACGCGGGTGGCAGGCGCCTGAGCTGCTCCAAGGTCCTGTCCCTGCCGGCGCAGTGAGGTCACCTCGCGGACCGTCTCGGCTTGTCTTTCCGGCCATCCGGGACGATCATCCCCGGCATGGAGGGGTCCGGCTCGGCCACCACGGCGGATGACTGGACCGGCGGTGGCATCCGCCAGGAGCCCGATCCGGTGGCCGTGGTCGCGGCCCTGCGACGGGTGCTGGACAGTGAGGAGCTCCGCGCCGCACCGCGGTCCCGGGACTTCCTGGCCTACGTGGTGACGGAGTCGCTGGCCGGTCGCGGTAACCGTCTCAAGGAGCGCACTGTGGCTCGGTACGCCCTGGGCCGCACCGAGCAGTTCGACGCGACCACGGACGCTGCGGCGCGGGTGCAGGCCAACCGGCTGCGCACCGCCCTGGAGCGCTACTACGCGGGCACGGGGGCTGCTGAGTCGCTGGTCATCGACCTGCCCCGGGGCAGCTACGTCCCGCGGCTCACGTACCGGGACCTGGCCCCACCCACGCGCGGCGTCACCTCCCTCGAGCCGGGACTCGTAGTCGTCCAGTTCGCCGACCTGCCGTCGTCCGAGGACGCGGGCGAGCCGATGGCACTGGCCCTCACCGAGTCACTGGTCCACGCACTGGGTGCATTCCCGGGCCTGCGCGTCATCGGGCCCGCAGTGAGTGAGCGGGGCGTCGGCGCACTGTCGGACGTTCAGGCGGCAGCGCAGGCCCTCGACGTGCGCTACGTGCTGACCGGGGCGGTCCGAACGACCCCGACCCTGGTGCGGGTGCTGGTCCGGCTGTCCGATGGCGAGACCGGCGAGGTGCTGTGGTCCGATGTGAGCGACCAGGAGCGCAGCTCCGTCACGGGCTTCCACGACGAGGACGACCTGGTCCGACGGATCGCGGCAACAGTCGGCGACTTCCGGGGTGTCGTGCTGCGAGACGCCACCGTGCGCCACGCGGGAACCCGCCTCCCCGCGGCCCACGCGGCGACACTCTCCTACTACCGCCACCTCGACAGCGGGACGCCCGAGGACACCGAGACCGCGGCGCGCGCCCTGCGCATGGCGCTGGACCTCGACCCGGAGAACGTCGTCCTGCTGTCGATGCTCGGCTCGCTCGAATATGCGACCGCGATCCTGCAGTGGGCCCCGGACCGCGACGCCGCCCTTGCCGACGCTGAGCGCAGGGCGCGCACGGCACTCACCCTGAACCCCGGTCACGCGCACGCATGGACGGTGCTCGCAGGCGTGGCCTTCGCACGGGGGTACACCGAGCAGTGCCGGGCCGACGCCAGCCGCGCGATCGCGCTGAGCCCGTACCACCCCTCGATCCTCTACGGGTCCGGTGTCCTGCTGGCGCTCAGCGGTGCCTGGGAGCAGGGCCTGGAGTCCATCCGCGAGTCGAACCGGCTCAACCCCCATCACCCCTGGTACCAGCACGTCCATCTGGCCCTCGACCGGTTCACGGCCGGCGACCACACCGGCATGCTCGCCGAGGCCAGCCTGCTCACCCACCCCGAGGACCTCTGGGGCCCCCTGATCCGCTGCCTGGCGTTCATCGGCCTGGGCCACGACGACCGGGCCGCGCAGGAGCTCGATGCTGCGCTCTCCATCGAACCGGCGCTCCTCGAGGACGAAGCCGCCCTGATCGTCGAGCAGTTCCACGACGGGCCCCTCGAGATCCGGACCCTCATGCGCGAGCGCTTGGTCGAGTGGCTGGCCTCCCAGCCGGACGACAGGCAGCCACGGGTGGACAGCTGACGCCACGGGGAATCCCCCGGGTCACGCAGGAGGGGCCGGCGACCAAGGCCGCCGACCCCTCGCTCGTGCTTCCCGCGTGCTCAGACGCGCGTGACGTCGCGCCCGCGGACCGTCAGGGCCCAGATGACGAACACGTTCAGCGCGATGATGAGGATGCTCCACACCGGGTAGTACGGGAGCCACGCGAAGTTGAACAGTGCGCTGATCACCGCGACGATGACGCCCACCGTGCGCGCCCAGACCTTGGCCTGGAGGACGAAGTAGCCCGCGACGGCGACGAGCGCACCGAGGAGAAGGTGGATCCATCCCCAGGTGGTGACATCGAACTGGAACACGTACTCCGCACCGACGACGTAGAACGTGTCGTTGGCCAGGGCGATGATGCCCTGGATGACCTGGAACGCCCCGATCATCATCATCATGACCGCGGCGAACACGGTCAGGCCTGCGGCAGCCTCGCTGGGCGCTGCCTCGGTGTTGCCCACCTTGTTGCTCATCGTGTGCTTCCTCTCTTCCCTGTCGGGTGCCGGCGCTCAGGAACCGCTCGATCACCGGTGATCGCGACCCGACGCGACCGTCTGGTCGCTATGCCGAACATTGTCCACGATGCCCGCTTCAGGGTGAAATGCCCCCCCGCTATCGGTATGCCCCCTGCGTGCTGGTGGACGTCCAGGCAGACCCCGCTGCCAATTCGGACTCCTCCACCTGTCCGGTGGACGCTGGTGCCCCTCGTTGGGGGATGATGGGGTCAGCCCTGCCAGGCCGCCCATCTAGCGGCCGGCCGGGTCAGCCCCTCGGCGGTCCACCACGACTACCGGGGGGCGCTTGCATGCCGGGAGCGTCGGCTGACCCCGAGTACCGGATCGGCCGTCGCGGTGCGCGTCTCGGGTGTGCCGGTGATGGGCGTCGCCCGGCGGGCGTCGACGGTCCACAACCTGGCTCGGGTCTCGTTGCCGGCGCCCGCCGATGTGGTAGGATTCGAACAGATGTTCGAGCCAGTGTCACGTTCCACCAGTCTTGAGTGGCACCGAGAACGGGGGTAGCGATGGGAGTCCCTCAGACAGCGCCGCCAGCGGGCGGCTGCATGCCGCATGCGGTCGCGGAGCCGCCCGACGCCGCGCATGAGGCCCGCCTCGCAGCGTTGCTGCACGCCTGGTGGCGCGAGGAGCGCCCGGCCTGGACCGAGGAATCCTGGTGGGCGGCGACCCTGCACGACGACGTGCGCCGCCTTCTCTGGCTGGCACCCGGCCCCCACCTGGCCACGGCCCTGGCTGACGTGACCCTCGGTGGGCCCTGCTCGGTCCCGCACCTCGACGACCGGATGGGTCCGGGCTGGCCAACGCCCGGCCACCAGGACGGGTGGCCGTGCGCCTGCCAAGTGGTGACCGCGGCCGCATGGGAGGCGTGCGCGTCATGGGTGGCCGCACGTTGTGCCGCTGCATTGGCCACTGCGGCCGGTTCCCATCCCGTCGAGTTCGACGTCGGCGACGGGCGGCAACGGATCCACGACCCTGCCCGCGAGGAGCTCGCCCACGCGCTGCGCACCTCGATCCCCGCGATGGGCAACCGGATCGCCGCTGCTCGGGCACTCACCGCTCACCCGAGACTCGGTCCTGCTCGTCGAATCGGGTGCCATCTCCGCGTGGGCCGGGCGCCTGGTCCTCGAGCACCTCAGCGATCTCGAGGAGGTCGATGCGGGCAGGGTCATCGACGAGGTCGCCCAGCGGGTCCACCACCGACTGACGACCGGGCGGCGCCCCTACCACTCCGCCGAGATCAACCGGTTGGCGCGGGCTGCCCGCCTACGGATCTGCCCCGAGACCGTGCAGGAGAGCCGGGTCCGCGCATTCTCCACGCGACGCGTCATCATCCATCCGGGCAGCAACGGCATGTCCACCCTCATCGCCGAGCTTGCCGACGTCGACGCCCACCGGATCCACCGCCGCCTCACCGCCATCGCGGCGGGTGTGCAGGCCGATGCTGCCGCCGACGGCAGCCACGAGCCGCGCACCCGCGACCAACTCCGCGCCGACATCCTCACCGACCTGCTCGTGGGTACCCCGCAGCCCGCGACCATCACGCCTGAACCCCCCGCTGGTGCTCCGGGCCGTGGTGCTGCCGTCCCTGGCTCCCCCGGCCACGACGGCGCTCCACGGCCCGCTGCATCCGGAGTCCCCGATGCTGCATCCGGAGTGCCCGATTCCGCACCCGGCCTCGCCGGCTCCGCATCCGGCGTCCCGCACGCCGAGATCCAGGTCATCGTCACCCTGGACGCCCTGCTCGGGCTGGCCGAGGACCCCGCCGAGGTTCCCGGCGTGGGACCCATCCCTGCCGAGGTCGCCCGCGAGCTTGCCGCTGACGGACGCTGGCGTGCGTGGATCACCAATGCCGCTGGAGTGGTGACGGCCACCGGGACTCAGTCCTATGTGCCCAGCGCCTCCCTGGCACGCCTGGTGCGCGCCCGCGAGCCGCACTGCCGGTTCCCGGGCTGTCGACAGCCGGCCACCCGTTGCGACCTCGACCACGCGGTGCCGTGGCCCCACGGTGCCACGACCGCGGCCAATCTCGGGCCGCTCTGCAGACGACACCACAATCTCAAGACCCACATGCCATGGGACCTGGACCCGACTGTCGAATCGAACGCTGACCCGAGAAGCCACCCGAGCAGTCACCCGAGCAGCACTGACCCCCACGGATCCGCCTCGGGTTGGCGATGGCACACGCCTGCCGGGTTCACGATCATCGATCGCCCGGAACCACCGCTCGGCCCGGGCGACAGCTGAAGGGACCACCCGCCCACGGACCACCCGCCCACGGACCCCCGCCCACGGCCAGCGCCCGCCGCCCGAGCGCACCGGCCAGCGCCTACGGGCCACCCAACTCGAGCCGCAGACGCGGGGTCCATCGACCATGGGCGTCGCTGCCGATGACGGTCAGGGCCTTGGCAGTGCACGTGAGGGGAAGCCGACCGGTCAGCTCGGCCTCGAGCCCACGACGCATGGCCGCCTGCCGCCCCGGATCCACGACGGCCACGGTGAGGTGCGGCACCGGGTCGGGATACCGGCCGCCGTATGCCGGGAACCGGGGATACGCCGCCCACACCCGGCGCATGAGCTCGACGAACGTCGCTGACGGCTCTGGACGCAGCCACAGGACGCCCGGGAACTCGTCCACGGCTACGAGGTCGAAGTCGAAGGCTGGCGTGTGTGTCGCCAGGTCGCGGAGTCCATCCAGGGATTCGCGCTCAAGAACCTCGGGCGACATGAACGGGTACAGCAGGGTGATGTGCGCGGGCACGCCCTGTGCCTGCGTGGGGTCGTGCCGCTCCCGCCAGCCGGCAACCAGCGGCTCCGCCTCCGGGACCTCGATGACCACCCCGGACTCGTTCGCGCCCGCCATGCGCACCTCCTCGGAAGCCGGATCGATGGCCTCGGCACCCCATCGACGGCTCATCCTGACACCGCCACCCGGGCTGGCGAGGGCACCGCCGGGTGACCATGGCCGAACGTCAGGCCGCCGAGGGACCGAGGAACCAACCCGACGGGGCCACCGTCCGCGTCGTCCGCGCCGCTCGCGCCGCCCGCGCCGTGCGACCCGAGACCCCCGCTGTGCGGCCCCTGCGGCTCGGCGGCGGAGTACCGTGAGAAATGTCCCGGAAGCAGCGGGATTGCCCGGAGAGGGAGTGCTGGCCATGAGATGCCCGCGATGCGCAACCGCAGACCTCGACCCCACTGCGCACGACGAGGCCGGGATGGTCACCTGCCAGTGCGGGCACCGGGCCTACGCCGGCTACATCGCCGAGGCCGACTCCCTGGCGGCCAGGTCCGCCTGGCTTGCCGATCGAGTCGCTGCCGGTGACCCGGAGCCGGCGCCGGAGGTCCAGCGCGCCTACGCGATCTGGAGTCCGCCTGGCGTGGTCGCACCCGGGACGGGCCCGAGCGGGTTGGTCCCACCCGGGACCATCCCGCCCCCGGGCCACGTGGCACTGCCGGCACCCGCGCCTCGGGGCGCCCCGAGCGCGCAGACGCTCCTCCTGGGCATCGGCGCCCTGCTCCTGGTCATCGCGGGGGCGGTCTTCGCCGCCGTGGTCTGGGACCGCCTCGGCGCGTTCGGGCAGGTCGCGTTGATGCTCGGCGCGACAGCCGGCGTGGGCGCGCTGGCCATCCGGCTGCGCAGGCGCCTGGAGGGCACGGCTGAGGCTCTCGCCGTCGTCGCCGCCGGGCTGGCGGCGGTCGACCTCATGGCTGCCCCCATGCTCGGGCTGCTCCCGGAGCGGTGGGTCACCGACCCGACCTTGTACCCGGCTGTCGCGTTCACAGGACTGGGCGCGGCCATGCTCCTGCTGCACCGTCGGTTCGGGCTCCGCGCCTGGAGCTGGCTGGGCTGGGCCGCACTGATGGTCGCAGCCGCCTGCGTGGTGGCCGCGGTCGCCGCCGCGACGGACTCCGCGGCCTGGACCGCGGCAGCGATCACGGTACCCGCGCTGGCCAGCATCGCGATGCTGGCGGCCTCGGAGCATCCCCGCCCGGGGCGATTCCCGGAGGTCGAGCTCAGGACCGTGGGCGCATTCGGCCTGCTCCTGAGCGCGGCCACGACTGCCTCGGCGGCGATGGAGCGCGACGCCCTGCCGGGTGCGCTGGTCACCACGGCCGCCTCGGCGCTGGCCGTCGGCATCTGGGCCGCACTCGACCGCTACCGCGACCGCGGGCGCACCGTGCAGGTCGCCGCCGCAGCGCTGTCCGGGATCACCGTGGCGCTCCTGCTGGCCCTGCCGGAAGAGCCGCAGCCGGTCTGGCTTGCCGCCGTCGTGGCCGTGGCCGGGCTCACCGTCGGGATGGTGATCTGGGTCCTTCGGCCCGATCGGGCGGTCGCTGTGGTCGGGGCGTGTGCGGTGTGGATCCCCTGGGCGGCCACCCGGCTGGACGCGAGAGCGGACATGCTCGATGGCGACCTCGTGGCCAGCCAGCTGTCCCTGCTGGCCCTCCTGGTCGGCGTGATGGCGTTCGTGGTCGCGTGGTGGATCCCGGCAGCGGGGTGGATCGGTGCCCTCCTCGGTGCCGCGGCCGCGCTGCTCTCGCCGACGACATGGCCCGACCCCATCGAGGCCCACACCCTGGTCTTCGCCGCCCTCCTGCTGCTGGCGGGCCTCCTGTGGCGGCGCCGCGGCCCGACGCCATCCCTGCAGTGGCTCGGCCCTGCCGTCTCGATGGCGCTGATCCCCTCGGCGGTCGCCACATGGGTCGCCCCATGGGCCCTCGATGCCAGCGACCTCAGCACGACGTGGCACCTGGCCAGACTCGCGGCGGTTCTCGTGGCGTCCGTGATCGCCATGGTCATCGGAGCGCGGCTGCACATGGGCGGACTGCTCCTGCCCGCCTCCCTCGCCCTGGCCATCGCGGCCCTCGCCCAGGTGTGGAGCGGGCTGTCGAACCTGCCCCGCTGGGTGGGCCTGGCGATCGCCGGGACCCTGCTGGTCCTGGCCGGTGCCCGGATCGAATCGCTGCGTCGCGAGGGCCGTCGCGCCGTCGGCTGGTTGGAGGGTCTTGACTGACCGGCTCCGCGCGCCGCGGCGGCTCGGAACTGATCATGCCCAGCGTCGAGGTCCTTCGTGCGGCACACTGGTGCACGTTCTGGCCCGAAGGGAGTGGTGGTGACCGGACAGCGCACGCCCCAGATGCTCGTGGTCCTTGATGCCCACCCCAACAGCCTCGCGCCGCTGACCATTGCCCAGAGGTACGCCACGGGGACGGTCCTGCTGGCCTCGTGGACCGCGGATCCCCTGGAGATCGAGGCCGTGGTCCAGAGCACCGCCTCCGCGGAACCGACGATCTCGGAGGCGCTCCAGGCGGCCGCCCAGCGCGGCATGCCGTGGGTCGGGGTCCGCCGGGACTTCGCAGCCCCGGAGAAGCTCCTCAGCGACCTCCTCGTCGCGACAGCGCGACACAGTGACGAGGTGGTCCCCGGCTTCGCGGTGTTCCTCGCCGACGGCGAGCCGGCACCCTTCCGGCACATCCTGGCGATCGTCGATCGCAGCGACGGACCCATCTCCGGGCTCCTGGCCTGGGCGGCGGTCGCCGTCGCGGACACTGCCGGCGCCCAGTTGGACATCCTCGTCATCGGCGATGCCGGTGAGAACCCGCACACCGAGGATGCGCGCGAGACCCTGGTCATCAACCGGGAGCAGGAGCTCTACGACGCTGCCGTCGAGCGTGCGCGCGAACAGGGCCTCGCGGTCACGTGGATCACCGCCGCCTCCGTGAAGGACCTGTGGCGGGTGGTCTCCGACCAGATCAGCCAGCACGACTACGACCTCGTGATCGATGACCTCGGGGACGTGTCCCTGTCGCGGGTCGGCCTGCGGACCACGATCCAGGGGACGCTCGCCGACGGTGCGGCCGGGGAGATCCCCTTCAAGCTCCTGACGCACACCACGCTCCCGATCCTCCTGGTCATGGACGAGGTCCGGCTGGGACTGGCCTCGCCGAGCCTGCTCAAGGCCGGGGCCCTGGCGGCCCTCGCCTTCGGCATGGTGGGTGCCCCGGTGGCCGCGGCGGCGGCCACCGCATCGGCGACGTCGACCTCGGACCAGACCGACCCCGTGGACCAGCTGATCCACAACCTCGAGTCGGCGCTGGAGCCAGCCCCCGAGGAGGCCGAGGAGCAGCGGGCACGGGAGGCAGACGAGGCCGGCCGCGGCACCAGCGACGACGGGGCGCGCGCCGAGGCCGAGCAGGTCGTCCCCCAGCCCACCGCCTACGCCCCGCAGGCGGCCACCGTGCCCTCCGGAACCCAGCAGGCAGCCGACGAGGCGGACAGCCAGGCCCAGTCGGAGGAGAAGGCCACCTCCCAGCCCGACCCCCCCAAGCCGCCCAAGCCGCCGAAGGGCGGAGCCACCCCCGCCCAGGTGGCCAAGGCCAAGGCCAGGGCCGCCGAGGACAAGGCCGCGCTCGAGAAGGACAAGGCGCAGCGGGCGAAGGCCAAGAAGTCCGTGGCGGAGGCCGAGGCGGCCCACGCCGAGGCGAAGGCGGCAGCAGCAGCGGCACTGGCCGATCTTGAGGCCGCCACGCTCTCCCACACGCAGGCTGCCGACCAGGCTGCCGCCGCGCAGTCCGCGACCACGGGCCTGAACGCCCTCCTGCCCGGCACCCCCAGTGAGGTGGAGGTGGCCGCTGCCGCGCTCGCCGAGCAGGTGGCCGCCGATCGTCTGGCCGCCGCCGTCGCCGCCGGCGAGGAGTCGCTGGCGACCCTGGAGTCCGCCGAGCTGGCCCTGGCCGACGAGCAGGCGACGCTCGAGCAGCGGGCGGCGGACGCCCAGCAGACCAAGGCCGAGTACGCCCAGTCCAAGGCGAAGGCCGAGGTGTACAAGGCGAGCCTGGCCGAGACCCGGCAACGGCCGGTCGCCAAGGGCTCCTACCGGCTCACCGCGCGGTTCGGGCAGACCGGTGGCTACTGGTCCTCCGGGGTCCACACCGGGCTGGACTTCGCCGGATCGACGGGCACGCCCATCATGGCCGCAGCCAGCGGGACGGTGGTGTCCGCGGGGTATGAGGGTGCTTACGGCAACCAGGTGATCATCGACCACGGCGACGGGTACCAGACCACCTACAACCACCTGTCCAGCATCGGGACCTCGGTGGGCAGCAAGGTCTCGACCGGGGACCGCATCGGCCGGCTCGGCTCCACCGGGAACTCGACGGGAGCGCATCTGCACTTCGAGGTCACGAAGGACGGGAAGTTCATCGACCCTGAGGGCTGGCTCGGCTGGTAGCCGACATGCAACCGCGACGATCTCGCGACGCGCAAGTGACACCCGGTGGAGACCATCGACCCTAGGATCGTGGATGTGACGACGTTCGTGCTCGCGACGTTCGCGCTGCTCGCCGCCGCGGCGCTGATCGGCGTGATCTGGTCGTTGGTCCGGGCGATGCACGCCGAGGCCGAGCACGCGAGGCTGCGCCGCGACGGGGTCCGGGCCACTGGCACGGTCCTGGACAACACGATGACCTCCACCCCCCAGCGCCGCCTGCTGTTCTCCCCCGTCGTCGAGTTCCGCTCCCGGGACGGGCGCTCCGTCGAGGCGTCGGCCCAGCAGGTCTCGGCGACCTCCTGGCCACGCGGCGCGACCATCGAGGTCTCCTACGATCCGGAGGACCCCACGCGGTTCGTCCTGGCCGGCCCACCGGAGCGCGGACATCTGGTCGCCAACGCCGTCATCGGCCTCGTCGTCGTCGCGATCATGGTCGGAGCGATGGTCGTCACCTACCAGATCTGGGACCAGTTCCGCCATGACAAGGGCGGCGAGCCCCAGCCCGCCTCGACCGTCCCCGCCGACGCCGTGCTCCCCGGTCAGTGATGACCCACGACAGCGCCACCCCCGACCTCCGGGTCCGCCACCGCCCCGTCCAGGAACGCGGACGCGTGCGTTTCGATGCGATCCTCACCGCAGCCCGGGACCTGCTCGCCGAGGGCGGCGTCGAGGGGTTCACCATCGACGACGTCGCCCTGCGGGCCGGGATCCCCGTCGGGTCGGTCTACCAGTTCTTCCCCAACAAGTTCGCCATCGTCGCCGAGCTGGACTCCCGTGACACCGCAGCCCTCATCCAGGATCTGGCGGCCAGTGCCGAACGGTTCGCCCTCGGCGACTGGCAGTCCGAGACGAACGCCCTCATCGACCTGGTCGCCGCGCACTGGGTCGACGACCCGACCCGGCGCGCCGTCTGGCTGGCCATGCGGTCCACGGCAGCCACACGCTCGCTGGCCGCCGAGCACTCGCGAGCGCTGGTCACGACCCTGCTGCCGATGATCCAGAACCTCACCCCGGGTCGCACGCTCGACGAGCAGGTGACGATCTGCGAGGTTGTGGTCGAGATGTCGCAGTCGCTGCTGCACTTCTCGGTCTCCGACGGCGAGCCGAACCCGGCCACCGTCCGCGAGCTCAAGCGGATGCTGCGCGCCTACCTGCGTGCGGTGGCCAAGATCGCCTGACTAGGACCCCTCGAGGATCACCACCGCCGCAGCCATCGTCGGCTCGTGGGTGATGGAGACGTGCACCGCGACCTCGCCGAGGGTGGCCGCCACCGCGGCCGCGAGCTCCCCGTGCAGCACCAGGGTCGGGCGGCCCCACGCGTCGGGGACCACCTCGACCTGGCGCCAGTCCATGTCCGGGATCGCCGGGGCGCGGCCGGGACGTGCGCCCGAGAACGCCTTGACGAACGCCTCCTTGGCGGCGTACCGCCCGGCCAGGTGCTGCGCGGCGCCGGAGTGACCCCCGGCGGCGCGCAGCTCCCCCACGGTGAACGTCCGCTCGGCGAACGCGGAGCCGACCGATCCCAGCTGCTCGGCGAACGACTCGACCCCGACCAGGTCCAGCCCGACGGCGCGGATGGGCATCAGGCGCCGGCCAGCCCCGGCAGGCTGCCCGCCGGATCGACCAGCATCCCGGCCTCACGCTCCCGCAGCTGGTAGGTCGAACCCTGGCCGAGGCGACGGTCGGTGCGCCGCTCGAACACGGGGTCGCCGCCGTGAGACGCACCCAGCCGCATCCGTGCGCCGGCGACCCGGCGCTCGTGGGCACGCTGGAGGTAGGAACTGCGCTGCTCGACGGGGATCGCCTCGACGAAGACGTCCGGATGGGCCAGGGCCACGACAGCCGACACGTGGCCGAAGCCGAGGCTGGTGACCAGTGCCGCACGGACCGGCTCCGCCCGGTGCAGCGGCCGGTAGTCGACGACCAGCGCATCTCCGGGGGTCACCCGAGGATCGGCACTGACCAGGTTCGCGTTCCCCGGCACCGTGCCGGTCTCGAACACGTCGCACAGCCCCGCCATCTGCCAGGCGGCAGCCCCGCCCTTGGAGTGGCCGGTCAGCGACTTCTGCGAGATCACCCGCAGCGGTGCACCCGGCGTCCGGCCCAGCGCCTGCTGGATCGTCTCGTGGATGAACGCCTCGTTGGGATCGTTGGCCTCCGTGGACGTGTCGTGCTTGGACACGACGGCCACGTCGTCGGCGGTGAGGCCGAGGGCGGCCAGTGCGCGCCCGAGCGGGGAGTCGACGCCACCGCGCACCGAGCCCAGGGCGCCGAGACCCGGCGCCGGGATCGACGTGTGGATCCCGTCGCCGAACGATGCCGCGTACCCCACGACAGCCCGGACCGGCAGGCCCAGCGCGAGGGCCACCGAGCCGCGGCAGATGATGAAGCTGCCACCGCCCTGGGACTCGACGAAGCCGCGGCGGCGGCGGTCCCCGGGCCGGCTGTGCTGGCTCGGGTAGAGCCCGGACTCGATGAGCGCCGCGTTGTCCGCGGTGGCCGCCATGTTGGCGAAGCCGGTGATCCCCTCGGTGCTCAGGTCGTCCCAGCCGCCACCGATGATGATCTCGGCCTTGCCCAGGGCGATCTTGTCCACGGCCTCCTCGAGGGAGACCGCCGCCGTGGCGCACGCCGCCACCGGGTGCACCATCGGGCCGTAGCCACCGATGAGCCCCTGGTTCACATGGGCGGACACCACGTTGCCCAGGGCCTCCTGCAGCACGTCGTTGGCATGCTGGCGACCCGAGAGCGGCCCCATGAACACCTTGGAGATGCTGCTCATCCCGCCCATCCCGCTGCCCTGGGTGTTGCCCACCAGGCTCGGGTGCACGGCACTGACCAGCTCCTCGGCCGTGACCCCGGCATCGGCCAGCGCGTCGGCGGTGATCACCACGTTCCAGGCCGTGAGCGGGTCCATCGATCCGGCGATCCCGGAGTCCAGCCCATGGCGCACGGGGTCCGAGCCCAGCGGGAACTGCCCGCCGGCTGCACGCAGCAGGGGCCTGCGCCGAGGGATCCGCACCGAGGACCCGGCCGGCAGCGTGAGCATCCAGCCCTCCTCAGCCTGCGTCACCAGCGCGCCGGGAGCATTGGCGGCCATCGCCCGGGCCTCGGCCTCGGCCGGGAGCACCTTGGTCAGCGCGCGGTCCAGGAACACCTCGGTGAACTCCCAGACCCCCTTGGCGGCCACCGCCGAGTCGTGCTCGAACAGGCGCACGCCGGAGCGTGCCTCCACCTGGTCCCGGTAGCGCCCCTCGATGTCCGCCTCGGCGACCGGGCTGCCCGACTCGACGTCCACCCAGCCACCGGCTGAGTCGTCCCAGTCGATGAGCCCACAGCGCCACGCCAGCTCGACGACGCCGGCCGCACCGAGCTGGCCGACCTCGGCCTGCCAGCGGGTGGCCGAGGCGCCCCACGGGCCGTACTCGGCGATGCCGACCATGACGATCATGTCCTCGGCCCGAACGGTGGCCCGTGAGGTCCCGGTGGGGACCTCGACCGGGCCGCGGGCAGCGGCCAGCAGCTCGGGCAGGTTCGGCAGCGCCGCGACCGTGCCCCCTGCCTCGGCCCCGGCCGGGGCTTCGGCGGCCGCCGCCGCGGTGAGCTCCGCGACGGCGTTGGCCAGGGCAGCGCCCAGGTCGGCCCGGCCGGCGAGCCCACCGGACAGGTCCAGGCGCAGCGGCTCCCGGTCGGCCTCCGCGCGGAACGGTGCCGTGGCCAGGGCGGCGATCAGCGCGCCCATCTGCTCCGCGGAGTAGGTGACCACGCCCAGCTCGTCCTCCACGTACCGGGCGACCCGGTCGTTGGCGGCCATCAGCCCGGTGCCGCGGACCCAGCCGATCTCCGCGGAGATGATCCGCGTCTGGGCGCCCCAGCGGGAGCCCTCGGAGCTCCACTTGTTGGCCATCGTCTCCAGGGCAGCCTTGGCGTCGCCGTAGGCACCATCCCCACCGAACGTGCCGTGGTTGGGCGACATCGGCAGGATCACGCTGAAGCGGTCCCGGCGCGCAGCACTGGCCCGCTCGGCGAGTCCGCCGACGAGTCGCTGCACGCCCAGCAGGAGCAGGCGCAGCGTCAGCTGCGAGTCCCGGCCGGTGTCGGGCAGCTCACCCATCGCCGGCGCTGCGGCGAACGGCAGCACCAGGGTCGGCCACAGGGCCGGCTTGACCTCGCGGGTGACGGGCCCGAGGTCCTCGACCGTCGGCGTGACCATCCACTCGATGAGCGCGTCGATGTCGGCGAACGAGGCCAGGTTGGCCCGCACGATGTGCAGCTGGGCACCAGGGCCGGAGTACCGGCGCTCGAGGTCGCGGTAGGCCGCGATCCGCTCCGGGGTGTCGGTGGTGGTGACCAGCACGACCGTCGCACCGCCGCGCAGCAGGTGCGCCACCGACGACCACGCGATCGAGTTCGGCGACGCGCCGGTCACCAGGGCCACCTCGCCGTGGAAGTCCGCGGGGGCCGCCGCCAGCGCCTGCGCCGCCGCCAGGACGCGAGCCGCGCCGCTGCCGGACAGGGCGTCGCGCAGCTTCTCGACGTCGGGCACCGGCACCCCGGACGGGGCGGCCGTCAGCGCCCGGTCGAGGACCGCGACCGTGTCCGGCCGACCGGCCCGGGCCAGCCGGGTGCGGTGGTACTCGAGGGTGGCGCGGATGCGCGGATCGGCGTCGCGGTGGGCGGCGACCTGCTCGACGAGAGCCTCCAGGTCGCCGACGTCCCGCTGGCCGGTCTCGGCAGCCAGGGCGGCCTGGACCAGGTGATCCACGTCGGCACGCGCCCAGGTCGAGGCGGAGTCGAGCAGGACGTGGCGGCGCGGGTCGAACATCGGGGCGACCAGCGAGGCCGGTCCGTGCTCGGCCTCGAGCAGCGCCAGTGTGGCCAGCGCCTCCCGGTAGTCGGCGTCCAGCGGATCGCTGACCGGGACCCGGCCCAGGCGGGCCAGCACCTCCGAGGCCTGGTCGACGAGGATGCCCTCGACGTGCTCACGCAGCTCGTTGACGGCCGCGGCATCCACGGTGCCGCCACCGGTGGCAGCCGCGGAGACCGGGGCCACCGCGACTCCCGCCTCCGCGGCGGCGGACCGCACAGCCTCGTCGATGAGGCCCTCGGCGCTCGACTCGGTCAGGGTGGCCAGGTCGCCACCACGGCGGCTGCTGCCCTCGCGGGTGCCCAGCGCCAGGGCGAGCGCGGTCCGCGCGACCCAGCCCTGCCCCAGGCCCCAGTGCGTCGTGACGCGCTTGGCCAGCGCGGAGGCCGACGAGCCGCGCGGGCCCAGGGCCGCGGTGACGGCGCCCTCGACAGCCGCGGAGAGCACCGGACCCGGGTAGCGGTAGCCAGCGGTCTTGTCCGCCAGCGTGCTGGTCAGCTCGACGAGCGGCACCTCGTGGGCACCGTCCATCGCCGAGACGCCGAACTCCTTGCCGATGTCCATCAGGACCTGGTTGCGCCGGCTGGAGGCCCCGTCGACCAGGGACTCGATCGAGTCGTGCTCGAGCTGGTCGACGCGCACCCCGACCCGCAGGGCCAGCAGGGCGGCCACGGCGGTGGCGTGGGTCACCGGGAGGTCGGCCACAGCGGAGCTCGGACCGCCGGCCACAGGTGCCGTCGTCGCCGCCGGAGTCACCTCGACGGCGGGCGACACGGAGTCGGCGCCGGCGCTGACCTCCTCGGCCTCCGCGGGGGCGGGGGCCGGGTCCTCGGAGGTGTCGAACACCGTCTCGGCGTCCATCTCCACGTTGAGCACCTCGGGACGGGTCCCACGGTGGGTGGGCAGGGCGAGCGAGCCCTTGGCGAGGTTGGCCAGCGTCGGTGCGCTGCCGACGCCGACCTCGACGATGCGCTCCACGCCGAGCCCGCCGAGCTCGACGGGCGTGCACATCAGCTCGAACGTCTCGATCCAGCGCACCGGGGAGGCGAACTGCCAGGCCAGCAGCTCGATCACGAGCGTGCGGGCCAGGGCGTCGCGGTCCGCGCTCGCGGTCTCCCAGTCGGCGAGGAGCTCTCCCAGGATCGGCGAGCCGCAGACGTCGAACACGCCCTGCACGTACTCCCGGTCGATCCGGAACAGCTGCGGGTAGAGGTTGGGGATGTAGCGCCCGACGAGCGCCTCGGTGTCGATGTGCTCGGGAAGCTTGGCGATCAGCTGCTTGCGGAAGTCCGCGACCCCGCCGAGGAGCGCCGAGGAGTGGAACGGCACGTCGATCCCGGGGACGAGCAGCATCGGCGGTCGACCGGGCTGGCCGGCACCGATCCGCCGCTCCAGCTCGGCCAGCGACCCCAGGGTGCCCGCGACGGCGTACTGCTTGCCGCGCAGGTTGTGGTTGACGATCTCGCAGAGCTGGCCGGTGTCGGCGGCGACGGAGGCCACGAGCTCCTCGGCCTGGGCGTGCGACAGCCGCGCGAGGTGCGGGCGGATCACGGCCAGGCGGTAGTCGGAGTTGCCGGCCTCGTCACGCGGCACGAGGCCGTGCATCCCCTGTCCGCGGGCGAACACGAGCTCGATGGCCCCCTCGAGGGTGAGCACGCCGTTGGAGGCGCCCAGGGCGTTGTACTCGCCGACGGAGTGCCCCGCGACCGCAGCGTCCGGATCGAACACGCCGGCCTCGCGCATCTCGGCGACGGTGGCCGCAGCCAGGGTGGCCATCGCCACCTGGGTGAACTGGGTCAGGTGCAGCACGCCGGCCGGATGCCGGTAGGTGGTGCCGACCGCCTCGATCGAGGTCGGGTTGTCGCGCACGACCTCGAGGATCGAGAAGCCCATCCGCTCGCGCGTGGCGGCGTCCGCTCGGTCCCAGGCGGACCGGGCGGCGGCCGATCGGGCGTAGCCCTCCATGCCCATCCCCGGGGACTGGATGCCCTGGCCCGGGAACACGTACATGGTGCGCGGGCCGCCCACGACGGCACTGCCCATCGCGACCACGCCGTGCTCGGTGGTCGCCTCGACCGAGACGATCCGGGCGCCGTCCCGCACGCCGGTGCGGGTGACCGTGAAGGTCACCTCCTGGCCGGGCAGGACCGGGGCCACGAAGTCGATCACCCACTCGCGCAGGCGGCTGGAGTCCCCCTCGGCGGCCGTCTCCAGGACCGCGCGGGTCGCGGCCGCGGAGGTCCACATCCCGTGGACGATGCGCCCGGGCAGGCCCACGAACCGGGCGAGCAGGTCGCTGCGGTGGATGGGGTTGGCGTCGCCGCTGACCACGGCGAAGGCCTCCAGCTGGCTGGGGGCGCTGACCGTCAGCGTGCCCAGGGTGCGCACGGGGGTGGGCACCACGCCGGTCCGCTCCTCCGGGGCGGTTGCCGACGGGAGCGCGGGGTCGACGACCGCGCGCCGGACGAAGAAGCGATCAGTCACGGCGGTCTCACCGAGGCGGGAGTCGACCGTGATCACCAGGCCGCCGTCGGCCCGGGTGAGCTCGGGCGTGCTGACGGTGATGTCGCCGTCCGCGGACCCCACCGGCGCGCTGATCTCGTGACGCAGGTGCACCAGGTCGAACATCGAGGAGGCCAGCCCGGCGTCAGCCAGGCCCGCGAACACCTGCGGCCACAGCCTCGACATGACCCGGTCGGGCAGCGCACCGGCCGCGCCGACGGTCGCTGCATGCGCGGCCGCCACGTCGTCGGCGGCGGTGGGACCGTCGGTGCCCCCGGCGAACATGGACAGCAGCCCGGAGCCGGCCACCTGCAGGCTGGCCTCAGTCACGGCGAACGTGACCACGCCCGCCTGGGCAGCGACCTCGACCGGCAGGACGAGCTCCCCGTCGCCGGGGAGTCCGAGGTCGGGCCAGTCCAGCGTCAGCGCCAGCGAGCGGTCGGGCTGGGCGGTGAGGGTGGCGGTCTCCGGTCCGCCTGCGGACCATGTGGCGCTGGCTCCCAGGATCGACCACTCGCTCGCGGATCCGATCCGGTGCAGCGGGTTGGGCCGGCTGGCACCCATCCAGGTCCACGTCGGGGCCGCGATCGCCGCAGCCAGCAGCGCCTCGGGCCCGGAGGCGGGTGCGGCCGGGTTCTGCCCCAGCCGGAAGTCGGCGATGTCCCGGGCGTCGGCGCCCACGGCGCCGTCGGCCGCCAGGGCCTCGGCGACCGACGTCTCGAACCGGTCCAGCAGGTGCGCGACGGGCTCATCGACCGTGGTGATCCCCGCCACGGCGACCGGGCCGGGGATGATCAGCACCTGGTCGGCGTCGTACAGGTCGCTGTGCGACTGCCACAGGGAGTCCGACTGGTACCACCGGCGCACGTCGGCGTCGATCACCGGGACGAACGGCACCGGCTTGCCGGGCCTGCGGGCCACGGACAGGAAGTGCGCGACGTCCGCCGGGTGGATCAGGGCGGTGCGCGCGGTCGGGTAGGTGGCGCTCAGGAGCTCGAGCGCCGCGGCAGGATCGTCGACCGACGAGGGGTCGGCGAACAGCGTGTCGATGCGCCCGGTGTCGGCCGGATTCAGCCGCGCCTCGGCCTGCTGGAGCAGGGCGATGAACCGACTGCGGTGGGTGACGTCGAGCCAGGCGCCGTCCTCGTAACGGCCATCGCGGCCCAGGGCGGTGAGCACCACGAAGCGCTCGAGCATCTCGGCGTACGTCATGTCGGCGACGTCACCGAAGTAGGGCTTGGCGGTCGCAGCCAGGGCCTCGATGATCTCCTCCCGACGGGCCGCGACAGCACCCTCGTCACCGGCCACCTCGTCCAGCAGCCGGGCAGCCCGCGCGGCACTGTTGTCCAGGAAGTGGATGTCCGCGTTCAGCCCGGAGCGCCCCGAGGTGGTCCCACCGGCGACCTTGCCGCGGGCGACCCACCCGTCATGACCGGACGCGGCCGCGAGTGCCGCCTTCACCGAGGGCGACGCGGCCGACTCGCGGGTGGCCATGGTGACCGTACCCAGCAGGATCGCATCGACCGGCATGGTCGCCGCCCCATGGGCGTGCGCCCAGGTACCGGTCAGCAGCTCGCCGGCCCGCTGCGGGTCGGCGATGCCGCCGCCGACAGCCAGGACGACGTTCTCGTGCTCCCGGATCAGGTGGTAGGTGGACAGCAGCAGCTCGTCGAGGTCCTCCCACGAGTGGTGGCCCCCGGCGGTGCCGCCCTCGAGGTGGATCCAGAGGGGGTGCGGCGTCTCGGCAGCGATCGCCAGGACCTCCTGGACCTGCGCGACGGTGCCCGGCTTGAACGCGTTGAGCCAGATGCCTGCGGCCGCGAGCTCGTCGAGCAGGGCCAGCGCCTCGGCCTTCTCCGGGATCCCCGCGGAGATGGTGACCCCGTTGATCGGGGCGCCCGCCGCCCGGGCCCTCTGCACCAGCCGCTCGCGGCCCAGCTGGAGGTTCCACAGGTACGGGTCCAGGTGCAGGGCGTTGATCACGATCTCCTGGCCCGGCTCGAGGCCCTCGGCCACCTCGGACATGCGCTCGGTGAAGATGCGCTCGGTGACCTGGCCCCCGCCGGCCAGCTCGGCGACGTGACCGCCATTGGCGGCGGCGACCACGATCGGGGCCTCCGCGGTCGAGGGCGTCATCCCGGGCAGGATCATCGGCGAGCGACCGGACAGGCGGGTGTGCAGGTTCGCCAGCCGCAGCGAGCCGTCGGCGAAGCGCACCACCCGCGGCGCGAAGCGCTCGTAGGTCTCCGGGACCGCCGGCGCGCTGCCGGGGGTGAACAGGGCCATCCGCCCCGTGGTCGTGGCCGGGTCGATGACCAGCGCGGCCCGCCCCCGCAGGTCGGCGGCCGTCTGGCCGGCCAGGGCGCCCATGGGGCTCACCATGATCGCCACGGTGCCCGCCGGGACGCTCTGCGTGACCGCACCGGCCCAGTCGTGGGGCCGGGCCAGCACCGAGACCACGATCGCGCGCAGGGTGTCCTCGGCGGGCAGGTCCTGCCCGGTCGCGGGGTCGGTGATCCGGGCCGACCCGATGGACGGCAGGGACAGCCCGAAGTCGGCGATCCGGGCAAGCGCATCGTGCGCGGAGCCCTCGAGGTCCGGGTGGTGGAACGGGACCGAGCTGGCCAACGGCTCCCACGCGAAGCGGAAGGGCGTCCCGCCGAGCTGGCCGGCGGCGCGCTTCTTGGCCTCCACCTGGGCCAGGCCCTCGAGTCCGGTGCGCAGGTGCGCCAGCGCCGTGGGATCCCCGGCGAGGATGTGCCGCGTCGGGCCGTTGACGACCCCGACGGCGATCTGCTCGTCAGCGCCGACGCCCGCCAGGATCCCCGCCAGGCGTGCCGTGCGCGGACCGGAGATCGCGACCATCGGCGTGCCGGCGGTCTCGTCGCCGGCAAGGGCGGCGGCGACCGCGGAGTCCGACACGGCCCAGGGGTGCCGGGAGGCGTACGCGCCCATGATCGCGGCGATCCGCGCGGCGTCAGCGGCCACCCGGACCGGCACGAGCCCGTCACGATCGCGCGCCGTGGCCACCACGGCGGCCAGGAGCCCGGCGCTGTGGCCGGCCGACCGGGTCGTCGGCGCAGTCGAGGCCGGGCGCAGTCCCTCGGCGTCGAGGGCAGCCAGGCACACGAGGTTCGTCAGCAGGTTGCCCACGAGCGAGAAGGGCCCGGTCGCCGCAACCGGGCTGATCGGATCGTCGGGGCCGGTCGGGAGCAGGTGCGAGAACCCGTCGGCGAACAGCCCGAGGCTGCGCACGGCCGGGGTCTGGGCCCAGTCGTCGAGGTCGGTCACGACGGTGTCGACCCAGGCGGCCAGCTCGGGGCGACCCACCAGGGCGGCGGCCAGGGCGCGCGGCCATGTCGCGTCGATCCCGGGGAACAGCAGGGTCGCGTGGTGCGCTCCGGCGCCGAGCCCGGCGGCCAGGCTTCCGGCCAGCGCGACTCCGGTGCCGGTCACGGTCGGGTGGGACTGTCCTGCGGTGGTCGTCATCGTCGAGCCTCTCGGGAGGTGCGGGGTGCCCCCAGGTATACCCACCATTTATATGAGTAAACCTTCATGTTTGGCCCTCATGATACGCAGGGACGCCCCGGCGGGACAAGCCGATTCGGGACCTCTGGCACGGTCCGCCAGGGTCGAACGGCCCTATCGCCGATGGGACCGCAGGTTCGGCTACTGGCCGTAGAAGAGTCGCTCGGCAGCGGCCCGGGCGCGTCGGGTCGTGCGTCGGTAGTCCTCCAGCAGGGCACCGGACTCACCCGGGGCGTACCCCAGGATCCGGCTCACCGCTCCCAGCTCCTGGACGTCGGTGGGCACCATGTCGGTGGCCCGACCGCGCACGAGCATCACGACGTTGCGGATGCGCGTGGCCATCCGCCAGGCGTCGGAGAGCACATCGGCGTCGGCTGCCTCCAGCAGGCCCGTGCGCCGGGCCGCCTCGAGGGCGGCCATCGTCCGGGTCGTGCGCAGCTCGGGGATCCGATGGGCGTGCTGCAGCTGGAGCAGCTGGATGACCCACTCGACGTCCGAGAGCCCGCCGCGCCCCAGCTTCGTGTGCAGCGTCGGATCCGCACCCCGCGGCAGCCGCTCGTTCTCCATCCGGGCCTTGAGCCGGCGGATCTCGCGCAGCTGGTCGGCCCCGACCCCGTCGACCGGCCAGCGGATCGGGTCGATCCCGGCGCGCACCCGGGCCCAGACCTGCGGATCGCCGGCGACCCGATCGGCGCGCAGGAGGGCCTGGGCCTCCCAGAACGAGCGCCACCGGTCGTAGTACCCGAGGTAGGAGGCCACCGTGCGCACGGGCGGGCCCTGCTTGCCCTCCGGGCGCAGGTCGGTGTCCAGCTGCAGCGGGGGATCCGGCGACGGGGCGTTGAGCAGGGACCGCACCTCGTTGGCCACCAGGGACGCGGCGGCGGCCGCCTCGCGCTCGTCGACCCCGGGCAGGGGGTCGTGGACGAACACGACATCGGCGTCGCTGCCGTAGCCGATCTCACCGCCGCCGTAGCGGCCCATCCCGATGACCAGCATCCGGGTCGGCAGCGCCGACCCGCGTGCCCGCTCCAGCTCGGCGGTCGCCGCCTGCAGGGCCCCGGAGATCGTGGCGTCGGCGACATCGGTCAGGGCGTTGCCGACGTCGTCGACGGTCAGCGGCTCGAGGATGTCGGTGGCCGCGATCCGGAACAGCTCGCGCCGGCGCAGGGCGCGCACGGCGACCACCGCCTCGGCGGCATCGTCGTACCGCGCGGCGGTGGCCAGGAACTCCGCCGTGAGCGGACCGGACTGCCGGGGGCGCAGCTCGGCGGCATCGGCGAGCAGGGCCACGCCGTCGGGGGCCCGCTGCAGCAGCTCGGAGGCGTACCGGCTGCTGGCCAGCACCCGGGCCATCCGCTCGGCGCAGGCCGACTCGTCGCGCAGCAGCCGCAGGTACCAGGGCGTCCCACCGAGGTCCTCGCTGACCCGCCGGAAGCCGAGCAGGCCGGCGTCCGGGTCCGGCGCGTCGGCGAACCATCCGAGCATCACCGGCAGCAGCGTGCGCTGGATCGCCGCCCGCCGGCTCACCCCGGAGGTGAGCGCCTCGATGTGGTTCAGCGCGCCGGCCGGGTCCCGGAAGCCCAGGGCGTCGAGGCGCTCGCGGGCCGCCTGGGGCGTGAGCCGGGCCTGGCCGCTGTCCAGGCGGGCGACGGCGTCCAGCAGGGGCCGGTAGAAGAGCTTCTCGTGGATGCGCCGGACCTCGTGCGCCCGGCGCTGCCACGCCTCGACGAGCTCCTTGCCGGGGTCGGCCATGAACCCCATCGAGCGGCCCAGGCGCCGCAGGTCCTCGTCCTCGCGGGGCACGACGTGCGAGCGCACCATCCGGTGCATCTGGATCCGGTGCTCCAGGGTGCGCAGGAAGCGGTACGCACCGGCGAGGCCCGAGGCGTCCTCGCGGCCCACGTACCCCCAGGTGGCCAGGGACTCCAGGGCGGTCAGGGTGGTCGGGCTGCGCAGCATGACGTCACTGCGCCCGTGCACCAGCTGCAGCAGCTGCACGCTGAACTCGACGTCGCGCAGCCCTCCCCTGCCCAGCTTGAGCTGGCGGTCCGCGTCCTTGGCCGGCACGTTTCGCTCGACCCGCTGGCGCATCTGCTGGGTCTCGGTGACGAACCCCGAGCGGTTCGCAGCCGACCAGACGAACGGCAGGACGGCGTCGATGTAGGCAGCCCCCAGCTCCTCGTCGCCGGCCACGGCGCGCGCCTTGAGCAGGGCCTGGAACTCCCAGGTCTTGGCCCAGCGCTCGTAGTAGCCGACGTGGCTGCGCAACGTCCGGACCAGGGCCCCGGCCCGCCCCTCCGGGCGCAGGTTCGCGTCGACCTCCCAGATGCTGCCCTCGGCGGTGGGCTGGCTGCACAGGCGCATCACGGTCGAGGCCAGCGTGGTCGCCGTGCGCAGGGCCTCGGACTCCTCGACGCCCTCGGCGGGCTCGGCGACGAAGATCACGTCGACGTCGCTGATGTAGTTCAGCTCGCGACCTCCGCACTTGCCCATCCCGATGATGGCCAGCCGGGCCTGCGGGGCGCTGTCGGGCAGCTGCTCGTGGGCGGCGGCCAGGGCACCGGACAGGACGGCGTCGGCCAGCTCGGACAGGCGCAGCGCCGTCAGCTCGAAGGGCGCCCCGTGGACGACGTCGGCGATCGCGATGCGCAGGACCGCCGCCCGGTACGCCACGCGCAGCGCATCGGCGGCCCCCGCGCCCATCCCCGAGGCCGCGTCCACGATCTGCGCGCGCAACGCCTGCGCGCCCGGCGGCGGGGAGTCCTCGAACAGGATCTCGAGGTGCTCGGGGTGGCGCACCAGGTGCTGGGCGAGCGCGACGGAGACCCCCGTGGTCTGGGCGAACCGGCGCCATGCCCGTGCATCCGCGGCCACGGCGCCCATGCGCTGCGGGTCGGCGGCCTGCAGGTCCAGGGCGGTGCGCACGACCTGTCCCGGGTCGGCGGCGGCGCCCACCTCGTCGAGGAGGTCCAGGGACCACCAGCCCACGCCCATGAGCGCCGCACCCGCCCGCAGGGCGTCGGTGACCCCCAACCGGGCCAGCCGGCCGGCCAGGGTGTCGGCGCGCCCTGAGGGGGGCTCGGTCACGATCGGCGCCTACAGGACGGGGAGGTAGCGGTCCAGCTCGAACTGGGTCACCTGTCGGCGGTAGTCCTCCCACTCCGCGCGCTTGTTGCGCAGGAAGAAGTCGAACACGTGCTCGCCGAGGGTCTCGGCCACGAGCTCGCTGCGCTCCATCGCCTGGATCGCCTGGTTCAGGCTCATCGGCAGCGGGTTGAGCCCCATCGCGCGGCGCTCGGAGTTGCTCAGCGCCCACACGTCGTCGTCGGCACCGGGCGGGAGCTCGTAGCCCTCCTCGATCCCCTTCAGGCCCGCCGAGAGCAGCAGCGCATAGGCCAGGTAGGGGTTGGCCGCGGAGTCCATCGCGCGGTACTCGATGCGCGTCGAGTTGCCCTTCTCCGGCTTGTACATGGGCACCCGCAGCAGCGCGCTGCGGTTGTTGTGCCCCCAGCACACCCACGCCGGCGCCTCCCCGCCGCCCACCAGCCGCTTGTACGAGTTGACCCACTGGTTGGTCACGGCGCTCATCTCGGGCGCATGGTGCAGGATCCCGGCCATGAAGGCCCGCGCGGTGCTGCTCAGCTGGAGCTCGGCACCGGCCTCGAAGAACGCATTGCGATCGCCCTCGAACAGGGACAGGTGCGTGTGCATTCCCGATCCCGGGTGGTCGCGCAGGGGCTTGGGCATGAACGTCGCCGAGACCCCCTGCTCGAGGGCCACCTCCTTGACGACCAGCCGGAACGTCATGATGTTGTCCGCAGTCGTCAGCGCATCGGCGTAGCGCAGGTCGATCTCCTGCTGGCCCGGGCCGCCCTCATGGTGGCTGAACTCCACCGAGATCCCCATCGCCTCGAGGATTCCGATGGCCTGGCGGCGGAAGTCGTACCCCGAGCCCTGGGGCGTGTGGTCGAAGTACCCGCCCTCATCGATCGGGACCGGCTGCTGGCCGGGCCGGTGCGGCTCCTTGAACAGGTAGAACTCGATCTCCGGGTGCGTGTAGAACGTCAGGCCCTGGTCGGCCGCGCGCGACAGCGTGCGCTTGAGCACGTAGCGCGGGTCCGCGAACGAGGGGCTGCCGTCGGGCATCGTGATGTCGCAGAACATGCGCGCCACGCCCTCGGTCTCACCGCGCCACGGCAGCACCTGGAACGTGCCGGGGTCGGGCATGGCCAGCATGTCGGCCTCCTGCACCCGGGCGAACCCCTCGATGGCCGAGCCGTCGAACCCGATCCCCTCGCTGAAGGCGCTCTCGAGCTCCGCCGGGGCGATCGCCACCGACTTCAGGTACCCGAGCACGTCGGTGAACCACAGCCGGACGAACCGGATGTCGCGCTCCTCGACCGTGCGCAGCACGAACTCCGTCTGCTTGTCCATGGGGGACATACTGCCCCATCGGCGACCCTCCGCGCGGGCGCTACCCTCGCGGTGTGCCCCAACTCAGACTCGCCCTGGCCCAGGTGAATCCCGTCGTCGGCGACCTCGCGGGCAACGCGGCGATCGTCCTGGATCGGACCCGGGAGGCAGCAGCGGCCGGGGCGCACCTGGTGGCGTTCCCCGAGATGGTCCTGACCGGCTACCCGATCGAGGACCTCGCGCTGCGCTGGTCGTTCCAGCAGGCCTCGATCACCGCCCTGGACACCCTCGCCGTGACCCTGGCCGACGAGGGGTTGGGCGACACGGCGGTGATCGTGGGCTACCTCGACCTGCGCGACGGCGGCCGGGACCACCCCCTGGGCACGCCGCGCGGGGCACCCATCAACGCCGCCGCCGTCCTGCACGGCGGCCAGGTCGTCGCCCGCTACAGCAAGCACCACCTGCCCAACTACGGGGTGTTCGACGAGTTCCGCTACTTCGTGCCCGGGACCGACCCGTGCGTGGTGCGGATCGCCGGCGTCGACGTCGCCCTGGCGATCTGCGAGGACCTGTGGCAGGACGGCGGACCGGTCGCCCAGGTGCGCGAGGTGCAGGCCGGCCTGCTCGTGGTGATCAACGGCTCGCCCTACGAGCTGCACAAGGACGACACCCGCCTCGCGCTGGCCTCGCGGCGGGCCGTCGAGGCCGGGGCGGCGCTGGCCTACGTCAACATGGTCGGCGGTCAGGACGAGCTCGTGTTCGACGGCGACTCCCTGGTGGTCGGCGCCGACGGCGAGCTGATCGCCCGCGCACCGCAGTTCGCCGAATCCCTGCTCGTCGTCGACCTCGACCTCGCACCCGCAGACGGGTACTGCACCGCCGAGGTCCCCGGTGGACCGGTCGCGCCGTACGAGCCGCTTCCCCGTCCCGCCATCGAGCCCCGGCTGACCGACGAGGCCGAGATGTACGCCGCCCTGGTCGTGGGGGTCGGCGACTACGTGCGCAAGAACGGGTTCCGCTCCGTCACGTTCGGCATGTCCGGCGGCATCGACTCCGCACTCGTCGCCGCGATCGCTGCCGACGCGATCGGTGGTGCCAATGTGTACGGCATCTCGATGCCGAGCAAGTACTCCTCGCAGCACTCCCAGGACGATGCGTTCGACCTCGCCCAGCGGCTGGGCGCGCACATCCGGCGGATCCCGATCGCCCCGATCTTCGACGCGTTCATGTCCTCCATGGAGCTCACCGGCCTGGCCGAGGAGAACCTGCAGGCCCGGATCCGGGGCACGACCGTCATGGCCATCAGCAACCAGGAGGGCCACCTGGTCCTGGCCCCGGGGAACAAGAGCGAGCTGTCCGTGGGCTACTCGACGATCTACGGCGACGCGGTCGGCGGCTTCGGGCCCATCAAGGACGTGCCCAAGACCTGGGTGTTCCGACTGGCCCGGTGGCGCAACGCCGAGGCCGAGCGCCTGGGCCAGACCCCGCCCATCCCGCCCAACTCGATCGACAAGCCGCCGTCGGCCGAGCTGCGCCCCGACCAGAAGGACACCGACTCCCTGCCCGAGTACGACGTCCTGGACGACATCCTCGACGACTACGTGGAGCGTGACCGCGGCGCTGAGGAGATCGTCGCCGACGGCCACGACCGGGCGCTGGTCGAGCGGGTGCTGCGGATGACCGACTTCGCCGAGTACAAGCGGCGCCAGTACCCGATCGGGACCAAGATCACGCCGCGCTCGTTCGGCCGCGACCGCCGCCAGCCGATCACCAACCGCTACCGCGAGCTCGCCGACTGACCGGTCGGCCCGTCGCCTCGCAGCAGTCCTCGGTCGTCGCCCGCCGGGTTCCGAGGGCCACCGCGCACGATGTGAACCGATAGGACGTCGTGCCCGGGCCCACTGCCAGCCCACCGCGCACGGAAGTGAGCGGAATGGCCGTCTGGAGCGGGCCTCATAACGCTCACTCCATGTGCGGTGGGCGGGAGCAACGCCGCGCGATGCACTTGGCGCGGTCGCGTAACTCCGCCCGTCACTCTCGCTGCGCGGTCACCGGCTCGCGCCCCCTCCGCTCGGCCACGCGGCGTTTCCGCGGGCTCGCGCGACGATCCGGGTATTCCTCCTCTGGTCAAGTGGCGCACGACGTGCGACCATTCGTGTCGTCCGGGGACTCCGTTCGTGAGCCTCGAGATGGGAGAGATCGCATGACCCTGCCCGCCGCCTCCGGCGCCCCCCACACCACCTCCCCCACCCTGTACGGCGCTGCGCCGACGGGTCGGCGGGTCACGACGCGCGACCTGATCGCAGCGAAGGCCCGGGGCGAGAAGTGGCCGATGATCACCGCCTACGACGCGCTGACCGCGCGCATCTTCGACGACGCCGGCATCCCGGTGCTGCTCGTCGGCGACTCCGCGGCGATGGTGGTCTACGGATATGACTCCACCGTCCCGGTCACGGTCGACGAGCTGCTGCCCCTGGCAGCGGCGGTCGTCCGCGGGTCCTCGCGCGCCCTGGTGGTCGGCGACCTCCCGTTCGGCTCCTACCAGGCCTCGCCCCAGCAGGCGCTCGAGACCGCGGCGCGGTTCATGAAGGAGGCCGGCGTCCAGGCCGTCAAGCTCGAGGGCGGTGCTCGCGTGCTGCCGCAGGTCGAGACGCTGGCCGCAGCCGGGATCCCGGTGATGGCGCACCTGGGACTGACCCCGCAGTCGGTCAACCAGCTCGGCGGCTACCGGGTGCAGGGCCGCGGCGAGGACGGCGAGATCCTGATGCAGGACGCCAAGGCCATGGAGGCCGCCGGTGCGTTCGCGATCGTGCTCGAGGTGGTGCCCAGTGACCTCGCCGAGCGGGTGACGCGCAGCGTGTCCATCCCCACGATCGGGATCGGGGCCGGTGCCGCCACCGACGCCCAGGTGCTCGTCTGGCAGGACATGGCCGGGCTGACCCCCGGGCGGCCGGCGAAGTTCGTCAAGCGGTACGCGGACGTCGGTGCGGTGCTCTCGGGCGCGGTGCGCGAGTGGGCCGGCGAGGTCGTGGCCGGGACGTACCCCGGCCCGGAGCACCAGTACAGCTGACATCGCGCGACGGCGCCCATTGCCCGGACCCGGACCCGGGTGGACAATCAGCGCTCGTGCCCGAGGACGACGCCCCTTCCCGCCGGGCGCGCATCCGGATGGATGTGCGCCCGTTGCGCAGCTCGCGGGACTTCCGATGGGTCTTCGTCTCGGGCCTGGTGACCTACCTGGGCTCCATGGTGACGATGGTCGCCCTGCCCTTCCAGGTGGCCGACCTGACCGGCTCCTACGTCGCCGTGGGCCTGATCGGGCTCGCTGAGCTCGTGCCGCTCATCGTGTTCGGCCTCTGGGGCGGGGCCATGGCAGACGCCGTGGACCGCCGCCGGATGGTGCTGGTCACCGAGTTCTCCAGCCTGGCGCTGTCGGTGATCCTGCTGGTCAATGCCCTGCAACCGGACCCGCACCTGTGGGTGATCTACGTGGTCGCGATGCTCTTCGCCGCCGTCGACGGGCTCCAGCGGCCCTCGCTGGAGGCGATCATCCCCCGGGTCGTGCCCTACGACGAGCTGGCCGCCGCTGGCGCCCTGAACTCCCTGCGCTGGCAGGTGGGCGAGATCGTCGGTCCGGCCCTCGGCGGCCTGCTCATCGCGGGGTTCGGCGTCTGGTCGGCCTACGCGTTCGACGCCGCCACCTTCCTCATCTCCGGCCTGGCGCTCTGGCGCCTGCGGTCGATCCCGCCGAGCCGGGAGGCCGAGCCGGCCAGCCTGGGCCGGATCGGCGAGGGGATGCGCTACGCGTGGTCGCGCAAGGACCTGATGGGCACCTACGCGGTGGACATGATGGCCATGGTGTTCGCGTTCCCCTACGCACTGTTCCCGTTCCTCGCCGAGGACCTCGGGGCCCCGTGGGTCCTCGGCTTCCTGTACTCCGCCGGTGCGGTGGGCAGCCTGGTGGCCACCCTGACCAGCGGGTGGACCAGCCACGTGCACCATCACGGCCGGGCCGTCCTCGTGGCCGCGATCTGCTGGGGGCTGGCGATCGCCGGGGTGGGCCTGAGCGACTCCGTGGCGATCGTCCTGCTGATGCTGGGCCTGGCCGGGGCCGCCGACATGATCTCCGGGCTGTTCCGGATGCTGATCTGGAACCAGACGATCCCCGACGAGCTGCGCGGGCGGCTGGCCGGCATCGAGCTGCTCAGCTACTCGCTGGGGCCGACGTTGGGCCAGGTGCGCTCGACCGGCGTGGCAGCCCTGACCTCCCTGCGCACGAGCCTGGTGTCCGGTGGCCTGATGTGTGCGGCCGGGGGCGTCCTGCTGGCCGCCGCGCTGCCGAGCCTGTGGCGCTACGACGACCGCACGGACCCGAACGCGGTCCGCGAGAGGGCCGTGCGGGCTGCCCGTGCCACCGCCCCGACGGCCGACCCGGACGGAGCCTGACCGTCGGCCGCGAGCTCGGGCCGATCAGTCGTCGAGGTCCTCGTCGTTCCAGCGCACGTCGTGGTCCCAGGCCTCGGAGCGCGCATGCGCCCGATCCAGGGCGGCCTGGGCCGACTGGCGATCGGGGTAGGGCCCGAGGCGCTCGGCGTGGGCGCAGCCCTCGTCGGGCTCCACGGCGTTGTGGGTCAGGCAGAACCAGTACGACACGGTGTCCTCCTCGGGGTCCGCGACCAGCCCTGACGCTACCGGCCGCGCGCGCGGCATGTCCTGCGTACTCTTGAGCCATGCCGATCGCCCCCACCCGCGCTCCCCTGACTCCGGGACGGGTCTCCCCCCGCCGCCCCGTGCCAGCCAGCATCCCGCGGCCCGAGTACGTGGACCGGCCCCGGCCAGCGCCCTACACCGGCGGCGAGGTCAAGGATGCCGCGACGATCGAGGCCATGCGCGTCGCCGGACGGCTGGCAGCGCAGGCCATGGCCGAGGTGGGCCGCGCCATCGCGCCGGGTGTGACGACCGACGAGCTCGACCGGATCGGCCACGAGTTCCTCTGCGACCACGGCGCGTACCCCTCCACCCTCGGCTACCGCGGGTTCCCCAAGTCCCTGTGCACCAGCCTCAACGAGGTGATCTGCCACGGCATCCCCGACGACACCGTCCTGCGCGAGGGGGACATCTGCAACATCGACATCACCGCGTTCCTCGGTGGGGTGCACGGCGACACGAACGCCACCTTCCTCGTCGGAGAGGTCGACGAGGAGGTGCGCCTCCTGGTCGAGCGGACCCACGAGGCCACGATGCGCTCCATCAAGGCCGTGCGGCCCGGTCGCCCGATCAACGTCATCGGTCGGGTGATCGAGTCCTACGCCCGCCGCTTCGGGTACGGCGTGGTCCGCGACTTCACCGGCCATGGGATCGGCACCGCGTTCCACACCGGCCTGGTCATCCCGCACTTCGACGACCCGCACGCGGACACCCTGATGCTGCCCGGGATGACGTTCACCATCGAGCCCATGCTCACCTTGGGCACCTACGACTACACGATGTGGTCCGACGGGTGGACGGCCGTCACGAAGGACGGCAGCTGGACCGCCCAGTTCGAGCACACCCTGCTGGTCACCGATGACGGTGCGGAGATCCTGACCCTGCCCTGACCGGGACCTTCGACCCGGTTAAGCGTTCAACCAGCGGGTACCATGGGGGGCATGACGCGGTGGCTGTCCGAGGAGGAGCAGAGGCTGTGGCGCGGTTGGCTGGCCGCGAGCATGCTGCTCCCCGAACGCCTCAACCGCGACCTGCAGGAGCAGCACGGCCTGACCGGTACCGACTACCAGGTCCTCGTGGAGCTGTCCGAGAGCCCCGAGCGCCGCATGCGGATGAGCACGCTGGCCGAGCGCACCCAGCTCTCCCGCAGCCGCCTGTCCCACCAGATCGACCGGATGACCAAGGCCGGCCTGGTGAACCGCCAGGAGTGCGCACAGGACGGTCGCGGCATGTTCGCCGTGCTCACCGAGCAGGGGTGGGAGACGATCGTCGCCGCGGCCCCTGATCACGTGGAGAGCGTGCGCCGGCACCTGGTGGACCGCCTCACACCCGAGCAGTTCGAGGCCTTCGGGCAGGCGTGCATCATCGTCGCCGACGCCCTGCGTGCCCACGAGGACTAGGCCGGCGGGCTCCAGACGTAGGGGGTCGTGGTCGTCACCGCGACCAGCCCGCTGCGCTGCAGGATGGGGCGCGACATCGACGAGCAGTCACTGTGCATGTACCGGACGCCCCGGTCCACGGCAGCGCGAGCCCTGACGGCCACAAGGCCCCGGTAGATCCCGCGTCCCCGCCATTCGGGCAGCACCGCCCCGCCCCACAGACCAGCGAACTCGGTGCCGTCGACGATGTCGAGGGTGCCCGCTGCAACGACCAGGCCCGCGGACTCGGCCATCCACAGCTGCAGGTGCTCGGGGTCAGCAGCCAGCTGCTCGGCCACCCGCTGCGCGTCGCGCCCGGCACCCCTGCCGAAGACCTGGGCCTGCATGGCGCTGGCCCGCTGGACATCCTCGAGGAGGGCGCCGCCGTCGCCGGCCCTGCGGAGCGTCACGTCCGGGGGGATCTCGACCTCGACCGCCAGCGCGTCCGCCAGGCCGATCATGACGGTCTCGACCTCCTCGGGCACGAAGCCATGGGACATCAGGCGCTCGCCGAGGTCGGCGGGTGCGTCATGGCCCCGTGTCTTCCACTCGAGCGTGTCCACGGACGCGACGGCCCGGAAGTGCGCGAGCGTCGCCTCGATCAGCGCGTCGAGCTCCTCACCTCGGGCCCCGCCGAGATCCCGGTAGGTGGTCATCCCCTGACCATCGAACACCGCCCACAGGAGCGGACCGTGGCGCTGCCAGGACGTGGCCCGCGCGACCTCGGCCTCCTCGCGCAGCTGCGTGTCGTAGGCAGCAAGCAGGGCGTCAGGATCCACGGGACCAGGTGGGCGCTGCATCGGCTACACCTCCCCCGGGGCGTCCCCGGGCTCCGACGCGTCCTCGCGCCCCCGTGCCTGGCGGCGCCCGACGAGCCAGGCGGCGATGGACCCCGGGCCGTTCATCGCCCAGTGCAGGCCCATCGGGGCCAGGACGCTCCCGCTGACCACGACCAGCAGCGCGAAGAGGACCCCGGCGCCGCCCGTGGCCAGGATCGTGACCAGCACAGTGGCCAGCTTCGCGCCCCACCCGGAGCCCAGCTGGCTGGTCAGCGAGTGCGAGTCGTGCATCTCGAGGGCCGGCAGGATGTGCCAGAGGCCGAACAGGAAGGCCGATCCCAGCACCCCGACCACGGTCCCGTACATGTTCGTCAGCAGCCCGAGAAGGACCGAGCGGAACACGACCTCCTCGAGCAGGACCGTGCCGAGCGGCACCTCGATGAGCGACTTGCGGGCGACCTGCGGACCGGTCGTGTGCAGGACCCGCTCGTCGGCGAACAGCGGGTGCAGCCGGGGGATGGCCACGCCAGCGGCCATCGCCAGGGTCACGACCGCGATGGCTCCCAGGCCCCAGGCCAGACCCGTGGGCCAGTTCCGCAGGCCCATGTCGGCCGGGGAGAGCCCGACCCGGTAGCCGAACAGCAGGAACGCCAGGGTCCAGACCAGCGCCATGGGCACGTACCAGCGCCTGCTGACGTGGAAGGTCGTGACGCTCGCCAGGAGCATCAGGACCAGCAGCAGCCCCAGCGTCACCTCATCCACGTGCGCGGGCACTCCCAGGGTCGCCCTCGCCGGAGGCCCCGTCGCGAAGCTCGGCGGCGGAGGAGTGGGTCCGCGCCGTGACGGCGCGCTTGGCCGAGAACCCGAGGGCCTTGAAGGCGGTTCCGATCAGGACCATGCCGAGCACCATCTGCAGGGTGACCATGATTCGGGCCGTGTCACTGACGGCCGAGATGTCGCCGAAGCCGACAGTCGTGAGCACGGTCATCGTGAAGTAGATGCCTGCGACCTTGTTCACATCCTGCGTGAACGCGTCCGGGTCGCTCTCCGATATCGAGACGTACAGCAGCGCGAAGAAGCTCAGGAACAGCCCGAAGACCAGCACCAGCGCCTCGAGAGCGGCCAGGACCGGCCGCCGCGATCGCGACACACGCGTGATCTGGCGGGCGAAGACGGTCAGGATGACGGCGATGCCGGCACAGGCTGCCACTGCCGCCGCCGACGCGGCGCCCGAGCCCTCGATGGGGAGCAGGAAGTACACCAGGAGCGTGGCGGCCACGACGCCCAGCACGCGCGCCATCGCGACCAGGAGGAGCCGCCGAGGGATGCGGTCCTCAGCGGCGGCCGCCTCGAACATCGCCGTCGAGCCACTGCTCATCCGTGCCCTCCCCTGAAGTGTGACTGGCCGCAGCCTACCCACTGGGGTCGCGGGCTACAGGGCGAGGAACGCGGCGACGACCACCAGGGCCGCGACAACCGCCTCGATGCCCCCGATGGCCCCCGGGCGCATCCCGGGGCGCAGGAGGACGGCCCGGACCAGGGCGGGGAGGAGTCCGACCAGCCACCACGGGCTGGCCACGGCCGCCCCGGAGGCCAGGACGACGTGCCAGCCCACGTTCACCCGATGGAACGTGGCGTTGCCCGCCTCGCGCAGGAGCGACTTCACATGCAGCACGGACCCTGCCAGGTAGGCAGCGACGATGAGCGTGGCCTCGACGGTCCGGCCCGCCAGGTCATCGACGAGAACGGCCGGGCCGGCGACCACGGCGACGGCCAGGGGCAGGGCAACGGCCGCCTGTGCGACCAGCATCAGGTCGTTGGCCAGGCTGCGCTCGCCGCGTCGGGCGGCGACGACCAGTCCGAGGCCCCAGAGCACGGCCAGGAGCGCCGCAGCGCCGAGCAGCCATGGCCTCGTGAGCACCAGCGGCAGCCCCAGGGCGGCGGTGAGGACGGCCCACGGGATCGCGCGGGCACCCTCCCGTCGGGCCAGCCGGGTCCACGACCCGCGACGGGTGCGCGCGGTGAGCGCCCGGCCGAGGTAGTAGCCGACCGGGTAGGCGCACACCCACGCCGCGAGGAACAGCCAGCCCGCCGCGCTGGCCCCGGCGACCGCGAACCCGCACAGGACGGGCACGATCAGGAACGCCCAGGCGCCGTGCTGCGGGGGAATGGAGGGGCGCCAGGAGCTCTGCCCCGGCCGTGACGGTGCCGGATCCGGGGCCGCCCTCGACGAGTCCACCGGCGGGGCGGGGGCCACGGGCGGCAGCGGGACCATCGGCGGGACGGGCGTGGAGATCGACCGCCCGACGTCGTTGTCCCGGACGGCGGCAAGGGCCGTGTACTCCCCTGCCGGGATCGCGCCGAACCTGTCCGCCGTCATCGCTGCCCTACTCCGGGTCAGCCGAGGGGACGTAGTGGAGCAGCTCTGCTCCCTGGGAGTCCAGCAGCACGAGTCGATCGTCGACGAGCCGGAACCCCTGAACCTGCTCGAGCAGCCGCACGTAGGCGGTCTCGGCCGCCATCGCCTCCGGCGGCCCGGCCATCATCGTCATCCCGAAGGGCCCGAGGGCGAGACCGCCCTGGGACCCTTCAGCGCACATGCCGAAGTAGCGGTTGACCGGAGCCCGGCCCCCAGCCCGACCGTCCTGGAACCCGAGGGTCACGAGGAAGCCGGTCCAGTCAACCGAGTCCTCCGCGGCCGCGACCAGATCCCACTGGGTCCCCCACGGGAGGCCCTGAGCACTGACTGCCATGGACCCATCCTCACCCACGGGCGGCACAGTACGCCCGTGGGGCCGGATCCGGTCGGATTCCGACGGTCTGCGCCCGCAGCGAACGACCACTATTTCTCCAACCCGAAGGTTGCCAAATTCCATGCGACGGCTACGATTCCGACCATGCACATTGCGTCGGACGTGACTGAGCTCATCGGCAACACCCCCCTCGTGCGCCTGAACCGGGTGACCGACGGCGCGGGGGCCACGGTCCTGGCGAAGCTGGAGTTCTTCAACCCGGCCAACTCGGTCAAGGACCGGATCGGGGTGGCCATGCTCGATGCCGCCGAGGAGGCGGGCCTCATCGGCCCGGACACCGTGATCGTGGAGCCCACCAGCGGCAACACCGGCATCGCCCTGGCGATGGTCTGCGCCGCGCGTGGGATCCCGTGCATCCTGACGATGCCGGAGACCATGAGCAAGGAGCGCCGCATGGTGCTGCGGGCCTACGGCGCCGAGCTCGTCCTGACCCCGGGAGCCGACGGCATGGCCGGGGCCATCGCGAAGGCGAACGAGCTTGTCGCCGCCAACCCGAGCTACCTGATGCCCCAGCAGTTCGAGAACGCCGCGAACCCAGCGATCCACCGGCGCACGACAGCCGAGGAGATCTGGAACGACACCGACGGCACCGTCGACATCGTGGTCGCCGGCGTCGGTACCGGCGGGACGATCACCGGCGTGGGCCAGGTGCTCAAGGAGCGCAAGCCCGGGGTGCAGATCATCGCCGTGGAGCCGGCCGCCTCACCGGTCCTGTCCGGCGGCGCCAAGGGCCCGCACCCGCTCGCCGGCATCGGCGCCGGCTTCATCCCCGCGATCCTGGACACCACCGTGTACGACGAGGTCGTCACCGTGGAGGCCCCGGATGCGATGGCCACTGCCCGGCGCGCCGCCGCCGAGGAGGGGCTGCTGGTCGGGATCTCCTCCGGTGCCGCGATCTGGGCCGCCGCCAAGGTCGCCGCGCGCCCGGAGAACGCCGGGAAGACCATCGTCGTCATCATCCCGTCGTACGGCGAGCGCTACCTGTCCACCGCGCTGTTCGCCGACCTCGCCGAGTAGTCGATGGCGCTCAGGGGACGACGGACCGGGCAGGGGGGCACCACCGGTTCGGCGATGACGTCGGCCATGGGAGTCCTGGCCGACATGCGCCGGGATGTGGAGTGCGTCTTCGAGCGCGATCCGGCCGCACGCTCCAAGACCGAGGTCGCCCTGCTGTACTCCGGTGTCCATGCGGTCTGGGCCCATCGGGTGTCCCACGCCCTGTGGCGTCGCGAGCATCACCTCGCCGCGCGCACCGTCTCCCAGGTCGCCCGGGCCATGACCGGGGTGGAGATCCATCCGGGTGCCACCCTGGGGCCGGGGCTGTTCATCGACCACGGCATGGGCGTCGTCATCGGCGAGACCGCCGAGGTCGGTCAGGACGTCACCATCTATCACGGCGTCACCCTGGGCGGCACCAGCCTGGAGCCGGGCAAGCGCCACCCGACGGTGGGCGACCGGGTCACGATCGGCGCCGGCGCCAAGGTGCTGGGACCCATCGACATCGGTCACGACTCACGCATCGGCGGCAACGCGGTGGTCGTGCGACCCGTGGCGGACAACTCCGTCGTGGTGGGCGTCCCGGGGCAGGTCATCGCCCGGGTGAAGCCCCACACCGCCACCGACAAGCCCGACCTCGAGCACACCAACCAGCCGGACCTCATCGGGGCGGCCGTGGCCAACCTGCTCGACCGCGTCGACCATCTGGAGTTCTCCGTGACCGGCCACGTCAACGAGTTCCACCTGCACTCCACCGGGACCGGGGAGTGGGAGGAGCTCGAGGACTTCTCGATCTGAGGCGCGCAGACGAGCGGGGCGGGTCAGCGGACCCGGATCCGGACCCAGCGCACGCTCGATGCACCGCTGGAGTCGGTGACGCGCACCCTGATCCGCTTCGTCGACCGGGCCTTCGCCTTGCCTGAGACCGTCCCCGACCTCGACAGCGTCAGGCCCTTGGGCAGGGAGCCCTTGGTCCGCTTCCAGGTGTAGGGACCCGTTCCCCCGGAGGCCACGAGGGTCGCGCGGTAGGGCTTCTTCCGGGCTGCCGCGGGCAGGGTCGAGGTCGCGACGCTCAGGGCCGCCACGGGCGCCACGGCCAGCTCCTCGGCCCTCGTGGTGGCCGGGCTCACCGGCGCCACCTCCGTCGCGGTGGGCGTGGGGCTGGGGGCCGGCGGATCCGACGGGAGCGGGGTCACGGTCTGCGTGGGCGTCGCCGTTGCCGGCGGGGGGCTCGTCTGCGTCGGGGTCACGGTCTGCGTGGGCGTCGCCGTTGCCGGCGGGGGGCTCGTCTGCGTCGGGGTCACGGTCTGCGTGGGGGTCACGGATCCCGAGGGGGACGCCGTGGGGGTCATCGTCGGCGTCTGCGTCGGGGTCGGCGTTCCCGTCGTGCTCGAGGTGAGCGTGTACCAGCCCACGCTGCCGTAGTCGCTCTCACCGGCGGAACCGACGATGCCGTTGCCAGCACCCTCGACGCTGACCGTGTAGGTCCCGGAAGCCACGACCACCGACAGCGACGCTCCCAGCGACCCCTGCACCGTGGTGGGGTCGTAGGCCGGCGAGGACACGGCGAGGACCTGCCCGGTCGAGTCGCGCAGGCTCAGGGCCGTGTCCAGGTTGGGACCGGGCCAGTGCGGCGCTGCCGTGACCGTCAGTGTCCCGGCCGGGGCGACCACCGTGAAGTCATCGACATCCAGGGTCCCGTTGACCAGCCCGGTCACCGACCCCGGCAGCGGGAGTGCGACAGGCTGGGTGACGTCATCAGCGACCAGCGGCGCGCCGTTGCCGGCGATCACCGCGAGATCGTCCTCGATGTTGTCCGCGCCCGGGTACGTGCCGTTGCTCCACTGCGTGACCGGCTGGCTGTACGGCGAGCCCATGATCGGGCCCCACCCACCGCTGCCCCCGAAGTAGGGCGCGGTCTGGGTGCCGTCATGGCTGAGCCCGAAGTTGTGCCCGGCCTCGTGGCTGGCTGCCTCAGCGATGTACTTCGAGCTGTTCGACAGCGCCTGCGGGTAGACCCACGCCGGCTGGTAGTAGGGATGGTTCGAGGTGCGGTCCACGACGTCGAGGTACGCCCGCCCACCACAGCTGCACAGGCTCTGGGTCGAGTCCGGGCTGATGAGCACCCGCGTGCCGAAGAGGGGATCTGTCGACCCGGTCCGGGTGATCGCATCCTGGCCCGGGTCCGCCGTGGTGACGTCGACATCGAACGGCGCATAGTCCTGGGCGACCCGTCGCCACACGTCGATGATCACGGCCCGCTCGGGGTCGGAGAACGTCGTGGGGTCGGCATCCGTCGAGAAGGCCGGGGCGGTCCACGCGTCCTGTGCGTACGTGGTGTTCCACGCGGTCCCCGAGATCAGGTGCCCGTCGAAGTCCAGGAGGAGGACCCGTTGCGACCCCGGGCGGCTGTGCAGGCTGAAGGCGCCCGAGGGGGCGACGACCACGGGCCAGCTGGTCCCCTCCGCGGCCTCCGGGGCAGGCTCGAGATCAGCGGGCAGCTCGTCCTGGAAGAACAGCGCACCGCATTCGTCGACCCAGAGGTTGCGGTCCGAGCGCAGGTCCTGGGCGAGCTCACGCGGGTTGGTCCCGTTGCGTGCCGCCACCGACACGATGTCCGCCCCGAGTGCCCGCACGGCGGCGTCCCCGCGCGCCGGTCCGGGCAGGACGGGCTCGGTGCACCCCACGGCGGGACCGCCGGCGTCGGCTGCACCGGCGGGGGTCACCCCCGCGACCGGGGCCGACAGGCCAGTGACCACGACCGCGACCGAGATGCCCACCGCAGCAACCGCCCGGATCCCGTCCCCGCGAGGTCCGGGCCGGACAGAGGTCCCCATGTACAGGTCCTCGGCTCATGCGCTGCCGGCCTTGACGGAGTTCCCCTCATCGGGCTCGCCGGGAGCCGACCTGGCTAGGGCCTGCGCAGCTGGCGGACCAAGCCCTCCAGCTGTGCGTCGTCGATCCGGCCGTCCTCATGAGCCAGGGCAGCATCGACCAGCCTCGCGTGCGGGTAGTCCCGGTTCTGCGCACGTTCGATCCGGCCCTGCACGGGGCGGGTCAACAAGTACACGATCAGCAGCGGCCAGACCAGGGAGAACATCAGGACCCAGATCCACTTGACGCGCGTCCGCATGCGCGGCTGGCGCACGACGTCGACGACGGCGATCACCCAGACGGTGAGCAACGGGACGACGATCAGGATCAGGTAGATCCAGGCTTCGAGGCTCATAGCGCCGACCATCCCAGCCCGGCGACCTCACTGCGCATCTGCTTCAGGCGAGCCAGCTCGGCGGCGTCCGGGCGCCTGTGCCGCCGCCACCGCTGCCAGAGCAGGGCCACCCGCTCGACCACGAGGAACAGCGATGCGACGAAGAACGGGAACAGCACGAGCGCGGCCAGCTCGATCGTCAGGCCGCCGTCGTCCGATGGCGTCGCGAACAGGAGCCACTCACCCAGGAAGAGGAGCAGCGCCAGACCGGGGACGACTGTCGCCCTGACTGCAGGGGCGATCCGAAGCCTGCTGGCGATCAGGACCAGCAGCAGCGGGGTCGCCGCGGCCAGCAGCCCCACCAGGGCGAAGGGTGCCAGGAGCACCACGAGGACCAGGTCCCGCAGCCAGGCCCAGGACCTCGGCGCCGGTGCGGTGGCGGTGGCCACCGCGTGGTCCGAGGTCCCGGCGGCCCTGAGGGCGGCCCGGTACTGGGCCCCCGAGGCGACCAGCTGCCCACGGTCGGGTTCCGGCACCCGGTTCAGCCGCGATGCGAGGAGCTCACGGTCCCCGTACTGCATGGGGGGCGAGGGCGCTGGATCCACGTCGGTGAGCAGCACCTCGGACACCGTCTCCAGTGCGTGAGCCTGCTCCCAGTCGGGGAAGTTCGGGGCCACATGACGCAGCCGATCGTTGACCAGCGCGGTCAGGTCGCGCACCGCGTCGCGATCGTCAGCGCCCCCGACGACCGGGCCACGCTCACGCACCCACTGGTCGAGGGCGATGGGCGGACCGACGTTGACCAGGGCCCGCGAGCGGAATCCTGCCTTGTTCTCGTAGTGCACCCCCATCGGCAGGATGTGGATCCCCGCGACGCCGGACTCGCGCGCACCCAGCACGATGCGCGCGGCGCCTGTGCGGACCTCAGCCATGTAGGGCACGTCCTGGGTGACCCCCTCGGGGAAGATCAGCACGAGGTCACCCTCGCCGAGTGCGCGGTAGGCCGAGGCGAACATCTCGTCGTTGCTCGCCCTGGCACCCCCGTCGGCAGCCTTGTGCACCGGGATCATCCCGATCCCGCTGGCCAGATGGCCGACCACGGGGATCTTCCAGATGACGTCACGGGCCACGACACGGGGCATCCGCGGTGAGCTGTCCACCAGGAGCACGCCGTCAGCCAGTCCGCCGAAGTGGTTGGCCACAGCAAGGACCGGGCCGTCCGGGATGGGCTCTGCCGGCAGGTGCACGTCGATGTCGCGATACACCAGGTTCGCGGCGATCCGTGAGAGCCGACGCGCCACCCCGCCGCGCTGTCGGGCGTCCCGACCCTCACTCATGGGCTCCTCCCCGGTACAGGACGTCGGCCACGGTGACGAACCCCAGGGCGGCCAGGACGTGCCAGGCTCCGTGCAGCTGCAGGAGGCTGTCCGGGTCGCAGGTCGCCGCCCCGGTGCGACCACCGGCGTAGGCCAGCCCCGCCGCGGAGGCGGTCGCAGCCAGGGCGGCGCCGCGTCGCCTGCTCCACCCCGGCAGCGGCACCTGCCCACGCGCCCGACGAGCGACGGGTGTCCCGACGGCCAGCCCGACCAGCACCGGGATCGGGATGTCGTGCATCGCCCGCGCGCCCGGGGGCTGGGGGCCGTGGAATGCGACGCTCCCGACCCCCACGAGCGCCAGCAGCGCTGCATACGCCAGGACCTCGCCGCGCCTGTCCGGTGCCGCCTGCCAGGTCCGCGCGAGCACCACGCCCGCCGCGCCCACGAACGCCAGGCTGGTCAGGGCATTCACCGGCTGGGCCAGCCAGCCGTCGCGGATCCGTTCGCAGTCGCTGCACCCGATCCGGTCCACGGACGGATCTGTCATGCCCGGGCCGGCATCATCAGGTCGGCGAGCTCCCGCACCCACCTCAGACCGGATCCCAGGTGTGCACGGGGGCGTTGGTGTGCATCCGGGCCGTGTACTCCAGGGTCATCCGACGCAACGCCTCCCATCGATCCATGCCGCGGGACTCGAAGGCGTTCACCGCCTCCACCTGCCATCGTGCCCCATTGCGCCCCGAGGTGCAGCGCCCCTCGATGATCCCCATCAGCCGCTCCCGGATGTCGTCGTCGACCCCCCACTCGCGCAGGCCCTCGTGGGCATGCGGGAGCAGGCGGCGCAGCACGAGCTCGCCGATCGGCACCTCCCCCATCTCCGGCCAGTAGACGGTGGTGTCCATGCCGCGCATGGCTGCGCGGGTGAAGTTCTCCTCAGCGGCACCGAACGACATGCGCGACCACACGGGCCGCTCCTCCTCGGCCAGGTGGCGCAGCGCACCGAAGTAGAAGGCGCCGTTGGCCAGCGTGTCCACGACGGTCGGCCCTGCCGGCAGGACCCGGTTCTCGACCCGGAGGTGCGGGCGCCCCGCCACCACGTCATACACCGGACGGTTCCAGCGCCAGACCGTGCCGTTGTGCAGGCGCAGCTCGCGCAGCGAGGGCGTCCGGCCGGCGGCGAGCTCAGCCACAGGGTCCTCGTCGTCGAGCACCGGGAGCAGTGCGGGGAAGTAGGTGAGGTTCTCCTCGAACAGGTCGAAGACGCTGGTGATCCAGCGCTCGCCGAACCAGACCCGCGGTCGCACGCCCTGCGCCTTCATCTCGGCCGGTCGGGTGTCGGTTGCCTGGGTGAACAGGGCGATCCGGGTCTCGCGCCAGAGCTCGCGCCCCAGGAAGTACGGGGAGTTCGCACCGAGAGCCACCTGGGCCGCTGCCAGGCACTGCGCAGCGTTCCAGGAGGTGGCGAACTCGTCCGGGCTGACCTGCAGGTGGAACTGCACGCTCGTGCAGGCCGCCTCGGGGGCGATCGAGTCGGCGTAGGTCTCCAACGACTCCTTCGGCCCGCGGATGTCGATGTGCAGGTCCTCGCCGCGCGCCAGGAGCAGCTGCTCGTCGAGCAGGGCGTAGCGGGAGTTGGTGCTGATCGACTCCGAGGTCATGTGCTCCGGGCGCAGCGTGGGCAGGATGCCGACCATCACCATCCCGGCCCCCTGCTGGTGGGCCCGCGCGTCGCCATGGTTGAGCTGCTCGCGGACCTGGTCCTCGTACCGGCGGGCCCCGTCACCCACCAGGCTCTGCGGCGGGATGTTGATCTCCAGGTTGAACCGGCCCAGCTCCTGGACGAACGCCGGGCTGTCGATGCTGGCCAGCACCTCCGAGTTGCGCATCGCGGGGTTGCCCTCGGCGTCGATCAGGTTGAGCTCGACCTCCATGCCCGTCAGCGGGCTGTCGAACTCGAACTGCTCCTCGGCAAGCATCTCGGCCAGGACATCCAGGCAGCGATGCACCTTGTCCCGGTAGCGCTGCCGGTCCTCACGGCTGAAGGTGCGGCCCGCCACGTCCTCGCCCATAGGCGAAGACTGCCCCATCTCGCCGCCCCGGGTCGACCGGAGCGGCCCCGGTCACACCGGCGTGGCCGCTCCGGTCGCGCGCGATGTCGCGTGCACGGCGGCGAGCATGCCGCGCAGGAACACCGAGTTCAGCGGCTCGATGGCACGCGCGGCCGTGGCCGGGCGGCTGGCGTGCAGGATCCCCAGGGCCCGGGACAGCGCGTGCGGACCCGCCCCGTCAAGGGTGTCGACGAGCAGCTCGCCGAGCTTCCCCCGCTCGATGGCCATCGTGACCATCCGGTCGAAGGTGTTCTCGGGAGTGAAGACCCGGGCCTCGCGCGGGACCATCGAGTGGGCACCCCAGTTGCACCGCTCGTCGCACACCCCGCAGCCGAGGCACTTCAGGGGGTCGACGATCGCCCAGTTCTTGCGCAGGCCCTTGCCCCCGTTGTCCACCATGGTGATGGCGTCGGCCGGGCAGGCGTGGAAGCACTTCTTGCAGCCGCGGCACTTGTCGAGGTCGACGTGGGCGACCCAGTTCGAGGAGACGATCGAGCCGGTGATCCCGTGCCGGCGGATCGACTGCATCATCCCGCAGCAGCATCCGCAGCAGTTGCACATGTAGCTGATGCCGTGCTTGACGTTGTCCGCGGTCTGCGCCAGGCCGGCGGCCTTCGCGGCGGTCAGGATCTCCAGGCCCTCGTCGTTGCTGATCGGCTCGGCGATGCCGGCGCGGACAAGCGCGTCGGCGGCCCCGCCGAACGTCAGGCAGGTCCGGGTCGGCTTGCCGCAGCCCTCGCCGATGAGCGCCGCGTGCGTCCGGCAGGGGCACAGCGAGACGGCCACCGACGGGGCCTCGGAGACGATGTGCGTGGCCAGCTCCCAGTCCAGGACCTCGACCTGGGGGTCCTCGGGCAGCGCCTCCTCGCGGACCAGCGACCGCCCGATCTGCGTGCTGCCGCGGAACACCGCGTGGGCGAAGGACTCGTCGTCGAACATGTACTCGTGGAAGAGCTCGGCGAGCTGCTCCATGGGCGCGTCCTCGCGCACCCGCATGAACGTGAACTCGAAGAACCCGATGACGACCGGGGCCAGCGCCACGTAGCGCTCCCCGTGGTTCTCCAGGTCCATCACCAGGCCCTTGGCGGCCATCGCGTCGACCATCGGGTCGAGGTCGTCCTGCGGGACCCCGGTCCGCCGGGAGAGCGTCGGGATCGAGCAGATCGTGGGCATCTT
>CAVQQP010000013.1:0-41561 GCA_963714995.1 uncultured Actinomycetes bacterium | reverse complement strand
GCGCTCCGGTCGAGTGCGCGATCGTCGTTGAGCGCGTTGGCGATGCGGATGGTCCTCCGTGAGCGCTGTGGCGGCGCGGCTCGCCGGGCGGTCCCCCTGGGATGCCGCTACGGGCGCTACGCCAGCGTTGTGCCGGGTGCGCTTAGGTATGGGTGGCTGGTGGTCACGGGAGCAGGGCGCGCACGGCGTCCACGCCGCGGACGACATCGCCGCTGCGGTAGGCGGCATCGGCTTCGCGGATGTCGGCCAGCGCGTCGGGGTCGGACAGCACGTCGAGGGTCTCCTCGAGTTGGGCCAGGTCCTCCGGGCTGAGGATCACCGCGGCAGCGTGCCCGTTGCGAGTGACGGTGACCCGCTCATGCTCCCGCTCGACGCGGTCGACGACCTCGCTGAAGTGGTCGCGCACGTCTCGCAACGACTGGATGCTCATGGCCACAATTGTGGCGCATGAGTGCCTTCAGGGTAAGGAGCCGATCCTGACTGCCGCCGCCGACTTCCCCTTGGCGGCGCAGTGCCGCGGGAGCTGGGCGGGCTCGGGCTGCCCGAGTTCCGTTGCCCTGGCATCGCGATTGGCGACGCGTTGAGGGGCTCCACCCAGGTGCGGGTGGAGCCCCTCAACGTGCCGAATCTGAACCTCTTGCGGACTTCCTGCGGACTACGGCGTTACTCGTACTTCATCGTCGCAGGTCAGAGCCACATTGCCGATCAGATGTCGTAGTACAGCTCGAACTCGTGCGGGTGCGGGCGCAGGCGGATGGGGTCCACCTCGTTGGCCCGCTTGTACGCGATCCACGTCTCGATCAGGTCGTCGGTGAACACTCCACCCTCGGTGAGGTAGGCGTGGTCGGCCTCGAGCGCGTCGAGCACCTCAGGCAGCGAGCCGGGAACCTGCGGGATGTCCGCAGCCTCGTCCGGGGGCAGCTCGTAGAGGTCCTTGTCGACGGGCTCGCGCGGCTCGATCTTGTTCTTGATCCCGTCCAGCCCGGCCATGAGCATGGCCGAGAACGCCAGGTACGGGTTGCTCGACGGGTCGGGCACGCGGAACTCGATGCGCTTGGCCTTCGGGTTCGAGCCGGTGATCGGGATGCGGATGCAGGCCGAACGGTTGCGCTGGCTGTAGACCAGGTTGACCGGGGCCTCGTAGCCGGGGACAAGGCGGTGGTAGGAGTTCACCGTCGGGTTCGTGAACGCCAGCAGTGAGGGGGCGTGCTTGAGCAGGCCACCGATGTACCAGCGCGCGATGTCCGACAGGCCGCCGTAGCCGGCCTCGTCGTAGAACAGTGGCTTGCCGTCCTTCCACAGCGACTGGTGCACGTGCATGCCCGAGCCGTTGTCGCCGAAGATCGGCTTCGGCATGAAGGTCACGGACTTGCCGGCCTCCCAGCCGACGCCCTTGATGACGTACTTGAACTTCATGACGTCATCGGCGGCCTTGGCCAGCGAGTCGAAGCGGTAGTTGATCTCCGCCTGGCCGGCAGTGCCGACCTCGTGGTGGGCGCGCTCCACGGTCAGTCCGACCTGGGCGAGCATGAGGCTCATCTGGTCGCGCAGGTCGGCGAAGTGGTCGACCGGCGGGACGGGGAAGTAGCCGCCCTTGTACGGGGTCTTGTAGCCGCGGTTGGGGGTGCCGTCCTCCTCGTACTCCGTGCCCGAGTTCCACTTGCCCTCGATGGAGTCGATGAAGTAGTAGCCGGCATTCTGCTTGGTCTCGAAGCGCACCGAGTCGAAGATGTAGAACTCGGCCTCGGGGGCGAAGAACGCGGTGTCGGCGATCCCGGTCGACTGCAGGTAGGCCTCGGCCTTCATCGCGATGTTCCGCGGGTCGCGGCTGTACGGCTCGTCGGTGAACGGGTCCCGGATCGACATGTTGATGATCAGGGTCTTCTCGACCCGGAAGGGGTCGACGTAGGCACTGCCGAGGTCGGGGATGAGCTTCATGTCCGACTCATGGATGGCCTGGAAGCCGCGGATCGAGGATCCGTCGAACATCTGGCCCTCGGTGAAGAACTCCTCGGGGAGTCCCTCGGCGGGCACGTTGAAGTGCTGCATGACGCCGGGCAGGTCGCAGAAGCGGACATCAACGAACTTGACGTCCTCCTTCTTGATGAACTTGAGGACTTCGTCCGCGGTGCTGAACAAACCAACCTCCTGGTTGCAGGGGCGCGTGGCGCGACCCAGGTCTGGGTCCGGTACTGGCAGCCACCAGGGCTGCCGTTGCGATCTGGACGCTATGAGGGCTCGATTTCCCGTCCGTGTCCCCATTGTTTCCTGCGGGTTACGCCTGCACGGCGGCGGGTCCCCGCCCGGCTCGAGGAGCGCCGATCAGGCCCGGATGACCACGCTGTCGACAGCCCGATCATGCAGGCCGCGGCCGTCCGCGTCCCAGATCACCGGGGGAATCACGATGCAGATCAGGGCCGTGCGCAGCAGCGCGGCGATCAGGCCGAGGCGACGGCTGCGCCCCACGACCCGGATCCCGACCAGGCGCTGGCCGAATGACGAGCCCCAGAGCCAGGTGAGGACGGTGACCTCGAGCGCGAAGATGCCCAAGGTCGCGAAGCTCTCCAGGGTGGTCTCGGGCGTCCCGACGAGCGCGCGGGAGATCAGCAGGGCCGCGATCCAGTCGATGAACAGCGCGACCACCCGTCGCCCGGTCGAGGCCATCGAGCCGGGTCCGGACTCGGGAAGCCCCAGGCGCTGCCCGCGGTAGGTGGAGTCCTCCGGCAGCGACCCGCCCATCGACGCGTCGAGGTCCGCGCGGTCCATCACTCAGCGCAGCTTGCCGCCGCGCGGGACCCGACCGCTCTTGGGCATCGGGCCCTTGGGGATCGGGACGGGGGCGCTGGCCAGGGCGTCGAGGCGCTTGCGCAGCGTGGTGACCTCCCCGGGGGCGAGCACCTTGGGCATCTTGCGCAGGTGCTTGTCGAGCTTGGCGATCGCGATCTGGCCCTCCTCGGGGCCGATCGTGATCTCGGTGATGGGCGCCTCGGAGACGAACCGCGTGGTGCGCTTGCGCTCAGTGGCCATCAGCGACGGCAGCGCCGGGCTGGTGCCCTCGCCGATCAGCACGATCCCCGGACGGCCGATGGCACGGTGGACCAGGTCCTGCTGCTTGTTGGCTGCAACCGCCGGCGTGATGCCCCAGCCCTGCTTGGACATGTTCTGGACGACCGCCACGGCTGCCCCGGGCTGGCCCTCGATGGACCGGTACGCCGAGCGCATCGCGCGGCGGCTGAACACGATCGACAGGATCACGAGGGTGGCCGAGGACCCGACGATCGCCCACGTCCAGGGGTTGCCGAAGGCGGCGATGACACCGACGGTGAACGCGATCCCCAGCGCCAGGATCCCCAGAAGGATCCACCCCAGCTTGGGGTCGTGCTCCTTGGCCATCCGGTAGTTGTCACGGATCACGCGGACGCGATTGCCCATCTTCGACATGGGCGGGATTCTACCCGGCGGTGCGCGCCTCGATGGCCTGTGCGTGCAGCCGCCCGGCGCGGTAGGACGAACGGACCAGAGGCCCGCTCATCACGCCGAGGAACCCCAGCTCGCGGGCGATCTCGGCCAGGGCCACGAACTCCTCCGGGCGGACCCAGCGCTCGACCGGGTGGTGCCGCGGGGTCGGGCGAAGGTACTGGGTGATCGTGATCAGGTCGCAGCCCGCGGCACGCAGGTCGGCCAGGGCCTCGTGCACCTCGGCGATCTCCTCGCCCATGCCCAGGATCAGGTTGGACTTCGTGACCAGCCCGGCCGCGCGCGCCTGGGTGATCACGTCCAGGGAGCGCTCGTAGCGGAAGGCCGGCCGGATCCGCTTGAAGATGCGGGGAACGGTCTCCAGGTTGTGGGCCAGGACCTCGGGCGCCGAGGCGAACACCTCGGCCAGCAGCGCGGGGTTCGCCGAGAAGTCCGGGATCAGGACCTCCACGCCGCAGCCGGGGTTGCGCTCGTGGATCGCGCGCACGGTCTCGGCGTACAGCCATGCACCCTCGTCGGGCAGGTCGTCCCGGGCGACTCCGGTGACGGTGGCGTAGCGCAGCCCCATCGTGGCCACCGACTCCGCGACCCGCCGGGGCTCGTCCCGGTCCAGGGGTTCGGGCTTGCCGGTGTCGATCTGGCAGAAGTCGCACCGCCGGGTGCACTGGGCGCCACCGATGAGGAACGTCGCCTCCCGGTCCTCCCAGCACTCGTAGATGTTGGGGCAGGCCGCCTCCTGGCACACGGTGTGCAGCCCGGCTCCGGCCACGCGCTCGCGCATCGCCATGAACTCCGGGCCGGTGCGCGCGCGGGTCTTGATCCACTCGGGCTTGCGCTCGATGGGGACCTCGGTGTTGCGCGCCTCGATGCGCAGCAGCCGTCGGCCGTCAGGTGCAGCAGTCACGGTCCAGAGCCTACGCGTCAGTGGCCGCAGGCGCCGTGGTGTCAGTCGCCGAGCAGGGCGTCGGCGCGGTCCAGGACGAGCTGGCGGGCCTCGGCCACCGTGACGTCGCGGCCGAGCTCGGCCGACAGGGACGTCACGGTCGCATCGCGGATCCCACAGGGGACGATCCGGTCGTACCAGCTCAGGTCGGGGTCGCAGTTCAGCGCGAAGCCGTGCATCGTCACGCCCCGGGAGACACGCACCCCGATGGCCGCCACCTTGCGCTCGCCTCCCCGGTCGTCGGCGGGGATCCAGACCCCGGATCGGCCCTCGACCCTCCCCGCGGTGACGCCCAGGGCCGCGCACACGTCGATCAGCATCGCCTCCATCCGGCGCACGTGGGCCACGACGTCGATCGGATCGGGCAGGCGGAGGATCGGGTAGCCCACCAGCTGCCCCGGACCGTGCCAGGTGATCTTGCCACCGCGGTCGACGTCGATGACCGGCGTCCCGTCGACGGGGCGGTCGAACGGCTCGGTCCGCCGGCCAGCGGTGTAGACGGGTGGGTGCTCGAGCAGCCAGAGGCGATCGGGCAGCGTGCCCTCGACGACCTGGGCGTGCCAGGCGCGCTGCTGGTCCCAGGCCTCCTGGTAGTCCACCGGCTCGATGGTGCCGATCACCTGCAGTGCCACGGGTCCACGGTAGTCGCCGGCTGCGGCACCCGCGCCACCCGCGGCCTGTGGATGAGCGATTGCCGGATCGGCGACCTCGGGGGAGGGTTCGGGCGTGGACGGGGGGAGTGGGCAGCCGGTCGCGTGGCGCAGCAGCATCCCGGGGGTGTCCCAGCGCGACGGCGCCCCGGCCTCGCTGGCACTCGCCGGGCGCGGGGTGCGTGCGTCGTCCTTCGGGGAGGCGGGGGAGTGGGGGCAGGTCGGCGGTTCCTCGCTCGGACCGGCGGGGGACGGTCGATCGGGTTCCCGGCGCGGACGCCGGGTCGTCCCGTGGCGCGCGATGGGCATGGCCGTGGTGGCGATCGTGGCCATCGTCGGCGTCGCGCGGGCGGCGGGGGTCGATGCTGGGGGTTCGTCCGGGGACGGTGGTGGGACGTCGAGTGCGGGATGGGAGACCCTGGGCTCGGGTGCTGGTTCGGCCGTGGGGTCGGATGCCGGCTCAGCCCCTGGGGTGGGCGTGGGATCTGCCCCGACGCCGGATTCCGCGGCGCCGTCCTCCGCGGGCAGTCCGACCCCGGAGGGCCCGGCGCCAGCAGCCGCGCCGGGCGATGAGTCGCCGGATTGGCGGACGGTCCTGGCGGAGCTGGACGCTCGGCGGGTCCTCACGCTCACCCAGGTGGACCCGGCTCTTCTCGCCACGTACGCCCAGGTTGGCTCCACCGCATGGAAGGAGGACGCCGCCCTGCTGGCGGACCTCTCCGCGCGTGGCCTGCGTCCGCAGGGCCTCGCATCGAAGGTCCTGGCCGTGGAGACGGTCGACCACGACGGAGCCCAGGCGCGGCTGCAGGTCGTCGATGAGCGAGCGGGCTACTCGATGATCGACGCGAATGGTGTGGTGGTCCAACAGGTCGAGTCGGCCGGGCCACGGCGCTGGACGGTCACGCTCAGCCGATTGGCCCCACCTGGGGCGGGACTGGAGGCCGCCGATCCCGGAGGAGTGCCGGAGGGCAGTGGCCCGCCGGAGCGCCGCGCGGATGTGGCGGGCGGTGCAGAGCCGAGCCTCACCGACGGACGCGATCCTGGGTGGCGCGTGGCCTCCGTCGTCCCGGTCCTGTCGGGGGAGTCGACGGGGATCGACCACCACACGACCTTGTCAGCCGTCGACGACCCGAAGGGTGCCCCGTGATCGTCAGCGTGTGGACCGGGCGTAGGCCAGGGCCTTGTCGATCGTGGGATCCTGGAAGACGAAGCCGGACTCCTGCAGCCTGGTCGGCAGGACGCGGATGCTGCCGAGGATCTCCGAGGAGAACTCGCCCAGGGCGAGTTTCAAGGCAGCGGCTGGGACGGGCAGCACCGTCGGCCGTCGCAGCAGCGCCCCCAGAGCCTGCGTCACCTCCGCGTTCGTCACAGGGTTGGGGGCGGTGAGGTTCACCGGGCCGTCGAGATTCTCGAGCAGGTGGGACAGGGCGTGCACCTCGTCGCGCAGGGAGATGAACGACCACCACTGCTGGCCGTTGCCCAACCGACCGCCCGCGCCGACGGTGAAGATGGGCCACAGCAGGCTCAGCGACAGGGAGGGCCGTTGAAGGCCTCGCCACACCCGGCCTCGGCCAGCGATCACCAGCCCGGTGCGGGGGTGCACGACGCGGATCCCCGCCTCGCGGGCCGGGTCGGCAGCCGCCTCCCAGTCGACCACGACCCCGGCGAGGAAACCCTGCCCGGGCGGGGCGGACTCGTCCACGGCGGTGGACCCCGTATCCCCGTAGTAGCCGATCGCCGACCCCGACACGAGCACCTGAGGTGGCTGATTCAGCTGGGTGAGCGCCGTGGCGATGGTGCGCGTCCCCTGGACCCGCGAATCGCGGATCTCAGCCTTGTACGCCGCGGTCCAGCGGTGGTCGCCCACGCCCGCCCCGGCCAGGTGGACGACGGCGTCGACGCCCTCGAGCCGGGCGAGGTCGACATATCCGGTCATCGGATCCCAGCGGACCTCGTCGGCAGCGCCCGCCGCACCGCGCACGAGGCGCAGGACCTCGTGGCCCTGAGCACGCAGGTGCGGGACCAGGGCGCCTCCGATCAGCCCGGAGGCGCCGGTCACAGCAACGCGCATCAGCCGAGTTCCGCCTCGAAGTCGCCGGACTCCAGTCGCGCCTTGAGCGTGGTCAGGAAGCGCGCAGCGTCCGCACCATCCACCAGGCGGTGGTCGTAGGTGAGGGCCAGGTAGACCATCGAGCGGATCGCGATCGAGTCGGCCCCGGTCTCGTCGACCACCACGACGGGGCGGCGGACGATCGCACCGAGCCCGAGGATGGCCACCTGCGGCTGGTTGACGATCGGGGTGTCGAACAGGGCCCCGCGGCTGCCGGTGTTGGTGAGCGTGAACGTCCCGCCGGACAGCTCGTCGGGCGACACCTTGTTGATGCGCGTCCGCTCGGCCACGTCGGCGATCTTGCGGCCGAGCCCGCCCAGGTTCAGGTCGTCGGCGTCACGCACGACGGGCACGAGCAGCCCGCGCTCGGTGTCCACCGCGATGCCCAGGTGGATGGCGTCGTGGTACGTGACGGTGCCGGCCGTCTGGTCGATGGAGGCGTTGACCACCGGGTAGGCCTTCAGCGCCTCGATGATCGCCTTCGCGAAGAACGGCATGAACGACAGCTTGACGCCCTCGCGTGCCTCGAAGGAGCCCTTGTGCTTGGCGCGCAGGGCGGCGATCCGGGTCACGTCGGCCTCGACGACCGTGGTCAGCTGGGCGGACACCTGCAGCGACTCGACCATGCGCTCGGCGATCACCTTGCGCAGGCGGGTCATCTTCTCCGTGCGCGAGCCCGCGGCGGGGGTCGCGGGGGCCGGCGCGGGTGCCGCCGCGGCGGGAGCGGCAGGCGCTGGGGCGGCAGGTGCCGGGGCCGGAGCCGCGGCAGGGGCGACTGCGGGGGCCGGCGCCGCGGGGGCGGCAGCAGGGGCAGCGGCGGCCGGAGCCGCGGGCGCGGCCGTCCCAGCCGCGCGATGCGTCGCGTCGAAGATGTCCTGCTTGGTGATCCGGCCACCGACGCCGGTTCCCCGCACCGTCGACAGGTCCACGCCGGCCTGGGCTGCGAGCTTGCGGACCAACGGCGTGACGTACAGGTCCGACGGTGCGGCGCTTGCATGTGCCCCGGCGCCGGGTGCCTCGGTCGCAGGGGCAGCAGCCGCCACCGGCGCCGGCTCGGGGACAGGTGTAGCGACCGGTGCAACGGGCTCCGGCACGGCCGCCACGACAGGCTCCGGAGCCGGAGCGGGAGCCGGTGCCCCAGCCGGAGCAGGCGTGCCGATGACGCCCAGCGTCTGGCCGACCTCCGCGGTCTCATCCTCCGAGACGCGGATCTCGAGCAGCATCCCCGAACTCGGGGCGGGCAGCTCGGTGTCGACCTTGTCGGTCGAGACCTCGAGCAGGGGCTCGTCGGCCGACACCATGTCGCCGACCTTCTTCAGCCACCGGGTGACGGTGCCCTCGGTCACGGACTCACCCAGGGCGGGCAGGACGACGGGGGTCTCCGTGCCGGCCACGGCGTGGCTTCCCGAGCGCGGCGGGTTGGGGTCCGGCGGAACGGAGCCAAGTGCCGCCGCAGCGGCCGCGGCGGCCGGCGCCACCGCTGGGCGCGCCGGAGGAGCGGCCACGGCCGGGGTGGGCGCCGGAGCCGACACGGCGGCGGGTGCGGGCGCCGGGGGTGCGGCCGCCTCGGGAGCAGCGGGAGCGGCAGGCGCGTCCCCCGAGGGAGCGTCCCCAGCCGCACCGATCACGCCCAGTGGCGCCCCGACCGCGACGGTCTCGTCCTCGCCGGCAGCGATGGACAGCAGCACACCGGACGCCGGCGCCGGGATCTCGGTGTCGACCTTGTCGGTGGAGACCTCGACCAGGGGCTCGTCGGCGCGCACCTCCTCGCCGACCTGCTTGAGCCACCGGGTGACGGTGCCCTCGGTGACGCTCTCGCCGAGCTGCGGCATGGTGACGGTGACCGACATCTGCGGACTCCTCAATGAATGGTCGGGAACGGGTTCAGGCGTGCGCGTGCAGGGGCTTGCCGGCCAGCGCCAGGTGCGCCTCGCCGAGGGCCTCGTTCTGGGTGGGGTGGGCGTGCACGAGGGACGCGACCTCAGCGGGGTAGGCCTCCCAGTTGTAGATCAGCTGGGCCTCGCCGATCTGCTCACCGATCCGGGCGCCCACCATGTGGACCCCGATGACGGGGCCGTCGACGCGGCGGACCAGCTTGACGAAGCCGGTGGTGGCCAGGATCTGGCTCTTGCCGTTGCCACCGAGGCTGTACTCATAGGACTCCACCGCGTCGGCGCCGAACTTCTCCTTGGCCTGGGCCTCGGTCAGCCCGATCGAGCCGATCTCGGGCTCGCAGTAGGTCACGCGCGGGATGCCCAGCTCGTCGATGGCCGGCGGGTTGAGCCCGGCGATCTCCTCGGCGACGAAGATGCCCTGCTGGAACCCCCGGTGCGCCAGCTGCAGCCCGGGCACGATGTCGCCCACGGCGAAGACCCCGGGGATGTTCGTGCGCAGGCGCTCGTCGGCCAGGACCCAGCCGCGCTCCATCGCGACCCCGACCTCCTCGAAGCCCATCCCACTCGCGTTCGGTCCGCGCCCGACGGCCACCAGCATGATCTCGGCCGAGTGCGTGGAGCCGTCCTCGAGCGTGGCCACGACGCCGGTGTCGTCCTGGGTCACGCTGGCGAATCGCACCCCGGTGGTGAAGCTGATCTTGCGCTTGCGGAACGCCCGCTCGAGGGCCTTCGAGCACGCCTCGTCCTCGGCCGGGACCAGCCGGGGCAGGGCCTCGATGATGGTCACCTCCGAGCCGAAGGACTTCCAGACCGAGGCGAACTCCACGCCGATGACGCCGCCGCCCAGCACGATCACGCTGGCCGGGATGTAGTCCAGCTGGAGGGCCTGGTCGCTGGTCATGACGCGCCCGCCGATGTCCAGGCCGGGCAGGCTGCGGGCGTAGGAGCCGGTGGCCAGGACCACGTTGCGCCCGGTGTACGCGGTGCCGTCGACCTCCACGGTGTTCGCCGCGGTGAGCCGACCGGCGCCCTCCACATAGGTGATCGCGCGGCTCTTCACCAGGCCCTGCAGGCCCTTGTAGAGCCGACCGACGACGCCGTCGCGGTAGGAGTTGACCTTGCCGATGTCGATGCCGTTGAGCGTCGTGCTGACCCCGAACTGCTCGCTCTCACGGGCGGTGTCGGCGACCTCGGCCGCGTGCAGCAGGGCCTTGGTCGGGATGCAGCCGCGGTGCAGGCAGGTGCCACCGAGCTTGTCCTTCTCGATCAGGGCCACGGACAGCCCGAGCTGGGATGCCCGCAGGGCGCAGGCGTAGCCGCCGCTGCCTCCGCCGAGGATCACGACATCGAACTGGTTGTCGGCCACGTGGGGACCTTTCTCATCGAGGACGCGGGACGAGCACGCCCGCGCGCGCGGGTCGCAGGCACATCCTGCCAGCACTTGCGGCGTCGCGGCGGGCCACGGGCTCTCGAACAGCTCCCAACTCGACGGCAGGTGGGCTCAGCCCTGCTGGTCTGCCATCCGCTCGGCGACGGCCACCAGCGTCCGCACGCCGTACCCGGTGGCGCCCTTGCCGTTGTAGGCCCACGGGGATGCGTCGACGAACGCCGGACCGGCGATGTCCACGTGCGCCCACGGCACACCCTCGGGGACGAACTCGCGCAGGAACGCGGCGGCGGTCATCATCCCGCCGTTGCGCTCGCCGATGTTCGCCAGGTCCGCCACGGGGGAGTCCAGCGACGGGCGCAGCTCCTCCGGGATCGGCATCGGCCAGGAGAGCTCGCCGGCGGACTCCGCGGCGGCGTGCACCTCGTCGCGCCACCCGTCGTCGTTGCCCATGATCCCGGCGATCCGCGAACCCAGGGCCACGACCTGCGCGCCCGTGAGCGTGGCGACGTCGATGATCGCGTCGGGCTCGTCGGCCCCGCAGCGGGCGAGGGCGTCCATCATCACCAGGCGCCCCTCGGCGTCGGTGTTGAGCACCTCGACGGTCTTGCCGCCGTACGCGGTGATGACGTCACCCGGTCGCTGGGCCGCGCCACTGGGCATGTTCTCCGCGATCGCGAGGTAGGCCGTGACGCGCAGCGGGATGCCGAGCTGGGCGATGGCGCGCACCCCGGCCAGGACCGCGGCGGCCCCGGCCATGTCGCACTTCATCGTGATCATCCCGGTCGGCGGCTTGAGGGAGAGGCCTCCGGAGTCGAAGGTGATCCCCTTGCCGACCAGGGCGAGGTGGGCCCCGGCCTTGGCCGGGGAGTAGGAGAGCCGCACCAGGCGGGGAGGGTTCGCCGAACCCTGCCCCACGGCCAGGATGCCGCCGAACCCCTGCGCGCGCAGGGCCTTCTCGTCGAGGACCTCGATGTCGATGCCGGTGCCCTTGACCGCAGCCACCGCCTCAGCCGCCAGCGCTGCCGGCGGCAGGGCGCCGGGCGGGGTGTCGACCAGGCGGCGGGTCAGGTGGATGCCCTCGCCGATCACCTGGGCGCGGGTGGCCACGGGCTTGAGCCCCTTGGTCGCCCCGACCACGACCAACAGCTTCGCGGGAGTCGGGCGGGGGGTCTCGCCCGCGGGCTTGCCCGGATAGCGGTAGGCGCCGATGAACGCCCCGAGGCCGACCGCCTCCACGAGGCTGGCCTCGTCGCCGGTGGGCAGCGCCACCGAGACGGCGCTCGACGAGGCGGCGCGCAGGGCCGCGCCGGCCGCCCGCCGCAGGGTCTCGGCGGGGTAGGAGTCGGCGCGATCGCCGAGTCCTGTGGTCATCACCGGGGGCAGGCCGTAGGGCTCGCCCGGCAGGCGCAGCACCTCGTCGGCCTTCCCGGTGGCACCGATCGCCACGGCGGCGGTGGTGAGGGCGGCCCGCTGCTCGTCGGACAGCCCGGTCGCCGCCACCACGGGCCCGTCGGGGCCCTGGGCGAGGCCCACGACGAGAAGGTCGGTTCCGCGCAGGGACGTGCTGAGGCTGAGGGTGGGGTTCGTCATGGCCCCACCGTATGTGCTCCTCCCGCCGCAGCGCAGGTGGATGCCATGAACCTCGCGCCCGTTCGCGTCGAACGGGTCGGCCCGAGGGCCCAGGGGAGTGCCCGGGACCCAACCTGGCGCCCGTTGGCGTTGAAAGGCGGCCCGCCGACGAGGCAGGTTCGACACGAACGGCCGCGAGGATGGCGGCGGTCCCTCGTGACGGTGTCCAGATCGACGGGAACGGGCGCGAGGTTCGGCAGTCCGCGTAGGCTGCCACGCGTGACTCTGCGCCGTACTGCACTGACCGAGACCCACCGCGCTGCCGGGGCCAAGATGGCCGATTTCGGCGGGTGGGAGATGCCCATCGAGTACCCCACCGGGGTCGTGGCCGAGCACACAGCCGTGCGCACGGCTGTCGGGGTGTTCGACGTGTCGCACATGGGCAAGCTCGTGCTCTCCGGCCCCGGGGCCGCGGCGGCCCTGAACCGGATCCTGGCCAACGACCTGGACCGGATCGGTGCCGGCCAGGCCCAGTACTCGATGCTCTGCACGGACGGCGGCGGGGTCGTCGACGACCTGATCGTCTACCGCCTCGGCGACGACGAGGTGCGCATCGTGCCGAACGCCGCGAACGCCGCTGCGGTCCGTGACGCCCTGGTGGCAGCGCTGCCCGAGGGTGTGGCACTCACCGACCTGCACGAGGCCGAGGGGATCCTGGCGATCCAGGGCCCCGGCAGTCGCGGCGTCATGCTCGCGCTCAGGCTGCTGGATCCCGCCGAGGACCTGCCCTACATGGCCTTCACGACTGCGCAGTTCGCGGGGACGCCGGCGGTCGTCTGCCGCACGGGGTACACCGGTGAGCACGGCTACGAGGTCATCCTGGGGGTCGAGGCGCTGCCGGCACTGTGGGCTGCGGTCGTCGAACATGCCGTCCCCTGCGGGCTCGGGGCGCGCGACACGCTGCGCACCGAGATGGGCTATCCGCTGCACGGCCAGGACCTGTCCACCGCCATCACGCCGGTGGAGGCGGGGCTGTCATGGGCCGTGGGATGGGACAAGCCGGAGTTCGTGGGGCGTGCGGCCCTCGTGGCCCAGCGGGAGGCGGGTCGGCCGCGGGCGCTGCGCGGCTTGCTGCTCGAGGGCCGGGGGGTGCCGCGGGCGCACATGGCCGTGCAGCGGACCGACGGGTCACCGGCGGGTGAGACCACCTCGGGGACCTTCTCCCCGACCCTGAAGGCCGGCGTGGCCCTGGCACTCGTGGACCCGGCGCTGACGTTCGGCGACGAGGTCGCGATCGACATCCGCGGCCGCGCCGTGCCGGCGCGGATCGTCCGGCTGCCGTTCGTGGAGTCGTCGCCGAAGTAGCGCCGGTGGCGGCAGCTCCCCGCCGGGCCGCAGCCGGGCCAGCGACCCAGGTGCTGGCTACTCAGGTGCCGGTCCGGGTGCGGCTGACGGCTCGGCTCAGCCGATCGTCGCCTCCGTGACCTGCCCGTCGACGATCGCGACGTTGATGCGGCTCACGCTGTAGTCCTCGGTGACGGCCAGCCCCGTGCCGTCGCGCGAGACAACGCGGTACGTCAGCCCCGCACCCTCGACAGCCGCCTGCGCCTCGGCCTCTGCCATGCCGACGACCTGGGTGGCCATCGCCAGTGCGGCGTCCGAGGGCGCCATCGGATCGACGGCGACCGGGGCCGCGGAGTAGGTCAGGACGTTCATCTCGCCGTCGAACAGGTACAGCTCCCCGGCCTCGACCGTCGTGTAGCCGTCGACCTTCCCGAGCAGGTCCAGCAGCTCGGCCTCGGCAGCCATGTCCGGCTCAGGGCCGGCCATGCGCGTGCTGACGAACTCCCCGAGGGTCAGCTCGCCGGCCGCGGTTGCCTGGTAGTCCGCGGAGTAGGTGTTCACCGGCCCCTGGCCGCCGACCCGGGCCTCCTCGAAGGTCAGCGCGACCGGGGTCGACGTGGGTGACTCGAGCATGCCGCCCACCAGGTACCAGGGCTGGCCCACGCGCAGGTCGCCACCGACGGGCTTGACCATGTCCGAGCTCACGGCGGAGTCGCCGCCCGCCGGCCCGCTCGATGGATCCGCTCCGCCAGCCGCGGGATCGGTGGTCCGGGCACAGGACGCGAGCAGCCCGATGGTCAGCAGGAGGACCGGAAGTCGTCTCATGCCCCTATGTTCCCGGCTGCCCATGCACCGTTACGCCCGACCCGCCGGGGCGGTGGCCGACCGGCCGCTCACTGGAGCGCCAGGACCAGCAGGACCGCCACTGTGGCCAGCTCGGCGGTCGCGCCCAGGACATCCCCGGTGCTCCCGCCGAACCGGCGCTGGGCCAGTCGCGCCAGGCCGAGGGCGACCCCGATGGCCGCAAGCGGACCCCACAGGAGGGCGGCCGACCAGGGGAGTGGACCACCCAGCGCCGCGCCGACGGCCACCGCCGCCGCGAGCGCCCCAGCGATCGCCACCCGGGTGGGGGTGACCGATCCGATCACCATGGCCCCGAGCCCGTCCGCGCGGGCGGCATGCACCCACGGCCCACAGGCGACCGCCACCGCGAGCCGTCCGAGCGTCACGGCCAGGACCCACGCCGCGAACGCCGGGACACCCGCCGGGAGCTGTGCGAGGGACAGGACCTGCAGGGCGACGGTGAACCCGAGCGTGAGCACGCCGAACGGCCCGATGTCCGAGCGCCCCATGATCTCGCGCGCGCGCTCGGGTGGCGCGGCGCTGCCCAGCCCGTCGGCGACGTCAGCCAGTCCGTCCCAGTGCAGCCCGCGCGTGATCCACGCAGCCAGGCCCACCACGAGCGTGGCCGACAGCAGCCGGGCGATGAGGTCCACGCCGGTGACGAGCAGCAGGCTCCCGCTGACCAGGCCGATCGCGGCACCGACGACCGGCGCGAGGGCCAGGCCGCGCCCGGCGACGGTGGCGTCCACCTGGGTGGGCGGAGGCACCGGGAGGCGCGTGAATGTCCCGATCGCGAACCGGATCGGATCGTCGGGGGTCATGCCGTCGGGTCCGCGTCCGCACCCGCATCCGCGTCCGCACCCGCATCCGCGGACGCCTCCGCGGGTCGGTCGCTGACCCCCGCGGCGGCGAAGGTCGCCATCTCGCGGAGCAGGTCACCGGCAGCGCTCACCAGCGGCAGGGCGAGCAGCGCCCCCGACCCCTCACCCAGCCGCATCCGGAGGTCCAGCAGGGGCTCGAGGCCCAGCCGGTCGAGGGCTGCGGCGGCCGCGGGCTCGGTGCTGAGGTGCGAGGCGCACCACCACTGGCTGGCCCGGAACGCCACGCGGTGGGCGACCAGCGCGCACGCGCACGAGATGACCCCGTCGAGGATCACCGGAGTGCGCCGCAGTGCTGCCTGCAGCAGGAAGCCGGTCGTCGCCGCCAGGTCGGGCCCCGCGCAGGTGGCCAGCAGCGTCACCGGGTCGCCCTTGAGCGGCCGGCCGCGGCGCATCGCATCGCGGACCGCGGCGGTCTTGCGCATCCACGTGGCATCGTCGATCCCGGTCCCGCGGCCCACGACCCGCGCAGGCTCGACGTCGGCCAGCAGCCCGACCAGGGCCGCCGCCGGAGTCGTGTTCCCGATCCCCATGTCCCCGGCGATCAGCAGGTCCGCGCCCTCGTCGATGAGCTCGTCGGCGACCCCGGCCCCGAGCAGCAGCGCGGCGATGCACTCGTCGCGGGTCATGGCGTCCTCGCGGTCGATGGATCCACTCCCGCGCCGGATCCGTCGGGCGGTCACCTCCTCGGGGACGGGCAGGCCGCTGGCGGGCCAGTCGACATCGACGCTGACATCCACGACGCGCACGGTCACGCCCGCCGCCCGCGCGAGGACCGTGGCCGCGGCCCCACCGGTGACGAAGTTGGCCACCATCTGGGCGGTGACCTCCGGCGGATAGGCGCTCGTCCCGGCGGTGCGGGCCACGCCGTGGTCGCCGGCGAAGATGGCCAGGGCCGGGCGCATGATCGGCGGGGGCGGGCACTGGCCCGTCACGCCAGCCAGCCATACCGACACCTCCTCGAGGCGTCCCAGGGAGCCCGACGGCTTGGTCAGCTGCTCCTGGCGGGCCAGGGCGGCGGCGCGCGCCCCCTCGTCAACGGGGACGATCGCCTCGCTCCAGCGGCTCAGGTCGAGGTCGTCCATGACCGTCCCTTCAGTGTTCGTGGGATTCCTGCGGTCACGAGGACCACGTCGTCAGCATGCGGCGGCCACGGCGGTGTTGACCCGCCCCAGCAGGTCGCGGAACAGCCGGCCCGAGGCGGTCGCAGGCGCGATGCCGGATCCCACCTCGTTGGTGACGAGCACGACATCGGCCTGGGTCGCAGCCATGGCCTCGAGCAGGTCGGCGAGGACCTCCTCGACGGCCGACTCCGCGGCCGACGGGTCCTCCCAGGCGTCGGCACGGTCGACGGCCGCAGTCACCCACAGCGTCAGGCAGTCGACCAGGACGGTCTCCGCGGGCTCGGCCTCGCGGAGCATGTCGGCGACCTGGGCGGTCTCGCGCAGCCGCCATGTCGGCGGGCGGCGGTGCCGGTGCCGGGCGATCCGCTCGACCCACTCGGGGTCGTCGGGGTAGGTCGGTGCCGTGGCCACGTAGGTGACCGGAGCCCGGCCCCTCACCAGCGACTCGGCGTGGTGGCTCTTGCCGCTGCGGGCACCCCCGATGACGAGCAGTCGTCTGCCCACCCGCCGCCCGGCCGTGCCGACGTGCAGGGCGGTTCCGTCGCGCACCACCTCCGCGCCGATCGCTGCCAGCCGCTGGGACAGGTCGATCGGGTTGTGGTGCGACAGGTGCACGGCGACGACCCTGGCGCCCTCCGCGAGCCGCCCGTCGGCGCGGAGCCGGGCGACCTCATGGCCGAACGCGGGCAGGTCGAGGTGAGCCGTGCCGTGGTCGGTCGTGTCCCCGAAGGTCAGCTCGAGCAGGACGACGTCGTAGGGCCCGGCGAGCGTCTCGTGCGGGAGGGCCGCGGTGTCCGTGGCGTAGAGCAGCGTCGCATCCGTGCCCGCGACCTCGAACAGCAGCGCCGTCCCGTCGTGCTCGAGGCCGCCAGTGGTGGAATGGGCGGCGGGAAGGGCCCGGATCCGCAGCACCCCATCCGCCCCGGCCCCAGCCCCGTCCGCCCCGTCGACCGTGAGCTCGTCCCCGGCCATCAGCGCGCGGAACTCCACCGGCGCCTCCGGCCCGACCCAGTCCCGACAGCGCTCGACCGCGTCAGCCGGCCCCGCCACCAGCAGACCCCGACCCGACGCCCAGGACCATGCGAGCAGGAACGCCGGGTCGAGGTGGTCCGGGTGGTCGTGGGTGATCAGCACGGTGCGCACCCCGGTCAGGTCGATCGCCCCCCGATCCGGCATCAGGTCCCGGGTCGATCAGCAGCCGGCCATCCACCAGGGCGCTGGTCCGGCCGCGGTGCACGCCGGTGTCGCGCGCCCACCGGCAGCGGTCGCAGGCGCACCACGGGTTGGGCCAGCGGTCCGCGCTGCCGGTGCCCAGCACGTCGATGCGCATCAGCGCATCGGCTCGGTGCCGGCGACCGGTGCGCCGACCACCACGGAGGGCTCGAACGTGGGCGTGGCGTCGAACGCCGCGATCCGGCTGGTCCGCCGCAGAGCCGCCAGCACCCGGCTGCCGAGCAGCAGGACGACCGTGGCGGTCAGCGCTGCCCGGGGCAGGTCGTAGCCCATCGAGGTGGTCAGGTTGAAGCGGAACCAGTGCGCCACGTTGACTGCCGCGCCGGCCCCCGGGACGAACGCCAGCGCCTCGGGCAGGCCGGTGGCCGTCGGCCAGAACCACAGGTTGAGCAGCCACCCGTAGGCGACGGCCGCGAGTGCGGAGTAGGTGGCCAGCAGGGGGATCTCGCCGCGCGCGGGCAGCCGTCCGGCCAGCATCCCCGCACCCAGTCCGACCCACGCGGCGGCGATCATCTGGAACGGCATCCACGGACCCACTCCGCCGGTCAGCAGGGCCGAGGCCAGGATGCACACGGCGCCGAGGACGAAGCCGAACCCGGCGCCCAGGGCGTACCCGCCCAGCACGATCACGATCCAGATCGGCTCGAGCCCGGCGATGCCCGCACCGAGCGCGCGCAGGGCGGCGGCCGTCGCGGCCAGGACCCCCAGCAGGGCCACGGCCTTCGCGCCCATGGCGCCGTCGGACACCAGGCTGAGCGTCACGGCCATCAGCAGCGGGACGAGCATCCCGAAGATCAGGGGCGCGTCGTTGGCGTGGGCCAGCAGCTCGGACCCACGTGGGGCGAGCATCGGCCAGACGAACGCCAGGATGCCGACCGCACTGGTCGCGGCCACGGCCGCGGCGCTGCGCGCGGAGAACGGCAGGGCGCGCGTCCTCATACCGACTCCGCCAGCGCGTCGGCGACCTGGCCGACCGTGAGCCACGGCTCGGGGGTGAGGATCTTGGCCACCTGCGGGGCGAACAGCGGCGAGCTGCGCACGACCGACCCGGTGGCTCCGTCGGCGACGATCTCGCCCTCGGCGATCACGGCCACCCGGGTGGCCACCTCGGCGACGAGCTCGACGTCGTGGGTGGCCAGGACAACCGTGTGGCCGGCGCGGCGGACCGTGTGCAGGAAGTCGATCAGGCGGCGCTTGGCCCCGTAGTCCAGCCCGCGGGTCGGCTCGTCGAGCAGCAGGATCGACGGGCTCGCGGCCAGGACGACCGCCAGGGCGAGCGCCAGCCGCTGGCCCTCGGACAGGTCCCGGGGATGCCGGCTCGCGTCGATCCCGGGAGCCAGGGCCGAGAGGATCCCCGCGGTGGTCCCGACCGAGGCGTGCGCCGAGGCGTCGGCATCGCCGCACTCGCGGCCGACGGTGGTTGCGTACAGCAGGTCCGCCGGCTCCTGCGGGACGAGCCCCACGGTGCTCAGCAGGGCGTGGCCGGCGAGCGTGCGCGGGTCGGCACCCCCCATCCGGACCGTCCCGGCATCGGGCTCGCGCATCCCGGCCATGGTGGCCAGGAGGGTCGACTTGCCCGCACCGTTGCGGCCCATCAGGGCCAGGACCTCGCCGGGAGCGACCTCGAGGTCCACCTCGCGCAGGACCGGGACGCCCCGGTAGCCGGCCCGCAGGTCGCGCACCCGGACCCGCCCGGCCTCCGGATCGTCCGGCACCGGCGCAGGCGTCTCCGGACCGGGATCGGCGGGCGCGGGAAGGGCGCGCAGGCGGGCGCGCAGGGGTCCGGCGGCGCGGCGGGCATCGCGCACCGACAGCGGCAGGGGGTCCCAGCCGGCGAGCCGGCCGAGCTCGACGACCGGTGGGGCCACCGGCGCCCCGGCCATCATGAACGCGGGCTCTCCGGTGCGGACCCGGCCGTCGGCGACGACCAGCACCTGGTCGGCGTACTGGACCACGCGCTCGAGCCGGTGCTCGGCGAGGACCACGGTGATGCCCAGGTCGTGCACGAGCCGCTGGAGGGCGGCGAGCACCTCCTCGGCCGCGCCCGGGTCCAGGGCGGAGGTCGGCTCGTCGAGGACCAGGATCCGCGGGTGGCTGGTGAGTGCGGCCCCGATGGCCACGCGCTGGCGCTGGCCGCCCGAGAGGCTCGTCAGGGCCCGGTGGCGCAGGTCGGCCAGGCCGAGGAGGTCCAGGGTCTCCTCGACGCGGCGGCGCATGGTGTCCGGCTCGATGCCCAGGCACTCCATGCCGTAGGCGAGCTCGTCCTCGACGATCTCCGCGACGAAGCCGGCCAGCGGGTCCTGGCCGACCATGCCGACCACGTCGGCGAGCTCGCGCGGCGGGTTGGTCCGGGTGTCGCGTCCGGCGATGGTGACCCGGCCGCCCAGGGTGCCGCCGGTGAAGTGTGGGACCAGCCCGTTGAGGCAGCGCAGCAGCGTGGACTTGCCCGATCCCGTCTCGCCGACGACCAGCACCAGCTCGCCCTCGGGGATGTCCAGCTCGACGCCGTGCAGTGTCGGGCGGTCGGCACCCTCGTACGTGACGCTCACGTTCTCGAAGCGGATCGCGCTGGTCACCGGTGGTCTCCTGCCATGTGGGGCCGCTCGGACGTGGGCAGCGGGGGCGTCCAGAAGGCGGGGCCGACCGCGACCAGCACCGCCAGGGCGGGGACGATCACCAGGTCCGGCCACGTCAGGGGGGTGGTCATCAGCAGCAGCGCGGTCGGGGACCACGCGAGGAAGGCGACTGCGACGAGCGCCCCGGAACCGGCGGTCAGCCACTCGGGCCCGCGCCAGGGGTCGGGCCGGTACGCGGTGCGGGGGCTGCGTCGGCCAGCAGCCCGCAGCCCGAGGACCGCCATCAGGACGCCGCCGGCCAGCATGGGCCATCCGAGCACGCGGGGGGCGGCCGAGTCGAACAGGCCGTACATCCCGACGAGCACGCCCGCGAAGCCGGCCAGGACCAGCCCGGCCTGGACGCGCCGCTCTCGGGGAGTCACCGAGCCCGAGCGCCCGTAGCCCCGGCTGTCCATCGCCGCAGCGAGCTGGATCGAGCGCTCGAGGCCGCCGTCGAGGACCGGTCCGCTGGAGCGGGCGAAGGCTGCGATGCGCCCCTCATCGTGCCCGCGCAGGCGTCGTGCCGCGCTGACCCGGCGGGCGTCGGCGAGCAGGTGTGGGGCGAAGGTCAGTGCCACGACCACGGCCACGCCCACCTCGTACAGGGCGGCCGGGACCGAGCGCAGCAGCCGGCTCGGGGGTGTCAGGGAGTTCGCCGCGCCCACGCAGGCGATCATGACCGCCAGTCGCAGCCCCTCGGTCACCCCGATCAGGACCGACTCCCACGTGACCAGGCCACCGAGGCGGACCCCGGCCATCCAGTCCGGCAGGGCGATCTGCGGAAGCGTGAACGCGACGCTGAGGCCGACCGGGGCGCCCAGCAGGATCTGGAGCAGAGTGCGGGCCACGATGACGACCACGCCGAGGCGCAGCGCTGCCGAGAACGCACCCGCCCATGCGGCCTCGGGTCGGCGCGCCGCGATCACCACCGCGAGGCAGCCCAGGATCAGGCCCAGCAGCAGCGGGTTGGTCGTCCGCGATGCGGCGACCAGGAGTCCGAGGGCCCACGCCCACCACGCGAGCGGGTGCAGGCTGCGGGGCAGCCGGCCGCCGACCCCGACCGCGGGCGCGGGCCCGGGTCGGGTCGTGGTGGGCAGGGCCATGGTGGGCTGCCTACTCGGCAGCGGATCGGGCGCGCCGGCGCTGCGCGGGGATCCAGAACGCGAGCCCCAGCAGCACCGCCAGGATCAGGGCCCCGATCGCGAACCCGGCCGCGGAGTTGCTGGCCGCGTCGTCCGAGGTGGTTGCGTCGGTCGTCGTCGCGGCGGCCACGACAGCTGGGTTCGGCTGCTCGTCCGCGGCGGCGCTGGCAGCCGCAGCCGCGTCGGCGTCGGTGACCTCGCTGCCGCACTCACCCTCGGGGTAGCCGTTGATCGCGCAGATGAGTCCGTTGTCGTCCGTGACGGCTCCCGCGGCGGCCAGGGCCTGGTTGCCGGTCGAGCCCTCCGGCACGGTCACGCAGGAGACGACATCGGCGGGTGGGGTCTGGCCGGCAGGGGCGTCGGCGGTGTACCCGGAATCGATCACGACCGCCACACGGACCTGGCCCGCGGTCGCGCCGGCGGCGGACAGGTCGGGGCAGAGGTCGGCGAACACGGGGGCGTTGTCGGGGCCCTGCGTCGGCGTCTCGGTGGTGATCGTGAAGCGCCAGCCCTGGACGTCGGAGTCCACGAGCGTGTAGTCGCCGGGACCGGTCTGACGCGGCGACCCAGGTGCCGGTGGCGCCCTGCCAGTAGGACCAGTAGCGGTAGGCGGCGGCCTGCGCGGGGGCGGCCAGCGCCACGGTGGCCAGAGCGGCCGCCAGGAGCGTGATGAGCAGGGCCGCGGCGCGGCCAGGAGTGGTGGTGTTCACCAGGTGCCCTTCAGTAAGGCCCAGGGTGAGGGTGGGTCCGGCGGGCGCACTGCCCGGTCCGGGCTCCACCGTCGTCCTCGGACGGTGTGGGAGCCCCAGTCCGCCAGGTGCTCCGACTTGCTCGGCCCTTGGGGAGGGCCTGGCTCACGGTTGCGGGACAGCGCCGGATTCGCACCGGCTTCCCCTGGATTCGGACTGTGGTTGTCGTGCCCCGTCAGGCTATCCCATCGGCGCGGCCATTCCGGCAGCGACCGGGACGGTGCCTCGGGCACACTGGCGCCCATGACGGTGCGCCTCATCCAGGGTGACATCACGGCCTTCCCGGCCGATGCGATCGTCAACGCGGCCAACAGCGGGCTGCTCGGCGGTGGGGGAGTGGACGGTGCGATCCACAGGGCAGGGGGACCGGCGATCCTGGCTGAGTGCCGCCAGATCCGCACCGATCTCCTGCCGGACGGGTTGCCGACTGGCCAGGCGGTGGCCACCACGGCAGGGAACCTCCCTGCGCGCTGGGTGATCCACACGGTCGGACCGGTCTACTCGGGGTCAGCCACGGACCCGGAGCTCCTGGCCTCGGCGCACCGCGCCAGCATCGCCCGCGCGCGGGAGCTCGGTGCCCGCTCGATCGCGTTCCCGGCCATCTCGACCGGCGTCTACGGGTACCCGGTGGAGCTCGCCGCCCCGATCGCCCTGGCCGAGGCCCAGGCGGCCGAGGACCTCGAGATCACCTTCGTGCTGTTCAGCGCAGCTGCTCTGGCGGCCTTCCGGGCGGCCGCCCGCACGATCGGCGTCGAGGTCGGCTCGTAACCCGCGGGTGCGGGCGCGCGGCTTCGCCGACCCCATCGGGGATGGCGCCTGTTCGCCGCAGTCGGGGACAGGGCTACTGTGGAATCAGATCGAGGTGATCCACTGACCGTGCCTGCGCAGGTCATCCGTGTTCGATCCGAATGCCCCGCACTTGCCCTGGTCCTGGTCGCTTGGATCGCGCAGTCGGCCGAGGTCCACTCGGGGCGCGGCCGCGGAGAGCAAGGGAGGCGCACCATGGGTGCCACATCAGATCAGGTCAAGGGTCACGCCAAGGAGGTCGCGGGCATCGTCGCCGGCGACAAGGAGCTGAAGGCTGAGGGCAAGGCCGACCGCATGGCTGGCGAGGCACAGGCCGAGGTCGACCACGCCGTGCACACGGTGGAGGACGGCCTGGACTCCGCGCAGAACGCGGCGGACTCGGGCCTGGACAAGGCCAAGCACCTGCTCGACACCGGCTTCGACAAGACCAAGGACGCCCTCGACGCCGGCATCGACAGGACCAAGGACCTCGTCGACACCGGCCTGGACAAGACCAAGGGCATGGTCGACACCGGGGTGGACAGGGCCAAGCACCTGCTCTACACCAAGTGAGGTGATGTCCCCGGGGCCCGCGGCCAGCCGTGCGGGCCCCCGGGCTGACATGCTGAGCGGGTGACGAACCTCACCCTGAGAACTGGCGATCAGATGCCCGCGCTGGGCCTGGGCACCTGGAAGATCCCCCGAGATGTGTGCGCGGAGACGGTCCATGCCGCCATCGCCGCCGGTTACCGCCACCTGGACTGCGCGTGCGACTACGGCAACGAGGTCGAGGTCGGTCAGGGGATCGCGCGGGCCATCGACGAGGGGCTGGTGTCCCGCGAGGACCTGTGGATCACGTCCAAGCTCTGGAACACCTACCACCGTCCGGAGCACGTGGAGCCGGCGATCCGCCGGAGCCTGTCCGACCTCGGCCTGGAGTACCTGGACCTCTACCTGATCCACTTCCCGATCTCGCTGCGGTTCGTGCCCTTCGAGGAGCGCTATCCGCCGGAGTGGCTGTTCGATCCCGAGGCTGAGTCCCCCCACATGGAGTTCGAGGACGTCCCGATCGCGTCCACGTGGGCGGCGATGGAGGGCTTGTGGGAGGCCGGACTCACCCGAGACCTCGGTGTCTGCAACATGACCACCGGGTTCCTGAGGGACCTGCTCGCCGGCGCCCTGATCCCCCCAGCCGTCCTGCAGGTGGAGATGCATCCCTACCTGACCCAGGAGCGGCTCGTGCGCTTCGCGGCACAGTACGACATCGCGGTGACGGCCTTCTCCCCGCTCGGCGCAGGCAGCTACGTGAGCCTGGGCATGGCCCGGGAGAACCAGTCCGCGCTGGAGGACCCCGTGGTCCGCGGGATCGCCGACCGGATGGGTGCCACCCCGGCCCAGGTCGTCCTGGCGTGGGGGCTGCAGCGGGGCACGAACGTGATCGCCAAGAGCTCGTCCGTCGCCAGGCTTCAGGAGAACCTCGGGGCCGCCGACCTGGCCCTCACCGAGGCCGACATGGCCGCCATCAGTGGGCTCAACCAGAACCTGCGGTTCAACGACCCCGGGCACTTCTGTGAGGCAGCCTTCAACACGTTCTGCCCGATCTTCGACTGACGGGGCCGCCGAGGTCAGCTGAACGCGGCGCTGGGCAGGTCGGTCTCGCCGTCCACGACGGCGGTGACGATGCGGGCGGCCACCGCAGCCGGGTCCAGCCCGGTGGGCAGTCGCGGGGCGGTGCCGAAGAGCGGGCGATCCGCCAGCCCGGTCTCGGTGTGTGGGGGGCGTGCGTCGATGAGCCGGATCCGGGACCGGCGCAGCTCACGGGCCGCGGCCTGGTCGAACGCGGCCAGTCCCGCCTTCGACGCCGAGTAGCCGGCCATCCCCGGCATCGGGGTCTCGGCCACGACTGCGCTGATGTGCACGACGAAGGGCGACCGGCCACCCGCTGCGGAGGCCTGCAGGTGGGGAAGTGCTGCGCGCAGCAGGCGGATCGGCGCGAGGGTGTTGAGCGTGAAGAGGTCGATGATCACCTGGTCCGGAGTCTCGGTCGCCGGCCCGAAGGCGACAGCCCCCGCGGCGAACACCACACCGTCGAGCCGGCCGTACCTCTGGACCGCGTGGGCCACGACCTTCTCGGCGGCGCCCGCCCGACGCAGGTCGGCAGGCACGGCGAGTGCCTCCAGGCCGAGGGCGGCCAACCGATCGGCGTCGCGGCCGCAGAGGGTCAGCCGGGCGCCTGCCGCCGCGAGCCGACGACTCAGTGGTGCACCCAGCCCCCCGGTCGCCCCGGCGACGAGGACGCTGGCGCCTGTCAACGTGGTCACGCGCGTCAGCCTGCCACGCGACGGCTGCGCCGGCATCGGGAGCAGTCGCTGGTCACCGCTTCACCGACCCATCATCGGCCCGGCGGCCGCTATCGTGCCCCGGGTCAGATGCACGGCACGGGCAGCGACGAGAGGTCGGATCGCATGCGGATCGTCCTGATGGGTCCCCCGGGAGGGGGCAAGGGAACGCAGGCCACCGTGGTCGCGGAGCGGTTGGGCATCCCGCATGTCTCGACCGGGGACCTATTCCGTGCGCACCTGGCCGAGGTCACGCCCCTGGGCATCACGGCCGGGATGTTCATGGAGAGCGGCAACTACGTGCCCGATCGGATCACGAACGCCATGGTGCGCGACCGGCTCGGACAGCCGGACGCCGCAGCGGGGTTCCTCCTCGACGGGTACCCGCGGACGCTGGACCAGGTGGGGGTGCTGGACTCAGCGCTCGCTGACATGGGTCTGTCCCTGGACCGCGTCGTGGAGCTCACGGTCGACACCGACGAGATCGTCTCGCGGCTGCTCAAGCGGGCCCAGGAGCAGGGCCGTGCCGACGACACCGAGGATGTCATCCGCCGGCGCATGGAGGTCTACGTCGAGCAGACCGAGCCGCTGACCCGCGTGTACGCCGAGGCCGGGATCCTGGTCCAGGTGGACGGAATGGGCACCGTCGACGAGGTCCGCGACCGGGTGCTCGGTGCCCTCGGTGCAGCCTGATCAGCCTGTGCCCGGCCCCGGGGCCGACGGCACCCTGAAGGCTCGCCGGGCCTCCTCGGCCAGTGACCGGCAGGCGCAGTCCTCGGTGTGGTCGTTGACCAGTCCCATCGCCTGCATGAAGGCGTACATGGTCGTCGGTCCGACGAAGCGGAAGCCCCGGCGCTTGAGGTCCTTGGACAGGGCGATGGCCGCGGGGGCCGTCGTGAGCGTCCGGACGTCCTCGGCGAGGTAGCGGGTGGGCCGCTCCGCCGGGGTGGGTTCGAAGCGCCAGACGTAGGCCGCGAGCGAGTCCTCCTCCTCGACCAGGTCGAGGGCGGCGCGGGCGTTGCCGATCGTCGCCTCGATCTTCCCCCGGTGGCGCACGATCCCGGCGTCGCCCAGCAGCCGGCTCACGTCGTCCTCGGTGAACCGGGCGACGGCCTCGAGGTCGAACCCGGCGAAGGCCGCCCGGAAGTTCTGCCGCTTGCGCAGGATCGTCAGCCAGCTCAGTCCGCTCTGGAAGCCCTCCAGGCAGAGCTTCTCGAACAGCCGTCGGTCGTCGGCGACCGGGTAGCCCCACTCGGTGTCGTGGTAGGCGAGGTAGTCAGCCGGCGCCGAGTCCACCCAGAAGCATCGCGGGGCGGCGGCGTCGAGGAATGGCTCAGCCATGCTGCTGGTACCTGCGCAGGCCGGCCATGGCCTGGCCCCGAACCTTGCCCTGCAGGAGGGGCGTCCACCCGAGGAGCACCCCTGTCGGGCCGAGGGCCTGGCGGGACCACGCCCAGAGATCGAACGTGTCAATGTGCTCCTGGATCAGTCCCCCGGACATGACGAACGAGGCCCGGATGTCGTTGACCACGCGGCGCCCGGTCGAGGGGAACGTGTACGTCGCGACCCAGTGCGCCGAGGTGTCGGTGACCGAGTCGAAGGTCAGGCTGAGGTCCGTGGCGGACGCGCACAGCATCCGCCACATGTCACCGACCTGCTGGCCCCGAAGGTCGGTGAACACCGGGTCGGAGAACCGGGCGTCCTTGGCGTAGCAGGAGGCCATCGCCTCAGCGTCCAGGGCCTGGAAGGCGGTGTAGAACCTCGCGATCAGGTCTGCATCCATCGACCCAGACTAGGGCCATCCCCGGTGAACGGCGGTGGGCCCGGTGCGGGATGCTGGGGGTCTCGACGACGGGACGGTGGGGCGCATGGTGGAGCAGGGACTGAGCATCCAGGAGCGGCTGTACCCGGAGTTGACGTGCTTCGGCTGCGGTCATGCCAATCCCAAGGGGCTCAAGCTGCGCAGCTACCCCGGCGACGGCTTCGTGACTGCGCAGTTCGATCCGTGGCCCGAGCACGACAACGGGTTCGGGTTCCTCAACGGCGGGATCATCGCCACTGTCCTGGACTGCCACAGCGGGGCGGCCGTGTTCCACCGGGCGGCACTGCTGGGGATGGAGCCCGAGAAGGGGGCGCCGCTGCTGTACGTGACGGCGGGCCTCGATGTGCGTTACCTGCGCCCGGTGCCGCTGGGCCAGTCGCTGGAACTGCGGGCGGAGGTGACCTCGGCCGGCCCTGACCAGGCGACCGTCGAGGCCGAGATCGTGTGGGACGGCAAGCCCCGCGCAGCGGCGACCTCGCTGTGGAAGCGCTGGCGCCCGCGGTGAGCAGCGGGCCCGATCGCGGGCTCCGGGCAGCGCAACCGCAGGGATGGCCGGATAGCCTGCGACCATCCCGATCATCAGACCCGTGTTTGGAGACCGCCCCATGACCACCGAAGCACCCCAGAACGTCACCGCCGCATGGCCCGCGCACGACCCCGCCACTCGCAGGACGCTGCCCGCCTCGTCCACGCCGCTGGACCAGGCGCGGATCGAGGCGCTGACCGCGGCCGAGTGGGAGCGGTTCACGCGCTCCACCGCGGGGTCGGGGGCCCACAATGCGCAGGCGGTGAAGTCGCTGCCCCTGGGGGTGACCTCGTCGTTCCAGCACTGGGACCCGTACCCGATCTCGATCACCTCGGCCAAGGGCGCCTGGCTCACCGACGTGGACGGCCGGCAGCTGCTGGACCTGTCCATGGGCTTCGGGGCCATGCTCGTCGGACACCTCAACCCGGCTGTGGTCGCAGCGGTGATCGGCGCGATGGAGACCGGGACGCTCTTCGTCACGCCCTCGCCGTCGGCCACCGCCGTCGCCGAGCGGTTCCAGAGGCGGTTCGGGCTGGACCAGCTGCGCTTCACCAACTCGGGGACCGAGGCCACGATGTACGCGGTGCGCACGGCGCGCGCCTTCACCGAGCGGCACGCCATCATCAAGATCGAGGGCGGCTACCACGGTGGGTATGACGCCCTGTCCGTCTCGGTGAAGCCCGACGTCGCCGAGTCCGGGCCCGAGGAGGCCCCGATCCCGGTCACGCCGTTCGACGTCGAGGCCGGCACCGTCCACGTCGTGCCCTACAACGACCTCGACCGGCTCGAGGCGATCCTTGCCGAGCACGCCGCGGAGATCGCCGCCGTCGTGATGGAGCCGGTCCTGGAGAACATCTCCATCGTCGTTCCCGATGCGGGCTACCTGGCCGGGGTGCGCGAGGCGTGCGACCGCCACGGCGTGCTGCTGGTGTTCGACGAGGTGAAGACCGGGCTGACCGCCGGATACGGCGGCGCGTCGCAGCGACTGGGTGTGACGCCCGACCTGGTCTGCCTGGCCAAGAGCGTGGGGGGTGGCCTGCCGCTGGCCGTGTTCGGCGGGCGCGCCGAGGTGATGGCGGCGGTCTCGGACAACCGCATGCCGCACTTCGGGACCTACAACGGCAACCCGCTGGTGATGGCCGCTGCTGCGGCCGTCGATGAGGTCTGCACGCACGAGGCGCTGGCCGCCGCGGAGCAGCTGAATGACGACGCCCTGGACGCCATCGATGCGGTGATCGCGCAGTACGAGCTGCCCGCGCAGACCGTCGGCTTCGGCGTCAAGGGGGCCGTCACCTGGGCGACCACTCCGGTGCGCAACTACCGCGACTACAAGCGCACGGACTTCGGCATCGCCGAGCTCAGCTGGCTGTGGGGCGTCAACCGGGGGATCCTCACCCCGCCCGGGCTCGACGAGCAGTGGCTCGTGTCGCTGGCGCACACCAGCGCCGACATGGGCCTGCTGGTCGCGGAGTTCACCGACCTGGCCGAGGCCCTGCGCGCCTGAGTCCGGCCAGCACGCGCACCGGCCCCCACCTGCTGCTCTGCCAGGTGCGGGCGTGCTGCGCGCGGGCCTACTCGGCCAGGATCCGGTGCAGCGCGCGACGGGTCTCGTCGAGCTGCGCGACGGCCTGCTGGCGCTGCTCGTCGGTGGCGAAGCGGAACTGCTGGATGACGCCCATGAGGGCGCCGATGCTGTCGCGCATCGCCGCGCGTGTGGGCGCCCCCCGCGTGCTCTCCGCCCAGATCGCGGCGAGCTCGTCCGCGTTCTGCTCGACGTACTCCCGTCCCTGGGCGGTGAGCGTGAAGTCCGTGCCCTTGCCGGTGCCCGTGGCCTCGATCAGGCCCTCGTCGACGAGCTGGGCGAGGGTCGGGTAGACCGAGCCCGGGCTCGGGCTCCATTCGCCCTCGGCCCGCTCGGCGATCTGCTTCATGAGGCTGTAGCCGTTGGCGGGGCCATCGGCGAGCAGCGACAGGATGGCCTCCCGGACCGCGCCCTTGGGGCGCCGGCGGCGGCCGCGGGGGCCGAAGCCGCCCGGGCCACCGGGGCCGAAGCCGCCCGGGCCGCCGGGGCCGAAGCCGGGACCCCGGCCGCCGCCGCCGTGGCGATGTCCCCGCCCGCGGCCCCGTCCGGGGCCGGGCTCGTTGGGGACTCCGTCGCCATACGGCTCGGACTGGGTGGTGGGGTCGTCATGGTGCCGGTGACGGCGTGGATGGTGAGGTGCTGTGGTGTGGGATTCGCGGAACATTGCGAGTCCTCCTTCGTTGTCTGGTGTCGGAGCAAGCGCTCAACGACATGTACAACGATATATCGCTATTGATTGTTCCGCAAGTGTCGGATCAGGCGGAGACCTCGTCGCCGAATGCGACCACCGCGTCCATGAAGTCGTCGACGTGCTCCGTGGTCGTGCGGGCGTTGATGAAGCAGGGACGCAGCACGTAGCTGCCGTCGACGAACGTCGAGCTCACGACGATCGAGGTCTCGCGGGCGAAGCGCCGCAGGATCCGGGAGTTCACCGAGTCCCAGTCGCGGTCGGCGTCGGTGCGGTAGCGGAACCCGCAGATCGACAGCACCGGCTCGGCGAGCACCTCCAGGCGTGGGTGCGCGTGTGCGCGGGCCGCCACCTGTCGTGCGAAGTCGTTGTCGGCGACGATCCTGGCGCGCAGGCCGTCCACCCCGAGCTCGCGCAGGATCGCCCAGACCATCACGCCTCGAGGGGGAGCGGACAGCTCGACGCCGAAGTCGAAGTACGGGATGCCCATGCTGTCCAGGGAGGACTGGACGTCGTCGGCGGAGAAGGCGCCCTCCAGGTAGTCGGCCGGCTCCTGGGTGAACGCCCGGTGCAGGATCGCGCGGTCGCGCACGAAGGTGGCAGCGACCCCCACGGGAGCGCCGAGCCACTTGTGCGGGTCGGTGATGGCCGAATCGGCCAGCTCGAGTCCGTCGTACAGGGCGGCGACGCGATCATCGAGGATGCCCGGAAGTCCGTAGGCGCCGTCGACGTGGAACCACGCCCCATGGGCATGGGCCAGGTCGCCGGCCCCACGAAGCGGGTCGATCGCGCCGGTGTTGGTGGTCCCTGCCGCCGCGACCACGGCCACGGGCAGGATCCCGGCGCGCGCGTCGCGATCCAGGGCCGAGGCCAGGGCGCCCAGGTCCATGCGTCGGTGGGCGTCGACGGGGATCGCCCGCACGGTCGAGCGGCCGATGCCGAGCACCCCGGCTGCGCGCTGGACCGTGTGGTGGGCCTGGGTCGAGGTGTAGATGGCCAGGCGGCGCCCGTCCAGGCCCAGGTCCGAGGCGTCGTACCCGGCCCGTTCGAGCGCGTACTGGCGCGCCGCCCCCAGGGCGACGAGATTGGCGGTGGACCCGCCGCTGGAGTAGACGCCCCGCATGTGCGGGCCAAGTCCGCAGAGGGCACCCAGCCACTCGAGCGAGAGCTCCTCGACCTGGTGGAAGGCGGACACCAGGTTGCGCTGCGGGGAGGCCGCCATCGCCCCGGCGGCCACGGCACAGGGGACAGTCGTCGGCCCGGTGGTGATCCACCCCCAGGAGGTCGCGGAGGTCAGGCGCTGTCCGTGCGCCACGATCAGCCGCACATACTCCTCGATCGTCGCGTCGGCGCCGATCCCGTGCTGGGGCACCGGGCCGGAGAGTGCCGTCTGCCAATCGACGTCGGAGGACAGCGCATCAGGCATGTCCGACGTGAGCCAGTCGTCGACCGCCCGCCCGACGGTGGCCAGATGTCCGGCGAAGTTGCCCACCTCGGGGTGATACGTCGACATGCTCGGTCACGGTACAGGTCGGACGGCGGTCAGGTCAGGTGGGTCGGCCGTCCGTGCACGCCGCCCGGCTCCGGCTCAGACCGCGTCAACTCCTTGGCTTCCCGCGCCGCCCGTGCCGCCCGTGGCGCCTGTGGTGCTGCCGCCGACATCGCCGCCCGCGCCGCCCGTGGTGCTGCCGCCGCTCGACACGGCCGCGAGGATGCGCTCGCCGTACCGCTCGGCCTTGGCAGTGCCGATGCCGGGGACGTCGAGCAGCTCGTCGTTGGTGGCCGGACGTCGGGTGGCGATCTCGCGCAGGGTGGCATCGTGGAAGACCACGTAGGCCGGGACGCCCTGCTCCTCGGCGATCGATTTCCGCTCGGCGCGCAGGACCTCGAACAGGTCGGCATCCGCGCCCGTCACGATGGCTGTCGCTGCGGACCCGGGTGCCGGGGACCCAGCCCGGCGCCGTGAAGCTCGCCGCCCTACAGGCTTCTCGGTCGGGCGCCGGAGGTCGAGCCGCGCCTGGCCACGCAGGACCGGCTCGGCGGCGGCGGTGACCCGCAGCGCCCCGTAGGACTGGGAGTCGGAGTGGAGCAGCCCCTGCGCCACCAACTGGCGGGCTACCCCGCGCCAGGCGGTCGCGTCGAGCTCGGCGCCGACTCCGAACGTGGGCAACTGGTCGTGGCCGAGCTCAGTCATCCGCTGCGAGGGCTTGCCCACGAGGAGGTCGATGATGTGCCCGGCGCCGAACCGTTGGCCGGTCCGGATCACCCCGGACAGGAACTTCTGGGCCGCGACGGTACCGTCCCAGAGCTCCGGCGGAGTCAGGCAGGTGTCGCAGTTGCCGCAGGGCTCCGTGCGTTCCCCGAAGTAGTCCAGGAGCACCACGCGCCGGCAGGTGGCGGCCTCGCAGTACCCGAGCAGGGCGTCGAGCTTCGCGGCCTCGACGCGGCGGATCTCCATGGGAGCGTCCGAGGCATCGATCCAGGACTTCTGCAGCACGACGTCGGCCAGCCCATAGGCCATCCAGGCCTGCGCCGGCTCACCGTCGCGGCCAGCCCGCCCGGTCTCCTGGTAGTAGGCCTCGATGCTCTTCGGGAGGTCGAGGTGCGCAACGAACCGGACGTCGGGCTTGTCGATCCCCATCCCGAAGGCGATCGTGGCGACCACCACGACGCCGTCCTCGCGCTGGAACCGGTCCTGGGCGGAGCGGCGCGCCGCCTGGTCCAGGCCCGCGTGGTAGGCCAGCGCGGTCAGACCCTGGTCGCACAGCCACGCCGCGGTCTGGTCGACCTTCTTCCTGGACGAGCAGTAGACGATCCCCGAGGACCCGATGAGACACGGGTTCGCTCCGTCGCCGGCGAGGAAGCCCAGGAGCTGGTCGCGGGCGTTGCCCTTCTCCACCACGGTGTAGCGGATGTTCGGGCGGTCGAAGCTGGAGAGGAACTCCGGAGCATCACCGAGGGCCAGCCGCTGGCGGATCTCAGCGCGGGTGAGCATGTCCGCGGTGGCCGTCAGTGCCATCCGCGGGACGTCGGGGAACCTCTCGGCGAGGACCGACAGGCCCAGGTACTCCGGGCGGAAGTCGTGGCCCCATTGCGACACGCAGTGCGCCTCGTCGATCGCGAACAGCGCGATGCCGGCCCCGGAGTGGATCCGGTCGAGCTGGGCCAGGAATCCACCGGTCACCAGGCGCTCGGGCGCGACGTACAACAGGTCGAGTTCCCCGGAGGTCATCGCCCTGATGACCTCCGCAACCCCGGTGGCGTCCAGGCTCGAGTTCAGGAAGGCGGCACGCACACCGAGCAGCCGCATCGCATCGACCTGGTCCTGCATGAGCGCGATCAGCGGCGAGACGACCACACCCAGCCCGGGCCGGACGATGGCCGGCACCTGGTAGCACACCGACTTGCCCCCGCCGGTGGGCATGAGCACCAGCGCATCCCCACCGGCAACCACCTGGTCGATGATCTCGGCCTGGGCGCCGCGGAACCGGTCGTAGCCGAAGACCTCGTGCAGCACGCGCAGGGAGGCGTCGTCGCCCCGGCCGGACGGGTCGCCGAGGCCGGCCGCGCCGCCCAGGGTGGTGACGGGGTTGGTCATGGCGCCATTCTCCCTTGCCCTTCAGGCCTGCGTGACCCGTTTCAGGCGACGCGGGTGTGGTTGTCGTCGGGGTGGGAGGTGGCGCGTGCGCCTTGGGGGCTGGTCCAGTGCAGCCCGCCGTCGGGTGTCGCTTGGAGGTGCCATCCGCCGTCGTGTTTGAGGCCGTGGTGGCGTCTGCATAGGGCATGGAGGTTGTCGGCGGAGGTGGGTCCTTGGGGGAATGGGATGAGGTGGTCGAGGTCGCACTCTGCTGCCGGGACCGCGCAGCCGGGGAATCGGCAGGTGCCGTCGCGCAGTCGGACGTGCCGGTCGAGTGCTGCGGGGGGCCGGTAGGACAGGGTCCCGACGTCGAGGACGGCGCCGGTGGTGCGGCTGGTCAGGACGTGTCGCCAGCGGGCGTCTCCAGCGGCCAGCCGGCGGGCGTCGGCGGCGGGGATCGCCCCGAATCCGTTGATGACTCCGGGTGCGTCTGTGAGGCCGGCCAGGGAGTCGATGGGGATGGTGACCGTGATGATGGTGTCGACCCGCGGGCGCCGGGCCTTCCCGGCGTCTGAATCGCCACGCGCGTCCTGGGCGCTGGTGCTGGTCCGGGGGTCGAGGATCAGGTCGACCAGGGCGGCGGCGAGCCAGAGGTCCAACGGTTCGCGGGCAGGACACTGCGTGTGGGTGGGGTCTCCGTTGCGGTCCGCGAGTGCGCAGGCGCGGATGACGGAGTACACGCGTTCGGCGTCCTCACTGGCGAGCCGGGCGACCAGGTCGGCGGTCCCGTCCCCGCGGTGCCCGATCCAGACGCCGCGCTCGGCCAGGCCCCGGGCGCGCCGTCGGGGCCGCTCCCCACACCCGAGGGCCAGCAGCCGACGGCGCAGGAACAGCTCCAGGCGGCGGGCGGTGTGGTCCTGGGCGTAGGCCAGGCCGTCGCCCAGCAGCCCGGCGCACTCGGTGTCGTACTCCTCGCGGGGGACCCCGTCGGGGTCGGTTGCGGGGATCTCGAGCAGGGCGTCGGCCAGGATCCGGGCCCGGGTCAGGTCCAGGTCCCCGCGGGCCAGGGCCGCCCAGACCTCCGGTTGGTGGCGCAGGGTCTCGGCCGTGGCCCGGGTGTGTGCCGCCGAGCGGCGCGAGACGACCAGGGCGCAGGACACCTCGTCGAGCACGCGATCGGAGCCCGCACCGCCCGGGGTCTCGTCCGCGACGGCGGCCACGCACGCCGAGCGCAGGGCCGCGACCTGCCGGGACAGGCGCTCGACAGCCTCCAGGGACAGCATCGCCGGCCCGAACACGGCCACATCGAGGTCCCGCTCCCCGCGCCGACCTGCTTCGGAACTCGGCGGTCGGGCCCGGATCACCTCCACCAACGCCTCGACCCCCACCTGCGTGACGTCGATCGGCCTGGCCGCGTTCATCCCGCACCGTCAGCACCACCTCAAGCACCGATTTCCCCCATCTCGTACTGGTGTTCGATCACCTGACAGAACCGTACCCCACCCCACCGACACTGCAAGGGCCCCCGAACCGACCTGTGGATACGTCGACCGAGGAGGCGCCCGGGTACCGTCTGATGACCATGGAGACGACCGAGATCACCAGGGACACGCAGCTGTGCATCTCGCTGTCCGGGCGCCCGAGCAACCTCGGCACCCGGTTCCACAACCACCTGTACGCCCAGCTCGGGCTGGACTTCCTCTACAAGGCGTTCACCACCTCGGACCTGCCCTCGGCGGTGGCCGGGATCAGGGCGCTCGGGATCCGCGGCTGTGGGGTCTCGATGCCGTTCAAGGAGGACGTGATCCCCCTCGTCGACTCGATGGACGACTCGGCGACGGCGATCGCCTCGGTGAACACGATCGTCAACACCGACGGCCACCTGCGGGCGTACAACACCGACTACGTGGCGATCGTGAGCCTTCTGCGCTCGCACGCCGTCGATCCCGGCTCGACGTTCGCGGTCCTGGGCAGCGGTGGGATGGCGCGGGCTGTCGTGGCCGCCCTGCGTGACTCGGGCTTCGCCGAGGGAGTCGTGGTGGCCCGGAACGAGGCCACCGGCCGGCGCTCGCCGACGAGTACGGCTACTCGTGGCGTGCCGAGGTCGGAGCTCACCGCCCTGCCCTGGTGATCAACGCGACCCCCGTCGGCATGGCCGGCGGACCCGCAGCGGCCGACCTGCCCGTGGAGCCCGAGGTGGTCGACGCCGCCGAGACTGTGTTCGAGGTCGTGGCCATGCCCATCGAGACCCCGCTCGTCCGTCGCGCCCGCAGCCGGGGTGCAGCGGTGATCACCGGCGCGGAGGTCCAGGCCCTGCAGGCCACCGAGCAGTTCGTGCTCTACACCGGCATCAGGCCCACCGACGAGCAGCTCGCCCTGGCCGCGGTGTTCTCCCGCGCCGGATAGCAGCTATCGCTGGGCCTGGGGGAAGTGCCCGAGGAAGACCATGGCGCCCATCGGATCCAGGACCCCGCCCTCATCCGCGTGGGAACCCCGGTGGATGTGGGAGCGATCAGGCCAGGGCCTACTGCGAGGGGTGCAGGCTCATCGGCCCGTACACGAGCCGACCGTCCTCGAACAGGCTGACGGCGTCGATGCCCTCGGCGAGCAGGTCGCGCCACACCTCGCCCACCCACGTCTCCGCGTCGGCCTGCGTCGGGAAGCCGTCGGCAGGCTGGGCGGCGGACTCCGGGATCGGCGCACCCTGGGCGGCGTGGTACTGCCAGGTCCAGCTCATCGACTCCTCCTTCGGGTGGGCCGTCAGGGTCGCTCGGCGGGGGACTCGGTCCGGGCCGGGTCGCGGACGATCGCCTCACCGAGGACCTCGTCGATGGCCGCCCGGAGGTCGTCATCGAGGACGACGCCGCTGGCGCGCACCGAGTCGACGAGCTGCTCAGGACGGGAGGCGCCCACGATGGCCGTCGAGACGTTCGGGTTGCCCAGGACCCATGCGACGGCCATCTGGGCCATCGACAGGCCGGCCTGGTCGGCCAGGGGGCGCAGGCCCTGCACCCGGGTGAGCACGTCGTCGCGCAGCCACCGGGAGAGGAAGGTGGACCCTGTGGGATCGGCGCCCCGGGAGCCCTCGGGAACCGGCTGGCCGGGCAGGTACTTGCCCGTCAGGATGCCCTGGGCCATGGGGGACCAGACCACCTGGCCGATGCCGGCCGCCTCGCACTCGGGCACCACCTCGGCCTCGATGACCCGCCAGAGCATGGAGTACTGCGGCTGGTTGGACACGATCCGGTCCAACCCCATCTGGGCGGCCAGGTCGAGGGCGGCCCGGATCTCCTCGGCGCGCCACTCGGAGACCCCGACGTAGAGGACCTTGCCCGCGCGGACCAGGTCGTCGAACGCGCGCAGCGTCTCCTCGAGCGGTGTGTGGTGGTCGAAGCGATGCGCCTGGTAGAGGTCGATGTGGTCGGTCTGCAGCCGCCGCAGCGAGCCCTCGCACGACTCCAGGATGTGCTTGCGCGACAGACCGCGGTCGTTGTGTCCCGGACCGGTGGGCCAGTACACCTTCGTGAAGATCTCCAGACCCTCCCGACGCTGCCCGGCCAGGGCCCGGCCGAGAACTGCCTCGGCGCCGGTCTGGGCGTAGACGTCCGCGGTGTCGAACGTGGTGATCCCGGCGTCGAGGGCGGCGTGGACGCACGCCGTGGCAGCGTCCTCGGCAACCTGCGATGCATGCGTCAGCCAGTTGCCGTACGCGATCTCACTGATCCACAGTCCACTGGCCCCAAGCCGTCGATGCTCCATGGCTCGACCCTAGAGCACCCGTCGGACAGCGGCCAACGGCCACCGCCGGTGCGCAGATCCACCGAGCCGCCGGGGGCTACTTCGGCTCGACGGGCCGGCCGTTCCGGCGGATGCGCGGCGGTGGCAGCCGCAGCCGCCGGATCTGCAGCACGCGCATGAGGCCGTAGAAGGTCGCTCCCTTGCGGTCCGCGTCCGAGGGCCACTGCTTCTTGAGCTCGCGCCTCATCCGCATCATCAGCAGGGTGGTGTCCACGATGATGAACATCGTCAGGATGAGCCAGAGCATGGAGACGTAGCCCTGGGCATTGACCATGCCCCAGCTCTGCCAGGGGAGGAACCCGACGACCAGCACGATCAGGGCCAGCGGCATGAACAGCTCCGCTGCTGCCCAGCGGCCGTCGATGTAGTCCCGGACGAAACGCTTGACCGGCCCGGCGTCGCGGGTCGGAAGGGCGCTCTCGTCACCGGCCAGCAGCGCGGCCCGTGAGGCCTGGCGCTCCTGCGCCGCCCGCGCCTTGGCCTCCTTCTTGGCCGCCTTCGGATCCGAGGAGACCTTCAGGGTGTGCTTGCGCTGGGCCTGTGCCTCCTTGCGCGAGGGCGTGGGGTGCCCCTTGCCGACTGTGGGTGCGGGCTCCGGCTCTACGGGGGCGGGCTCAGCGCGGCTGCTGCGGGAGAGGAACTTCACGGACCAAGGGTACGTCGTGCCACCCGTGGGCGCGTTAGGCTTGTGGTCGTCTGGCGGGTGTGCCGCCTGGGAAGAGAGCGACAGCGAACCATGGCCGGAATGTGGCAGCGCTTCAAGATGATCTTCAGCTCCAAGGCCAACGCGGCCATGAACAAGGCGGAGAATCCCGCGCAGACCCTGGACTACTCCTACGAGAAGCAGCTGGAGATGCTGCAGAAGGTCCGCAGGGGCGTCGCCGATGTGGCCACCAGCCGCAAGCGGGTCGAGCTGCAGATCGCCAGCCTCGACAAGCAGCTGGCCAAGCTCGACGACCAGGCGCGGGCCGCGCTGGGCGCGGGGCGCGAGGACCTCGCCCGGGAGGCGCTGATCCGCAAGTCCGACGCTCAGCCAGCAGATCGCCGACCTGCACGTGCAGCTCGAGCAGCTGACCGTCCAGGAGCAGAAGCTGACGGTCGCCTCCCAGCAGCTGCAGACCAAGGTGGAGGCCTTCCGCACCCAGAAGGAGACCATCAAGGCCACCTACTCGGCCGCGGAGGCCCAGGTGCGCATCAACGAGGCGTTCACCGGCATCTCCAGCGAGCTCGGCGACGTGGGCCTGGCCATCCAGCGCGCCGAGGACCGCACCGCCCAGATGCAGGCCCGTGCCGGCGCGATGGAGGAGCTCATGGCCACCGGCGCGCTCGAGGTGACCGGCGGCAAGGACTCCCTGACCGTGGAGCTGGAGCGACTGGCCGCCGACAACCAGGTGGAGAGCGAGCTGGCTGCCATGAGGGCCCAGCTCGGCGGCGCCGAGGCGCCTGCGGCCGTCGCCGGCGCCTCTGCCGAGATGCCCGCGGTCGAGGCAGCACCGGCCGCCGACGTCGTCGACGCGGTCCTCGCCGAGGACTCCGCCGCCCCGCCCACCCCACCCGCTGCCCAGCCCCCGGCGGCCCCGCCCGCCGGCCCCGCAACCCAGTAGGACCGTAGGGAGGCTCGCACGCCCGCCATGGCGCGAAACCGGTACGCACCCGATCGGGGACTGACCGCCCGGATGGGCGGGACCATGTTCATCCTCGGCCTGCTCTACGTCGCCCTGATGGCGGTGCTGATCTACGCGGGGATGAACGCCTTCTTCGTCCTGCTCATCGCCGGTGGCTCGGCGTGGGCGCAGTGGTACTTCTCCGACCGCGTCGCCCTGTTCTCGATGTCGGCACGGGTCGTCACCCCGGAGCAGGCACCGCAGCTGCACGCCCTCGTCGACCGCCTGTGCGCGATGGCCGACATGCCCAAGCCCGCCGTGGCGATCGCCGACACCGACATGCCCAATGCGTTCGCCACGGGCCGCAGCACCAAGCGCGCGGTCGTCTGCGTCACGACCGGCCTCCTGCGGCGCCTCGACGCCGAGGAGCTCGAGGGCGTGCTCTCCCATGAGCTGTCCCACGTCGCCCATCGGGACGTGCTCGTGATGACGGTGGCCTCCTTCGTGGGCGTCCTCGCCGGATTCCTCACGCGGTCGTGGATGTGGGGCGGCCTGACCCGGCGTCGGGACAGCGACAGCAACAGCGCGCTCGCGTTCCTGCTCATCATGGTCGTGTCGATCGTCGTGTACTTCGTCAGCTTCCTGCTGGTCCGCGTGCTCTCGCGCTACCGGGAGCTCTCGGCCGACCGCGCGGGTGCGCTGCTGACCGGCCGTCCGGCGGCCCTCGGTCGAGCCCTGCAGAAGATCAGCGGCGACATGGGCGCCATCCCGACCCGTGACCTGCGGGCGAAGGAGTCCATGAACGCCTTCTTCATCACCCCGGCGTTCGGGGGCGGGCAGTCCATGGCCAGCCTGTTCTCCACGCACCCGCCGCTGGAGCAGCGCCTGGAGCAGCTGGCCCGCATCTCCGCCCAGCTGGGCCAGTAGATGGGCATGTTCGACTCGATCATGGGCCGGCGCAAGCCTGCCCGCCCGGACCTCGATGCCATCTTCGGGCTGCCCTCGGCGGCCATCACGCTGTCGGCCAGCCTCGGGTTCGAGGCCACGGGAACCGGCGCCGTCGCCTTCCGGGTTCCCGACGGCCGCGCCTTCGCCGAGGTCCAGGCCGAGATCGAGGCCCTGCTGGCCGCATCGGGCAATCCGGCGGTGGAGCTCACGGCCGATCAGTACGGCTACACCTGGCTCGTCGTCTCGACGGATCCGCCGGACGTCGGTGCGCTCGTCACGCACCTGCACGCCGTGAACCTGTCGCTGCAGGACAGTGGGTTCGGCCCGCAGCTGCTGTGCTCGACCGCGACCTTCGTGGGCCCGGGCGGTCGGACGCTGGCGATGGTGTACCTGTTCAAGCAGGGATCGTTCTACCCCTTCGCCCCCTCCGACGGCCAGACCCGCGACACCGTCCTGGAGCTGCAGATCCGCGATCTCCTGCGCGACGAGCTCGCCGTCGAGAAGGACCTGACGCGCTGGTTCCCGATCTGGGGGGCGCCGGGGCTGTAGCGCGCTCGGCACGACGCAGACCCTCCACCAAGGTCCAGAGCCTCCCCGACGGACGGGAGGGTCTGGACCGTCCGGGAGGGTCTGACCCGTCCGGGAGGGTCTGGACCGTCCGGGAGGTCTGCGGGTGGAGGTATCGCGTCAGTCCGGCGTGGGGGTTGCGCCGACGCCGGGGAGGGCGAGCATCCGGTCGAGGGCCACCTTGGCCCAGTGCGCGGTGTCGGGATCCACCACGATCCGGTTCACCACGTTGCCGGCGACCAGGTTCTCCAGCGCCCAGACCAGGTGCGGCAGGTCGATCCGGTTCATGGTCGAGCAGTAGCAGACCGAGCGGTCCAGGAACGTCACCTGCTTGTCCGGGTGGGCGTTGGCCAGCCGGCGCACGAGGTTCAGCTCGGTGCCGATCGCCCACGCGGATCCGGGCTCGGCGGCCTCGAGGACCCGGATGATGTACTCCGTGGAGCCCACGTAGTCGGCCTTCTGGACGACCTCGTGGCGGCACTCGGGGTGCACGAGGATGTTGACGCCGGGGATCCGCTCCCGGGCCTCGTCGACGACCGCCTCGGTGAAGCGGCCGTGCACCGAGCAGTGGCCGCGCCAGAGCACGACCTTCGCCGCGCGCATCTGCTCGTCGGTGAGCCCGCCGCCGGGCCGGTGCGGGTCGTAGACGACGCAGTCCTCGAGGCTCAGGCCCAGGTCGCGCACCGCGGTGTTGCGCCCGAGGTGCTGGTCGGGCAGGAAGAAGACGCGCTCGCCCTGCTCGAAGGCCCACTCGAGGGACTGGCGGGCGTTGCTCGACGTGCAGATCGTGCCGCGGTTGCGCCCGGTGAACGCCTTGATCGCGGCCGTCGAGTTCATGTACGTGATCGGGATGGTCGACTCGGCCAACCCGAGCTCGACGAACCGCTCCCAGGCATCCTCCACCTGGCCGATCTCGGCCATGTCGGCCATCGAGCAGCCGGCGGCGAGGTCGGGGAGGATCACCTGCTGGTCGTCGGTGGTCAGGATGTCGGCACTCTCGGCCATGAAGTGCACGCCGCAGAACACGATGAACTCGGCCTCCGGATGTGCCGCCGCCTGCTGGGCGAGCTTGAACGAGTCGCCGGTGACGTCGGCGAACTGGATCACCTCGTCGCGCTGGTAGTGGTGGCCGAGGATGTAGGCCCGTGACCCGAGCGCCTCGCGGGCGCGCCGGGCCCGCGCGACCAGGTCGGGGTCCGAGGCCGGCGGAAGGGCGCCAGGGCACTCGACGCCCTTCTCCGTGTCGGGATCGGCGCCCTGGCCGAGCAGGAGCAGTGCCAGCGGGGTCGGTTGCGGCTCAGTCCAAGCAGCCGTGTCGGTCATCGCGGGGCCTTCCTCGTGCGGGGATCACCATCGTTCCAC
>CAVQQP010000012.1:0-128646 GCA_963714995.1 uncultured Actinomycetes bacterium | reverse complement strand
TCGGCCCTGGCAACGGCCAGCGGCAGCATGTACTGCGGCTGGCGGATCGCCCGGGAGAGCTGCTCGGATGCCCGATCCGCGCTGTCGGCAGCCCCGCTGACATCACCTCGGCGCACCTGCACGATCGCCCTGAGCGAGTTGAGGTGCCCGCGGGTGGTCGGCGGCGGCTCAAGCCGCAGGGCCTCGTCGATCGTCGCCAGCGCCAGGTCCCACTGGCCGGCGAGCACAGCAGCCTCAGCCTCGTTGCCCGCCATGAACGCCCCCTGCGTGCGGGACAGGCCGCGCTCGGCGCTGGCTGCCCGGCCCTCGCGGGACAACGCGATGGCCTCGGCGAAGCGGCCGGCACCGATGAGGACGTCGGAGTAGTTGCCGTAGTAGCGGAAGAGCTCGGGTCCGGCGCCCCGTGACAGGGCGATATCCCGGGCCAGGTCCAGGTGGATCTGGCCCTCCTCGGGTCGACCGACCTGGAACAGGATGCATCCCAGCGTGTTGTGGGCGTGGCTGCGTTGCAGGTCGTCGCCGGACTCCTCGGCGGCCGCGACCCCCCTCTCGGCCAGGTCCAGCGCGGGCTCGAGGTCGGCCTCGATCATCATGAGCGCGGCCGTGGCTGCCAGCGCAGCGGCCAGGTCCGCCGACCCGGGGGCCGCCAACGCGGCGGCCCGGCGCAGATCGGCGAAGGGATCCAGCTGCGCGAACTCACACTGGATGGCGCGCTTCACGAGCAGATGGGACACGCGCTGCGGGTCCGCGGCGGGTCCCAGGTCCGCGAGGGCGGCGTCGATCAGGGCGACGGCGCGATCGGGCAGGCCCACGTTCCCTGCGGCACGACTGGTCCGACTGAGCAGCTCCGCACGGTCGAAGCCCGCGCGCTCCTCCGGGGCGGACACCTGGTCCCAGAGGTCGACTGCACGCTCGAGGTGGGCGAGCTGCTCCTGCCAGGCATAGATCGACCGGGAGTGGTCGGCGGCCCGGAGCGACCACTCGAAGGACTTGTCGGCCTCGTGCGCCGAGCTCCAGTGGTGGGCGATCTCCCCCGCCTGCTCGGAGCGGCCGAGCTTCTCGAGGGCCTCGGCGTACCGGGCGTGCAGGCGCGCGTGCTCGCCGGGGAGCAGGTCGGCATGGACCGCCTCCCGCATCAGGGCGTGCCGGAAGGCATACGCCTCGCGGGTCCGGTCGACGACCAGCACCTGGCCGCCCACGGCCTCCCGCAGCGCGGCCTCCAGGCTCTGCTCGTCACTGTCGACCACCGCGAGCAGGACGGGATGATCGACCAGCGTTCCGGCAGCCGAGGCGATCCGCAGGATGTCGCGGGTCTGCGGCGACAGCCCCTCCTGGCGGGCCAGCATCAGGTCCTTGAGCGTCTCCGGGATCATCGTGATGTCGCGGTCGCAGCAGTCCGTGAGCTCCTCGACGAAGAACGGGATGCCCTGACTGCGCTCCCGGATCCGCGCGACCGTCCGCGCAGGCAGCTCGCCAGCGATCTCGCGGACCAGGAGGTCGACGTCGGCATCGCTGAGACGCTCCAACGAGATCCGGTGCGACAACGGCAACCGGCCGACCTCCCCGAGCCAGGGGAGCAGCGGGTGGCTGCGATGCATCTCGTCCTTGCGGTAGGTGAGCACGAACAGGACCCGGCAGTCGCTGACGGTGCGCAGCAGGAAGCGCAGCAGGTCGCGGGAGGACGAGTCCGACCAGTGCAGGTCCTCGACGACGACGACCAGCGCCTCGGACGAGGCGAGGCTCTCGACCAGGGTCGCCATGGCCTCGAACAGCCGGCCACGCCCCAACGGATCAGCGGGGGCCGCGGGGCCCAGCTCGGGGACCAGGCCGGCAAGGTCGGCCCTTCCGGGACCCGCCAGCTCGGCGAGCTGGTCGGCCCCGAGGTCGGCGACCAGCGAGCGGAGCATCGTCGAGAAGGGGGCGAACGGGGGTCCGTCCGGGCCGAGCTCCAGGCAGTGCCCGACCAACATCCGCGTCCCCGCGGGGACGGTGGCCGCGAACTCGGCGATGAGCCGTGACTTGCCGATCCCGGCCTCGCCCCCGACGATGACGATCTGGGGATCGCCATCGTCGGCGAGCGCGAACCGTTGCCGCATCTCGAGCACCTCGAGGGAGCGGCCCACGAGAGGGACCCGCATCGGATCGGCTGGGGCACCACGCGCCATGTCGACCATGGTGCCAGTGACTGGCATCACGCATCCAGCAGCAGCGCGGAATCCGTGAGCTCGACGACGCGGGGGCGGGGGAGCTCGATGTCGCGGGGGAGCTCGATGACCAGGGGCGCCGCGACGCCTTCCGGCCGACGGCTCGCCCGCGGACCCCACGTGGTGATGCGTGCCGGTGCGGCAGGGAGTCGCAGGGACTCAGCCCTGCGGGTGGATCCCGCCAGCCTCTCGACGACTGCGGCGCGGATCAGGTCATGGTGAGCGGCGGCGTACATGGTGTCCTCCTCTGCGGCCCTTCTGGGCTGGGCCTCTCTGGCCCGATCACCACGATCCGCGCTGAGGTGGGTCGCCCACATCGGAGGAACTGCGTATCTTGCCGGCCCTGGGTTCCCTAGGCCCAGGGCGGCCATCCCTAGGACCGTGCCGACCGTGCGTCAGGGCACCTCCACCGCGGGCTCACCCTCGAGGGCAGCTGTCATGCTGGCCACCCCCTCCTCCACGGTCGTCGCCCAGTGCAGGCCAGTCGTCTCGAGCAGGTGCTTCATCCCGGCGTTGTCGGCCAGGACGTGCGCCACGACATGGGTGAACCCCATCCTGGGCGCGACCTGCAGCATCCGGCGCAGGAGTGCGGTCCCGACCCCGGTCCCCTGATGGGCATCCTCGACGATGAGTGCGATCTCCGCGGTTCGGGCATCGTCCGGCGCCTCGGGGAAGACGTTGCCCAGGGCCACGATCTGGCCATCCCGACTCATCGCGACCAGGGTCGCCCCGCGGTGCCCGCCGGCGAGGCGGCGCAGCTGGATGTCGCGCCACTCGGTCAGCGAGAAGTAGCGCTGGTACCTGCTGCGCTCCGAGCATCTCTCGTGCATCGCCGCCACGGCCTGGGCATCCTCGGGACGGGCCAGCCGGATCCACACCGTGCTGTCCCGGACGGGATCGATCCACCCGGCCCCGTCGTCCTCGCCGGAGATCCGAGCGATGGCCGAGGACAGGCGCAACAGCGCGGACGCCCGTGCCTGCTCTGCCCCGGCGAACGGCGCCCAGCTGCGCTGGAGCAGGACGTGCCGGTCCGCGGTCCACTGCAGCCGCAGGACGTCCGCGCGATCGTCGACCCCCTCCGTCGCGCCGATCACCTCGACGTTGTCCGCCTCGACCACCCCGGCGGCCACAGCCGGTGCCGCCTCGGGGTTCTTGACCAGGAACGTGGCGGCGTCCAGCATCCGGGCCGGCAGGTCGCGGCCCGCGTCCGGTGACCCGACCGTGATGTGGGCGTGCTCCCCCGCGGACTCGGCGGCAGCCAGGATGACCTCGGCGGAGACGTGCGGCGGGGCGATCAGGGCAAGGTCGATGGTCCGGGTGCCGGGGCCGTGGCCGACGACGCCCAGCGACACCGTGTAGACGTGCAACGCCGCCAGCGCCCGGATGATCCGGGCCATCCCGCCGGGCCTGTCGGGGATGTCCACCCGCACCCGCCAGCGCTCGCTGACCTCGTACGCAGGCTGCAGCAGCAGCTCGGAGGGCGCCACCGCGGCGCCGATCCGGGCGATCATGGCGTCCCACTCCAGCGGTGTCGGACGGTGCGTGGCCACCGGGTCGAGCATGGCCAGCCCGAGGGACAGGGCCATCGACAGGTGCACCACGGCGTTGTCCGAGAGCTCCGGGTCCAGTCCACCTGACGCTCGCGAGCTCTCCGAGATGGCCTTCACGTTCGCGCTGCGCTGGGCGATGCGCTCAGTCCCGATCGCGCGCATCGCCTCGTCGTCGCGGGCGCGGGCAAGGACCTCGAGCTCGAGGGAGTCCCAACTCGACTCCGGGGCCTCCTGCAGGCGATGGGCCGCCTCGATCAGTGCGGACAGCGGAGGGGTCCGATCGGGGGCCCCGGCCGCCTGCCCGACGAGGTCCGCGACGACGGATTCGTGGCGCTCGGCGAGCACCGCGACGAGCAGGTCGTGGCGGTCACCGACCAGCCGCCCGACAGCGCGGGGATTGACGCCCGCACGCTTGGCCACCATGTCCACGGTGGTGGCTCCGAACCCCTGCGCGGTGAACAGCTCGGATGCCGCCTCGACGATCCGGGCCCGTCTCGCCTCATCGGTGGCCATGGGACCAATCTAGGCGGTCGGGACCGGACCCCTACTCCGCTGCGATGGTGGGCACCGCGACCGGGGCGGTGGCGTCGGTCGCCCCCCACTTGGCCAGCTGTGCCTCGACAGCGGCCTGGGCGTCGGCGTACTGCTGGTCGATGACCCGCATCTCGGCCCACTTCAGCTCGCGGGCGGCCAGCACCTTGTTGAGCTCGGTGATGGTGTCGTCGTCGGCGGGCAGGTCGTAGGCCAGGGAGGTGAACCTGGCCAGGCTGGCCCGGTAGTCATGCCCGTTGGCGACGAACTGCCCGGGGATGACGTTCATGGCGTTCTTCACGTCGATGAACGTGATCAGGAACGTGATGTACGGACGCCACGCGGTCTCCTTGGGCACCCCGGGCTCCCGGGTCTCCGCCGGGCCCATCCAGTCCGGGGCCTGCACGGCCAGCGGGAACCAGAACTTGGGCATGGAGTCGTTGTGGTGGGTCAGGAAGAAGTACCGCGCGCGGGCACGCACGTCCTCGGGCAGGGCCAGGAACTCCTGGTAGTTGTCGACCTCGACGATCTCCCCATCGGGGTCCATCGCCGCCGGGTCCGACAGCCACTTCTGCCGGAACTTCGTGCCCGCCGGGGTGCCCAGGAACAGGCCCCGGTCGATGCCGACCCGGTGCAGGCCCTCCGTGCCCTCCTCGGCGAACACATCCTCCGAGGTCTGCGCCCCCAGGGACTCCCCGAAGATGTGCAGCCTCGGGCGCTTGTCCTCCGGGATCGCCGCCAGCCGCCACTTCAGGGCGTGCAGGAACGCATTGTTCTGGTCGATGCCGATCCCCACCCGGAACAACGACAACGGTGACGGGCGCAACGAGTACTGCATCGCCACCAACGCCACATCACCGCGGGTCAGGAACTCCAACGACTCCGCGGTCACGTAGTTCAGGTACCCGGTGCCGGTCGGGGACATGAACACGATGTGCTTGCGCTCGAACGCCCCCAGGGTCTCCAGCTCCCGCATCGCCATGTCCGCGCGCTCACTGGTCGTCGCCTTGGTCTCCAGGCCGACGAACACCCGGATCGGCGGCTTGGCCGGCCCGCCCATCACCGCCTCGATCTCCTCCACGGTCAGCGCCATGTTCACGAACCGGCGGCCCTCCCGGCCGATCGTGTCCAACGGCACCGCACTGCGCGGACCGGCGGAGACGAACTCCGACGTCGGCGCATTGGCGTAGGCCGCCTCGACCGCGTCCCCGCTGGTCTCCGCCGAGGCGAACACGTGCTGCAGGCCCTTGAACCCGGCGAACCCCAGCAGCCCGACGGCCGTCGCGTGCCCGACGGGGCGACCGATCAGCTCCAGGCGCGGGTTCATCGAGGTCAGGACCGAACCGACCCCGCCGGCGAACATCTTCTCGCCCTTCGCAGCCACGAACAGGGCCACCGAGACACCCGCCCCGATGCCGACGGCCTTGCCCACCGCGACACCCTGCGAGTCGTCGAGCGCCGCACCCTCGGCGTCGTGGGTCACGCCCTCGGCGAGCATCCTCGAACGCAGGCGGTGGTACTGCCACGCCGCCAGCCCCGCACCCAACGGCAGCGCGATCGGCGCGTTCCGCGTCCACGAGCGCTGGTCACCGCCGACACCCTCGAACAGCATGTCGCCGGTCACGATGATCGCCCCAGCCATCCCACCCACGGCCAGACGCCAGCTGAACGTGCGCCCCCACGCCCGGGCGATCGGCTCGTCCTTGCGATGGGCCAGGAACCGCTGCGCCGCCACACCGATGCCCATCGCCGCCACATCGCCGGCCAGGACCACCCCGCGCTGGGTCATCCGCCGCTCCGCGGAATCCGGGCCCGTCCCGGCAACCCGCAGCGCCACCGACTCGATGACCGACTGCGAGGTCGCCGTCAACCCGTAGTTCAACGCCGAGGACACCCCGGTGATGATCGCCTGATCCGAGGTCGTCCGCGGCATCAACCCACGACTGAACGTCCGGCCCACCACCGTCGTCCCCGCCAGGATCCCCGCCCGCTCCGCCACGCCCAGGCCCGCACGAGCCTCGAAGAACTTCCCCACCACACCAGCCATGACTCTTCCTTCGTCCTCGGGCGATCCCCGACATTCCGGGTTGTGCGCTTCCGGGACGCCGACGCTCGCGCGCGTGGTCCCGGCTCGGGCAACGGGTGGCGCCCCCGGCAGGAGCGCCACCCGTCAGTGCTGCGGACCGTCAGTGCTGCGGACCTAGATCCCCAGCGCCTTGGCCTTGGCCGAGGCGAACTCCTCGTCGCTCAGGATCCCCTGGGCGTGCAGCGCGGCCAGCTGGTTGATCTTGGCCACTGTCGGGTCCTCCTCCACCACCGGGGCGGGGGGCGGAGGGGCGTACTGCTGCTGCGGCGGGGGTGCGTACTGCTGCTGCTGGTAGGCGGCGGCCTGCGCGGCCTGCTGGTCCTGCCGTGCGTACTTCTGCTGCTGCTTGTGGGACACGGCATTCGCCGTCCCCACGACGGCGGCGGTGCGGGCAACCCCGCGGATGAGTCCTGGCATGTCTGGTACCTCTCAGCTCTCGATCTCGGTGGCGGCAGCTGCCTCCAGGGCAGCGATGACCTCGGTGACCGGGATGCGGTCGAAGGCGACGACCTGGCCCCCGGCGCGCATCATGGCAGCGGCGAACGGGCCCGCCCACGTGTTCTCGTAGACGATGATGGCCGCAGCGGCGCCCGGGCTCAGGATGGCTCCGACCGTGTCGAAGTCGTCCTGGCTGAGCACGTCCGAGCCCCATCCGGTGATGAGCTCCCACTCGCCCCCGGCGGCGTCGAGGTCCGCCAGGGACAGGCGTATCCAGCTTCCGTCCTCGTTGGCCTTGATGGCCACGGCATCGAGGATCCGGATGATCCCCTTCGCCACGAGGTCCAGGAGGATCGGCAGACCCTCACCCGTGAACTTGGCATCAGCGAACTCGATCACCACATAGTCGACGGGCCCCACTTCGATCCCCTCGACGGCTTCGATCTGGCTTTCAGTCACAGTGTGACCCTCTCCCTGCGACCGCCCGGGGCCTTCCCGAACGGGATGTCCGACCACGCAGGAGACTGTACCCGGGACGGCGGGTCGGGGCGCGTCGACCTGGCAGCCGCCCGCGAGCACCGCCCCGCCGCCCGTCAGCTGCCCGGAAGGTCCTTGGACCCGCCCAGCACGAGGGTGACCCGGGTATCCACGGCACCGAGACCGGCCTCGTCCAGGTCGGCCCGCAGGGCCTGCGCATCCGCCTCAGGCGGCGAGCCGATGGCCTGGATGACCAGGACATCCTGGCGGTAGGCCACGCTCACCACCAGCCATCCAGCCTCCTGCGCCCACTGCTCGGCCACGGGCTGCGCCCGGGTCACGACCTGCTGCTCGTAGGCCGCCAGGAGGGTGCCCCAGGCCAGTGGAAGGGCGATGAGCGCGACCGCGGCGACCACGACGGCGATCGTGCGCTTGGAGACCTCCGCGATCGGCCGGCCCGACGCCGCCACCGCGTGGCGCACCCGGAAGAAGAGCAGGACGAACGTCCCGGTGGCGATGATCGCGGCCACGTTGGTCGAGAACAGCAGGAGCGCGCCCAGCGCCTCACCGGGCGCGTCCGACTCCAGGGTCAGCCCGACCACCGCCAGGGGCGGGACCAGCGAGATCGCGATGGCGACCCCCGGCAGGGTGTCGGACACGTCGGAGCGGACCAGGGCGAACGCCCCCACGACCCCGGTGGCCAGCGCGGCCGTCAGGTCGATGAGCTTGGGGCTGACCCGCCCGGCGACCTGGGTGTTGGTGGCTGCCACGACGTCGTTGACGTGCACCACCCCGATGAGGTACCCGATGGCCACGACGACCAGAGCCCCGCCCACGACCAGGCCGACGTTGTGCAGCAGGTGCTTCCGGTCCGCCAGCACGAGGGCGAGGGCCGTGCCCAGGATCGGGGTCATCAGGGGGGCCACGATCATGGCGCCGATCACCGTGGCCGTGGAGTCGGCCACGACTCCGGCCGAGGCGATGATGGCCGCCAGGATCAGCAGGACCCAGAACGCCGACCACTTCCGGGCGCTGTCGGCGCTCGCGGTGATGTAGAGCCGATCCTCCATCCGGTCGACGTCGGCCACCGTCACGTTCCTGCCCAGATCGATCATCGGCACAGGCTATTGCCCCAGGGGCCTCTCGGCGGGCAACCGCTCACGCGTCCGGACGGGTCAGCCACCAAGCCGTGTACGGGCGCAGCGAGTAGAGGCCATCGTGGGGCCGGACCTCACGCCCGCCGACCCGGTCGAAGGTCAGTCCGTGCGCGTGGGCCTGCACGTCTCCCTCGGGGATCGTCACGTTCCAGTCGGACACGTTGTAGACCTGCACCATGTCCCCGGCCGGGTGCGTGCGCACGAACAGCACGACAGCCGGATGGCTGGTCGTGTGCACCCGGGTGGGCACCGATCCGTGCAGGGAGTCCAGAGCCGTGCGGACCTGGATGAGTCGGCGCATCCCGGCCCAGGTACGGCCGGCGTCGGTGCTCGGGTCGTGTCGGGTTTCGGCGACGTCCCAGGGCATGACCGGGCGGTGCATCCAGCGGTTGTCGTCGGCGTGCTCGGGGACCGTGACGTAGTCGTCGTCGTTGAGCAGGGCGAGCTCGTCGCCCATGTAGATCAGCGGGATCCCCCCGAATCCGAGCACCATCGCGTAGCCGAGCAGGACCCGATCGATGGCCATGTGCCGCTGGCCGGCGGTTCGCGCCGTCCCGAGCCCCGCCAGGCTGGCGGCGCTACCGGAGATCCGCCGGTCGCCGGTGGCCGGGTTCTCCTGGAACGCCGCGCCTTCGGCGAAGGACGCCGGATGGGCCCCGATGAAGAAGTCGGACAGGAACCCCCGGTGCGAGAAGCCGTTCCACCCGATCGCGGCGCAGTCGCCGTCATCGATGGCCCAGCCGATGTCGTCGTGGCAGCGCAGGTAGGTGGCCCACCCCGTGGTGGTCGGGATGTCGGGGAACCGGGACATCGCCACGGCCATCAGCCGGGCGTCGCGGGACGCCAGGGCGGACCAGATCTGCACCATCAGCGAGTTGTGGTAGGCGATGTCCGAGACCCGCCCCGCGTGCCGGCCGCGACCCAGGTAGGCCACCAGCTTCGACGGGGCCACGATCGCCTCGGCCTTGAAGATCAGGCTGGGGGCCGCGATCCGGGCCGCGGCGCGCAGCACCTGGGTGATCGCATGGACCTCGGGCTGGTTCTGGCAGTCGGTGCCCAACCGCTTCCAGATGAACGCGATCGCGTCCAGGCGCAGGCAGTCCACCCCCCGGTTGGCCAGGTCCAGGACGATCGTGATGAACTCGCACAGCACGTCCGGGTTCGACCAGTTGACGTCCCACTGCCAGGCGTTGAACGTCGTCCACACCCACCCCTGCAGGTCCTCATCCCAGGTGAAGTTGCCCGGGGCGAAGTCCGGGAACACCTCCGGCAGCGACCTCTCGTAGGCGTCGGGCTCGGTGCGGTCGGGGTAGACGTAGAAGTAGTCCCGGTACCTCGGATCCCCGTCCGCGCGCTGCCACAGCCCACGCATGCTCGGCTGCGACGTGGTTGAGCACCAGGTCCAGGGTCAGCGAGATCCCGTTGTCGTGCAGGGTCTCGGCCAGCGCGGCGAGGTCCTCCATGGTGCCCAGGTCCTCCCGGACCCGGCCGTAGTCCATGACCGCGTACCCGCCGTCGTTCTCGCCGGGCCTGGGTTGCAGGAGAGGCATCAGGTGCAGGTAGGTGACGCCCAGCTCACGCAGGTAGTCCACCTTCTGGGCCACACCGTTCAAGGTGCCGGCGAACCGGTCGGCGTAGGCCGCGTACCCGACTGCATCCGGGCGCTGGAACCAGTCCGGGCTCAGGACGCGGTCGCGATCCCGCGCGCGAAGATCTGCCGACCGGGCCGCATGCCCGTCCGCGATGAGCCCCACCACCCGCTCGGCCACCCCGGCCTGCGGGTAGACCTCGGCCAGCGCGGTGACGAGGTCGGCGCCCCAGCGATCCCAGCGGGCCAGCACCTGCGCCGCCTCGGGGTCGGAGCCCAACTGCTGGCTCAGGTGGGAACGCAGTGCAGAAGGGGTTCCAGGATCGGCCACAGCCCACGACATTACCGCCGCTCGAACGCGGAAGGGGGCGTGGACGTGGGTCCGGCACGAGGTGCGTGTGGCCTTGCTGAGCTGGGCAGTGGCATTGTCCAGATAGCGCCAACACCGGGGCGACGAGGGAGACGACCATGGTTCAGCTCACGCTCGGGGTGCTGTCGACGTCCAGCAAGGAGAACGAGCTCCGGCTGCCCATCCACCCGCACCACATCGAGCGGATCGACGCGGACCTGCGCGCCCACATGATCCTGGAGAGTGGCTACGGCGTGCGCTTCGGAGTCTCCGACGAGCACCTCGCGACGTTGGTGGCCGGGCTGGCGCCGCGCGAGGAGGTCCTCGCCCGCACGGACGTGGTGCTGCTCCCCAAGCCGACGCTGCACGACCTGCAGCAGCTGCACGACGGCCAGGTGCTCTGGGGATGGCCGCACGCGGTCCAGGACCCGGACCTCACCCAGATCGCCATCGACAAGCACCTGACCCTGATCGCCTGGGAGGCCATGAACCACTGGACGCCGTCGGGGGACTTCATGGTCCACGTCTTCCACATGAACAACGAGATGGCCGGCTACTGCTCGGTGCTGCACGCCATGAGCCTGATCGGGTCGACCGGGCACTACGGACGGCAGCTGCGCGCCGTGGTCATCGGGTTCGGCAACACGGCGCGCGGGGCGATCACCGGCCTGCAGGCCCTCGGCGTGCACGACATCACAGTGCTCACCATGCGCGACGTCACAGCCGTCGCCTCCCCCATCCCGTCGGTCGTGATCGGCCACCTGGACCGCACCGAGGAGGACCCCACCCGCACCGTGGTCCTCACGCCGGAGGGTCCCGTGCCCGCAGCCGCCTACCTCGCGCAGCACGACATCGTCGTCAACTGCGTCCTGCAGGACACCGATGCCCCGCTGATGTTCGTCTCCGACGACGAGCTGGACGCCTTCGCCTCCGGGAGCCTGCTGGTCGATGTGTCGTGTGACCTCGGGATGGGGTTCGACTTCGCCCGGCCGACGTCGTTCGAGGAGCCGATGCTCACCGTCGGCGACGGCGTGGCCTACTACGGCGTGGACCACAGCCCGAGCTACCTGTGGAACAGCGCCACCTGGGGCATCAGTGAGGCGCTGATGCCGTTCCTGCGCACGGTCATGGAGGGGCCCGAGGCGTGGGACGCCGACCCGACCATCAGCAAGGCGATCGAGATCCGCGACGGGGTGGTGGCCAACCCGAAGATCCTGTCGTTCCAGGGCCGCTCGGGCGAGCACCCGCACCACCGGTTCTGACGGCCGCTGACCAGATCAGCGCGCTGCCCGCTCGGCGCGCTGCTTGATCCCGCGCAGCATCTGGCGCTCCATGACGAAGCCGACCGGCTCGACGAGGTGCCACATCACGCGCATGCTGTCGGGGTACGTCAGCCGCTGGCGGGCGAGCAGGCGGGTACCGCGCCCCTCGGCTGTGGGCCTGAGGTGCCACTGCCACGTGGAGATCCCACCCGGGGAGTCCGCGCCGAGCGACCTCATGCGGTGGCATCGGATCGGCGGAGATCAGGACCAGTGAGACGCCAGGGTCGACGCTCGAGACCCGGAAGCAGGGGTACCCCTGGGGGGCACCGAGGCGGATCACGTCCCCCTCAGCCAGCGACTGCAGCTCAGGATGGATCCGGTCGGCGCTGTGGATGTCGCACCGCGCCAGGTTCTCCAGCCCATCGAAGCTGTACAGGCCACCCCTCCCCTGGCCGATCTGCACCAGCCAGGCCCAGACGTCGGTCGGCGCGGCGCTGATGGTGATGGCCCGCGTGTAGCCCAGACGAGGGTCCGCCACCAGGTCGTCGCCGGGCATCGGCGAGGCCACCTCGGCGGGTGTCGCGCCCCAGACGTTGTACCGGCTCCTCAGGATCGGAGCGCCCACGAGGGTGCCCACCACCTGGGCGCCCCCGACCACCACGTCCCGCACCTGGGACCCGAACGACGAGTTCACGCTGACCTCCGATCTGGTGTGCATCACGCTACCCGGGGACACGTGCCGGACCGGGGACCCCCGGCGGTGGACCCTGCGGCATGTGGACTCTGCGGCATAGGGTCGCGCCATGGGTGCTGATCACGACGGCCGGACGGAACGGCTCGACCTGGCGGACGCGACTCTGCGGGAGTGGGAGGCGGTGGTCCTCGACGTCGACCCGGACGGGATCGTCCTGGACCGCTCGGCGTTCTACCCGGGCGGCGGCGGACAGCCCCCCGACCATGGGGTGCTGCTGTGGGGCGGCGTGCAGACCCGGATCGTCGGGGCCCGACGCGGGGACGACCTGCGGCTTGTCCCCCAGGAGGGAGACCCGGTGCCGACGGCCGGGCACGGTCGTGCGCGGGGCCATCGAGGACGATCGCCGCACTGCCCTGATGCGCACCCACTCCGGGCTGCACCTGCTCAGCGGGGTCGTCTTCCGCGACTTCGGCGCCCTGGTGACCGGCGGGAACATGGAGCCGTTCGAGGCCCGGATGGACTTCAACCTCCCGGAGGTCCCCGAGGGCTTCAAGGACGCCGTGGCGGCCGCGTGCGCCGTCGAGGTCGCCGCGGACCGGGCGATCGAGGTCAGCGTGCTCCCCCGAGATCAGGCGTTCGCGATCCCGGACATCATCCGGACTGCCACCAACCTTCTCCCGCCGGACCTGGAGATCGTGCGGATCGTCGACATCGTCGGGCTCGACACCCAGGCCGACGGGGGCACGCACGTGGCCTCCACCCGGCAGATCGGCGACATCGAGGTCGTGAAGGTGGAGAACAAGGGCAAGGGATTCCGGCGGCTGCGGATCCGGATCAGGCCGTAGCGGGCGCGGCCTTCGGCGTGGGTCGACGTGGGGCTCGGGTGCGCCGGCCGATCGCGAGCATCGTCGCGACCTGGTCGAGCACGAGCGCCTGGAGCCGGTCCGGGTCGGGCATGAGCTCGGCGTCCGTGGAGAACCCCACGGTCACCTGACCCGCGTACGAGAAGATCGACACCCCGAAGCCCATGTCCCCGGCGCGCGGGACCCAGCCGACCAGGCCGTCCACCTTGGCCCCCGCGAGGTACACGGGCTTGCGCGGCCCGGGCACGTTCGTCACGACCCCGGCCGCCTTGCTGCCGAAGAAGGCGACCCCGATGTCCTCCACGACCTTCGGGGAGGCGCCCAGCCCCGCGAGGACCCCGAATGCGACCAGGGCCTCGGGTGAGCCCTTGATCTCCTCGACCCGGCGGTGCATCTCGGCCAGCCGCTCCCGGGGCGGCATGGACCCGGTCGGCAGGTCGACGAAGTAGAAGCCGAACTCGTTGCCGAGCTCGGGGGGCAGGGGCGCGTCCAGCGGCCGGAGGTTCACCGGGACCATGACCCGGACCTCGGGCAGCGGGGTGCCCCGCTCCACCAGGTAGTCGCCCATGGCGCCCGCGAGGGCCGCGAGCAGGACGTCGTTGACCGTCGTGCCCGTGTGCCGGCCGATCGCCTTGATGTCGTCGAGCGGGATCGGTGGGGTCCAGGTGACGAGCTTCGTCTCGACGACGTGCCCGCTGAGGACGGACTTCGGCTTGGTCGGGAGGGTGGCCAGGTGGACCAGCCTCGTGCTGTCGCGCACGACGGTCCCCGCCAGGCCGACGATCCGACTCGGGTGGCGCACGAGCCCGAGCCCGCTGGCGATGACCCAGCCGGCCGCGTCGACCAGGCTCCTCGTCGAGCTCGGGTCCGTCACCTCCGTGAAGTGGTCCTGCGGACCGTCATCGGTCAGCGACAGCATCACGCGGGTCAGGGCGATGCCGTCGGCGATCGCATGGTGGATGCGGAACAGCACGGCCGAGCCCTGCCGGAACCCGGAGATGAAGTGGATCTCCCACAGCGGGTGCGCGGGATCCAGGGGGATGCCGGTCTGGCTGCTGACATAGGCCTGCAGCGCCGCCTCGTCACCGGGCTCGTCGAGCGTCACGTAGCGGTAGTGCCGGTCAGGGTCGAAGTCCTCGTCGTCGACCCACTCGGCTCGGCCCAGGGGAATCCGCGACGATCCGGGATGCTGGCGGAACCGCGGGAACCGGTCGATCATCCGCTGTCCGATCACGGACCGGAAGATGTCGAAGTCCGCGGGTTCCGCGGTCCAGATCACCGCGTTGACGACCAGCAGGTTGCCCGGGGTGTCCATGCGCAGCCATGCGCTGTCCACCGCCGACATGTGATGTGTGCCCATGGCAGGCCACCGTAGGCACCGGGGTGCGCCGATCACAGAGTCCTTGGACCCCTCCTTGCCCGTCCCCGACGGATGGTGCGACTGTGGAGCCATGCGCAGTCCCCGGATCAGGGTGGTTCTCGGGCAGCCCTGAGGACACCTCGGCCGACATCGTCGTGCGCGCCGGCGCGCATGCGGCGGCCGACGGCCGAGTCGTGACCGTGGACGCGCCCCGCTGGCAACGACCGGGCGCATCGGGCGAGCACCTCCTCGCCGGGGCATACCGGGACGCGGTGGCAGCCGCCAACGCCCGAGACGCGCGGACCATGGTCCTGCCAGCCATCCTCGCCCGAGGGCCCTGGCCCCTGGAGGAGGTGACCCGGATCGCACTGACCGTCCTCAAGTCGACGCCGACCACCCTGCACGAGGTGGTGATCGCCGCGGGCACACCGGCCATGGTCGAGCGCTGGGCCGAGGCCCTGGTCCGGGAGCCCACCTACTGAGGCACGAGGACGGGTCGGCTCTCGCGGATCTCGATCACGCTCCCATCCGGACGGAGCGTCCGCACCTGCCTACCGTCCGGTGACCACCGCAGGCTGAACCCCCGCTCGCGAAGAACTACTTCTTCTTCTTCATGGGAGGGCCCTTCCGGATCCGATGTGAAGTGCGGCCGCCCGCTCAGGTCCGTCCTTGTCGCGGGTTGGCCGGGGGCCTCGCCAAGCCCGTCAGCATTGAAGCGAGGCCCACCCACCGTGTTGTTACCCTGCGCGCTCGGACGTATACCTACGGTGCGGCGTCGGGTATCCGCACCGCCGAGTCGGATCCCGATGATCCCGAGGGCGGCCTGAGCAGCGCCAGCGCCTCGAACTTGGACTGAGGCCGAACCTCCGCCAGCCCCAACCTCGACCTGTCACCAGGGGTGAGCCCGAGGCGCCGCGCGAGGGCGGCGCCGGATCAGCGGCGGACGCGGGCCTCGCGGCGCAGTGTCTCGATATCGGCCTCGGCGGCCGGGCCGCCCCACCACGAGCACGGCGAGACGGAGTGGACGACACCGGAGGAGGTCTGGATCCGCGTCCCGCCCCGCCACGACGACCCCGGCTCGAACCCACGCACCTCGGACCACGGGATCCGGCGCGTGCGGATGACGGTGACCTCGAGGTGATCGTCGGTCAGGACGAGGAGCTGGCGCAGGCGCAGGACCCCGAGCAGCACGACGACCAGCGCGACGAAGGCCCACGCGCGCTCGGACTGCAGGATCAGCGCCCACGATCACCGCGATCCCTGCCAGGGGCAGCACCGAGGTCAGTGGCGCACGGAAGCCCACCCGTGCCCGACCGCGCACCACTGCGCTCGCCCACGGCCCCACCCCTCCCGTTCGTCCCCCGCAGGTCGTCGCGCCTGACGCCGTCGCCCGCTGCGCCAGTCTTCGGGCCGGGGGACGCGATGTCAACGCCCTTCCCGCGCCCCACCTGCAGGAACGGCATGCGGTCAGAAGTCCCCCTGGGCCACGTCGATGTCCACGACCATCGAGTCCGGGCCCCGGCCCACATCGGGGTCGGTGATCACGGCGGCGAGCAAGGTCGCCCCGAGCAGGACGGCCCAGTAGACCAACAGCCCGGTGAACAGGGCGAACACCACTCCGATCGGCCCGTACGACCTCGGCCTGCCGGACGATCGACGGGGTGAGGAAGATCGCTGACCACACCAGGATCCCGAGCCGACCGACGGTCGCGAAGGAGGCCGAGACCAGGATCCGCCGGCGGGCCACCTGGCCCCGGGTCAGCAGGCGCCTGGGTGAACGCCTCGGCGGCGAACCACACCACCAGGATCAGCGCACGCCGTGAGCAGGGCCAGCACCACCCCCGCCGCCCTGACGACACCGCGCAGCTCGGTGACCATCACGACCAGCAGCAGCTGGACCACGATCCACACCAGCGCCCGCCACTGCGCCCGCACCGGCAGCTGCGGGGTGCCCCACACCGCGTTGTACGCGCGCGACGCCCGCTTGGACAGGGTGAAGACGGCGTACACCGTCAGGACCAGCCCGAGCCAGTAGACCCCCTCGGTCCGCACCACGATGAGGTCCTGCACCGCCTTCGCCGCGGCCCCGGCCAGCCCGAACCGCTTGATGACCTCCTCGGCGACGACGTTGGAGCCCGGCGACGCCACGGCGGCAGCGATGGCAAGGATCAGCGGGAACAGGGCGACGAACGACTGCGCCGCCAGCGTGTACGCACGGTCCAGGAGCTCGAGCTGGCCCGACCCTGGCCACGAGGTGCCGCGCGCGGGCCACCATCCATCCGGTCCGATCGTCTGCAAAGGCAACCATGGGCAGATCCTCCATGACGCGGGCAGGGGCTGGGCGCAGGGCTGCGGACCGGCGTCCGGCGTGCCGGGGTACCGGGGAGGGTATCGGCCGGATGGGGGTCCTTGGATGGTGCAGGACGGGACGATCGTCACACGATCGCGTCGGACCCCGGGGTTACTCTGGCCGCACCCGCCAGATGTGAGGTGCAGCCATGAGCACGCACGCGACTCGCTCCCCCCTCCGCGGTGCCCGGACGTCCCCGTCGACGCCCACCCATCCCTCCCTCGTGAACCTGGATTGGCCCCATGTCTGATCAGCAGCCCCGATTCCCCGGCCTCCCCACCGTCATCCACGGCAACGGAGCCATCGCCCATGTGATGCGCCATGTGTGTGGCGGCGTGATCGGGTACCCGATCACCCCCTCGACCGAGATCTCGGAGCTGTTCGAGGCCGCCCGGGCCGAGGGCGGGGTCAACGTGTGGGGCAAGCACCCGTTCTTCTTCGAGCCCGAGGGCGAGCACTCGGCCCAGAGCGGGGCGCTGGGCGCTGCGCTGACCGGCGGGCAGTTCATCTCCAACGCCTCCTCCAGCCAGGGGATCCTCTACGCGATGGAGTCGCACTACGTGACCGTCGGCAAGAAGACCGGTGGCTTCGTCCTGCAGGTGGCCGCGCGCGTGGTCTCCAAGCACTCCCTGAACGTCATGGCCGGCCACGACGACGTGTACGCCCTGCTCAGCGCCGGGTACACGATCCTGTTCGGCTCGAACCCGCAGGAGGCTGCTGACCTCGCAGCCATCTCCTACCGGTCCTCCGCCCTCTCGCTGATCCCCGTGGCCAACGCCATGGACGGCTTCTCCACCAGCCACATGCTCAGCGAGGCGCTCATGCCCGAGCCCGAGCTGCTGCGCGAGTACCTCGGCGACCCCGCCGGGCGGGTCAAGTGCCCGACCGTCGCGCAGGAGATGCTCTTCGGCGCCAAGGGCCGGGTGTTCCAGCTCACCCAGTACCTCGAGCGCCACCGCGACGACCTGCGGCCCACCGACCTCTCCGAGCTGCAGGCCTACCTGGCCGACAACGCCGAGAAGGTGGAGGCCGACAACGCCGGCGACCTCGTCGCCGAGACCCTGGCCTGGGTGCCCGAGGAGCTGCACGGGCAGTGGCGCCGGCAGTGGCGCAACTCCCTGGAGAAGGGGACCCGGCAGATGGTCCCCGCCCTGGTGGACGTCAACAACCCGGGGCTCACCGGCCCGGTCCAGAACCAGCCCGACTTCCAGGCCGGTGCCGTCGACCACCGCACGCACTTCGCCAACGCCGTGCCCGCCCTGGTCCGCCAGGCCATGGACGAGTACTCCGAGCTGACCGGGCGCACCTACGCCCCCGTCCTGGCCTACGACTGCGAGGACGCCGACTACGTCATGGTCGGCCTCGGGTCGATCACCGACGACGTCCGCGCGGTCCTGCCGTACCTGCGCTCGCAGGGCATCAAGGTCGGCGTGGTGTCGGTCAAGATGCTCCAGCCGTTCCCCGAGGCCGAGCTCATCGCCGCCGTGTCCGGCGCGAAGGCCGTGACCGTGCTGGAGCGCTCGGACCAGACCGCCCTGACCAGCCTGGTCACCTCCGCCCTGTTCAAGGCCCGGGCCAACTCCGAGACCACCGACGGCGGCCCGCAGTACGACGGCATCCCCGCGCTGGCCGCGACCCCGCGGCTGACCACCGCGATCTTCGGCCTCGGTGGGCACGACGTGCAGCCACGGCACCTCATCGCGGCGTTCCAGAACATGGTCGACGGCAGCACCGCGCCGCTGATCTACCTGGGCTCCCAGTTCTTCAGCGACAACGCCTCCACCGCCATGGCCGAGGTGCAGTCGCGGATGCGGGCGGCCTACCCCGAGACCGAGCTCATGGCCCTGGAGACCAAGCCCAACCCACGGCTGCTGCCCGAGTCGGCGATGCGGATCCGCTTCCACTCCGTCGGCGGCTACGGCACGATCGCCACCGGCAAGCTGCTCACCGACATCCTCGCCGGCGTGCTGGGCATGCACTCGAAGTCCGCCCCCAAGTACGGCTCGGAGAAGAGCGGCGCCCCGACCAACTACTACATCACCCTGAGCCCCGAGCCGGTCCTGATCACCAACGCCGAGCTCGAAGAGGTCGAGGTGGTGATCTCCCCGGACCACAAGGCGTTCATCCACACCAACCCGCTCAAGGGCCTGGTCGAGGGCGGCACGTTCATGCTGCAGTCCGACCTCGCCCCCGCCGACGTCTGGCGCGAGCTGCCGAAGTACGCCCGTCGGACCATCCGCGAGCGCCACATCAGCTTCTTCGTCATCGATGCGTTCGACGTGGCCAAGCGGCACGCCCCGACCCCCGACCTCGAGACCCGCATGATGGGGATCGCCTTCGTCGGCGCGGTCGCGGCGCACGTCGACCGGGTGTCGCAGGGCGCCTCCCGGGAGGCCATCCTCGAGAAGGTGCAGGCCCAGATCCTCAAGAAGTTCGGCGGGAAGGGCACCCGGGTCGTCGAGGGCAACATGGCCGTGATCCGCGAGGGCATCGAGGCCGCGCAGGTCGTCGACTACGACGCACCCGAGTTCGTCGCCATCGACGACCTGCCCCCGGCGCTCACGCTGCACTCCATCACGACGTCGTCGGACATGTGCGGCAGCTCCTCGGGCGCCAGCGCCCTGTTCGACCCCGCGTACTACGAGGACCTCGTCGCGCGGCCGTTCCGCGAGGGCACCATCGGCGAGGCGCCGGTCCTGCCCGGGGTCGGCCTGTTCATGCCCGCGGGCACCGCCGCCGGCAAGGACAAGGGCCTGTTCCGGCGCACCGTGCCCGAGTTCCACGCCGACCTCTGCACCGGCTGCATGGAGTGCGCGCTCGTCTGCCCGGATGCGGCGATCCCGAACACCGTGCACGAGATCCACGACCTGCTGCTCACCGCGATCAAGGACCTCGACGTCACCGAGCCCCAGCGCGAGACCCTGCGCGGCCTGGTGTACCCGCTGTCCGAGAAGGTCCGTGAGTCCTACCGCGCGGACAAGTCCGACCGCGCGTTCACCGACGTCGTGGCGGGCGCCGTGGCCACCCTCGACGTCGACCAGCCCTCCCTGCGGCGCACCCTCGACCAGCTCGTGACCGCCCTGGCGATCTACCCCGTCGCCCGGACCCGGCCGTTCTTCGACGCCATGGAGAAGACCACCCCCGGCACCGGTGGGCTGTTCTCCGCGACCATCGACCCGTGGAAGTGCACGGGCTGCCTGGAGTGCATCGAGGTGTGCGGCCCGAGCGCCCTGACCCCGTTGGAGCAGGATGCCGAGGTCCTGAACACCCTGCAGGAGCGCTTCGAGTTCGCCACGTCCCTGCCGGCCACGGCGAAGCGCTTCTCCGAGGGCGCGATCGGTGAGGACGGCGAGCTCAAGCGCCTCATGCTCGAGCGCCCCAACTTCTACTCCACCTCCGGCGGGCACGGCGCCTGCCGCGGCTGCGGCGAGGTCACCGCGATCCGCCTGGTCATGGCCACGAGCCACGCCGTCGGCGACGAGCGGCGCCGGACCCACCTGCGCCAGCTCGAGGCCCTGTCCGCGCGACTGGCCGACAAGCTCGAGTCGCTGGACCCCGCCGAGTCCGAGCGTCGCGCGCGGATCGAGTCGATCATCGACACCCTCGACAAGCGCCTCTACCTCTACGAGGGCGGCCCGACCGGCAACGGCCCGGCGCCGATCGTCATCGCCAACGCCACCGGCTGCAGCAGCGTCTACGCCTCCACGATGCCGTACAACTCCTACCTCGACCCGTGGGTGAACAGCCTGTTCCAGGACTCCTCGCCCCTGGCCAAGGGCATCTTCGAGGGGATCTCCGCCCAGACCGTTCCCGACGTCCGCGCGATGCGCCTGGCCGAGCTGGAGCTCGCCGACGCCTACGACCCGGCCGACCACGAGCTGGAGCTGCGGATGCTCTCGTGGGAGCAGTTCACCCCCGAGGAGCTGCACCTGCTCCCGACCGTCATGACCATCGGCGGCGACGGCGCGACCTACGACATCGGCTTCGGCGCGCTGTCGCGGGTGCTGGCCAGCGACACCCCGATCAAGGCGCTGGTCCTGAACTCCGGGGCCTACTCCAACACCGGCGGCCAGGCCTCGACCTCGAGCTACACGGGTCAGGACTCCGACCTCGCCCGGTTCGGCGGCGCCCACCACGGCAAGCACGAGTCACGCAAGGAGCTCGCCCTGCTGGCCTCGTTCCACCCGAACGTGTTCGCGTGCGCCACCTCCACCGCCATGCACGCGCACTTCATGGCCGCCACCATGACGATGATCGACTACCCCGCGGCCGCCGTCATGGACGTCTACACGCCCTGCGGCTCCGAGCACGGGATCCCCGAGGCGTCCTCGAACGCCCGGGCGCGCCTGGCCGTCGAGAGCCGGATGCACCCGCTGTTCGTGCACGACCCGCGCCGCGGCGCGACCCTGCACGACTGGTTCTCGCTGGACGGCAACCCGGACATCGACAAGACCTGGACGACCTCCACCCTGGAGCACGTCGACTCCTCCGGCCAGGTGCAGCTGCTGACCACGGCGCTGACCCCGGCCGTGTTCGCCCTCGGTGAGGTCCGCTTCTCCAAGCAGTTCTCGCGCCTGACCCCCGAGCAGGAGGAGACGGCGGTCCCGATCGAGGACTACGTCGAGATGTCGGCCGCCCAGCGCGGCGACCGGATCCCGTTCATCCACGCCACCGACGGCGAGCGGCGGCTGATCAAGGTCGCCTGCTCGGACTCGATCGTCCACCTCGTCGAGGATCGGCGTCGGTACTGGCAGACGCTGCAGTACCTGTCGGGCGTGCACGAGGCCCAGCTGACCGCCCTGCACCGCTCGGACTTCGAGGAGCTCAAGGCGCAGTACGAGCAGGCGACCGCTGCCCGGGAGGCCTCGCTGGACGACATCGCCCGCGCGATGTCGGACCTCGCGACCTCCAGCCGCGCACCCAGCGGCGCGGGCATGGCGGGCGGGGTCGGCGGTGGCCTCGGGTCGGGCGCCGGCGCAGCCAGCGCGCCTGCCCCCGCGGCGGGAGCGGCCGTCGGCGTCATGACCGGTCCGGTCCACCTCGACCCGGCCGACGAGCACCTGTGCAACGACTGCGGCACCTGCTACCAGGAGCTCCCGCAGTTCTTCGAGAAGGCCACCGTGGTCATCGACGGCGCGGCCCGGCAGATCGCCCGGATGATCCCCGGTGCGGCCGAGCGCGTCGAGGTCACCCCGGAGATCGCCAAGCGGATCGAGCGGGTGAAGGCGACGTGCGACGCGGAGATCATCCGATGAGCACCGAGGAGCCCGCCGGCCCCGACGACCTGCGCGCGTACGTCGAGGCCAGCAGCACGCTCGAGAGCAGCCGCACGCAGGTCGAGGTGCTCGAGCACTCCGAGTCGGTGGAGACGTTCACCCACCAGATGGACCTGCTCAAGCGCCGGCTGCTCAGCGACCCGCGCGCGTTCCGCGAGCTGTTCATCTCCGAGGGCATGCAGGCGGTCGCCTGGGAGTTCCAGCAGCCCGAGCTGGGTCCGGAGTTCACCCGCACCCTGTGGTCGATGCTGCTGCGCGAGGACGACGCCGGGACGCTGCTGATGCGGTTCCTGTGGAACCTGCCGCTGGGCAAGAAGCGCATGTTCATCCGGGCCATCGACGCGCACCTGTCGGACCGCTACCCGATGTTCGACGGGCTGTCCCGGGACTGGCCGGCGGGCAACAGCATCCCGCCCTACGTGCGCGGCCCCGAGGACCGTGCCCACGACTTCGGGCTGGTCAACCAGGGCTACCTGGGCTACATGAACCTGGGCTACACCGCCCGCGACATCGACCTCTTCGTGTGGCTCGAGGCCATGCGCGACAAGCAGTGCTCGGAGAAGCCCTGCGAGCTGGGCATCTTCCTGTCCGACTGCAAGGAGCCGACCGGCGGCTGCCCGGTCCAGATCCACATCCCCGAGATGATCGAGCTGGTCGGGACCGGACGGTTCCGCGAGGCGCTGGCGCTGATCGAGTCCTGCAACCCGCTGCCCGACGTCACCGGCCGCGTGTGCCCGCAGGAGAACCAGTGCCAGGGCGTCTGCCTGCAGAACAAGATGCCGATCGCCATCGGCCAGCTCGAGTGGTTCCTGCCCGAGCGCGAGAAGCTGGTGAACCCGGGTGGGGACGCCGCGCGGTTCGCCGGGCACCGCGACCCATGGGAGGCCGCCGTCAAGCCGCCGGTCGCGATCGTCGGCTCCGGGCCGTCCGGGCTCATCAACGCCTACCTGCTGGCGGCCGAGGGGTTCCCGGTCACGGTGTTCGAGGCGTTCCACGCGCTCGGCGGCGTGCTGCGCTACGGCATCCCCGAGTTCCGGCTGCCCAACGAGCTGATCGACGACGTCGTCGGCAAGATCCGCCTGCTCGGCGGTCGCTTCGTCCAGAACTTCGTGGTCGGCAAGACCGCCACGATCCAGGACCTCAAGGACGCCGGGTTCCACCGGATCTTCGTGGGCACCGGTGCGGGCCTGCCCCGGTTCATGAACGTCCCCGGCGAGCACCTGCTCAACGTGATGAGCGCCAACGAGTTCCTCACCCGGGTGAACCTGATGCAGGGGCTGCGCGCGGACTACGAGACCCCGCTGCCCGAGACGAAGGGCAAGGAGGTGCTGGTCATCGGCGGGGGCAACACCGCCATGGACGCCGCCCGCACCGCCCAGCGCCTCGGCGGCAACGTCACGATCGTCTACCGGCGCACCCGTTCGGAGATGCCCGCCCGCGTCGAGGAGCTGCACCATGCCCTCGAGGAGGGCATCGCCCTGCGCGAGCTGTGCGCACCCTCGGAGTTCCTCGGCGACGACAAGACCGGGTTCGTCACCGCCGCGACGCTGGAGATCATGGAGCTCGGCGAGCCCGACGACTCCGGCCGCCGGCGGCCGATCGCCACCGGCCGTACCGAGACCATGCACGCCGACCTGGTGATCATGGCCCTGGGCAACGCCGCCAACCCGATCATCAAGGACTCCGAGCCCCGGCTCAACACGTCCAAGTGGGGCACGATCGTGCTGGACCACGCGGGATCGCAGGAGACCACCCTGGAGGGCGTCTTCACCGGCGGCGACGCGGCGCGCGGTGGCTCGACGGCCATCGCGGCGGCCGGCGACGGACGCGCTGCGGCCAACGAGATCCTCGGGGAGGCGTCCCTGCCCGCCGATGTCGTGCGCGACATGGTGGCCCGTGCCCTGGAGTACACCGAGCTGGGGACCACCGCGCAGCGGATCCTGGCCCGGTCGCACCTGTCCGACGGCATCGAGGAGTTCACGGTGCACTCGCCGCTCATCGCGGCGGCCGCTCAGGCGGGGCAGTTCGTCCGGCTGCTCCCCCGGCCCGACGGCGAGCTGATCCCGCTGACGCTGGCCGACTGGGACGTCGAGGCCGGCACCATCTGCCTGGTCGTGCAGGGCGTGGGCACGAGCAGCATCGAGATCAACGCGATGGAGGTCGGGGACGCCTTCACCGGCATCGCCGGCCCGCTGGGGCGCCCCAGCGAGATCCACTCCTACGGCGCCGACGAGACGGTGGTCTTCACCGCCGGCGGCCTGGGCCTGCCGCCGGTGTACCCGATCATGCGCGAGCACCTGCGCCGCGGGAACCACGTCACCCTGATCTCCGGCTTCCGCAGCGCGGACCTGATGTTCTGGACCGGCCCCGACGAGCGGGTGGGGCGGCTGCAGGCCGAGTTCGGCGACCGGCTGGAGGTCATCTACACGACCAACGACGGCTCGTTCGGCGTCCCCGGGTTCGTGACCGGCCCGCTGGAGGAGATGCTGGAGGCCAACCAGCGCGGTGAGGGTCGCACGGTGGCCGAGGTCGTCACGATCGGCCCACCGATGATGATGCGCGCGGTCAGCGACCTGAGCATGCGCTTCGGCACGCCGTGCGTGGCCAGCCTGAACTCGATCATGGTCGACGCCACCGGCATGTGCGGGGCGTGCATGGTGCCGGTCGTCATCGACGGCAAGATGATCCGCAAGCACGCCTGCATCGACGGCCCGGAGATCGACTCGCACATCATCGACTGGGACAAGTTCCTGCCGCGGTTCGGGCAGTTCCGCGCGCAGGAGGCCGCCAGCCGAGCGGCGCACGGACTGGGCTGACCCCGGTCAGGGCATCGGGCCGCATTCGTCCGCCAGGGGTCGGGGCGGTCACAATGGAGGCCTGCCGCCGTCACCGGTTCTCGAGGGGATCCCATGGGCCTACCGTCAGTCGCCAGCGTTGCCGGTCGGGCCTCCGGCCTGGCCGACCGGGCGGTCGAGGCGTACCGAACCCGGCTCGAGGCCCAGATCCAGCGGCGCCGGATCGACAGCCTCCAGGTGAGCATGCTGGTGAACGCCTCCCTGGCTGCCGTGGGCATGGTCGTCGACGTCGTCGCGCTCCAGGTGCGCGTCAACGCGCTGCAGCAGGCGCTCGACGAGGCCGTCGCCGCCGGGGACCTCGAGACCGCTGAGGTGCTGCGCGGTGAGCAGGTGGCGATCCTCAAGGAGCCGCAGGCCTCAGCGCGGCTCATGGCCACCCTGGCCGAGTACATCCCCGCCGTGCTGGCTGAGCAGGGCGGCCGCGAGGGCCGGGTGATCGAGGGCGACGTGGTGTGATGTCGGGTCCGACCCGCGGGGTCGCCTGATCCGCGTCGGCTCACGTCGCACGACCCGGACGCCGATAGACCCCTCGGGGCACCTCACGGTGGTGCCGACTGGAGGGCGCCACCATGGTCGGGACGGCGGACGCGGCTGTCGCGATGACCGCTGTCGCGGGCCACAGCCTCGGTGCGCGGACCTACCTCGTGCTCGGCCTGCTCGCCTGGCTCGGCTGGCTGGGGTTCCGGGCCTGGGCCCTGGGCACACGCCCGTACGCCACGCTCGCCGTCGTCCTGGCCCTGCTGGTGCCCATGCTGTGGACGGAGATCCGCTGGCTGCACGTCCAGGCGGCGGCCACCACCGCCGTCCAGAAGCTCACCGGCAATCCCACGGCCCGGGTGCAGTGCCAGCGCGCCCTGGCCACGTTCCTCTGGGCGGGCGCTGACCTGGGACGGGTCGAGTGGGATGAGCCGGACCGGGCGTGGCTCACGCTGGAGACCTGCCAGCACCTCGGCAGCTGGTTGCGATCGGACCACTCGGCGCCCACGCTCGACGAGGCCGTCGCCGTCCACGTCCTCACCCACGAGGCGATGCACGTCGCCGGGGACCGCAACGAGGCGTCGACCGAGTGCCGCGCGCTGCAGAACGACGCACGGACGGTCGTCCTGCTCGGGGGCACTGCGGAGCAGGGATCGGCCCTCGCGCAGCGGATCGCGACGGAGGTCCACCCGACGATGTCCGACGAGTACCGCTCGTCCGAGTGCCGCGCCGGAGGCGCCCTCGACCTCACCCCGGGCGACGCCAGCTGGCCGTGACCGCCGCCGCGGGCACCCGAGCCACCGGACCGCGCCGGCACAGCCACCGCGCGCTACCGTGGCGCCCGTGAGCGCGTTCTCCCTGTCCGGTCGCACGGCATTGGTCACGGGTGCTGGCAGCCCGACCGGGATCGGGATGGCGACAGCCCGGATGCTGGCCACGATGGGCGCGACGGTGTGGCTGACCGCGACCACCGATCGCGTCCGCGACCGCGCCGCCGAGCTCCAGGCCGAGGGCCTGGCCGCCGACGCCCTCGTCGCCGACCTCACCGACCCCGAGGAGGCTGCCGCCACGGTGCAGTCCGCTGCCCGCGCCGGAGGGCTGCACATCGTGGTCAACAACGCCGGGATGGCCAGCGTCGGGATGGTCGATCCCACAGCGGAGGCCGGGGACCTCGCGGCCATGCCGCTGGCGTCCTGGCACGACGGGTTGGCCCGGAACCTCGACACGGCATTCCTCGTGACCCGGGCCGCCATCCCGCACATGCGTGCAGCGCGCTGGGGTCGGATCGTCATGGTGGCCTCCGTGACCGGCCCCGTGATGGCCATGCGCTCGGAGCCCGTGTATGCCGCGGCGAAGGCGGGGATGGTCGGGCTGATGCGCGCGTTGGCCGTGGACCTCGCACGCGACGGCATCACCGCGAACGCCGTGGCGCCGGGCTGGATCGCGACCGGCTCGCAGCTGCCCCACGAGGTGCGCGAAGGGCAGCACACCCCCGTCGGGCGCAGCGGCCGACCCGAGGAGGTGGCCGCCGCGGTCGCGTGGTTCGCCGCACCGGAGGCGTCGTACTGCAGCGGGCAGCTCCTCGTCGTGGATGGAGCGGCGGGCATCGCCGAGGAGCGTGCGCTTCCCCGGTGAGCATCACCCGCGGCGGACCGGCGGGGAGTTGACGATCGCACCCGGACGCGTCAGGTCACAGGACCGCGCGCCGGTGCGGCCCCGGCGGGTGCGGTAGTTTCCAGAGCGTGCCCGTTGCCGTCCCCATCGTCGCCGGGACCGCCATCCGGGGGGTGGCGGCCACCGTGATGATGCGCTCGGTGCTCGAGCGACATCCCAACGCCTTCCTGATCACCCTCGCCCACTTCGGGGTCGCCATGCCCCTGGACCGGTCGCAGGAGCACATCCACGCCGACATCGAGGCCGGGCTCACTGCTCAGGGCCGGGACCCGGGCTCGCCGGTCGTCCTCGTCGGGCACTCCCAGGGCGGGCTGGCCTCCCTGCGGTACGCCGTCGACCACCAGGACCAGGTCAAGCACGTGATCAGCGTCGGCGCCCCGTGGCGCGGCTCCGTCAGCGCCCAGCGGATCTCCCGGCTGTTCTCGTGGACCGGGCGAAACCTGACACCCGCCCTGAGCGACATGGCCGAGGGCTCACCGTTCCTGACCGCCCTGCACGCCGACGTCCCCGCGATCGCCGACCGGGTCACCAACATCTACAGCACGCACGAGCTCTTCATCCAGCCGTACATCAACGCCCATATGGACGTTCCCGGGGTGGAGAACGTCCTGATCGCCACCGAGGACGAGTACCGCCGCCACCTGCGCGCGTTCCCCGAGCTCGAGGCCGACGACCACATCCTCGGTCGGGTCACGCACCTGGGTGAGATGAGCTCGCCGGAGGTCCGGTCGCGGATCTGGGCCAAGGTCGACGAGGTCACGGAGCGCGTCCGCCGCGGCGAGTGACCGACCGTCAGGACGCCTCGCCGCCGGGCCTGCCGCGCTCCCGGCGGGCATGCTTGCCGGCCTTCACGTCCTGGGCGTAGGTGTCCACGTACGTCTGCCCACCGAGGGCCAGCAGCGCGTCGCGGACGACGGCGGTCAGCTCGTCGGCGCTCATCGTCCGCGGGGCCACCGGGAGCGGCTCCGACACGCGGATCCGCACCTGGATGCGGCGCGGGAACGAGCGGTTCTCGTACTGCGTGGTGACCACATGGACGGGGACGTCCGGGTTGGCCTGCAGCAGCGGGACCATGATCCGCTTGTGCAGCTTGTGCAGCACTCCCGGGTCCGGTGAGCGGGTGCCCTCCGGATACAGCGCGATCCGCCCGACTCCACCGCTGCTGCCCAGGGCGTACCGCGACATCTGCATCGCCCACTCGGTCGAGACGGCGTCACCCCGGCGCAGCGGGATCTGCCCCATGAGGCGGAAGAAGAGCGACCCGCGGTGCTCGAACCACTCGAGCTTGGTGAACGCGCTGCACCGCCACCACGTGGCCATCACGACACAGACGGGGTCCATGAAGTGCACGTGGTTGCCGATCAGGATCGCCGGCCCGGGGGCCACCCTGTCCGCACCGTCGATGTCGACCGCCCACCGCACCCGCAGCAGCCGCATGGCCGCGATCGTGGCCCAGTAGGTCCGTGAGCGTCCGGGACGGCCGATGCGCACACCCGGGTAGAGCGTCCGGGCCTCGGCGAGCAGGGTCTCGTAGTCCCGGGTCCCCGCATCCGGACGCCCGCCCGGGGTCGGGTCCGGCGTGAGGTCGGGAGTCGGGTCGGGACGTGCCATGGCGGAGATTCTGCCCCGTGGCACCGGTAGCCTGCCGGGTCAGGGGGCACCCCGGCACTGGGCTGGTGGCTGAACCGCGGACCGAGGAGGTCGACCATGCCCGCCCGCTGCCTGCCGGAGCGCCCGAGGTTCAAGTCCCGCGCGGAGAAGGTGGCCTTCCACGCGCTGGCCAGCAAGCTCCGCGACGTCGACGTGCTCCTGGCCAACGTCCGGTTCACCGGCCTGGACGGCGACTGGGAGGTCGACCTCGTGGTCGGCATGCCCGACGCGGGGTTCGCCGCCATCGAGGTCAAGGGCGGGCATGTCTGGCGCGAGGCCGGATCGTGGTGGCAGCAGACCCCACAGGGGCGCAGGGCGATCGACCTCGAGGACCAGGCCACCTCCGGGAAGTACCTCCTCCGCCGCTACCTGAAGCGGCACCCGAGGTGGATGCACGGCGACCTGCGGATGATCCACCTGGTGATCCTGCCGGACACCGAGCTCGGCCCCGAGGACCCGTCGCCGGGGCTGCCCCGCGCGTGGATCATCGACCGCACCGAGCTCTCCGATGCCGCCGGCCGGGTCTTCGACCTGCTCACCGGCCCGCTGCGCAACGAGCCCGCCGCGCTCCCGGGGATCGATGTCGTGGACGACGCCGCGGAGATCCTGGGCGGCCGCGGTGATCGGCAGTCCGAGCTGGCCGGGATGCTGGCCGTGCGCGGCGACCACGTCGACCGGCTCACCGAGGCCCAGTACGACGTCCTCGACGTCGCCCGCCGGATCCCCCGGATCGAGGTGATCGGCGGACCGGGCACCGGCAAGACCTGGCTGGCCATCGAGCAGGCCCGGCGCTGGGCCGGCGAGGGGCTGACGGTGGCCCTGGTCTGCTACTCGCGCGGCCTGTCCACCTGGATCGCCCGACGCGTGGCCAGCTGGCCCAAGGCCCTGCGCCGAAACGTCCGGGTGCGCACGTACCACGCCCTCGGGGTGGAGTGGGGCGTGCAGATCGGCGACGCCCGGGACCAGGAGTACTGGGAGGTCACGATGCCCGCCCAGATGACCGAGCTGGCGCGCGCCCTTCCCGACGAGCAGCGCTTCGACGCCCTGATCGTCGACGAGGCCCAGGACTGCCCCGACGCCTGGTGGCCCTCCCTCCTGGCCTCCCTGCGCGACCCTGACCGGGCGCGGATCGCGGTGTTCGCCGACGAGCAGCAGCGGATCTTCGACCGCGCCGACCGCCCCGACCTCGGCCTGGTCCCGCTGACGCTGGACGCCAACCTGCGCAACAGCCGCCAGATCGGCGACGTGTTCGCGCCCCTGGCCGCCGACACCCCCCAACTCCTGGGTGGCGAGGGGCCCCCGGTCCGGTTCATCCCGTGCAGCCCGGCCGAGGCGATGGAGACCGCCGACGACGCCGCGGTGGAGCTCCTGGACCAGGGGTGGGACCCCCAGGATGTGGCCCTGCTGACCACCCACCACCGGCATCCCGAGCAGGCCAACCGGGTCGCGCTCGACGGCCGTGACGGCTACTGGGACTCGTTCTGGGACGGCACGGACCTCTTCTTCTCCACCGTGGCCGCCTTCAAGGGCCTCGAGCGCCCGGCGGTCGTCCTGGCCGTCGACGGCTTCCGCGACCCCGCCACGGCAGCCGAGATCCTCTACGTCGGTCTGTCGCGAGCCCGGGACCTGCTGATCGTCTGCGGGGACATCGACCTCATCCGCAGCGCCGCCGGCGACGAGGTCGCCGACCGACTCCTCGGGAGGAGGTGATGCGGCCTCCGCGTGACTCCCGACGAGGCCCGCACGCAGCTCAAGGCGCGAGGTCGTGTCCTGCGGTACGCCACGCTCGGCCGCCCCCTCGACGCCCACGATCGACGCGCCCCGCTGTACGCCAGCTCCCCCGGCCGCCGTGCGCGCGGCAGTGCGCGAGGAAGTCCTCGGCGTTGCGCTCCATGGCCGGGCCGCACAGCCCAACGATGTCGTCGAGCACCTCGACGTCGCGCCCTGGCCGACTGGCGCACCGGACGCGCCGACGCGGTGGCCTTCGACCGGCGCCACTCCGTCGACGCGGTCCGTTCAGCCTTCGCCGGGCTCGTCGGCACGGCCCGCACGAAGCCCTTGATGTGCCGCGTGATCGGGTCGACTCGCCGCATCGCGTCGTATCAGCGCCGTCCTGCCCGTCGGGTCGACGGCCGGCCGCCGGTCCGGCCGGCAACGAGGTCCTGGTCGCCGACGGCGACTCGTTCACGGTCCGTCCCGGCATGTCCCGGTCCTGGCCCAGGTCGATCGCGGCGGCCGTGCCGAACGCGACGACAGTCAGAGCCGTGTTCGGGGTCTGCCCGGCATCCTCAGGCCCGAGCCGCCCCCGAGGCTGAGCACCTGGTCCGGGTCCCGCGAGGCCCATGGCCCAGCTGGCCCGAGGCGGTACGCGCCGGGACGACCCTGCGTTGCCGTCTCGGCGCCAGTGCCAGTCCTGTGGAACCGCGCCGCATCGGGCGCTCGACCTCCCGCGGCCGATCCAGAGGTCGGATCCAGGTCTGCGGCCACTGACCGCGGACACCGGTCCGATCGACGACGTCGCTTCCAGGAGTAGCAGCGGGCCAGGTCACCGCGCCGACGTCCCCGGCCTGCAGGGCTGCGATCGCCTCCTGACAGCCCGGCGTGCGAGCGCCGCTGCGTGTCGACCTCGCCCACGCGCCGCGACTCGCGCCATGCCTCATGATCGCCGGACGCTCGACACAGGAGTGTGTGGCCGGCTTCTCGAGGTACAGGTGGTTGCTGGCCTGAGCGCCCAACCGCGCAGGGCACGCCAGTGGTGCGGCGTGGCCACGACGCGTCATCGAGCCGCGGTCATCGAGCACCCGCGCAGGTCGGCCACCGCACGCAGCGGGCTGGTATGCCGGCGACCCGATCGGCCAGTTCCCGGCCCGCCGATTCGGGTCGCAGACCGCATGACCCGAACGTCCGCGGCTGGCGAACCGCCAGCGACGCGCCGGCGGCGGTTCGATGCGCACCTCGCCCGCCTGGCACTCGTGGGTCGGGCAGGCCGAGTCACTCGACCTGCTGCGGTCCGTGGATCCGGATGCCCTGCACGCGCACTGCGTCGGCCTGGCCAACCGGTTCCGCGCCGGCGTCGGCCGCCCCGCGGGCGAGCGAGGAGCTGCAGGTCCGCCCGAGGCCGCCCCCCGGTTGGCCGCAGCGAACGTCGTCGCGAGCATGCGCGCCGGGCGGCTGCGGCTGTCGTTCCACCTCGTCAACTCCCCCGGGGATGCCGACGTGGTCGCCGAGACCCTGCGCGGGCAGGTCCTGGGCTGACCCACGCAGGGCCAGCGCGGCGTGACGGATCTCTCGTCCGATGCGGATGCCCGGTTCGGGAACACCAACTACCCTTGGCGAGTTGATTGAACGCGTGACCATTTCGGTCCGATACCCGCGCAGCCGCGTTCCCAAGCCCCAGGAGTCCCTGTGCCCTCGATCGATCCACCGATCGCTGCCGCCGCCGCTCCCGCGCCAGGGGCGAGCGCCCGTCCACGCCCATGACCTCCCGCCGGCCGACCCGCGCCGGTTCAAGGCGCTGGCGGTCATCGCGATCGCCCAGCTGATGATCGTCCTCGACGCGTCGATCGTGAACCTCGCGATCCCCAGCGCCTCGGCCGACCTGCAGATCGCCCCCGCGGACGTGCAGTGGATCATCACCGCCTACACCCTGACCTTTGGCGGCTTCCTGCTGCTCGGCGGGCGCATCGCGGACTACTGGGGTCGCAAGCGGACCTTCCTCGTCGGCCTCGGCGGCTTCGCGCTTGCCTCGCTCATCGGGGGCCTGGCCCCCAACCTGGAGCTGCTGATCGCTGCCCGCGCCCTCCAGGGCGGTTTCGCCGCCCTCCTCGCCCCCGCCTCCCTGGCCCTGATCAGCGTCAGCTTCCACGACCCGAAGGAGCGCTCCAAGGCCTTCGGCGTCATGGGCGCGATCTCGGGTGGCGGCGCCGCCCTGGGCCTGCTGCTCGGCGGCGTCCTGACCGAGTACTTCTCGTGGCGCTGGTGCCTGGCGGTGAACACTCCGATCGCCATCGTGACCGCCGTGTTCGCCCGCACCCTGATCACCGAGTCGCGCGCAGGCGGCAACACCAGCTACGACATCCCCGGCGCGATCACCTCCACGCTGGGCCTCGTCGCCCTGGTCTACGGGTTCACCCAGGCCGCCCCCGAGGGCTTCCAGGACACCGCCCACTGGACCGATCCGAGCACGCTCGTGTGGTTCGTGGCCGCGGCGATCCTCCTCGGCTCGTTCCTGGTGATCGAGATGCGCACGTCCAACCCCCTGCTCCCGCTTCGGATCGTCCGCGAGCGCAACCGCGGCGGTGCCTACCTGTCGTCACTGATCACCGGCGCCGGCCTGTTCGCCATGTTCCTGTTCCTGGGCCTCTACCTGCAGGTGATCAAGGAGTACACGCCCGTGCAGGCCGGCTTCGCCTTCCTGCCGTTCAGCCTCGGCATCATCGCGGCGGCTGGTATCGCGGCCAACCTCATGCCCAAGGTGGGGCCCCGCCCGCTCATGGTCCCGGGCCTGCTCGTCGCCGCGCTCGGCATGTTCTGGCTGACCCGCCTGACGCCTGAGTCGGAGTACGTGACGGCGGTGCTGCCGCCGATGATCGTCATGAGCGTGGGCATGGCCTTCGTGTTCATCCCGACCGCCACCGTCGCCCTGCACGCCGTGGGCAACCACGATGCCGGGGTGGCCTCAGCTGTCATCAACACCTCGCAGCAGGTCGGCGGATCGCTGGGAACGGCCCTGATGAACACCGTCGCCGTCACGGCCACCTCCGCCTACCTGGCCACCAACGCCGCCCTGGGTGAGGCCGCCCTCCCGAGTGCCCTGACCGAGGGCTACACCCAGGCGTTCATGGTCGGCGGCGTCCTGCTGCTCGTCGCTGCTGTGGTCGTGCTCGTCATGATCCGGATCGGTCCGTCGGCCGCCGCCGAGGATGACGAGGACGCCCCCGCGGTGGTCCACTTCGGCTGAGCGCAGGAGCCGCCCGGGGGCGGGAGCCGGCCCAAGGCGGGGAGGGGCCCGGGCGGGCGCCTCCCCGCCCCCGGGGCGCTCACCGCACACGAAGTGAACCGTTTCGAGGCCCGCCTCCCCGCTCGCCACATCGACCGCGCATGAGATGAGCGTTCTGACCTCCACCACACGGGGCATATCGCTCACTTGATGCGCGGTGGCGGCGCTGAGGGCCTGGACCCCGATCCTGACGGTTCGATTCGTGCGCGGTGGGGTGGCTCCGCCACCGAGGCCGCCGCGTGTGCGGCTCTCTGGGTTGGGCACCTCGGGGCGCACCCGCCCCTGTCCCGCGTCGCCCGGCCCCGCCCGCGTCGCCCGGCCCCGCCCGCGTCGCCCGGCCCCGCCCGCGTCCGGGGAGCCGACCTCAGACTGCCGGTTCATCCACAGATCGTCGGGGGGCCGTTGGAAATGGCCGACTCTGGCATCAGTGTGGACGCATGCGCACCCCAGACCCGTGGACACCACCCACCACACCATTCACCCTCGCGAATGTCGCCCCACGGGGCGTGAGTCGCCGCCAGCTGCAGACCGCCCTCGCATCCGGGCGGATCACCCGTCTGCGGCAGGGCGTCTTCATCGACACGGAGGCCCTTCCCGAGGACCCCGTGGCCCTGCACCTGATCCGCGCCATGGCCGAGCAGGTGATAGCCCCGGGGCGCGTGGCCAGTCACGAGACGGCAGCCCTGGCGCTGGGGCTGCCGCTGCGGCGAACGCGGGACGCGGCGGAGGGCCGGATCCATGTCACCCGGGCGAGCGCCCCGCAGGAACGGACCCGCAGGAATGACCGCCTCCGAGTGCACCTCGGGGAGCTGCCCGAGCATCACGTCCTGAGCACTCCACCGGGTCTCCTGGTCACGACGGCAGCCCGGACGGCCCTCGACATGGCCGCCGGCCTCGAGCTTCCGGAGGCCCTGATGATCGTCGATGCCGCCATGCGCCAGGAACTGATGGACCTCGCTGGCTCCCTGGATCGCAGGCACTATCGCGACCCCCGCCTGTGCGTGGCGGCTGGCCGCCCGCTGCAGGAGTCGCTTCCGTATGCGGCATCGCCGCGCACGGCCCGACACCTCGACCTCGTGCTGTCGTTGGCGGACGTCCGCCGGGAGTCGCCGCTGGAGTCCTTCGGCGCCGCACACATGCACCTCGCCGGCCTCCCGGCCCCGCAGCTCCAGGTCCGGATCCGGACGGCTGGCGGGGTCGCGTACCCCGACTTCCTCTGGGAGGAGTACATGGTCATCGGAGAGGCCGACGGCGAGGGCAAGTACCGCGACGAGTCGGCGTTCGCGTGGGAGAAGATCCGTGAGGGGCACCTGCGCGACCTCGGGTACGACGTGGTGCGGTGGACCGGGCGCGAGGGGTTCAGCTCTCCCGGGTTCGTGACCGACCGGGTTGCACGCGTCCTGATGGGCCGCGGCTGGCGCCCCTGACTCGACCCGGCCGGCTCCCGGTGGGGCCGTTCCGGGCACGCCCTACGCCGCGGACTCCACGGGGCGCTCCCAATGGCCGTTCACGCGGTGGAAGCCGACCTTGCCGAAGTGCTCGCTGGTCCCGGGCCCGGCGTCGGCAACCAGTTGGGTGAAGCCCTTGTCGGCGAAGACCCCGGAGCTCCGGTACACGAACTCCCCCGGGGTGAAGTCGCGGAAGCGCTCCGTGACGTAGTCCACCTCGACCTCGCCGACGCCGGCGCCCGCGTCCCGCACCACCACCACCCCGACCGTCTCATCCCCGCGAAGCACCAGGAAGGCAGAGCGTGCGGCCGCCGCCTCGGGCCGATCCCTCCCCCCGGACCCCACGAGGTCGTCCACCGAGAACGCCGGATGCGTCGCAGCGACGTCGGCTGCCTTGAGGTTCAGCACATGGCGCAGGTACGCGTCGTCGATGCCGACCTCGACCACGTCGTAGGCGTCCGCATCGTGACGCTCCCGGGTCAGCCGCCAGATCCAGTAGACGTCGATGACCGCGATGACGCCGTTCATCGCGGCGAACGGCCAGATCCCGAGCAGCGCGTTGACGACCGTGGCCATGGAGGCCCCCGCCAGGTTCATCACCCGGAACCGGAGCACCCGGGCCTGCATCAGTGACCAGACGACCAGGATGGAGCTGATCCAGCCGAAGATGTCCAGAGCCGACATGCGCCGACCTCCTCCGTGGGTCCGCGTCTGGCGGCCCCGACTGCCGGGACCGGCGGGAACCCCACTCCGGCGCGACTGTAGCCAAGGCGCAGCACCCACGTCCGCTCCGCCGCTCCGGCTGGTCCCGGTCTGATCAGGGCGCGGGCGGCTGCCCCTCGTCGCCGCCCACGGCATACGGGTGCAGCGGCACCCCGACGGGGCGGCGCATCAGCGAGGCGAGGTCGGCCCGACGCGGATCGTCGTGGCCGGTGGCGTCGAACGCGACCCCGTTGCGCTGGGAGGGCATCCGCTCGTCCATCAGCGCGAGCAGGGCATAGGCGCGCTCGTCGGCGGGGAACAGCAGGTTGATGTCCACGCCCCGGGGCCACAGCTGCCAGGCGCGCACGACCGAGATCTCGAAGCAGAAGACGACGGCATTGGAGACGAGGAACAGCACCGAGAAGATCCCGACCACGGTCCCGAAGACGCCGTAGACCGCTGACGAGCTCGTCACGAACCGGCCGAGGAGGACGCTGCCCAGTCCGATGATCGTGGTCATCGCAAGCCCCCCGAGGGCGGCGCCGAGGCCGACCTCGCGGAACGTCAGCGTCCGTCGGGTCAGGGAGGTCGCCGCGACGTAGAGCAGGGACGAGGCAACGAGCCAGATCAGCACGGACGCGGCCGCGCGCTGCGCGAACGCGTACCCGGTCACGTTCGCCACCAGGGCTGAGCCGACCGTGACGGCCAGGACGCCGAGCCCCATCAGGATGACCATGAGCAGGACTCGGATGTAGCGCGGGCCGAACCCGTAGCGGAACCGGTAGGGCACGCAGAACACCTGGTTGACCATCGCGTACAGCGAGAACACCCCCGCTGTGCCCGCGAGGACCAGGCCGATCAGCGCAACGGCCAACGCCAGCCCCCCCGAGGGGAGCGACTCATAGGCGCTGACGACCTGGTCCTGGTACTCCGGGGGCACGATCTCGGCCACGAGCTGGTCGACGTACTCCGGGTGGCCCACGAGCAGCGTGTTGAGCACGGCGAACCCGGCGATCGCCAGGGGGAACAGGCTCATGAACGTGTAGTAGGCCAGCAGCGCCGCGAGGCGGCTGCCCTCGTCGTCGGCGTACTTCTTGAAGGCGGCGTAGGTGAAGGCGATGATCCCGTGGTTGGCCTGGAGGCGGTCCAGCGTCCGACTCGTCCCGAGCACCCGCTTCTCGACCGAGCCGGCAACCCCGGTGTGCGAGGTGGGGGGCTCGCCGGCCGCGTAGTCCCGGTCCGGGTCGAGCCAGGGCTGGTAGAACGCGCCGTCGTCGGTCTGCGGATCCGCCATGGGCCACAGAGTAGGGGCCGCACGCCCGCGGGCGGCGGCGCCTCCGGCCCGCGGCGCCCGGGCTGCCGGCTACCCGCGCCCCGTCAGCTCCGCGGCGGCCACGTACCCGAGCATCCGCTGGCGGTGGGTCAGCGCCGCGGCCTCGATGATGACCGCCAGGTTGCGCCCGGGCTGGACCGGGATGAGCACGCGCGCCAGTGGCACGCCGAACACCTCCTGGACCTGCTCGCTGATGCCGACCCGCTCGTACTCCTTGTCCAGGTCCCGGGACTCGAGGACCACGACGACGGTGACCCGTCCGTCGCTGCGGATCGACTCGATGCCGAACAGCTCCTCGACGTCGACCGACCCGACGCCGGGGATGCTGATGACGAACCCCACACCCGGCAGGGCTCGGCCGCGCAGGTGATCGGCCGAGATCCGCCGCAGCTCGACGAGGTCGTCGGCGATCAGGCGATGCCCACGACGGACCAGCTCGAGGATCGTCTCGGACTTCCCGAGCCTCTCGTCGCCGAGGATCAGCACCCCCTCGCCGTGGACGTCGACGAGTCCCGCCTCGATCTCCTGGCGCGGGGCGAGCGCGTGGATGAGCAGCCACGTCAGGGCGCTGGCGAACGGGCTGGTGTCCATGCCCGTCACGAACACCGGGACGTCGTGGTGGTCGGCGGCGGCCACCATGTCGGGCATCACGTGCAGTCCGCGGGCGACGATCAGCGCCGGGAACCCGAGGGCGAAGTAGTCATCGAGGCGCTTGGCCCGGATGCTCGGCTCCAGGCTCGACAGGTAGGCGGTCTCGATCCAGCCGATGATCTGCAGCCGCTCGGAGCTGAAGGCCTCGAGGTAGCCGGTCAGCTGCAGCCCGGGCCGATTCACCTCGGAGGTGGTGATCCGGACGGGCGTGAGGTCGAGGTGGCCGCCCGCCACACGCATGAGGCCCAGCCGATCGACGATCTCCGTCAGCGCGATCGAGTACCCCGAGGACCCGTCCCCCGTCCGACCCCCGGACAGCCGGGACCCACCTGCGCCACCCGCACCCGCTCGCGTCCCGGGCACTCCCGCGCCTCCTGGGCCAGCTGACACCTCAGACCACCAACTTCTCGCGCAACATGTCCACCGACTCCTCGAGGAACCCGTGTGCCATCAAGTACCCGACGACCGACCCGTACTCCGCGTCCAGGCCGGCCAGCAGCCCGCTCATCGCATGGTCCGGCGATCCTCCGAGTGCCTCGAAGAGGCGAGGCGAGATCGGGACCCCCCGGGAGACCATCGCACTCATCGCCGCGTTGATCCAGGTGCCGTCGAGGTTCAGCGCGCTCTGCGTGTAGTCCGCCACCACCGCCGTCCGGTCGACACCGGCGGCCTCGAGCGCCAGCGCGACGACGATCCCCGTGCGGTCCTTCCCGGCCGTGCAGTGCACCAGGACCGGGGCCGTCCCGCTGTCGGCGATCACCGACACCGCCGTGGCCAGGGTCCACGCGGAGTCCTCGACCACCTGGCGGTACAACAGCTCGAGGCTGAGCACCCCGTTCGCGTCGACGATCGACGAGCGCGAGCCGCCGTGGATCGGCAGCCACACGTGCAGGGCCCCCGGGAGCAGCGAGCGGGAGTGGTCCTGCGAGACCTCCAGGGGCGAGCGCAGGTCGATGACCACACCGATCCGCAGCGCCGCGAGGTCCCCGGCTCCGGCGGCCGTCACGCCGGTGAGCGCATCCGATCGGTAGAGCTGTCCGAACCGGGTCGTGCCCCCCGTCGCGGGGTACCCCCCGAGGTCACGGAAGTTGTGGGTCCCCTCGATGTCCATGCGTCCGCTCATGCCAGCCTCCCGAACACCTCGGACGAGGGGCCCCTCGGGTCGGTGCGGCTGGGTCGCAGCAGCCGATGGGCGCGCTGGTCCATCGCGGCGGTCTCGATCAGGATGGCGCTGTTCCGGCCCGGGCGCACGGGGATCGTCACGAGGGGAAGCTCCACCCCGAGGATCTGCATCCGGTCGGGCTCCAGGGAGTAGTCATGCTCGGGATCCAGCGGCACCAGCGACACGACCAGGCTGATCTCGCTGGTGGCCTTCACCGATCCGATGCCGAACATCAGCCGCAGGTTGACGATCCCGATGCCCTTGATCTCCATGAAGTGGCGCACGAGGCCCGGCGCACGACCGACGAGGTCGCGGTCGGAGGGCCGGCGGACCTCGACCGTGTCATCGGCGACCAGGCGGTGGCCCCGGCGGATCAGCTCGAGCGCGGTCTCGGACTTGCCGATCCCGCTGCGGCCCAGGATCAGCACGCCCTCACCGGCCACGTCGAGCAGGCCGGCGTGCAGCACCTCGCGGGGGGCGAGCTCCAGGGCCAGGAACCAGGTCAGCTGGGCAGCGAACTCCGTGGTCGCCTGCGGCGTGCGCAGCAGCGGGATGCCGAACTGTGTCGGCGAGGTCCACCGACGCGTCGGTGACGGGCAGGTCGTTGGTCAGGATCGCGGCGGGGACCCCGACCCGGGCGAACTGCGACAGTCGCTCCCAGCGCTCGGGCTCGGGCAGGGTCATGAGGTAGCCGACCTCGGCACGACCCACGATCTGGATCTGCGAGCTGGGGAACTGCTCGGAGTAGCCCGCCCACTGCAGCCCGGGTCGGTTCAGGTCGGCCGTCGTGACCCTGCGCGAGGCCATGTCCACCCCTGCATCGGTCACCACCTCGAGGTCGAAGTGCGCCACGATGTCGGCCAGCGGGACACCACGCATGGGCGTGAGCCCCCGGATGACCTGCGTGGAGTCCATGTCCCCGAGGGTAGGGGGCCGGTGCGCTCCTGCTGGCTGGCAGGCAGGCGGCGATGATGTCGGCCATGACCCGGCGCGAGGACCTGCTGCACAACCGCGCGCTGTGGGACCTGGTCAACGACCAGTTCTCCGGATCCGACGGCCTCGGGCTGTGGCGGCGTGACGACATCGTGTGGGGACTGTTCGCGACCCCCGAGTCCGAGGTGCGGGTGCTCGGGGACGTCGCCGGCCGGGACGTCGTCGAGCTCGGTTGCGGTACGGCGCACGTCTCGGCGTGGCTGGCCCGGCGCGGTGCGCGGGTGGTGGCCATCGACCAGTCCGGTGCCCAGCTCGCGACCGGCCGCGCGGCGCAGGCCGAGCACGGGGTGCGCTTCGCGCTGCTCCAGGCCGACGCCGAGCACGTGCCGCTGGCCACAGGATGCGCCGACCTCGTCGTCAGCGAGCACGGGGCGCCGGCGTGGTGTGCGCCCGACGCGTGGATCGCGGAAGCCGCCCGGATCCTGCGCCCCGGGGGCCGGCTGGTGTTCCTCACCAACAGCCCGCTGTCAGCGATGTGCGTCCCCGCAGAGGGCGGTCCGGCCGGCGACGCAGCTCCTGCGCGGACCGGCTGAGCTCCGCGAGATCCGCTGGCCGGGCGGTGGCGTGGAGCACCACCCGGGCCACGGCGAGTGGATCACGGTGCTGGGTGCGCACGGATTCGTCGTCGAGCGCCTGCTCGAGCTGCACGCCCCCGCCGACCACGACCCCGGCCGGGCCGCAGCCGACTTCTACGGCATCGCCGACCTCGCCTGGGCCCGGCGGTGGCCGGCCGAGGACCTGTGGACGGCCCGACTCGTGCGCGGCCTGTGACCGGCGCGGACCGCCCGCTGGGCTGGTCAGGCCACCGAGACCACGCGCTCGTAGGGCAGCCGCGGACTGCGCGGGAACTGCCCGTCGGCAGCGGGGTGCCCGATGTTCACCACCAGGAACGAGCGCTGCCGACCGTCGGGGAAGAAGTCCGCGTCCACGCCGGCCCTGTCGAAGCCGCCCATGGGACCGGCGGCCAACCCCGCGGCGCGCACCCCGATCATGAAGTACGCCGCCTGCAGGGCACCGTTGAACTTCCCGAAGGCGTGGCGCGACGCCTCGTCGAGGAACCGTTCGCGGGCCGTCGGGGCGCTCGGCAGGACCTCGGGGAGCGTGTCGTGGAAGTCGACGTCGTAGCTCAGGATCGCCACGAGCGGGGCCGACTCCGTCTTCGCGCGGTTCCCCGGGGCGAGTCGGGCGATCAGCCGCTCACGAGCCGGCCGCCGAGCGCACCAGGGTGATGCGCATGGGCTGGCCGTTCATGGCCGTGGGAGCCCACTTCACGAGCTCATGGACGGCGCGCATCTGCGCATCGGTCACCGGCTCGTCGGTGAACCGGTAGGCGGTGTGCGCCGCACGGAACAGCAGGTCGGCCGCGGAGTCATCCAGCGCCAAGGGGGCGAGGTCCGGGACGACGCGCAGGTGGGTGGCGCTGTCCTCGGGGACGTCGAGTTGGTCCTGATCGCGCACGGTGGCTGGCGGCTGAGGGTCATGAGGTCCTCCGGTAGATTGTTGAATCGTCATCTACCTACGGAACACCTGACCTGCCCGATCCATTCCCGACTCACCCTGCGGTTCGGGACACCTCCTGGCAGGCCAGCGCGACCTGCACGTCGTCCCTGCGCTCGAGCACCACCCGCCGCAGCCCCGTCGGCAGGTCGGGGCGGCGAGCATCGCGTCGGCCGCCTGCACGGTCGCCGGGTCGATCGGCGGGAACAGCCCGCGCGCGAGCGTCAGGGCCTCCCCCGGAGATCGACTGGTGAACAGGTCCGGGACCTGCTCGACGTACCGCCGCCGGTACCGGTCGAGCAGCCCGGCAGGGGTAGAGGTAGGCGTCCTCCCGGAACGTGACGACCCCCGGGTTCTCCATGGCCCCGAAGTTGAACTCCGGGACGAAGACCTGGTCGTACTTGCCGAACGGGCAGGGGACCACGAACTCCCGCTCGTAGTGGGCCATCGCGGCGCAGGTGATCTTGAGGATCTCGTCGGCGTCCACGTGCCGGGCCATCGACGCCCGGTCGGGCGACGGCTGGGGGCACCAACGGTGCAATCCGTGCGAACTGCCTGCCGCCAGGTGCATCCGGATGGACCTCCTGAGCCGAAGGATGGGTGACGGCGCCCTGACGATGGTCGCGACAACGGACTACCCGGACCGAGGAGGTGCCCGAGATGAGCGTGATGGCTCCTCCGGTGCGCCTTCCTGCGGGGCGCTCGCACCATCAGGTGCCCATGTTTGGCAGTATCGGCCCCATGCTGTCCGAGTTGACCGACATGGAGGTCGCCCTCGGCTTCCGCTCCGGCCAGGAGGACTCCCTCGCCGAGGCGTACCGCCGCTGGTCACGCCTCGTTCACGCCACGGCCATGCGCTCGACCGGAAACGCCGAGGACGCCGCGGACATCACCCAGACCGTGTTCGTCAACGCCTGGCGCGGTCGGGAGACCTACCGACCGGAGGCCGGATCCCTGCCGGGATGGCTGATGACGATCACCCGACGTCGGATCGCCGACCACTGGGAGTCCCGGACCCGCGATGCGAAGGTCCGCTCCGCGGTGGAGTCGGTCGAGCCCGCCCTCGACTTCGCCCCCCCAGACACCGAACGCATCGCCGCGCAGATGTTCGTCGCCGACGAGATCGAGCGGCTGGGCGATCCCGCAGGTCGGATCGTCCGGATGGCGTTCTACGACGACCTGACACATACCCAGATCGCCGAGCGGCTGCAGATGCCGATCGGCACCGTCAAGAGCCACATACGCAGGTCCCTGGAAAGGCTGCGGACAAGGATGGAGGTGGAAGATGTCGCACTGTGATGAGACGACCCTGGCACTGGCTGCCCTCGGTGAGGACATCCCCGCTGACGAAGCCGCACACCTGCACTCGTGCTCACTGTGCACCACCGACCTCGCTGAGCTCATCGAGGTCGTGACCCTGGGGCGCGAGGCCCCCGCCGAGCTGCCGGAGGTCCCCGATCGGGTCTGGGCAGGCATCCGCCAGGAGCTGTCCTTGGCCGGCGCGCCCAACGGGTCGGACTCCGCATCCGGCCTGCGCCACCTGCCTGCCCCCGGACCGCCGTCGCAGACCCTGGGACGGGAGTGCCGGACAGCAACGTCGTCCGGTTGGATCGGCGTCGCAGCCGCGGTCCGCTCTGGGGTGTTGCCGCGGTCGCTGCCGCGGCCGGCGCCCTCGTCGGTGGTGCCGTGGTGTGGTCGGCGGTCGAGCGTGGCAGCTCCGGCGCCGACCCCTCTGAGCAGTTCGTCGCCCAGGCGGTTCTCGCACCGCTCACCGAGACCGTCACCGCCCCTGGAGAGGCGACAGTCCTGGACAGCGCGGATGGTGAGGTGGTGCGGGTCGACGCTCGCTCCCTACCTGCCAACGACGGCTTCTACGAGGTCTGGCTGCTCGATGCCGACGCCACGAAGCTCATCGCCCTGGGCGCCCTGCCGGCCGGGTCGATCGGCACATTCACGATTCCCCCCGGCCTGTCGATCGACGACTACCCGGTCGTGGACATCTCCCTGGAGAGCTACGACGGTGATCCGAGCCACTCCAAGAACTCCCTGATGCGCGGCGAGCTGCAGGCCTGAGCAGCCCGGAGTCGGTCGGTCACGGGTCGCGCCCTACGCTGACCGCATGCCTGCCGCCCTCCCACTCGCGCCCGGCCTCTGGCGGGTCCCCACCGTTCCGTGGGACCTCATCAACTCCTTCCTCGTCCGCGCGGAGGACGGGTCGGTCACCCTGGTGGACACCGGGCTGAGGTCCGCACCCCCGCGGGTCCTTGCGGCGCTCGCCGAGATCGGGTCCGGCCCGAGTGATGTCACGACGATCGTCCTGACCCACGCCCACCCGGACCACGCCGGCGGGGCAGCGGACCTGGCTCGGCGCACCGGACGCGGGATCACCGTGCACCGCGACGACGCCGACTACGTACGGACCGGGACCGCTCCCCCGCGTGACTCCCGCGTGCGCCTCGGGCGCCTGGTCACCCGGACCCCAGGGGCGCAGCCCACGCCTGTCGAGCGGACGATGGACGACGGGGAGCTGCTCGAGGGCAGCGCCCTGAGGGTCCACCACACGCCCGGCCACACGCCCGGGCACTGCTCGCTGCTGCACGAGCCATCCGGCACGCTCATCACCGGCGACGCCATCTGGAACATGCGCTCCCGGCGCACCTGGCCGGTGCTGGCCTTCTGCACCAACGCGGCCCTGACCGAGGAGACGGCGGCGACGCTGGGTGACCTCGAGTACACGACTGCGGCCTTCACCCACGGCCCGGAGATCCGGGGCACCGGCCGGGAGGCGATCCGCGAGTTCCTGGCGAGCCCGCGGACGTTCGGCCCCGGGCTCTGAGCACCGCCGTCACCGCAGCGGGCATGACGACCTGCCCCGCCTCGATCGGAGATCGTGACGGGCCCGGAGCTCTCCGGGGCCACATCACGTTCTTGAGCGGTAGGCGAGAGGTCGATCGGCCGCAGCACGCGGTCGATGCCGTGGGCGATCTGCATGTTGCCCTTGTTGATGTCCACGACGTTCACCCGCGGGTTGCGCGAGTTCCGCTGTCCGGATCCTTCAGGCGGATCTGCGGGGCCGCTGACTTCACCACGTTGACCTGGAACGTGCCGCCCTGAGGCCGTGGTCAGGACAGCGTCATCGGCCTTCAGCGCGGCCTTGGAGTCGATGGTCGCCCCGGGGACGACGTGGTAGAGCAGGACGGTCTCGACCAGGTCGATCCCACCCAGTCCGGCCACGGCCGCGAAGATCTTGGCCTCAGTGCTCGGCTTCGTGCCCGTGAGGTCGCTTGGCGAGACGTCTGGAAGGCCTTGTCGTTGGGGATGAAGGCGGTCAGGGCGACGTCGCCCTTCGTCAGGACCCCCACGGTGGAGTTCGGCTTGGCCTCGAGGACCGCCAGCACCGGCAGCGGTCACGATGTCGTAGTCGTTCCAGTTCTTGTCGAACTTGGGGGTCGTCGCGGTCAGCACGGCGGCGAGCGACTTGGTGCCATCGTCGGCGGCCATGGCGGCCGGGGCGACCGCCCCGGCGGACAGGGCGATGGCGGATGCGGCGGCGATTCCGGCAGCGATCTTGCGCATGATGTTCTCCTGATGGGGTGGGGCCCGACCATTTCGAGCTCTCATGGCCTACTTCGCCCAGCACCCACCGAACGGATGCACAAGTTCAGCAGAATCTTTGCGCAACTTTCCCGAGGCCCTGCCAGGCGCCCGGAATCACCCGATCCACACCGCTTTGATGTTGGTGAACTCCCGGATCCCGTGGCCGCTGAGCTCCCGGCCGTAGCCCGAGCGCTTCGTCCCGCCGAACGGCAGGTCGTTGTAGGAGATCGTCATCCCGTTGATCGTGACGACGCCAGCATCGAGGTCGCGGATGAACCGGGCCTGCTCGTCGGGGTCTGTCGTCCACGCATTCGATCCCAGCCCGTAGTTGGTCCCGTTGCCCAGCGCGATGGCCTCGTCGATCGAGTCCACGCGGTAGAGCCCGGCAACCGGGCCGAACACCTCCTCGGCGTACATGGCCATGTCCGGGGTCATGTCGGCCACGACCGTCGGCTCGTAGAACCAGCCCGGACCGTCCACCGCCCGACCGCCGCACAGGATCGACGCCCCCTTGGCCCGGGCATCCTCGACCATCACCTCGACGTCGCGGCGCCCGGACTCGGTCGCCAGCGGGCCGACATCGGTCGCGTCGTCCATCGGGTCACCGACGACCAGCCCGGCCATCCGGGCCACGAACGCCTGGGCGAACTGGTCGTACACGTCCGTGTGGACGATGAAGCGCTTCGCGGCGATGCAGGACTGCCCGTTGTTCTGGCACCGCGCGGTCACGGCCACCTCCGCGGCCCGCTCCACGTCGGCGGAGGGCATCACGATGAACGGGTCCGAGCCACCGAGCTCCATGACGGTCTTCTTGATCTCGTCACCACAGATCGCGGCAACCGACTGGCCCGCGGGCTCCGAGCCGGTGAGGGTGGCCGCACGCACGCGCGGATCGCGCAGGACGGGCTCCACCTCGCGCGCCCCGATCAGCAGGGTGGTGAAGCACCCCTGCGGGAAGCCCGCGCGCCGGTAGAGGTCCTCGAGGTACACCGCGCACTGCGGGACGTTGGAGGCGTGCTTGAGCAGCCCCACGTTGCCGGCCATGAGCGCGGGTGCGGCGAACCGGACCACCTGCCACAGCGGGAAGTTCCACGGCATCACCGCCAGCACCACGCCCAGGGGGGCGTAGCGGGCATAGGCCTGGGAGGCGCCGACGGCTGCAGGGTCCACCGGCTCGTCGGCCAGCAGCCGCTCGGCGTTGTCTGCGTACCAGCGCATCCCCTTGGCGCACTTGGCTGCCTCGGCACGGGCAGACTTCCGCGTCTTGCCCATCTCGAGGGTCATGATCGTCGCGATCGACTCGTTGTCCTCGTCGAGGAGGTCGGCGGCACGGTGCATGAGCGCCGCCCGCTCGGCGAAGGAGGTCGTGCGCCAGGTCTGGAACGTGGCGTGGGCGGTGGCGATGGCGTCCTGGACCTGGGCGCCGGTGTGCGCCTCGAACGTCGTCAGGGTCTCGCCGGTCGTGGGGTTCTGCGTTGCGATGGCCATGGGCGCCATCGTGGCATCCCGCCATGGGCTTGCGCTGGTCGGCCGGGGAACTGCCGGGCGGCGCAGGGCGCCACATGCCGTCGCGGCGGGACCCCGCAGGTCGGTCAGGCCTCCTGGCGACGCCAGAGCGACATGCGCACGGGGTCCGTGGCGCGGGGGCGCATGACCCCGTCGGGCCAGAGGGTGTCCTCGTCGGAGTCGACCGCGCGCAGGTCGGCGGTGGCCAGTCGGGCTCCCGTCAGGTCGGCGCCGCACAGCACGGCACCGCGCAGGGTGGCCGCCTCCAGGGTCGCGCGGCGCAGGTCGGCGCCCGTGAGGTCGGCATCCCGCAGGTCGACGCCGAACATGTTCGCGCCCGTCAGGACAGCGCCGGTGAGGTCGGCGTTGCGCAGGCAGGCGCCGGACAGGTCGGCCGAGCTCAGGTCGGCCCCGCGCAGGAAGGCACCCTGGAGGTCGGCGCGGACCATGCGGGCCCCGACGAACGAGGCGCGCGCCGCCCGTGCGCCTCCCAGCGCGGCCTGGCGCAGGTTGGCGGCGTCGAAGCGCGTCCCGGTCAGGTCCGACCCCGTCAGGTCGGCGCGGACGAGGCGGAATCCGGAGAGGTCGGCCCCGGCAAGGGGTCGGTCAGTGGCGGTGGTGCGTGTGGGCCAGGGGATCGGCATGACCCCAGCGTGAACTGGCCGGGTGGCCGGTCCCCGGCCCGAGGGCGTCGGGCGCGCATCGGTCAGGTGAACATCGCGCCATCCCGAGCAGGGTCAGAACCAGGCCTTCCGCTCCACCATGTAGGTCTGGTAGAACTCCGGATCGGACTTGGTCAGGTAGATGATCCCCTCGATGAGCCCGATGATCGAGCCGATCCCGCAGGTCAGGACCGTGATGACGATCCTGATGATGCCGCCCGAGGTGTCCCCGAGGATGAACCGGTGGATGCCGAGGCCGCCGAAGAGGATGCCCATGATCCCGCACAGGATCTTCTTGGAGTTCACATCCGCGGGCAGGCCGGGCTGCTGGGCGTAGGGGCTGGACATCGGGACCTCCTTGGTGGGCTCCCCTCACCCTACGGCCCCGACCGTGTGGCGGTGTTGAATGGCCCCCATGCCCGAGGCCACGTTCACCTTCCAGGTGGGCGCCCGGCACGGGATGGCCCGTACGGGGGTCATCACGACCCCGCACGGTCCGATCCGCACCCCGGCCTTCATCCCGGTCGGGACCAAGGCCACGGTCAAGGGGGTGCTCCCCGAGTCGGCGAGCGACCTCGGCGCCCAGGCCGTGCTGGCCAACGCGTACCACCTGTACCTGCAGCCCGGTGCGGACCTCGTCGATGCCGCAGGCGGGCTCGGGTCGTTCATGAACTGGCCCGGGCCGACGTTCACGGACTCCGGCGGGTTCCAGGTGATGAGCCTGGGCGCGGGGTTCAAGAAGGTCCTGGCCATGCAGGCCGACTCCGTGACCGCCGACGACGTGATCGCCCCGGGCAAGGACCGGCTGGCGCACGTCGACGACGAGGGTGTGTCGTTCGTCTCCCACATCAACGGCTCGCGGCACCGGTTCACCCCGGAGTCGAGCATGCGCGTCCAGCACCAGCTCGGTGCGGACATCATGTTCGCCTTCGACGAGTGCACGACGTTGATGAACACCCGCGGCTACCAGGAGCGTTCGGTCGAGCGGACGGCCGCGTGGGCCCGCCGGTGCGTGGCGGCCCATCAGCAGCTGACCGAGGAGCGCGCCCACCGGCCGTACCAGGCGCTGTTCGGGGTCGTCCAGGGCGCGCAGTACGAGGACCTGCGCCGGGCGGCCTCCCGCGACCTGGCAGGCCTGGAGTTCGACGGCTTCGGGATCGGCGGGGCCCTGGAGAAGGACCAGCTGGAGACGATCGTCGGGTGGGTGTGCCAGGAGCTGCCCGAGGACCGACCGCGGCACCTGCTGGGCATCGGCGAGCCGGACGACCTGTTCGCCGGCGTGGCCGCCGGTGCCGACACGTTCGACTGCGTCATGCCCTCACGGGTGGCCCGCAACGGGGCCATCCTGTCGCGCGACGGCCGGTACAACGTCGTGACCGCCGCCAACCGGCGCGCGTTCGAGCCGCTGGATGCCGAGTGCGGGTGCTACACGTGCCGCAACTACACGCGGGCCTACCTGCACCACCTGTCCAAGGCCGACGAGATGGCCGGGCACACCCTGGCCACGATCCACAACGTGCACTTCCTCGTGGAGCTCGTCGACCGGATGCGTGCCGCCCTGGAGGACGGCGACTTCGACGCACTCAGGGTCGAGTTCCTCGGCCGCTACTACGCCGGACGCCGCCGACCGGCGTCGCCCTGATCGCCGACCGGGCGGGGCCCTGCGCGCTCCCTCCGGTCGCAGTGGCAGGATTGAGTCGATCTCAGGAGGTACAGGCATGGAACTCGTGACCACTCTCCAGGCGTCAGAGCCGGCGATCCTCGATGAGGCGTTCTCCAGCCTGGAGCAGCTGCACGTCCACCACTACGAGACGGCCGGCGAGAGGTTCACGCGCACGGCTCTCGACGACCTGTTCACCCTGGTCGTGACCGCGATCGAGCACCGGGACCTGTCCGGGGTCATCCAGTTCGCTGAAGGGCTCGCCGAGCAGCGATTCACGTCCGGTTTCGACATCTCGGAGGTGCAGACGGCCTTCAACTCGCTCGAGACGGCCATGTGGCGTCGCGTGGTGGCCACCGAGCCCGCCGCGGACCTGCCCGAGGCCGTCGGGTTGCTGAGCACCGTGTTCGGGGTCGCCAAGGACGCCCTGGCGCGCCGCTACGTGTCCCTGGCCTCGCAGAAGCGGGTCCCGTCCCTGGACCTGTCCGCCCTGTTCGGGGGGACCATCTCCTGAGCGCGGGGGCCCTCACGCCGCAACAGCGGCGGGGTTCCTCTCGGCGGGCATCCCGTAGGTCGGCTCGCGGCGCTTGACCGCGGCGATCACCCGGTACGTGATCGGCAGGACCAGGACCTCGACGGCCACCTTGTACAGGTATCCGGTGATCACGTAGTTCACGAACGTCCAGCCCGTGATCACGCCGTAGAACGCGATCGTGCAGAACACGAGGGTGTCGGCGAACTCCCCGACGGCCGTGGACCCGATCAGTCGTACCCACAGCCTGGACTCGAGGGTCCGGGCCTTGATCCGCACCAGGACCCAGGCGTTGAGCATCTGGCCGACCAGGAATCCGCACAGGCTGGCCAGCACGATGCGCGGGACGAACCCGAGGACCGCCTCGAACGCGTCCTGGTTGGGCCAGTCCGCCGCCGGAGGGGCCTGCTGCACGAGCCAGAAGGTGCCGGCCGCGAGGGCGGACATGCCGAATGCCAGCCAGATCGCCCGGCGCGTCGCCCGCCAGCCGTAGACCTCGGAGAGCACGTCGCCGACGACGTAGACCAGCGGGAACAGGAACGCACCCCCGTCGGTGATCAGGGGCCCGGCCGCGATGAGCTTCGTCGCACCGATGTTGGAGATGAGCAGCAGGCCCACGAAGACCGCCACGACTGTGGCGTAGTGCCCGGAGGTGCGGGCGAAGGCCGGCTGCGAGCGTCCGGACGCCCCTGGTTCGGGCGCCGCCCCCTCGGGGGTGGGACCGCCGGGCGGGGTGGGCGCGCTGCTCATGGGGCCGCCATTAGACCACCGCCGGGACAGGCGCCCCAAACCACACCGTCGAGGATCGCGGCCGATCCCCTCCCGCCCCGCGTGGCTGTGGGACCCCCTGAGGACGACACTGGACGTGTGACGCGGACGCTGTACGCACTGGGGCGCTGGTGCGCCGAGCGCGGTGTGCTCGTCCTCGTCCTCTGGCTCGCCCTGCTGGGCGGGGTCCGGTTCGCCGACCGGACGCTCCCACCGCCGGCGCTCGACCCCTTCGTCCTGGCCGGCACCGACAGCGCGTCAGCGCAGACCCTGCTCAACCGGGCCTTCCCCGGGGCGGCGACCGAGCCGGTCCCCCTGGTGGTCGCCGCGGGCGTGGACCTCGGATCTCCGTCCGGCGCCACAGTCCTGGCTGCAGTCGCCGATGCGGTTGCGGAGGTCCCCGGGGTGAACGCGGTGCGCGGGCCGGACGACAACGCCGACCTGCTCGCCGAGGACGGCCGCGCAGCGATCCTGCAGCTGACCCTCGCGGAGCAGGCCGCCGGCGACACCGCCGTCGGCACGGAGATCCTCGATGCGGCCACGCGCGCCGCGCAGGACCGATCCCCCGATGCACGGGTGGCCCTCGGCGGCTACCTCGGCGCCCAGCTCTCGCGCACCGACACCCGGACCTCGGAGGCCCTGGGCCTGTTCCTGGCCGTCATCGTCCTGCTGTTCACGCTGCGCCGCGGGTGGCCGGTGGCGATCCCCCTGGCGACCGCCATGGTCGCGGTGGGCACCGGCCTGGCCATCATCGGGCTCCTCGGTCGCCTGGTCTACATCCCGGAGGAGGCCCCCACGCTGGGCACGATGCTCGGCCTGGGGGTGGGCATCGACTACGCGCTGTTCCTGGTCATGCGGCATCGCAACCTGCTCCGCCGGGGCTTCGACGTGCCGGATGCCGTCGGGCGCACCGCGGGCACGGCCGGTGCCGGCATGGTCTTCGCGGGCGCCACCCTGCTGGCCGCCGTGTGCGGACTGGCCCTGACCGGCATCTCGTTCCTGGCATGGCTGGGCTACTCGGCTGCGATCGTGGTGGCCCTGGCGCTGCTGGCCGCGCTGACCCTGGTCCCGGCGCTGATGGGCCTCCTGGGCCTGCGGGTGCTGCCGAAGGCCGAGCAGCGGGTGGTCGCCGACGGCGACCTCATCGCCGAGCACTCCGACGAGGTCCTCGACCGCGGCGGATGGGCCCGGATGGCCAACGTGGTCACCGGGCATCCATGGCCGTTCGCGATCGCGGCAACAGCCATCCTGCTCGCACTGGCCACGCCGATGCTGTCGATGCAGTTCCAGCAGGTGGACTCCTCGGCACTGCCCGACGAGACGACCGCGCACCAGGCGGGGGACATCATCCGCGAGTCGTTCGGTCCCGGCTACTCAGGGCCCCTGGCCATCGTGGCCCAGCTGCACCGCGCTGCCTCGATCCCCGACGGGGAGGACGGCGAGGCGGCCGGCGACCCGCGCGCGCGCGACCCGCGGCTGGTCGCGATCACCGAGGCGCTCGCGGCGACCGAGGGGATCAACGAGGTCTCGGACCCGATCGTCAGCACTGACGGGGGCGTGGTGATCTGGCGGGCGGTCCCGAGCACCGGGCCGTCCGACAAGGCCACCGAGGCCCTGGTCACCCGCATGCGCGCCGACGTCCTGCCGGCGGCAACGGACGGGGCCGACATGACCGCCTACGTGGGCGGCGTGACGGCCGCGCGCACCGACCTGTCGCTGCGGATCGCCGACCGGTTGCTGCCGTTCATCCTCGGGGTCGCGACCCTGAGCTTCCTGCTGCTCATGGTCGCCTACCGGTCCCTGGTGATCCCGGCGAAGGCCGCGGCGATGAACCTGCTGTCCATATCCGCTGCCTACGGGGTGGTCGTCGCGGTCTTCCAGTGGGGGTGGGGGGCCCCGCTGATCGGCCTGGACGGGCCGGTGCCGATCGAGTCCTACGTGCCGATGATGATGTTCGCCGTCCTGTTCGGGCTGTCGATGGACTACGAGATCTTCCTGCTGACCGCCTTCAACGAGCACTACCAGCGGACCGGCGACATCGTCACCGCCGTGCGTCGCGGCCTGGCCGACACCGGCCAGCTGATCACCGCGGCGGCGCTGATCATGGTCGCGGTCTTCACCTCGTTCGTGATCCCGGACAACGCGGTGGTCAAGATGTTCGGTGTGGGGCTGGCCACCGCGGTGCTCGTCGACGCGACCATCGTGCGCTGCATCCTCGTGCCCAGCCTGATGGTCCTGGCGGCGAAGTGGACGTGGTGGCTTCCCGGCTGGCTGGACCGGGCGCTGCCGGAGCTGCACATCGAGGGCGATCCCGCGCAGCTGGAGAGCGTGGGGACGCGTGCGCGCGCCGCAGGAGTCGGACCAACGGCCCGCCACCGGTGCGCTGGCGCTGATCGCCGGGGTGCTCGTGGCCTGGGTGCTCGGGACGGCCATGACCTCGCAGCCGGTCGCGACGCCGGGGGCGGCCCTCGCGCTGGCGGCGGCAGGTGGTGGCGCGCTGGCCTACCTCCCGAGGGCGACTCGGGGCTCCGGCGGGACGCTGCCGGTGCGCCTGATCCTGCTGCTGGCGGGAGCAGGGATCAGCGCGGCCATGTTCAGCCTGGTCGGTGGGCTGACTCCCGCCACCCGGAGCAACACCGCCGTGCAGGCCGCGGTCGCGATCCTGGTCCCGGCGCTGCTGACTGCGCTGACGCCGCTGCGTCGGGCCGCGATCCCCGTCATGCTGGGCTCCGTCGTGGCCGTCAGCGCGCTCAGTGGCTCGGCCTCGTCGCTGCCCGACGTGCTCCTGACTGCGCTGGCCGCTGCGGCCGTGACTCGCGCGCTGGGGGCGCTGGGGCGCTCGGTGGGTCGCGGACGCGGGCCGGAGCCTGACGTGCCGGTTCCGGTCGAAGGGCCGGACGGGTCCGAGGTGGATGGCCGCGTCGGCACGGCCCGCGCCGGCACTGCCCGCGGCCCCGCGCCGGAGGGTCCGCCGCCGGACGGGCCTGACCCTGCCGAGCTGGCTCCGGCCTCCTCCGCGAGATCGGGGACGCCATGATCCGTGCGAGCCTGGCCATCGGCACCGCGGGACTGGTCGTGATCACCGTCGCCGGCCCGGCCACGAGCGCGACCAGCCCGGCTGACGCACGGCTCGTCGTGGACCGTGCCGCTCCCTCAGCCACGACCGAGCAGGTGGAGATCGTCAACGACGAGCTGGTCCTCGCCGAGCTGGATCCGACGGGGCTGCCCGAACGGGCGGTCCTGATCAGCCGGACCACCGTCCAGGGTCCCGAGCGCGAGGTGGTCGACCCGGCCAGTGTCACGAACGTCCGGTACCTGGACCGGCTCGGTCGACCCGAGGTGGGACCGGACGGCGTGGTGCTGGTCGTCGGCGGGGAGCGCCCGATGGTGCTGACCGAGGCGCGCTTCGACAAGCCGCTGCCGGTGGCCGTCCACGCGGAGTACGCCGTGGACGGGTCGGTCGTGCCCGCCGCCACGGTGCCGGGAGCCGCGGGCGTGATCACAGTCACCTACACGCTGACCAACACGACAGCCGAGCAGACGACGTTGACCTACACCGATGCCTCCGGGCAGGAGCAGCAGTCCACGCAGCCGGTGTTCGTGCCCTTCCAGGGCGCCTTGACCGTCACCCTCCCCGAGGGGACCGAGCTGGTCGAGGCTCCGGACGCGATGCTGGCCACCGACGAGCAGGGCCAGACCGTCGTGCGGTGGAACCTCTCGCTGTTCCCGCCGGTCAGCACGCCGATCCAGACGGTCGCGATGACGATCCGCAGTGACCGCGCGGGGGTCCCCGGCGCCACCGTCGTGCTCACCCCGGCCGGATCCGACCAGGACCCGGCCACCGGGTTCTCCGCGGACCTGCTGGCCGGGGCCAACGACGGCAACGCCCAGCTCTACGAGGGGCTCGCCGCGCTGGACGCGGCTGCTGGGCAGCTCGCCGAGGGCTCCGACCAGCTGGCGGCCGGTCTGGCTGGCCTCGCCGGCGGGGCGAGCTCCGCGGCCGGGGCCTCGGAGTCGCTGGCCGAGGGCGTGGAGGGCCTGGCCGCCGGGGCCGGGACGGCAGCCGACGCCTCCGCCTCCCTGGCCTCGGGGGTGGGCCGACTTGCCGACGGCGCCGACGAGGTCGCGGCCGGATCCGAGGAGCTGGCCGGAGCCCTGGGCCAGGCCGCCACCGGGGCGCAGGACCTTGCGGAGGCCACAGCCGCCCTGGCGAAGGCCACCTCGGGCTCGCCTGCCGACCAGATGGCCCCGCTGCTCACCGGTGGTGCGCAGATCGAGGCGGGCCTGCTCGCTGCGGCCGCCCGGATCGGGGGGCCGGCCGACCCCGTGCTGGACATCACCCGGCCCCTGCCCCCGGACGGCGACGAGGTCTGCCCCGCCGGCGGCACCGCACCGCCCGACGACGACTGCGTCACGATCTACCAGGGCGTGCGCGCACTGCGCGACGGGCTCAAGGCCGTCGACGACGTGGTGGGGAAGCTCGAGGGCCGGGTCGACGAGGCGCGCGACGCGTTCGCCGATCTGGTGGCGGCCCTCTCCTCCATCAAGGACGACGTCACCGAGGCAGCCGGTGGCGCTCAGGAGCTCTACGACTCGCTGTGCGTGGCCGTCCCGCCGGCAACGGCGCCGACCCTGGACCAGGCGTCCTGCGACCAGATCCAGGCGGTCATCGACGCCGCCGAGTCCGCCCTGGGGACCGCCGGTGGCGCCCTGCCGGACATCGCGGACCTCGTGGCGGCCATCGCTGCCCTGGAGAAGCAGGCGCAGGTTCTCGCCGCGGCCCTCGACACGGCGCTGGCCTCCACTGAGCGGCTGCTGCTCGGTGTGGAGGCGGTCGGGCTGGCGGTCGGGACCGGCACCCCCACCCAACCCGGGCTGGCCACCGCGATGGCTGCCCTCAACGCCGGCCTGCGGCAGCTGGCGACCCAGTTGACCGCCAGCCAGGCCGAGCTCACCAGGGCGCTGCGCTCGGTCGCCGACGGCTCCGAGCTGCTCGCCACGGGCATCGACGGCGCGGCGGCCGGGGCTGACGCGCTGGCCGACGGGTCTGCCCAGGTGGCCGCCGGTGCCGAGGACGCGGCGACCGGCGCCGATGCGCTGGCTGAAGGGCAGCAGCAGCTCGCCGACGGATCCGAGGAGGCGGCGCTCGGCGCCGGAGCGCTGTCCACCGGGTTGTCCGGGCTGGCCGAGGGCGCGGAGGCCGCCGCGTCGGCGGGCCAGGACCTCGCCAGCGGCGCCGCCGCCCTGGAGCAGGACGGCACCGGCCCCGCCGAGCAGGGCGTCCTCGACTCGTCGATCGACCCGGCACTGGCGCAGGCCTGGCTCGAGGCGACCGCCGCCCGCGCCGCGGACGCACTTCCCTACGGTCCCCCCGTGGGAGCCGAGGGCACCGTCGCCTACGTGTTCAGCCTCGACGAGGTCCCCGCTCCGCTCTCGTTGTGGGAGCGCATCCGCAGGGTGTTCGGCGGCTGAGGGGCGCGCCTCAGGCTCCGGCCCGCGCGAGCCGCTCCCCCGCCTGGTCGTGCAGGCCCAAGGTGACCGGGCCAGGACCGCCCTTGAGGTGCTCGAACGCGGCGTTGTACGCCCCCACCCAGAGGCCGGCCGCGTGGGCCACCTGCCACTCCTGCTCGGTCCACGCCCGTCCGCGCTCATCCGCGTAGGCCGCGAGGAACTCATCGTTCTGCTCGATCGAGGAGATCTCGCAGTCCAGGACCGACACGTACGTGAAGGCCGAGTTGCCGGCGAGCACCGCCTCCGGCATCGCCACGACGGAGTCCCAGTCGTGGATCACCAGGCGGGGCTGGCCGTCCACGCCCGGCACCCAGCGGCAGTTCTGCGCCTCGAAGTCCCCGTGCGCAGCCACGAGCGGCAGCGCCGAGACATCCGGCGCCAGCAGCCGGGCGCGGGCACGACGGGCCACCTCGTGGATGAGCGGATCGATCTCGTCGTCGATCCGGTGCGGGTCCCAGCGGTCGGAGGCCGGCGGCGGCCAGACCCGGTCCGGGTCGCCGTGATCCCAGTTCAGCCACGGGACGGGCGGCTGCAACGTGGTCAGATCCTCGACACGGGGTGCGGCCGCGACCATCCGAGCCAGCAGCCGGGCGTACCCAGCGGCGCCGAGCGCACCCACCGCCGCGACTCCCTCGCCCTCCCAGGTCTCGGCGTTCACCGCCAGCGTGCGCGCGTCCACGGGGTCGTTGCCCTCGCCCCCGGTGACCCACACCTCGGCGTCGCCCGCAACCAGCGGGGCCGGGCCGAGCAACGGCCGCGGGCAGGGGATCCCGGCCTGCCACATCGCCTCGTGGACGCGCGTGCACGCCGGCTGCCGATCGAGGACCCCACGGACCTTCAGCACGACCTCCCGTCCGTCCGCCAGGCGCAGGCCGTGCACGGCAGAGAGCCGCAGGACGCCGAAGAACTGCTCGACCGGCGGGCTGCCGAGGTGCCGCACGCACCAGTCGACGAACAGCGGAGCGACGGCGCCAGCAGGGGCAGGGGCGGGGGCAGGGGCGGCAGCGGCGGACGCGGGGCCTGGCGGGGTCTCGGTCATGGCCGGCCAGATCCACACCCAGCCGCGTGCCATTCATGCCCAACCTCGCGCCCGCTTCGGTCGAAAGACCGGGTCCGCGCGCACCCTGCGGCCAACCTCGCACCCGATTCCGTCGAAAGACCGGGGGCGACGGGCGCTGGGTTCGACCGGAGCGGGCGCGAGGTTGGTCCACGGCGCTCCGCAAGCGGCCGTATTCGACAGGAACGGGCGCGAGGTTCGCGCGGGCGGGGCATCAGTACGTCAGCAGCGCGGCGAACGTCGCCTCCGGAGCCGCCCGGGCAAGCAGGGCTCGCCCGCCGAGGTCGACCAGCTCCACCAGGACGCAGGTCCCGGCCACGGTCCCCCCGGCGGCCTCGATCAGGGCGATCGTCGCCGCGGCCGTCCCGCCGGTGGCCAGCAGGTCGTCGACGACCAGCACCCGGTGACCCGGGTCGAGGGCATCCTGGTGGATCTCCAGGGAGTCCAGCCCGTACTCCAGCGCGTAGTCCACCGCGTGCACGGCCGCCGGCAGCTTGCCCGGCTTGCGCACGGGCACGAACCCGACGCCCAGCTGGTAGGCCATCGCCGATCCGAGGATGAACCCACGGGACTCGACCCCGACGACGACGTCGAAGTCCCAGGCGTCCACCGCATCGCACATGTGGTCCACGGTGGCCCGCCAGGCCACGGGGTCGCGCAGCACGGTCGTGACGTCGCGGAACATGATCCCCGGCTTGGGGAAGTCCGGGACATCACGCATCAGCGACCGGATCCGCGCCAGGCGATCCTCGGGCGTCAGCGACGCCGCCGGGGAGCGCCCGCCCAGGAGTGGTGGGGGCGGGGGCATGGAAGGCGGCTCGGTCACGCACCCGATTCTGCCCCTGTGGGCGCATGGACGCCGCGCGTGGGGGATGCTTGCCCCGATGGATGACGACGACCTGACACCCGATGACGCCACCGAGGACGAGCTCTGGGAGATGCTGGACGAGGCCTCCGGGGTCGACCGTGCGCGGATCATGCACGAGCTCGGCGGGCGGGCCTTCTCCGACCAGGAGTTCGAGAAGTCCGTGGCGCTGGCCGAATCCGCCGCCGCGCAGGCCCGCGAGGTCGGCGACGAGCTGCTGACGGCCCGCAGCCTGTTCGGCCAGGCCGCGGGGTTGCGCCGGCTGGGCCGCACCAAGGAGCTGATCGAGGTGGCCATGGAGGCCGCCGACCTGCTGCGCGCCAACGGCGAGCCGGAGGAGATCGCGGAGTGCCATGGGATGGTCGCGGCCGCGTTCTGCGACCTCGGCGACGACGTCGCCTCGCTGGAGCACTGGACCAGTGCCGCCCGACTCTTCGAGAGCGAGGAGGCGCCCAACGAGGCGGGGCGGATGTGGATGTCGCTCGGCGAGGCGCTGGGCCGCCTCGGCCGCAATGCCGAGGCCCTGGAGACCTTCGACCACGCCCGAGCCCTGTTCCGCACCGGCGACGAGCCGGGGGCCGTCCCGTGGGCCGACGACCGTGCCGCAGCCGCCCTGATCGACCTCGGCCGGGTGGACGAGGCACTGGAGCGCCTGCGGGCGGCACTGAACGTGCGGGAGGCGCAGCGCGACGTCCCGCGGATCGCCTACGCGCACTACCGGCTCGGGTGGACGCTGCGCCTGGTCGGGCAGTTCGAGGAGGCGCTGTCGCACCTGAGCATCGCCGCCGAGCTGTTCGACGAGCTCGACGAGCTGGAGGGCCGGGCGCGCTGCGACCTCGAAGCCGCCAACGCCCTGACCTCGCTGGGCCAGTTCGAGGAGGCCGACGAGCTGTACCGCCGCGTGCGCGCGGTCTTCGACGCCCTCGGCCACGACGCCCAGGTGCTGCTCAGCGACGCCAACCGCGCCGTCCTGCTGGCCCGCACCGGGAAGCTCGACGAGGCCGCCGAGCTCAACACCCGCCTCGTGGCCCGGGCCGTCGAGGCCGACATCACGTGGCTGCTCGGGGACATCAGCAACCACCTGGCGCGCAACCTGATCGAGCTCGACCGGCCGGGCGACGCGATCGACGTCCTCGACGCCCAGGACCCGGAGCTGATCGAGAAGCCGGCGGCCGTCCAGGCGGCGGCCCTGCGGGCGAAGGCCCTGCTGGCCACCGGACGGCGGGCGATGGCCGCGCGGGCCGCTGAGGACGGGCTGCGGCTGGCAGCCGACGCCGAGATGGTCGCCGAGCGCGCGGAGCTCTATGAGATGCGCGGGCTCTCGCGAGTCACCTCCCGCAGCGGCCCCCGCGTTGCGGCCGCCGAGCGCGACCTGGCCCACGCTGTCGCCCTGTACCTGGCCGCCGGCCTGACGGAGAAGGCCCGGGAGCTCTCGACGCGCTTCCTGCCCAGCCCGGGGATCCACGTGCGCCGCGGGGGCGGGTTCCTCAGCGAGCAGCCGACCCTGCCCCTGCCGGAGCCGAAGGTGGAGCGCAGCGAGTCCAAGGCCGAGCCCCGCAACGACTGACGAGCCCGGTCACCCCGCAGACCCTCCACCTCGGTTCAGACCCTCCGCGCCGGACGGGAGGGTCTGAACGTTCCCGGAGGGTCTGCGGGGGTGCGGGCCGGGGGCGCGCGGGGCGCGGGGGCGGCGCGGGCGGCGCGGGGGCGCGGGGAGCGCGCGGGGCGGCGCCTCAGACCTGTGGGGCGTCCTCCTCGCGCAGGCGCGGCTCCGTGCGGCGCTCCGGGTTCACGCCGTGCTTGTCGGCGTAGAAGGCCCGGATGAGGTCCATGTCGGCGCGGATGTCGCCCGAGGGCCGGACCGTGGGCCCGTACCCCACCGTCCTCGTCGGGCCGTCGCAGAACCCCAGGCACATCGGGACGTCGGCCTGCTGGGCGATCCGGTAGAAGCCCGACTTCCAGTACTGCTTCTTGGCGCGGGTGCCCTCGACGGCGATGACCAGCTGGAAGTGCTCGGCCGTCGCCGCCCGGGCCGCGAGGTCCTCGACCACGCCCTGCGGGTTGCCGCGGTCCACGGTGAGTCCCCCCACGCTGCGCATGAACGGACCCATCGGGCCGCGGAACAGCTCCTCCTTGGCCAGGAAGTGCGGATCGACGCCGGACGCCCAGGACAGCCAGAGCATCAGGGGGAAGTCCCAGGCCGACGTGTGCGGCGCGGCGATCATCACGACGACCGGATCCGCGGGCGGACCCTCGCCGGTGATCGTCCACCCACGCATCGCCAGCGCCCTGGCCCCGATCGCCCGCTTGTCCATGACCGACGATCCTACGCGACCGTAGGTTGGCCCGACGACGCGACGGGGCTCCGTCAGCGCACGAGCCGGGTCATCTCGACCGTGACCACCGGATCCGCGCTGAGGGGGCCCGCGTAGATGCCCGTCAGCGGCGACACGTCCTTGTAGTCCCGGCCCCGCGCGACCAGCACGTGCGCGGCGGCGACGGCCCTGCCGTTGGTCGGGTCGTGGGCCTCCCAGCCGCCGTTCCACGCCTCGATCCACGCGTGGCTCTCGCCGATCACCGGCACGCCGATCTCCGCGTCCTCGGTGTGGACGTACCCGCTGACGTAGCGACCCGGGATGCCCAGGGCGCGCAGCAGCGAGAGCGTGGCGTGGCTGAAGTCCTGGCACACCCCGAGGCCCTCCGCCCACGCCTCGCCGGCGGAGGTGTGCACATGGGTGGCCCCCGGCGCGTAGGCGATGCGGTCGCGCACCATCTCCACGGCGAGGTTGATCGCGGCCCTCGGTGTCGGGGCGGAGCGCAGGGTGGCCAGGACGTCGGCCCGGGCCGGGTCCGCCGTGGCGTCGTCGACGAACCGGCCCAGCTCGAGGAACTCGCACCAGCGGTCGGTGACCTCCTCGGAACCCATCTCCGACCACGTGACGCCCGGGGCCTGCCGCCACTTCTCGACCGTGTCCACGGCCGACGTGCTCACCACCGTCAGGGAGTGGTGCGGGGCGTGCACGTCGAAGGCCTCGACCGCGGTGCCCCAGTAGTCGGTGTAGCGGTGCAGCCGGGCGGGCGGGCTGACCGACAGGTCGTGTCGCAGCATCAGCTGCCCGGAGGTGCTCAGTGGGGTCATGCGGGCCTCGTTGAACGAGGCGAGCACCTCCCCGGCGTAGGCCAGGCTGGTGGAGTGCGTCACGGACAGTCGCTGGCTCATCAGTGGCTCCACACGATCGTGCCGGCCTGCCGGAAGAACGCCCCGGCGACGGCGTCGCTGGCCACGAACGCCGCCTCGCTCGCGCGCTCGCTGAGCAGCTCCAGGTCGGCTGGGGTCGGGTTGACCGAGGCGAACTCCAGCTCGGCGCGCAGGATGCCCACGGTCCGCAGCAGCGTCGAGGTCTGCTGCGGGCTGACGTAGGTGCCCATCTGGCGCACCGCACGCTCCGCCCGGATCGCCGCCTGCAGCGTCGAGCGCGGGAAGGTCGGGTCGAGCAGCAGGAACGCCCGGACCTGCTCACCGGTCAGGGCGCGCTGGGTGCGCAGGAACGGGTTGAACCCCCCGGCCGCCCGCAGCGCGGTCGCGGCACCCACCTGCGGCCACAGCCCCTCGTGATCGATGGCCAGCAGCCGCGAGGTCATGTCCAGGCGCTCCAGCGCTCCCCCGAGCCGCAGGAACACCAGGCCCTCGTCGCGGGGCATCTGCCAGTCGATGATCCCGGCCACGACCGAGAGCTCGTCGAGCAGTCCGCGCAGCGGGATCCCGGGGATGACCGTGGAGATGCCGGCCTGCAGCCGCATGTGGGTGGCGTTCATCCGCTCGAACATGTCGCCGGGCAGGGCCTCGCGGATGGTCCGGGCGTTCTCGCGGGCTGCCGAGACGCTGCCGAGGATGGTCTTCGGGTCGTCGGAGTCGCCCACCACGATCCGCACCAGTGAGGCGGGGGTCAGGGACCCGCGATCGGGATCCTCGGGCATCAGCGACAGCGGCTCGAGCATCGCCTCGACGCCCACTCCCGGGTCCAGTCGGGTGTCCTCGACGAGCAGCTGGTGGTGCTCGACGAGCAGCCGGGTGGTGACCTCGGCACGCTCCACGTAGCGCCCGATCCAGAACATCGCCTCCGCGATCCGACTCAGCACGTGCCCACCTCCTGCATCGGCGCGCCCGCGGACTGCTGCTGCTGCATCTCCTGCTGTCGAAGGCGCTCGGAGTGCACAGTCGGCTGGTCGACCCGGGCACGCGCCTCGATCGCGGCACGGCGCTGGGCCGCGGAGAACGTCGGCTCGTCGGACTCGACCACGAGCTCGGGCTCGAGCGGCGGCAGCGGCTCGTCCTCCCCGAGGTCGAGCACCCAGGTGTCCTTCGAGCCGCCGCCCTGGCTGGAGTTCACCACGAGGCTGCCCTCCACGAGGGCGACCCGGGTCAGCCCGCCCGGGAGGACCCAGACCTTCTCGCCGTCGTTGACCGCGAAGGGCCGCAGGTCCAGGTGCCGCGGGGCCAGCCGGCCACCCTCGACGACGGTCGGGCTGGTCGACAGGGCGACGATCGGCTGGGCGATCCAGCCGCGGGGATCGGCCTCGATGTTCGCCGCCGCCGTGGCGAGCTCGGCGTCGCTGGCCTGGGATCCCACGACGATGCCGTACCCACCCGAGCCGTCCACGGGCTTGACGACCATCCGGTCGAGGCGGGGCAGCACGTGGGCGCGCTGCTCGGGATCGCGCAGGTCGTAGGTGCGCACGTTCGGCAGCAGCGGCTCCTCACCGAGGTAGTAGCGCACGATCGTGGGCACGTAGGGGTAGACCGCCTTGTCGTCGGCCACGCCGTTGCCGACCCCGTTGGCGATCGTGACCGCGCCCGCCCGCGCCGCGTTGAGGATCCCGGGCACGCCCAGCACGGAGTCGGGGCGGAAGTGCACGGGGTCCAGGAAGTCGTCGTCGATGCGTCGGTAGATCACGTGGACCGGCTCGCTGCCGCGGGTGGTGCGCATCCGCACGACGCCGTCGCGGCAGAACAGGTCGCGGCCCTCCACCAGCTCCACGCCCATGCGCCGGGCGAGGAACGCGTGCTCGAAGTGCGCCGAGTTGTGCACGCCGGGGGTCAGGACCACGACGGTCGGCTCGGCCACGCCCAGGGGGGCGGCCGCGAGCAGGGCGCCCAGCAGCCGGGCGGGGTACTCCTCCACGCTGCGCAGCCGGTGGCCGGTGAAGATCTCGGGGACCACGTGCGACAGCGTGCGCCGGTTCTCCAGCACGTAGGACACCCCCGACGGGCTGCGCAGGTTGTCCTCCAGCACCCGGAAGGTGCCCTCGTCGTCGCGCACGAGGTCCACCCCGGCGACGTGGATCCGCACGCCGTTGGCAGGCCGGACGCCGTGCGCCTCACGATGGAAGTGCGCGGAGCTGGTGATGAGCTTGCGTGGGATCACCTGGTCACGCAGGATCTCGCCAGCCCCGTAGATGTCGGCCAGGAACATCTCCAGCGCCCGGATCCGCTGGGCGACACCGGCCTCGATGACCTGCCACTCGGCGGCATCCACGATCCGCGGGACGAGGTCCATCGGCAGGGGTCGCTCGCGGCCCGAGAGGGTGAACGTGATGCCCTGGGCGCTCAGGTGCGCATCGCGCAGTCGCGCGCGGCGGAGCAGCTCGTCGGACCCCAGCGCCTCCAGCGCCCCGGCCAGCCCCTCGCGGCCGGGGCGGACCTCGCCGTCGGCGTCGTACATCTCGTCCCAGGGCAGCATGGCCGAATCATGGACATACCCCTGTGGCCGTTTCATGACGTCAGGTTACCGACGTGTTACGGCTCGCCCCCGGGCACGAACGAACTCGGGTTGATCTTGCCTCCACTCGCGGCAACAGCAACCCACGTTCGTGAGACGAGGCGGCCGCAGCACCGGAAGTCGGTACACACGGCCCTGCCGCACGGGACCTTTGGCCTACGGATGCATATGCAGGCTCGGCATAGTGTGCAGAGCATGCAGATGTCGCAGGGCCACGCACGGCCGCTGCTCACCGCCCTGGAGGTCCAGGAGCTGCTGCACATCGATCGCTCCACCGTCTACCGGATGGCCGAGGACGGCCGGCTGCCCGCGATCCGCGTCGGGCGCTCCTGGCGGTTCCCCGCCGACCGGATCGAGGCGCTGCTCGGATCCGACCAGCCCGAGGTGGCCCTGAGCCCGTCCGGGACGCCGACCACGACGGAGTACGACGACGCCCCAACCCTCTCGGTGGTCCGCCCAGTGGCCCTCGACCCGGCCGTCGATGCCGAGGACGCCCGCACCGTGAACCTGAGCACCGAAGCCGCGAGCGCCGCCGTCGAGGTGGCCGCCGACCTGCTCGGCGTGATGATGGTCGTCACCGACATGCACGGCCGGCCGGTCACCGACGTGGCCAACCCCAGCACCTGGTTCTCCACGCGCGCCGACGAGCCCGACGTCCTCGATGCCTGTGTGGCCGAGTGGCGCGACCTCGCGGACCATCCCGACCTCACGCCCCGGTTCCAGGAGGGCGCGCTGGGGTTCCAGTGCGCGCGGGCGTTCATCCGCCACGGCAGCACCCTGGTCGGGATGGTCCTGGCTGGAGGGGTGAGCCCCTCGACCGACATGCGGGTCGACCCCGACCTGTACCACCTCGATGACGCCGCCCGCCGTCGGGTGCTCGACGCCCTGCCCCGGATCGCTGCGGCGATCTCCACCACCACGCCGCGCCCTGCGGCGTCCACCACCCCGGCTGCGCACCCCGCGGCCACCACGAAGGAGAACTGATGAAGAGGCTGCTCGTCCTGGGAGCCGGCACCGCCGGGACCATGGCCGTGAACAAGCTGCGCCCGCAGCTGCCCCGCGACGAGTGGAGCATCACGGTCGTCGACTCCGACGACACGCACTACTACCAGCCCGGGTACCTGTTCGTGCCCTTCGGCATCTACCGCCCGGACGAGATCGTGAAGCCCAAGAAGCGCTTCATCCCCACGGGCGTCGACCTGGTGATGGGCGAGATCGACAAGGTCGTGCCCGAGGAGAACAAGGTCCTGCTGCTCGACGGCACCGAGCTGGGCTACGACTACCTGATCATCGCCACCGGCACCACGCCGCGGCCCGAGGAGACCCCGGGCATGTCCGACGACCTCGGTGGCAGCGTCCACGAGTTCTACACCTTCGCCGGCGCGACCGCCCTGGCCGAGAAGCTGCGCACCTGGGAGGGTGGCCGGCTCGTGGTGCACATCACCGAGATGCCGATCAAGTGCCCGGTCGCACCCCTGGAGTTCACCTTCCTCGCCGACGCGTTCTTCGAGCGAGCAGGGGATGCGCGACAAGGTCGAGATCGTCTACGTCACCCCGCTGGAGGGCGCCTTCACCAAGCCGGTCGCCAGCAAGCACCTCGGCGACATGCTCGAGACCCGCGGCATCGCCCTGGAGGGCGACTTCATGATCGAGAGCATCGACGCGGACGCCAAGAAGCTGATCAGCTTCGACGAGCGCGAGGTGCCCTACGACCTGCTGGTCACCATCCCGCTGAACATGGGCGCGGACTACATCGCCCGCTCAGGGCTCGGTGACGACCTGAACTACGTCCCGGTCGACAAGCAGACGTTGCTGTCCGACGACCACGACAACATCTTCGTCGTGGGCGACGCCTCCAACATCCCGGCGTCCAAGGCCGGATCCGTCGCCCACTTCGCGATGGACCTGTTCCCGGCGAACTTCCTGCGCCACATCCAGGGCCTGAAGATGACCGAGCTGTTCGACGGCCATGCCAACTGCTTCATCGAGACCGGCCACGGCAAGGGCCTGCTCATCGACTTCAACTACGACACCGAGCCGCTGACCGGCAAGTACCCGCTGCCCGGCGTGGGCCCGTTCTCCCTGCTGAAGGAGACCGAGATGAACCACTGGGGCAAGGTCATGTTCCGGTGGATGTACTGGAACATCCTGCTGCCCGGCAAGGAGCTGCCGCTGCCTGCGCTCATGTCGATGGCCGGCAAGGACGCGAAGGACCTCTGATGACCGAGACCACCCACATCGGCACCGACCCGGTCGGTGCCCTGGGCCCGGCGGCGGCGACCGCCGACGCGAACGCCGCGATCCTGGCCCGCCTGGACGCGATGAGCGCCCAGATGGCCGTGATGGCCGAGCAGGTCGCCGCGGCGGCCGCAGCCCGCGAGCAGTGGAGCGAGCTCGTGGAGACCCTGATCCCGGTGTCGCGGGGCGCGATGGACGTGGCCACCCGCGAGCTCTCCGAGCTCGAGGCCGACGTCACGATCGACGACGTCACCCGGTTCGCCCGCACGACCGCACGGGCGATCCCCGACATGGAGGTCCTCGTCGGCCAGATCGGCAGCATCGCCGAGCTGGGCCACGAGGTGAGCTCCCTGGGCGGCGCGGGCATGGCCAAGCTCACCGAGGTCCTGCAGGTCGCCGAGGACAAGGGCTACTTCATGTTCGCCCGCGAGGGTGCGGCGATCGCCGACAAGGTCGTCACCTCGTTCGACGAGGACGACGTGCGGGCCCTCGGCGACAACGTCGTCACGATCCTCAACGCCGTCAAGGAGCTGACCCAGCCCGAGGTGATGGCCCTGCTCAACCGGACCGCCCTGACCATCCAGGAGGTCGAGGACACGCACATCGAGCCGCCCTCGGCCTTCGCGCTGCTGAAGTCGATGCGCGACCCCCAGACCAGGCGTGGGCTCGCCCGCGTGCTGTCCATGCTCCACACGGTCGGTGAGGACACCCAGCCGACCTCACCCACCAAGTAGATAGCAGAGAGGAACAACGACCATGGCCGTGGCCACGATCGCCGGCAAGGAAGTCCACGTCAACGAGGAGGGCTTCCTCACCGAGTACGACGAGTGGAGCGAGGAGATCGCCGCCGAGCTCGCGAAGAACATCGACGTCGAGATGACCGACGAGCACTGGGCCCTGATCAAGTGGCTTCGCGAGGACTACAAGGAGAAGGGCGAGACCGCCACGACCCGTCGCGTGCAGACCGTCGGTGGGGTGCCCACGAAGAAGCAGTTCGAGCTGTTCCCCAAGAAGCCCGCCAAGAAGATGGCCTACATCGCCGGCGTCCCGAAGCCCAAGGGCTGCGTCTGATCCCCGCGCACCACCCGCCCGGCACCACGAGAGAGAGACACCCACATGACCGTCATCCCGAACTTCGACGACGCGGAGACCGACCGCAAGTTCGTCATCATCTGCTCCAAGGGCAACCTCGACATGGCCTACCCGGCCCTCGTCCTGGCCAATGCCGCCCTCGGTGAGGGCATCGAGACGCACCTGTTCTTCACGTTCTGGGGCTTCGACATGATCATCGACAGCCGCATGGACGACCTGCAGTTCTCGCCCGCGGGCAACACCGCCATGCACTTCCCGGTCAAGGGCAAGGAGCATGCGCATCCCGCAGGCCGTCATGCCGCTGCCGGGCATGACCGGCATGGCGACCAAGATGCTCAAGGAGCAGCTCGACGACATGGGCATCCCGCCGGTGCGCGACTTCCTCGACCAGATCGTCGCCTCCGGCGGCCACCTGTGGGCTGCCGCATGAGCGCGGACATGAACAAGGTGGACATGGACGACCTCTACGAGGGCGTCGAGGACATCATCAACGCCTCCGACTTCATCGAGATGACCGAAGGCGCGCAGCTCCTCTTCATCTGACGCCCCACGCCGTCGACGGCCCTGGTGCTGCGCGCGACCGGGGCCGTCGGCGTCCCCCCGGACTTCGTCCAACTCTCGGGCGCTCCAGGCGACTTCGTCCAACTCTGGAGCGCTGGCACGGCCGCATTCTTGGAGCGATTCGCGATCATGGGCGTAACGTCGCAGGTGTGAGGCTTCCTCCGGCACCGCCTGTCGCTCGGGCTGTCGCGGCCACGCCCGCGGACCGCGACCGGGTGCTCGACCTGCTGCGCGCCGGCGCCCTGGCCCTGGTCGTCCTGGGGCACAGCAGCATGGGGATCGTGGGCTGGACCGACTCCGGGCCGGTGATCAGCACCTCGCTGACGGTCTACTGGTGGGCCCCCTGGGCCACCTGGATCCTGCAGATCATGCCGTTGTTCTTCGTCGCCGGCGGCGCGGTGAATGCCCGCTCCTGGCGCACCACCCACGACCCGTACGCGTCCTGGCTGTGGCGCCGGGTCGCGCGGCTGATGCGGCCGGTGTGGGTCTACCTGATGATCATGGCGCCGGTCAGCGGGCTGGTCTCCCTGGTCGCCCCGGCGGGGTACTCCGAACCGCTGCTCGGGCTGGCCACCCAGCTGCTGTGGTTCATCGGCGTGTACGTCATGGTGTGCGCCCTGACCCCGCTGGCGGTTCGGGCCCATGCGGTCAACCCGCTGCTCGGCCCCGGGGTCCTGCTGGCCGGGGTCGTCCTGCTCGACTGGATGCGACTGGGAGTGGGCGTGGCGCCCCTCGGGCTGCTCAACTTCGTCCTCGTCTGGGCGCTGGCGGCCCAGCTGGGGATGCTCTTCGACGCGGGCCTGCTGGTCCGGTGGCGCGGGGCCGGCGTCGCGGCCCTGGCCGTCTCGGCGAACCTCCTGCTCGTCACCTTCGGGCCCTACCCGCGCTCGATGGTGGGCATGCGCGGCGAGCCGTTCAGCAACATGGCTCCCCCGAGCCTGGTGCTGGCCCTGCACACGATCGCCCTCGCCGGACTGGTCGGGGCGTTCCGCCCGGCGCTGGTCCGCCTGGCCGCGGGACGCCGGGTCTGGACTGCCACGACGGCCATCAACCTCACGGCGATGACCCTGTACCTGTGGCACCTGCCCGTCATGATCGCGCTGTACGCCGGACTGCACCTCCTGGGCCTGGACCGGCCGGTCGAGTGGGATGCCGAGGGCTACCCGGTCCCCGGACCGGGCTTCTGGCTGTGGACGATCGCGTTCCTGGCGGTCTACCTGACGTGCGTGGTCGGCGTCGTGCGGCTGATGTGGCCGGCGGAGGTCGGCCGATTGCCCGGCTGGGACCGGCCCGCTCGGCACGCCCCCGCCGAGGGTGGCGCAGCCCCGGGCGAGCGCGGCCGATCTGCCGCCGCCGGGACTGGCGCGGCGCTCATCGGGATCGGGACGTTGATGCTGTCCGCGATCGGGTTGGCCGGCTTCCCGACCCGCGTCTCGGAGTTCGCCGGGGTCCCGCTGAACGCGGTGGCTGCGATCGCCCTGATGGTCGCGGGAGGGCTGCTGGTCCGCCAGGTGGGATCGGCGCGCGCACCAGTTGGTTCAACTAATGGCAATGAGGTCTTGCACTAGTGGAAAGTCTCGGACTACTATTGACCCATGAACGATGACCTGCGCGACCTTCTGAACCGAGTTGCCTCCGGCGAGATCAGCCCCGAGGAGGCCGAGAGCACGTTGAACCGGGCAGGCGCGGCGGCGAAGGCCGACGCCACGGCCCACGAGGCAATCCCGGAGCAGCCCGCGCCCGAGCCGGTCCGCCGGATCAGCGTGCGCGGCAGCGCCGTGCGCCTGGTGGTCGTGGGCGACCCGTCGGTGGACACCGCGATCGCCGAGGGACCGCACCGCGTGTCGCACGTCGGCGACCGACTGACGGTGCACTCCGACCTCCGCGTCGGCGAGTACGAGGTCGAGGCGCCGAAGTCGACCTTCGCCACGTGGTTGACCAATGTCAACCGGGCGGGGTCCACGCTGCGCGTCCGGGTCAATCCCGACCTCCCGCTCGACGTGCTCAACGTCGCCGGCTCGCTGGAGCTCAGCGGCATGCGCGCCGCCACCTCGGTCGGGGTCGAGGCCGGCTCGGCCAAGCTCCACGACGGAGCCGGCCAGCTGACCCTGTCGGTGGCCAGCGGAAGCGCTGACGTGGAGTGGCAGTTCCAGGGTGAGTGCACGGTGAGCACCGACCTCGGCTCGGCCCGCCTGACCCTGCTGCCCGGCTCCGACGTCGCGGTGAAGGCCGAGGCCACCCTCGGCCTGGCGACCATCCGCCTGGCCGACGGCACCACGATCAAGGCCACCCCCGAGGGCCACCCGCCGGTGGTCGCCGGGGCGGGTGCCGGGACGCCTGGCCGCCACCACCCGCCTGGGCTCCCTCGTCGTCTCGGTCTTCTGAGACCCGGATGCGCACGCATCGGCCGCCGACCACGTGCCCGGTGTGCTCCGAGTCGCTGATCACCCTGCGCCTGGGGTGCCCGTCCTGCGGCACGGAGCTGTCCGGTCACTTCGAGACGTGCCGGTTCTGCCGGCTGGGCCCAGCCGACCTGGAGATCCTCGAGGTGTTCCTGCGCAGCCGCGGCAACGTCCGCGACGTGCAGGCCCACCTCGAGGTGTCCTACCCGACCGCGCGGGCCCGGCTCAGCGAGGTGCTCGACCGCCTCGGGCTGGGAGATCCGCCGAGCTCGACCACGGCGGGACCGGCAGCCGCGGAGATCGACACGGCCGCGATCCTCGCCGACCTTGCGGCCGGACGACTGGACGTCGCCGAGGCCGAGGCCCTGCTCGGCGAGGGCTGACGCCGCGGGCGCACCCGGGCTCAGGCCGCCTGGAAGGACCGCCGCGACAGCCCGTACATCCAGCCGTCGATCGTGGTCGCCGGCGCCCGCGACAGGTCGGTCGCGGCTCCCAGGGTGAGGAACATCGGGATGAAGTGCTCGACCGTGGGGTGTGCGTAGGGCATCCCGGGAGCCCGCTCCCGGAAGGCCGCGAGCTCGTCGAGGTCACCGCGCGTCAGGGCGTCGACCGCCCAGGCATCGAAGTCCCGCGACCACCCCGGGACCGTGTCGGGGCGCCCCCAGTCGATGAACGGCAGGCCGTGGGTCATGAACCCGGACCCGATCACCAGCACGCCCTGCTCGCGCAGGGGGCGCAGCCGGCGGCCGAGCTCCACCAGGTCACCCGAGACGTTCGTCGGGATGCTCAGCTGCAGGACGGGGACATCGGCCTCCGGGTACATCGCCATGAGCGGGACCCACGCCCCGTGGTCCAGGCCACGGGCGGTGTGCTGCACCAGCCCGGTCCCGTCGGGCAGCACGCCGGCCACGAGCGTGGCGAGCTCACTGGCGTCCGGGGTCGGGTAGCGGAACCGGTAGTACACGGGGTCGAAGCCGGCGAAGTCGTAGACGAGCGGGGTCCCGGCGGTGGCCGACGAGAGCGCCAGCGGGGCGGACTCCCAGTGTGCCGAGGCGATCAGGATCGCCCGTGGCCGGGGCAGGGCGCGCGCCCAGGCGAACAGCCGGGCCATCCAGTCGGCATCCTCGAACAGGGGCGGCGCGCCATGGCTGAGGTACAGCGCCGGAAGCGGACCGTCCTCAGGCTGCCAGGCACGATGAGGGTCAGCGGACCGCGCGAGGTGCACGTGCGCGGCATACGGGTGCATGGCCATGGGAGCCTCCAATAAGTTGTTGCTTCAACCAAGTGTACACCGGTTGGGGGAGGAAGGCGGGCCCACACAGGTCGAGGCGAATGGGCCTTCGAGGGTCTGGTCGCCGGGTGCGGGGCCGGCTAGCCTTGGGCCCCGTCCTCGACGGTGGGGAGTTGCCCGTGGCCGCCGCGCTCTACTCGTTGGACGAGGCTCGCCCGCTGTCGCGGGCAGGGCGACTGGCTGCCTGGGTGGGCGCCGTGGTGTACCTGGGTGCGTCGTTGGGCGTGCTCTCCCGGGGGAGCGACCCGTGGCCGGCGCTGGTGTGGGTCCCGATCGCCCACGCGCTGGTGCTGGTCGTCGTCTGTGGGCTCACCTCACTGCTGCTCTACGGCCAGGCGAGCGCCACCGGGCGCCGGGGCTACCTGTGGCTCGGGGGCACCTACCTCTACGTGGCAGTGCTCCTGTTGTCCTTCCCCCTGTTCTTCCCGGGCGGCTTCGGCGGGGAGGAGCCTCTCCTGGGTGGGCAGCAGTCGGCCCCCTGGATGTTCTACATCTGGCACTTCGCGTTCGCCGGGGGCCTGATGGTCGCCGTGTGCGTGTTCCACATCGACCGAGTCAGGCATCGGCGGCCCGGGCTGGTCGTGGACATGTGGCCGTCCGTGGTGGGGGTCGTGATCGCCGCGCTGCTCACCGTGGGCTTCGTCGCAGTGGAGGACACCGCGTTCCGGCCCACGCTCCTGGCCCAGGAAGTCGGCCTGACGTCGTTGGCGGCCGCCCTGGACTGGCTCCTGCTGGGATTCTCGCTGGCTGCCACGGCCCTCTCGCTGTGGTGCCAGCGAGGTGGCGCGCTCATCCAGCGGTGGCTGTCGGCCGTGCTGGTCCTGCAGCTCGGTGCCGCGATCGTGAACATGAACGCCAACCGGTGGTCGTTCGGCTGGTACTTCGACCGGTTGTTCGGCATGGTCGCGCTGACCAGCTTGCTGATCTTCCTCGTCTTCAGCCTCGCGCGGGCTGGGCAGGCGACCAACATCGTGGCCAGCTCCGACACCCTCACCCGCAGCGAGAGCCGTGCCAGCTTCACCCAGTCGATGGAGCAGGAGATCGCCGCCGCTCGATTGCAGGGGCAGTCGGTCGCGCTGCTCTGGGTGGACCTCGACGGATTCAAGGGCGTGAACGACCAGTTCGGCCACCAGGTCGGGGACGACGTGCTGCGCGTGACGGTCAACCGGATCCTCGGACAGGTCAGGGACGCCGATCATGTCGGTCGGCTCGGAGGCGACGAGATCGGCGTCCTGCTGTGCGAGGGCGTGGCTGACGACGCCCGTGACCCCCGTGGCCGAGCGGATCCTGGCCGCGCTGCGCGAGCCCATGCACATCGACGAGCTCCTGATCCACATCACGGGATCCATCGGGATCGCCACGTTCCCGACCGACGGAGATCGCCCCGACGAGCTGATCACCCGGGCGGACCTGGCGATGTACGCGGCCAAGAACGCCGGCGGGGACCGGTGCCTGCAGTTCAGCGCGAAGCTCGGCTCGGAGGCGATGGACACCGCGCAGCTGCGCCACGACCTGGCACGTGCGGTGCGCAGCGCAGACTTCGAGCTGGCCTACCAGCCGATCGTGGCCCTGGAGTCCGGTGCCGTGGCGGGGGTGGAGGCACTGGCCAGATGGCGGCACCACGGGCAGCTGGTCCCGGCCGCCCGGTTCATGGCGTTCGCGGAGAGGACGGGCCAGATCGTCGCGATCGGACGGCTGATCCTCGAAGTGGTGGAGCGTGACGTCGACGAGGTGCTGGCCGCCCTTCCACCCGACGGCTTCCTCGCGGTCAACCTCTCCGCGCGCGAGATGTCCGACGACATCCATCTGGATCGGCTCCTCGCCGGACCACTGCACGCCTCGCGCGGGACGAGTCGTCCTGGAGGTGACGGAGTCCTCCGAGCTGCTGGAGAAGCCCGACATCACGCACCGCCTGGTGCGCCTGCGCGAAGCCGGGTATCGACTGGCCGTCGACGACTTCGGGGCGGGCTTCTCGAACTTCACCCGGCTCGAGGCGATGCGACCGGACCTCCTGAAGATCGACCGCGCGCTCGTGGCACGCGCCGGCAGCGGGGAGGAGGGCGGCGTGGCGTTCCTCACTGCGGCCCGCAGCGTTGCCGAGAGCCTGCACTGCCCCGTCATCGCCGAGGGGGTCCAGACGGCCGCCGAACGGGACGCGGTGGTCGCGACCGGCATCGCACTGGCCCAGGGCCACCTGCTGGGGCGACCGGTCCCGCTGGACCAGCTCGCCGACTCCTCAGCCAGCCCATCGCCACGGACAGCGCGGCACCATGGGCCCCATGACGACGACACCTGATCCCCCCGCTGAGATGGAGTTGTCGGCCAACGACTCGTTGTGGCTCAACATGGACTCCCCCGAGAACCTGATGGTCATCGAGACGGTGATGTGGTTCCACCACCGGCTGGACCCCGATGCCGTGGTCCGCGCCCTCGAGGAGCGGCTGGTCACGAGGTACCCGGTCTTCCGCTGGCGACCTCGCCTGTCGGCGGCCGTCGGGGGCCGGGATGAGTGGGTGGCCGACGAGGACTTCGACATCCACCGGCACGTGACCGTCCACGAGCTGGGCGGTGCCGGCGGCCGGGCTGAGCTCCAGGCGTTCCTCGAGGCGAGGTTCTCCGAGCCGATCGACCGGGCGCACCCCCTCTGGCACGCCCACGTCCTGGAGGGCAACGACTTCGGCGCGGTGATGATCCGCTTCCACCACGCGATCGCCGACGGCACGGCGCTGGCCCGGGTCCTGATCGAGATGACGACCGACACCCCCGAGGAGGGCTTCGACTACCCGCCGGTTGCCGAGGGCCGGCTCCATCCGGCCGACGAGCCGCCGGCGCCCGAGGAGTCCCCCGTCGACCGGATCGCCCGGCGCAAGCGGGTCAAGGCGCTCAACGCGGTCACCCAGGTCGCGACCCTGCCACTCGCCGCCGGGGTGAAGGCCACGACCGGCGCCGCCAAGCTGCTGGAGATGCTGGACCTCGATCGCGACGGCAGCCTCGTCGCGAGGGCCGCGGATCAGACGGTGGGGACGGCTGGGACCCTGGACAAGCTCCTGGTGGGAACACCGCCGGACATCGCGATCTTCGGCAAGGCAGGGGTGGCCAAGCGCGCCGACTGGGCGCCGGCCCACGACCTGCAGGCGGTCAAGCGCGCGGCACGGACCCGCGGGGCGACGGTCAACGACCTGATGCTGGCCGGGGTTGCCGGCGGCCTGAGGCGCTACCTGGCGGGCCGCGGTGAGCCGTTCGCGGATGCCATGACCATGATCCCGGTGAACCTGCGGCCGGTCGATGAGCCGCTGCCCGCGCACCTGGGCAACCGCTTCGCCCTCGTCGCGCTGGACCTGCCGCTGGAGGCAGCCACGCCGGCCGAGCGACTGGACGCCGCCCACGCGCGGATGGAGGTCATCAAGTCCGGGCCGGAGGCGCTGCTCACGTTCGGCATCTCCAACGCCCTGGGCATGGTCGGGTCGTACACGTCGCGCGTGTCGCGCACGATCCAGGAGTACTTCGGCAACAAGGCGATCGGCGTCACGACCAACGTGCCCGGGCCCCAGCACACCCGCTACTTCGCGGGCCAGGAGCTGGTGGGGATCCTGGGGTGGGTCCCGGGGGCCGCCAACCAGACCCTCGGTGTCTGCATCTTCAGCTACGACGACCAGATCCGCGTCGGGTTCAAGACCGACGTCACCGTCGTGCCCGACATCGCCAACCTGGTGGCGGCGTTCAGCGCCGAGATGGACGAGCTGCTGGCGCTGGCCCCGGCGGAGTGATCCACGTCGCGAACGGCCCGATCACGGTGTGACTCAGCCCTCGCGAAGGGGCACGATGGGGCCATGCCCGAACGCGTCGCCCTGTCCCCGAACGACTCCCTCTGGCTGAACATGGACAGCCCCGAGAACCTCATGGTGATCGAGGGGGTGATGTGGTTCGACGAGCCGCTGGAGATCGAGGAGGTGACGCGCGCCCTGCGCGAGCGCATGGTCGAGCGCTACCCGGTGTTCACCTGGCGGCCGGAGCACTCCAGCGTCGGGCTGGACCACTGGGTCGAGGATCCCGACTTCGACATCGACCGGCACATCACCCACCACCGCCTCCGCGGCGATGGTGGGCGGGAGGCGATGCGGAAGTTCCTGGAGTCGCGGATGTCCGAGCCGCTGCCCCGCGACCGGCCGCTGTGGCACGCCCACGTCCTGACCGGAAACGACTTCGGTGCCGTCATGATGCGCTTCCACCACGCGATCGCCGACGGGACGGCCCTGGTGCGCGTGCTGCTGGACCTCACGACCGACACCCCCAGCGGGGACGCGGAGCCCGAGGACGCCGTCCTGTCCCTGACCGGGGTCGATCCGCGCAGCCATCCGGTCGAGCCCTCCCCCGCCATGGGCCCCGCCCCCACCGATCGGGGGCACCCGGGCCTGCGTGACCGAGCCGGGCGTCGGCTCTTCCAGCTGGCCACCTTCCCCGTCGCCGCCGGGGTCGCGGCCACCAACTCCGCCGTCAGCCTGGTCCACATGCTCGACCCCGACAACCGGGGCAGCCTCACGTGGCGGTTGGCAGACCAGGTGGCCGGGACGGCGGACGCCGTCGACAAGCTGATCATCGGGACCCATGAGGACGTCCTGCTGTTCGGCCAGCCCGGGATCGACAAGCGCGCGGACTGGGCACCGTCCTACGACCTCGACGCCGTCAAGCGGGTCGCGAAGGCGCGCGGGGCAACCGTCAACGACGTGATGATGGCCGCCCTGGCTGGTGCACTGCGCCGCTACATCCTTGCCCGGGGCGAGGTCCCCCGCGACGTGGTGACGATGATCCCGGTCAACCTGCGCGCCATCGACGAGCCACTGCCGCTGCACCTGGGCAACAAGTTCGCCCTCGTGGCGATCGAGCTCCCCCTCTCCGAGCCCACGCCGATGGCGCGGCTGAGCGAGGCCAAGGCCCGGATGGACGTCATCAAGTACGGGCCCGAGGCCCTGCTGACGTTCGGGCTGTCCCACGCGATCGGCGTCATGGGATCGGTCACCGAGACCCTCTCGCGGCGCATGACCGAGTTCTTCAGCAACAAGGCGATCGGCGTGACCACCAACGTCCCGGGACCGACCGAGGTGCGCTACTTCGCGGGGCAGGAGATGGTCGGCATCCTGGGGTGGGTCCCCGGTGCGTCGCACCAGACGCTGGGCGCCTGCATCTTCAGCTACAACGGGATGATCCGGGTCGGCTTCAAGACCGACGCCAACGTGATCCCCGACGTGAGCAACCTGGTGGCCGCGTTCAACGACGAGATGGCCGACCTGTTCGCCGAGGCCGTCGCGGGACTGAGACCGGCCAGGACATGCCGGTGCCCGAGCCGACGGACGACTCGGGCACCGGGTGCGGGCAGCACCCGCGACGATCAGGGGCAGGTCACAGGGCCCGGCCGAAGGCGACGTTGCGGGTCCAGATGTTGACGGTGCTGACCCGGCCGCCCGGACGCGGGGAGTGCAGGGTGCGGTTGCCGCCGGCGTAGATGCCGACGTGGTAGGCACCACGACCACCGAGGAAGAACACGAGGTCACCCGGGCGCGCCTGGCTGCGTGAGATCCGCTTGACCTTGCGCATCTGGCCCGTCGCCGAGTGCGGCAGGTTCACGCCGGCCTTGCGGAACACGTAGGAGGTGAAGCCGGAGCAGTCGAACCCCCGGGGGGTCGATCCGCCCGCGCGGTAGGGCACGCCCTTGAGGGAGTTGCCGGTGCGCATGACCTTCGCGGCGCGGGCGGCGAACGAGCGCGAGCTGCGCGAGGACTTCTTCTTGCGCTCCTCGGCACTCACGACCGAGGCGGTGCTGCTCTCGATGGAGACGCGGGGGGCGGGGACTGCGGTGGCCGCCGGTGCGATGGCCACCGGCGAGATCGGGAACGCGACGGCAAGTGCCGTGGCGCCAGCCAGGGCCATGCCTCGGGCACGGGTCAGTAGAGCCATGGTGGTGTCTCCTCCAGGCGCCTGCGAGGTGAGCTGTCGGGTTCGGGTGGGGAGCACCCGGCCGCTCTCGCGGCTTCACCCCAAGGACTCACGCCTGTCGACGTGGGACCACGAATCGTGGGTCCCCCGCTCCCGTTCTCAGTGCGTTGCTGGCCTGCGGCCAGTCGCTGAAGGGCGTGACGTGAACGGGATTCGGCGCCGTCCGCCCCATCCCACCGGGTGGCGGGACGTGATCACCGTAGCCAACGTCGCAGGAATGTCACAAACGCATCGGCTGTGATGTATCTCTCGTTCCGGGGGTCAAACACGGGAGAAACGGGCGTTACCGGGCTCGGAGAGCGCGCTCAGAGGCGGATCCAGCACCGGCGGGCAACCAGCCCGCGCGGGTGCCGAGCCGGATCGGCCCCGCCGGCGGGTCAGGCCAGCGTCAGGAAGAGCTTCTCGATCTTCTCCATCGACATGGGGGGCTCCTCGCCGCTCTCGTTGGCCGCGGCGCACGCCTGCAGCTCGGCGGAGATGATCTTGAAGCCGGCCCGGTCGATGGCCCGGGACACCGCAGCCACCTGGACCATCACGTCGCTGCAGTCGCGGCCCTCGTCGATCATGGTCACGATCCCGGCGACCTGGCCCTGGATCCGGCGCAGCCGGTTGACCACATCCTTGCGGCACGTCTCCTCGATGGCCATGGCGTCCTCCCCTAGTGAGTACCCCATAGGGTACCGGCGTTCGGCGGTTCGCGGGAGTCCCAATGCCGACTCCGGTGCGCCTACGCCGCGACGATGACCTGCTTGGCCTGGGCGCGGGACAGCTCGATGCTGCCCTCCGGGCTCTCCAGGCGCACGATCCCCGCGGCGAGGCTGACGTCCACCCGCCTGCCGGGCGTCGCGCCGATGCTCCGCAGCGCACCCATCGTGGCCTCGTCCGCCTGGAGGGACTCAGCGATCCGCACCACGGTCATCGGGCGCGGCTCGTCCTGGGCAGCCACCGCCAGGGACTCGCCGGGGTGCTCCGCGCCCGAGCGATCGGCACGGGCGCCGGCCAGCTCGCCCAGCCCGGGGATCGGGTTGCCGAACGGGGAGGTCGTGGGATTGCCGAGGATCTCCACCAGCCGCCGCTCCACCGCCTCACTCATCACGTGCTCCCAGCGGCAGGCCTCGGTGTGGACCTCCTCCCAGGGAAGACCGATCACCTCGACCAGCAGGCACTCGGCCAGCCGGTGCTTGCGCATCACCCTCGTGGCCAGCTCGGAGCCGGTGTCGGTCAGGACGAGGTGCCGGTCATCCTCGTCGAGCTCCACGAGGCCGTCGCGCTGCATCCGCGCCACCGTCTGCGAGACGGTCGGGCCGCTCTGCCCGAGTCGCTCGGTGATGCGGGCACGCATCGGCAGGATCCCCTCCTCCGACAACTCATAGATCGTCCGCAGGTACATCTCCGTGGTATCGATGAGGTCGCTCACGCGCCCATTGTCCCCCACACGGCTGCGATCCGTGCGACGGGCACGCGTAACCCCGGGGGGCATCTGTCCCGTGTGCCGGACCCTCGGGGCCTCCGGCTGACGAGGCGACCCGGATGCGAGGCACCCGGGCGCGCCCTAGGGTCGGCTCCGTGCAGCACGTGATGTGGTTCCGCCGGGACCTGCGGACCCATGACCACCCCGCCCTGGCCCGCGCGGTGACCGAGGCCGGCGGGGCACCGATCCTGCCCCTGTTCGTCGTCATCCCCGGGCCGTGGCAGCATCTCGGTGCCCCGCCGCGGGCCTATCTGGCGGACTCGTTGGCGGCCCTGCGCGACGACCTCGGCGCCCTGCACGTGCGCACGGGCGATCCGGCCGAGGTGCTCAGCGCCCTGGCCGGGGAGCTCGGTCCGATCACGGTGCACATCACCGAGGCCCACACCCCGCGCGGTCGTGAGCGGGACGCCCGCGTGGCCGAGGCCCTCGCGGCGACGGGCTCACGCCTGGTCGCGACGGGGAGCAACTACGCCGTGCCGCCGGGCTCCGTCCTCAAGCCCGATGGCACGCCCTACCGCGTGTTCACCCCGTTCCACCGGGCCTGGTTGGACGCCGGCTGGGGGGCACCGACCCGCCGGCCATCCCGGATCGAGGTCCTCGACCTCCCCGGCGAGCCGCTGCCCTCCGCCCCAGCCCCCGCCCGGGACCTCCCTGCCCGCCGCGGGCGAGGCGGCCGCGATGGGCCGCTGGGCGGACTTCGCCCGTGAGCACCTCGCCGACTACGGCGACCTGCGCGACCGTGCCGACCTCCCGGGCACCAGCCGGCTGTCCCTGCCGCTGCGCTGGGGCGAGATCCACCCGCGGACCCTGCTGGCCGCGCTGGACCCCGACCGTGACCGCCGGTTCATCGCCGAGCTGGGATGGCGGGAGTTCTACGCCGACGTGCTCCTGCACAACCCGGGGACCCTCACCGAGAACCTCAACCCGGCCTTCGACCGGATGGTGCACGACTCCGGGCCGGAGGCAGACGAGGCATTCGCCGCGTGGGCCGAGGGTCGCACGGGGTTCCCGTTCGTCGACGCCGGGATGCGCCAGCTGCGGGCCGAGGGGTGGATGCACAACCGCGTGCGGATGGTGGTCGCCTCGTTCCTGGTCAAGGACCTGCACCTGCCCTGGTGGCGCGGGGAGCGGGAGTTCATGCGCTGGCTGGTCGACGGCGACCCCGCCTCGAACGCCCACGGCTGGCAGTGGGTGGCCGGGTCGGGCACGGATGCCGCGCCCTACTTCCGGGTGTTCAACCCGGTCCTGCAGGGCCTGAAGTTCGATCCGCAGGGCGCCTACGTCCGCCGGTACGTCCCGGAGCTGACGCACCTGGCGGGGGCCGCCGTCCACGAGCCGTGGAAGGTGCTCGACGGGTACGCCCACGGGTATCCCGAGCCGCTCGTCGACCACTTCGAGGAGCGCGACGAGGCCCTGCGCCGGTACACCGCGATCCGCTGACCGGCGTTCTGGGGATGCACCCGGTGCGGCCCACGGGTTGAGGGGTCCCTGCGTGGCAGACTGACCACGTGGCCATGCTTGCAGCGATCTCCCTCAAGGGCGGCGTCGGGAAGACGTCCGTCTGCCTGGGACTCGCCGCCAGCGCCTGGGCCGCCGGGCACCGCACCCTGGTGATCGACCTCGACCCGCAGGCCAACGCCACGGCGGCACTGGACCCGCAGCCCTACGAGTTCACCACGAACGATGTGCTGGCTGACGGCCGCGAGGGGATCGCCGCCGATGCGATCGTCGGCAGCGGCTGGGGTCCCGGCATCGACCTCATCGCGGGCGAGCGGGCCCTGGAGCATCGCGCCCACGCCGAGGGCCCCGACTCCGCGCTGCGCCTGCGCACGACGCTCATCGGTGCGCTGGACCGCTACCACACCATCCTCATCGACTGTCCGCCCTCGCTCGGGGAGCTGACCCGCAACGCGCTGGCCGCCGCCCCCGCCGCCCTGATCGTCACTGAGCCCTCGTACTTCGCCCTGCAGGGCGCCGAGCAGGCCCTGGAGGCCGTGGACATCGCCCGAGCTGCCACCAACCTGGGGCTGCGACCGGCTGGCATCGTGGTCAACCGGGTGCGCCGCAGCGCCGAGCACTCGTATCGACTCGACGAGCTGCGTCGGGCCTATCCCCAGCTGGTGCTGGATCCGCCGATCCCCGACCGCACCGCGATGGGCGCCGCCCAGGGTGCTGCCGTGCCCATCACCGCCATGCGCTCGCAGAGCGCGAAGGACCTGGTCGCCCTGTTCACCGAGCTGGCCGCGAACATCGAGGAGGGCCTGTCATGAGCACCCCGGCACCACGTCCGGCACTGAAGAAGGCTGCCGACGCGCACATCCACCCCGCTGCTCCCGGGCACTCGCTGCACACGCTGCGACCGGCGGCTCCGGAGGGCGCTCCCGCCCTGCCGGCGCCGCGTGCGGATGCCGAGGGCGCCACGACCTCGCCAGCACTGGCCAAGTCGACGGGGAAGTCCGGCGGCGCCGTCCAGCACCGGCTGTCCGGCCCGCTGCGCGGCACCACCAGCGACAGCCTGCGCGCCGCCGCCAAGAAGGCGCGGACCCGGCCCTCCGGGAAGGCCGACGAGAAGCCGGTCGACCTCGGCGTGAAGGTGCCCAAGTCGCTGCGCAAGGACTTCCGGGCCGCGGCGAAGGCCGACAAGAAGGATCCCGATGCCGTCGTGACCGCCCTGCTGAGAGCCTGGCTGGGGACCTGACACAATCCCGCCAGGAACGCCGAACCCGGCCCACGCCCCCTGCACCTGCCCGGCCCGATACCCGAGGAGACACGATGAGGCTTCACCGGACGACCACCGCCCTGGCCGCACTGCTCATGGTGGGCTCGCTGGGCGCCTGCGCCGAGTACACCACCACCGGCGTGCCCTCCGACGAGGAGGCCGCCGCCGAGGAGGTCACGATGGAGGAGGGCAACCCGCTGGAGGCCACCTCATGGGCGCTGACCGAGTCCAGCCTGAGCTCCCAGGACCTGACCACGATGGGCATCACCGCGGACTTCTTCGCCGAGCAGATGTCCGGCCAGGGGCCGGTGAACAACTACTTCACGGACTACACGGTCGAGGGCGAGTCCATCGAGTTCGGCGAGATCGGTCAGACCATGATGGCCGGGGAGCCCGCCATGATGGAGGCCGAGTCCGCGTACTTCGAGCTGCTGGGCACCGTGACCACCTTCGAGCTCACCGGGGACACGCTGGTGCTCAAGGCCGGTGAGCAGGAGGTGCTCACCTACGCCACGACGACCACAGTCGGGGCGGCCTCCGGCGGAGGGGCCAGCGACATCAACGCGCTGGCCGGAACGCTCGTGGGGATGTCCGTGGCCGAGGCCGAGAAGGCGACCACGGACGCCGGGTTCACCTTCCGCGTCACGTCCGAGGACGGCCAGCCGAAGCCGGTCACGATGGACTACCGCGAGGACCGCATCAACGCCGAGGTCGAGGACGACGAGGTCGTGCGCGTCACGATCGGCTGACCCCGAGGGGCGCATCGTCGAGGCGCCCCCGCCCAGCCGCCCGCACCAGCCGCCCACACCCGGCGAGACGTCGGGTCTGGCGCAGAACGGCCATATGTGGCCGGATCGCGCCAGGCGTTGTCCGGATCCTGCCAATCCCGGTGTCAGCAGCCACGAGCCGGTTCGATGGGCGGGGTCAGGGGACCCGCGCTCCGTAGACTGCTGAGCATGGCTCGCACCTCCGGCCCGGCTCCTGCCAGCGCACCCGCTGACGCTGCCGACCCAGTCCCCTCGCCCCGCCCGCGCGCCTGGGCGCACCGCGAGGCCCAGGTGTACCGACGCCGCCGCCGTGAGTACGTGGCGGCCACCAACGCGCTCGTGGCGTGGCTGCAGGGTCGGCTGGAGGACGTCGACGAGATCGAGGCGTTCGTCTCCGGGCGGGCCAAGGACGTGCGGTCCGTCGAGCAGAAGCTGCGCACCCGGGATCGCCTGCAGCCGGGCCGCGACAAGTCCTACACGGACCTCCCCGACCTCATCGGCGTCCGGGTCGTCGTGCGCCTCGAGAGCGAGATCGCGATCGTGGCCCAGGAGCTGCACCGGCTGCTGCTCGTGGACAAGGACGTCGACGCCCGCGACGAGCGGAGCCGCGAGGAGACCCCGGGGTACCGCGGACGACACTTCGACGTGCACGCCCGGCCCGACAGCGAGCTCCCCGAGCTGCTCACCGTCCAGCCCGCGGAGATCCAGGTCAGGACCCGCGCCGCGGACCTGTGGGCCTCGCTCGAGCACGAGCTGCGGTACAAGGGGGGCGACGCACTGCCCCCGGCGCGCAGCCGGCAGTTCGTCCTGGCCGCCAGCCTGCTGGAGCTGGCCGAGCGCGAGCTCGAGGACCTGCGCGCCTGGCAGGTGGACACCCAGCAGCACAGGGCGAGTGCCGCCGCAGTGCCGTCCCGCGAGGCAGCCGCGCCCGTGGGACGAGGCCGCCCTGGCGGAGTTCCTCGCCTCGCGCTACGCGGCCGCCGCACCGAGCACTCCCCGACGCCTGGGCTGGATGCTCGACCTCCTGCGCGAGATGCACCTGGACTCGGCCGCCGCGCTGTCCTCACTGCTCCCCCCGACGCCCGACGCCCGGATCCTGGCCCTCGTGGAGGGGCGCGCCACAGTCGACACCGTCCGGATGCTCGACGACGAGCTGCTGCTCGTCACGCCGGAGCCGTTCATCAAGGCCAACCGGGCAGTCCCCGACGAGCGCAACCCGCAGCGGATCAGGACGCTGGAGCGCAGGCAGCGGAGGCTGGCGGGGGGGTGAGTGCGCGGTGCCAGGACTTCCATAGCCCGCATGCAGGTGGGGCCGGCAACCCAATGGTCACCGGCCCCACCAGTGCGACGTCGATCAGGAAGGAGCACACTGTCGATGACATGAATCCGCCATCGGTGGCCCGAATGTCGATCAGGGGCGTCTCATCCACGACCACGAAGTCCGCTTCAGAGTTCGCCGCGTCCACGAACCGGCCCGAGCGGTGATGGTGCCGCCACCGAGCATCGTGACCGCTTGGCACTCGTCACGATGTTGGAGTTCCGCACGCTCGGGACGTGGTACGCCAGCCTGGGACAGGCCCTCAGCGAAACGTCCTCCTCCACAGGCGCTCGATGATGGCACCTCGTCGGCCTTGAAGAGGGGTTGCCAATCGATCCCGAATGCCGCTTCACCCTTGACGAGTCAACGGCCCCAGTCGACGGCCGTGGTAGAATCGAAGTTGCGTTGTTGACGCGATCTCAACGATCGACTTGCCCTTCTTCGACGCGGGCGGCGCGGAGGCGGGGGCGGCCATGGCGGCGGCGATCAGGCCGGCTGAGGCGACGGTGGCGGCGATGCGGGTGGAGTTGCGCATGAGTGGATCCTCCTGAGTGCGGGGGTCCCCTGTGGACACCCTTCACCCACTACTTCTCCCCGTTCACCCATTCGGATGCATCAGATTTGCACAAGTTTTCCGGGTGTTTCCTGTCCCAATCGGGCATACCCACCTGCACTCGACAGGTCGCCGCCCGCTCCCCCCGTCCCCCGCGGCTGACCACGTCAGGGACCGCCAGGGCTAGAGTCCCAGGCATGCTTCCCTGGTCCGGCGACCTCGCGGGTCGTCTCGACGAACTGGTCATCGACTCCGAGGTCCTGCGCGGGAACCCCCTGGGCGACCCGCACGAGCGGCCGCTGTGGGTGTACGTCCCGCCCGGCTACGACGACGACCCGACAGCCCGCTACCCCACCATCTACGTGATCCAGGGCTACACCGGACACGTCGCGATGTGGGCCAACCGCTCGCCCTTCCGCCAGCCGTTCCCGGAGACCGCCGACGCCGTGTTCGCCGGCGGGGCGCCGCCCTGCATCGTCGTGTTCGTCGACGCCTGGACGGCCTATGGCGGCTCGCAGTTCGTCGACTCCCCCGGCACCGGCAACTACCACACCTACCTGTGCGACGAGGTCGTGCCGTTCGTGGACGCCCGGTACCGGACCATCGCCGACCGCGAGTCCCGCGCCATCACCGGCAAGTCCAGCGGCGGGTACGGCGCGATGATCACCCCGATGCTCCGGCCGGACGTGTTCGGCGCGCTGGCCACGCACGCCGGCGACACCCTGTACGAGCTGTGCTACGTCCCGGAGTTCGCCGCGGTGGTCCGCGCGCTGCGGGCCTACGACGGCGACCCCGCGCGGTGGTGGGCGGACTTCACCTCCCGGACCGCGTTCACCAAGCCCGAGGACGAGGTCCTCCTGGGCATCTACGGCGTCGCGGCCTGCTTCTCCGCCGCAGCCCGACGGCACCCCCGTCCTGCCCTTCGACCCGGTCACCGGCGTGCTGCGCCCCGAGGTCTGGCAGCGCTGGCTGGACCTCGACCCGGTCCGGATGGCGCCCGATGCACGCCGAGGCGCTGCGCTCCCTGCGCGCCATCTGGATCGACGCGGGCACCCGCGACGAGTACTTCCTCGACGTCGGCGCCCAGGCGTTCCGGGCGGAGCTGGCCGCAGCGCGCGTGCCCGACGAGCGGATCCACTTCGAGCTGTTCCCCGGCACGCACGGCGGCATCGACCACCGCTATCCGCTGGCCCTGGAGTGGCTCGCCCAGCGGCTGGCCCGCTGAGGCAAACCCCCATGGTGTGGGCGGAACCGGCTGCCTACACTGGTTCAGGTGACGCCCGAGGCGACAGGCTTCCTGCTCTCGGCGGCCGCTGCATCGGCAGCCCTGCTGGGCTGGGTCGCGGTCGCCGTCAAGCGCACCTGGACCGATCGCAGTGTCGGGTTCGCGCTGCTGTTCTCGGCGTCGGCGATGCTGCTCATCAGCGTCGTCGAGCTCCTGCCGCCCGGGCTGCGTGACCCGGACCTGCGCACCGCGACCCTGGCGCTGTTCGCCGTGGGCTTCCTGGCCGTGCCGGGCATGCGCTGGGTGCTCGCGCCGGCTGCTGCCCTCCCTGGGCGCGGCCCAGAGCACTGCCCTGCTCGTGATGGTCGCGATCGCCCTGCACAACATCCCCGAGGGCGCGGTCCCCTTCGCCGCCACGATGATCAGCATCCGGGCCGGCGTCATCACCGCCATCGCGATCGCCCTGCACAACATCCCCGAGGGCATGGCCGTCTCCACGGCCGTCCTGGCCATGGGGGGCACCCGTCGACGGGCCCTGGCCTACACCGGCGTCTCAGTCCTGGGCGAGGTGGCCGGAGCCCTGCTCATCCTCGTCGGGGGCGGACCCTGGGCCCGACGGGCGCTGCCCAGCTGCTGGCGTTCGTCGCGGGGATCATGGTGTCGCTGTGCGTCACCCAGCTGATCCCCGCCGGCGTCGGCCTGGTGACCGGGGCGTCGACCCGGCGGGTGGCGCTGGCGGCCGCACAGACGGGGTGCTGAGCGCTCCCGCCGTCACCGGCTGCCCTGCGAGCAGGAGCGGCGCCCGGCGCAGTACCGTCGCCGGATGGCAGTAACCAGCCGCCCCGATCACGCGGGCCCAGATCATCGCCGCCGTGCACGCCGCGCTGGAGCGTGCGCCGGAGGTCCTGGCGGCCTTCCTGGGCGGCAGCGACGGGACCGGGCGCACCGACGGGCTCTCCGACGTCGACCTCGTGGTCGTCGTGGAGGAGGGCGCCGTCGAGACGGCATTCGCGATCCTGCACGGCGCCCTCGAGGAGCTGTCCCCGATCACGCACCGGTGGCGCCTGGCGGAGCCCACGTGGCACGGGAACTCCCAGGAGTTCCTCGCCCTGCGCGACGCCGATCCTGCGCACTTCATCGACGTCGTCGTGCAGGAGCCCTCCGGCGGCGAGCGCTTCCTCGAGGTGGAGCGTCACGGCACCCCGCTCGTGCTGTTCGACCGTGCGGGGATCCTCGACCCGGTGCCGCTGGATCGTGCCGCCCTCCAGGCCCGGATGGACGCCCGCCTGGCGATCCTGCGCGAGCGGTTCCCGCTGTTCCAGACGCTGGTCACCCGGGCGGTGCGCCGCGGGTTCGTCGCCGAGGCTGCGGTCGCCTACCAGGACCACACCTACCGGCCGCTCATCGAGCTGCTGCGCATCCGGCACTGCCCGGACCGGTTCGACTACGGCGCGCGCTACCTCGACCGTGACCTGCCGCCTGCGCTGCGCGCCGAGGTGGAGGCGCTGGCCCTGCCGCGCTCCCTCGACGAGGTGGAGGCGTTCCGCAGCCGGGCGCAGGCGCTGTTCGACGCGACCCTGGCGGAGCTCGACCAGCCGGGGAGCTGACCCGGGCGGGGGTCGGCCGGTGGCGCGCGGGCCGGGCGCTCAGGGGACCAGCTGGGCCAGCGCCCGGGCGACGCCGTCCTCGTCGTTGCTGGCCGTGATCAGGTCGGCGGCGGCCAGCACCTCCGGGTGGGCGTTCGCCGGGGCGACCGCGACGCCCGCGAACGCCAGCATCCCGAGGTCGTTGCGGCCGTCACCGATGGCGACGACCTGGTCGGGCGTGATCCCGCGGCGGGCGCACAGCCGGCTCAGCGCATCGGCCTTGTCGACGTCGGCGCGGGTGACCTCGAGGTGGGTGGGCGTCGAGGCCAGGGCGACCAGCCCGTCGGGGACCCGCACCAGCTCGGCGATGTCGTGCCCCGGGGCATGGGCCAGCAGGAGGATCTTGTCCGGCCCCTCCCGCTCGACGGACAGGTCGGCCACGTCGGGGGCGCACCCCACGATCGCCGCCTCCTCCCGGATCAGGTCATCGACGTGCTCGACGAGCCACCGCTCGACCGCGAACCAGCTGACCGACATGCCCGCGGCTCCGCCGCGGCCGCGACCTGCTGGGCGAGCCCACGGGCATCGGCTGTCGATCGAGGACCCGCAGCGTTCCGGTGACGCTGTAGCAGCCGGTCAGCGCCCCCTGGGAGGCGATGAACTCCGCTGGCTCGACGAGCCCGAGTCGATCGAGGATGGGCCAGAGCGCGCGGGGCGGTCGGGACGTCGTGAGCACGACCTCCACGCCGGCGCGCCGGACCCGCTCGATCGCGGCTGCGGTGGCCGCGGTGACCTCGTGCCGACTGGTCAGCAGCGTGCCGTCGACGTCGATCGCGACCAGGCGGATCACGCCGGCGCCGCGTGGTGGTGGGTGGTGGTGGTGGCTGCTGCTGCTGCGGGAGATCCGCGCGTCGAGGAACGCGAGCTGGTGGTGCAGGACGGCGACGCTGGGCATGGTCACCCCCGCCCGCTCGGCCCGGCGCAGGGGCTCGGCGAGCATCGCCTCGACCTCCATCGGCCGCCCGGCGTCGGCGTCGAGCTTCATCGAGGTGGCGTACGGGGCCATCCGGGCGGTGGTGGCGAGCAGGTCGTCGATGAGGTCCGACGGGAACGTCCGGCCCTCCGCCGCCGACGCTGCCGCCACCTCGGTCATGAGCGTCCGGATCAGCGCGACGGTGTCCGGATCGGCCATCAGCGCGTCCGTGGTCGCATCGAGGATCACCGACAGCGGGTTGAACCCGATGTTCCACAGCAGCTTGCGCCAGCGCGCGCGGATGAGGTCCTCGTCGAGGAGGACAGGAGTGCGTGCGGCCGAGAGGTCCTCGGCGATCCCCCGCATCAGCGCCGTGATCCCGCCGGGCGCGTCGTCGGGAGCGTGCGCAGCGATCGTCAGGGCACCGAAGTCGAGGTGCGCCACGCTGTGCGGGCCGGTGCGCTGGGCGCACAGGAAGGCCAGACCACCGAGCACCTCCCGACCGGGCGCGACGGCGGCGTAGGCCGGCTCGGCCCCGATCCCGTTCTGCGCCAGCAGGATCCCGGAGCCGGGGCCCAGCAGGCGCTCGGCGTGGACAGCCAGGTGCGCCAGGACGTCGGCGTTGGCGGTGGCCTTCACGGCGACGATCAGGACGTCGCACGGCCGCAGCGCAGACCAGTCGGGGGCCACGGCGACGTCGTCGAGGTGGAGGTCGCCCTCGGGGGAGGTCAGGTCCAGGCCGTGCTCCCGCACCTCCTCGGCACCGGAGCGCATGAGGAACTGCACGTCGGCCCCCGCGTGAGCCAGCCGGATCCCGTAGAAGCACCCGACCGCGCCGGACCCGACCACCGCATACCGCAGCACGAGTCGATCCTGCCACGCCCGCCGATCAGGTCGCGGACCCGGACTCCGCGGCCGCCTTCAGGGCCTGCAGCGTCTGGCGGATGTTGCGCCGGTTGTGCTCGTCGCGCGGGCCCGGGATGATCACCGACCCGGCCCTGCTGAAGAGCCTCCCGCGCCGCCCGTCGCGCCGATCCACCCAGGTCTCGGTGACGGTGCAGCCCTCATCGGTGGCGACGATCTCGTAGGTCCAGCTCGACACGGGCAGCGGCCCGAAGTCCACATCGAAGGCGAACGACCGACCGGGATCCGCGCTCGTCACCCGGCAGCGGGTGACCCAGATCCACAGCCCACGACGGTTCGTGCCCCAGAAGGCTGTCGCCCACCGTGAGTCGCTCCCCGGCGCCCAGCGCCCCGGTCGCCTCGGGGGAGAACTGCCCGACAGCCGAGACGTCGGCGATGAGGTCGTAGACCACGTCGGGATCCGCAGCGATGTGCACCGACTCGCTGACGACGCTGCCCATGGGCGGGGAGTCTAGGCGCCGGCGCCCCGCCCACGCCCCCGCCTCAGTGAGGGGCCAGCGCGGAGCCAGACCTACTCCGCCGCCCCCGAGCTGCGCGGGTCGAGCATCGTCAGTGCCATCCGTGAGGGCTCCAGTGCCAGGATCTCGTGCGGCACCCGGCTGCCGATGTGCACCAGCCCGCCGGGGACCAGCTCCACGTGCTGGCCGTCCGCCCCGACCCGCAACCGACCGTCGAGCACCTGGAGCAGGATCGGGACCGCGGCCGTGTGCTCGCTGAGCTCCTGGCCGGTGTCGAAGGCGAAGAGCACGACCCGAGCCCCCTCGGCCTTCAGCACCGTCCTCGAGACGGTGGAATCGGGGGCGACCTCGATGAGTGCCACGAGGTCGGCCAGCGCTGTCATCAGGCCGTGAGGTTCGCCGTCTGTGGCTTTCATGTGGGTTCCTCCGTTGCTGTGGTGGTCGTTCATCGATCCAGCACTTGAATGGCCGAATCGATGACACAGGACTGTGCTGGCTCAGGAGCCGATCTTCTCCCAGCCGCGGCGCGGGGCGTGGCTGCCCTGGTCGTGCGGTCCGCGGTCGCGGTAGACGACGTAGGGCCGGAACACGTAGCCCAGGGGCGCGGAGAAGGCGTGGACCAGCCGCGTGAACGGCCAGATCATGAACACCAGCATCCCGGCGACGGCATGGATCCGGAACGAGGCCGGCGCGTCTGCCATGAGCTCGCCCTGCGGCTGCAGCGTCAGGATCGAGCGGAACCACACCGAGACGTCCTCGCGGTAGTTGTGCCCCTCGCCGATCACCCCGGCACCGACCAACGTGGTCAGCACGCCCAGGCAGATCGCGGCGACCAGGAAGATGTACATCGTCTTGTCGTTCTTCGTGGTCGCAGCGAAGACCGGGCCCACCGTGCGCCGGCGGTAGACCAGCAGCACGATCCCGATCAGGGTGGCAGCCCCGGCGAACATGCCGAGCCCCACCGCCATGGCGTGGTACACCGACTCGGAGATCCCGACCGCCTCGGTCCAGGACTCCGGGATCATCAGCCCGACGACGTGGCCGCCGGCGACCGCCAGGATCCCGAGGTGGAACAGGGGGCTCGCGATCCTGATCAGCCTGCGCTCGTAGAGCTGGCTGGAGCGCGTGGTCCAGCCGAACTTGTCGTAGCGGTACCGCCAGACCGTGCCGACGATGAAGATCGCGATCGTCACGTACGGAAGGACGTCCCACAGCAGGATCTCCGTGGTGGTCATCGGCGTGCTCCTGTCGGGGTGAGGGAGGTGGGGAAGGGCTCGAGGCCGACGTCCTCGACGGGAGGCCCGGAGGCAGCGAGCTCGGCCATGCGCGCCGCGACCTCGGGGGTGACCTCGGGCAACGTGGCCACGACGGCGTCGAGCACGTGGGAGTACACCGAGCCGAGGTCCTGCAGCGCCTCGCGCAGCAGCCCGATCGGGGCGGCATGCTCGGCGAGCAGCGCATCACCGGTGACCCGGTCGCCGACCGCCGCGAACTCCAGCACCACCGCGAGGTGGTCGGGCAGCTCCTCGCTGCCGATCGTGAAGCCGGCCTCGGCGAAGGCCTGCTTGAACCGCAGGATCGCCACGCCGCGGTTGCGGGTGTCACCGTTGGTCCAGTAGGTCAGGTACGGGCATGCCCGGCGCTTCATGTCGAAGATCTCGACGTAGTGGCGCTGCACGTCACCGATCGGGGTTCCGTCCAGGTGGTCGAGGAACACGGCCAGCGGCGTGCGGAGCGGATCCGGCAGCTCCGCCACCGCGGCGGCCAGCCCGTCGAGGCGTTCGAGGAGCTCGCCGTCGGGGTAGACCAGCAGCCACGAGCAGGCGAGCCGGGTGGTGGCGATGTCGCGCTCGGACACCCCGCGCAGCCGCAGGCCGTCGACCGGGGACTTCGGCCGGCGCAGGCGCAACGGGAGCCCGAGGAACTCGGAGGCCTCCCGACCGCCGATCCTGGTCAGGGGAGTCATCGCAGGTCCCCCTCGTCGGTGTCGTCGGCACGCCGGATGCCGGGCATGCCCAGCGGGACCGCACCGTCCCAGTTGAGCAGGTTCACCCGCGCCGCCGCATCCTCGGTGGGCACGAACGCCTCGGCGGTCTGCCGCGCCTTCAGTGCGTGGAAGTTCTCCACGGCCACCGGCATCGGCCGCCCGGACGCCTCGCCGAACGGTCCCGAGACGCTGAACCCACCGGGGCCGCCCTCGTAGTCCAGCGAGCAGCCGAGCTCCTCGAGCTCACGGCCGGCCTCGACGTGCGCCTTGGGGATCACGTAGCGGTCCTCGTACTTGGCGATCGCCAGCAGCCGGTAGAGCTCGTAGATCTCGTCGCCGGTGAGGCCGACGGCCTCGGCGATGGAGTCATCGCCCTCGCCGCCGAGGTTGCGCTCGCGCATGTAGGAGCGCATCGCAGCCAGGGTCGCCAGCGAGCCCAGCACCGGGCCGGGGTCCCCGGCGGTGAACAGCTCGGCGAGGTACTCGACCGGGATCCGCAGGCTGGTCAGCGCGCCGAACAGGGTGTCGGCGTCCTCGGCGTCGTGGCCGGTCTCGCGCAGCGCGTCGACGACCGGGGACAGCGGCGGGATGTACCAGACCATCGGCATGGTCCGGTACTCCGGGTGCAGCGGCAGGGCGACCCGGTACTCCTTGGCCAGCTTGTAGACCGGCGAGCGCCGGGCGGCGTCGATCCAGTCCGCCGGGATGCCGTCGCGCTCGGCGGCGGCGACCACCGCCTGGTCGTGCGGGTCGAGGATCAGGTCCAGCTGCGCCTCGTAGAGATCCTTCTCGTCGGGGGTCGCAGCGGCGGCCGTGACCTTGTCGGCGTCGTAGAGGAACAGCCCGAGGTAGCGCAGCCGGCCGACGCAGGTCTCCGAGCACACCGTGGGCAGGCCGACCTCGATGCGCGGGTAGCACATCGTGCACTTCTCGGCCTTGCCCGTGCGGTGGTTGAAGTAGACCTTCTTGTAGGGGCAGCCGGTGACGCACATCCGCCAGCCGCGGCAGGCGTCCTGGTCGACCAGGACGATGCCGTCCTCGGAGCGCTTGTACATCGCCCCGCTGGGGCAGGCCGCCACGCACGCCGGGTTCAGGCAGTGCTCGCAGATGCGCGGCAGGTAGAACATGAACGCCTGCTCGAACTCCATCTTCACCCGGTCGCCGACCTGGTCGCGGATCTTGATCACGATCGGGTCCTTGGGGGCCAGCTCCGGCCCGCCGCCGAGGTCGTCGTCCCAGTTGGCCGACCAGCGGATCTGCATCGGCTTGCCCGAGATCAGCGACTTCGGTTGGGCGACCGGCGTGTGCTCCCCCAGGGGTGCGGAGATCAGCGTGTCGTACTCGTAGGTCCACGGCTCGTAGTAGTCGCTCAGCTCCGGCAGCACCGGGTTGGAGAAGATCTTGGTCAGCCGGGAGAACCGCGACCCGGAGCGCAGCTGGAGCTTCCCGCGCTTGAGCACCCAGCCGCCCTGCCAGCGCTCCTGGTCCTGGTAGGTCCGCGGGTAGCCCTGGCCGGGCCGGGTCTCGACATTGTTGAACCACACGTACTCCACGCCGGCGCGGTTGGTCCACGCCTGCTTGCAGGTCACCGAGCAGGTGTGGCACCCGATGCACTTGTCGAGGTTCATCACCATGCCCACCTGGGCCATGACCTTCATGTGGTCGCGCTCCTCACTCGCTCGTACCTCGCTCGGTCGGTCGCCGCTCCGGTCATCGCTGCGCTCCTCGCCGTGATCGTCGGGTCTGCCATGACGGTGATGCCGGGCATCAGTACGTCACCTCCTGCGAGCGACGGCGGATCACGGTGATCTCGTCGCGCTGGTTGCCTGTGGGCCCCAGGTAGTTGAACGCGAAGCTCAGCTGGGCGTAGCCGCCGACGATGTGCGTCGGCTTGATCATCAGGCGGGTCAACGAGTTGTGGATCCCGCCGCGCAGGCCCGAGGTCTCGGTCCGCGGGACGTCCACGGTGCGGTCCTTCGCGTGGTACATGTACACGGTCCCGGCAGGCATCCGGTGGCTCACCACGGCCCGGGCCACCACCACGCCGTTGCGGTTGTACGCCTCGATCCACTCGTTGTCCTTGACCCCGATCGTCTCGGCGTCCTCGGGCGACATCCAGATCTCCGGCCCACCGCGGGACAGCGACAGCATGAACAGGTTGTCCTGGTACTCCGAGTGGATCGACCACTTCGAGTGCGGGGTGAGGTAGCGCACCGTCACCTCCTTGCCGACACCGGAGGTCTGGTCCCCGAAGATCCGGTGCATGTTCAGCGGCGGGCGGAACGTGGGCAGGTTCTCGCCCAGCTCGCTCATCCAGTCGTGGTCGAGGAAGAAGTGCATCCGACCCGTCAGGGTGTGCCACGGCTTGAGCCGCTCGACGTTGATCGCGAAGGCGGTGTAGCGCCGCCCGCCGTGCTCGGACCCGGACCACTCCGGTGACGTGATCACCGGCACCGGCCGGGCCTGGGTGTCGGCGAACGTGATCCGCTTGCCCTCCTCGTCCTCGGCGAGGTCGGCCAGGCGCATGCCGGTGCGCCTCTCCAGGTCGCGGAAGCCGTCCACCGCGATCCGGCCGTTGGTCGTGCCCGACAGGGCCAGGATCGTCTCGCAGGCGTTGACGTCGGTGACCAGCGACGGCCGTCCCGCGGCCGGGCCGTCCGGGATCACCCCGTTGACCCGGGCCAGGACCGCGACCTCGGGGGTCGGGTCCATCTTCACGCCCTTGGTCAGCGTGCCCAGCTTCTCGACCAGCGGGCCCAGGGCCGACATCTTGGCCCCGATCGCGGTGTAGTCCCGCTCGACCGCGACGAACTTCGGCGCGGTCTGGCCCGGGATCAGCTCCACCTCACCGTGCTTCCAGTCGCGCACGACGCCACCGGGAACGGCCAGCTCGTCGGGGGTGTCGTGCTGCAGCGGCACCATCACCACGTCCGTGCGGGTGTCCAGGACACCCTTGGCCAGGGCGGACACCCCGCGGCCGAGGGCCTGGAAGATCTCGTAGTCGCTCTTGGTCTCCCACGGCGGGTCGATGGCCGGGGTGAACGCGTGCACGAACGGGTGCATGTCCGTGCTGGACAGGTCGTGCTTCTCGTACCAGGTGGCCGCCGGCAGCAGGACGTCGCCGAACAGGCCGGTGGAGGTCATCCGGAAGTCGATGCTGACCAGGAGGTCGAGCTTGCCCTCCGGGGTCTCCTCACGCCACGTCACGTCCTGCGGGCGCGCCTCGGGCGGGGTCTCCTCGGCACGCACGGCGTTCGAGGTGCCCAGCAGGTGCTTGAGGAAGAACTCGTTGCCCTTGCTCGAGGAGCCCAGCAGGTTGGCCCGCCAGACGGTCAGCACCCGCGGCCAGTTCTCCGGGGCGTCGGGATCCTCGACGGCGAACTTCAGGTCACCGGACTTCAGCTGCTCGACCACGTAGTCGGCCGGGGCCATCCCGGCCGCCTTGGCGTCGTCGGCGATGGTCAGCGGGTTGCGGTTCAGGCTCGGGTAGCTCGGCATCCAGCCCGAGCGCGCCGACTGCGCCAGCGTGTCGATCATCGACCGGCCGGCGAACCGGCCCTCGCCCAGCGGCGAGGCGAGCCCCTCGGCGCCCAGGGCGTCGTAGCGCCACTGGCCGGTGTTCACGTACCAGAACGCGGTGCCGATCATCTGGCGCGGCGGCCGCGACCAGTCCAGCCCGAACGCCAGCTGCGCCCAGCCGGTGACCGGCCGGCACTTCTCCTGGCCGACGTAGTGCGCCCAGCCCCCACCGTTGACGCCCTGGCACCCGGTGAGCGTGATCAGGGCGAGGAACGTCCGGTAGATCGTGTCGGAGTGGAACCAGTGGTTGGTCCCGGCCCCGAGGATGATCATCGAGCGACCACCGGACTCCTCGGCGTTGGCGGCGAACTCCCGGCCGATCCGCTCGGCCATCGCGGCCGGCACGCCGGTGATCTCCTCCTGCCAGGCCGGGGTGTAGGGCGCGGGGTCGTCGTACCCGGTCGGCCACTGGCCGGGGAGCCCGTCGCGGCCCACGCCGTACTGGGCCAGCATCAGGTCGTACACCGTGGTGACCAGCCGGGGACCGGCCGCCGTCGCGAGCTCGGCTGCGGGCACGCCGCGATGGTGGATCCCGCCGCCCTCGCTGCCCTCCTGGCCGACGTCGAACCGCGGGAGCAGCACCTCGGCGGTCGTCGAGCCGGAGGCGCCGTACAGGCTGAGCGCGGGGTCGATGCCCTCGAGGTCGAGGTTCCACCTGCCCTCGCCCTCGGCGCCGTAGCGGAAGCCCATCGAGCCGTTGGGCACGTGCGCGCGCCCGGTCGCGGAGTCGACGATCACGGTCTTGAAGTTCGCGTTCTCGCTGGTGTCGCCCAGGTCCGCGGCGGTGACGAACTTGTCGGGGACGTAGGCGCCGTCCTTCTCGCGCAGCGTGACCAGGAACGGCAGGTCGGAGAACGTCTTGACGTAGTCGACGAACCGCGGCACCTGCCGCTCGATGAAGAACTCCTTGAGGATGACGTGGCCCATGGCCATGCCCAGGGCGCCGTCGGTGCCCGGGTGCGGGCTCAGCCACTCGTCGGCGAACTTCGTGTTGTCGGCGTAGTCCGGGCTGACCGTGACCACCTTCTGGCCCCGGTAGCGCGCCTCGGCCATGAAGTGCGCGTCCGGGGTCCGGGTCTGCGGGACGTTGGCGCCCCACATGATCAGGTAGGAGGCGTTCCACCAGTCGGCGGACTCGGGCACGTCGGTCTGGTCGCCGAAGACCTGCGGGGAGGCGACCGGGAGGTCGGCGTACCAGTCGTAGAAGCTGAGCATCCCCCCGCCGATGAGGCTCACGAAGCGCGCGCCGGCGGCGTGGCTGGCCATCGACATCGCGGGGATCGGGGAGAACCCGAAGACCCGGTCGGGTCCGTGGGCATCGATCGTGTGGACGTGGGCCGCGGAGATCAGCTCGATCGTCTCGGACCACGAGGCGCGCACGAGCCCGCCCTTGCCGCGGGCACGCTGGTAGGCCCTCCGGGTCGCGGGATCGTTGACCACAGCAGCCCAGGCCTTCACCGGGTCCCCGCCGTTGGCGGCCTTCGCCGCGCGGTAGGCGTCCAGCAGCACTCCCCGGATGTACGGGTAGCGCACGCGGGTGGGCGAGTAGGTGTACCAGGAGAAGGCCGCACCGCGGGGGCATCCGCGGGGCTCATACTCCGGCGAGTCGACCCCGACCGACGGGTAGTCGGTCTGCTGGGTCTCCCAGGTGATGATCCCGTCCTTGACGTACACCTTCCACGAGCAGGAGCCGGTGCAGTTGACGCCGTGCGTGGAGCGCACCACCTTGTCATGGCTCCACCGGTCCCGGTAGAAGGAGTCCGCGTCCCGGCCCCCCTGCTTGGTCAGGGTGCGCAGGTCCGCTGACACCTCCCCCTTGGCCAGGAACCGGCCGGCGCGGACCAGGAACTCGTCGGTGGCACTCGTGGTCATGATCACTTCTTCTTCCGTGGGGACGGGGTGGCTGCTTCCTGAGTCGTGCCGTGAGGGGGGCGTGGCGGGCTGGCGGTTCTGGGGCGCGAGACCCGTGTGCTGGTGGTGGGATCCGGCAGCTCCACGGTCCACTCCGGGTCGACATCCGGGCGGCGCAGGTGCGCCACGCACAGGCCCGGCCGGGGGAACACGTCCAGGCGGTCAAGCGTGACCGGCTGGCCGGTGCGGGTGAGCACCTCGCCGAGCAGCTCGGCGTGGATGTCGCAGATCACGGGGTGCTCGTGCACCAGCGACGCGTACGGACATGCGCGCAGCGTGATCTCGTCACCGACCGGGTTGCGCACCGCCTCGAAGCCGAAGTCGGTGAGCACCCTCGTCGTCTGGTCGACGGCCGCCTCGACGGAGTCGACGGGGCCGACGTCCGGGCCTGCCTCGGCCCACGTGGCCGCTGCCAGTCGGGCGACGTCCGGGGCGCTGGCCCGGTCGAGCTCGGAGTCCAGGGCGCGGGCAAGCTCACGGATCGATGCCGACGCCGTGCCCGAGTACAGCCAGTGCGGACGGCCCCGGGTGGACCGCTGGTCCGGGACCCGGGTGATCCGCCCCGAGGCCAGCAGGGCATCGAGGTGCCCGCGGACCGTGTTCGGGTGCAGGCCCACGGCCTCGGAGATCTGCTCGACCCGGACGACGTCGCTGGGCGGCCTCGATGAAGTCGAGGACGGCCGCCCGGGAGTCGCCACCGGACGCGGTGGGGCCGGGTCGAGGGCCGCGCACGGACCCGATCCGCGCCAGGGCCCGCCCGACCGAGTGCAGGGGGATCGATGTCGCGCTCACGGGGCATGTCTAGCACATAAACACGGGTATGGGAATAAACACGGGGTCAATGTTTGACGCTGTGATCAAAAGGTGTAGCCTGCGGCCGTCACCACTCGAAGGAGTCCGCACCATGACCGCACCGACCGTCGCCCCAGCACCCTCGGCACCCGCGACGGAGGAGCCGGGGAAGGTGCGTGTCCTGGTCATCTCGACCATCGCCTTCACCCTGATGTTCGCGGTCTGGCTCATGTTCGGGGTGCTGGGGATCCCGATCCGCAAGGAGTTCGGCCTCACCGACGTGGAGCTGGCCTGGATCACCGCGGTGGCCGTGCTCAACGGAGCGATCTGGCGACTTCCTGCCGGCATCATCACCGACCGCCAGGGCGGGCGGAAGATCTTCGCGCTCATGCTGGCGGCCACCGCGGTCCCGGCCTACCTGATCTCCACCGTCACCAGCTACCAGATGCTGCTGTTCTACGCGTTCCTCGTCGGGTTCGCCGGCAACTCGTTCAGCGTCGGCATCGCGTGGGTCTCGGCGTGGTGGCCGCCCCAGCACCAGGGCCTCGCCCTGGGGATCTTCGGGGCCGGCAACGTCGGCGCCTCGGTCACCAAGTTCATCGGCCCGGCGCTGATCGTCGCGGTGCCGGCCGCCGGCTACATGGGTGGGTTCATCCCCGGGGGCTGGCGGTTCGTCCCCTTCATGTACGCGGTGCTGCTGCTCATCATGGCCGCCATCACGTGGTTCGTGTCCCCGCGGCACGACCACAAGCCCGGCGCCGACCGCACCGTGGTCCAGCTCCTGCAGCCCCTGAAGCAGATGCGCGTCTGGCGGTTCAGCCTCTACTACGTGGTGACCTTCGGCGCCTACGTCGCGCTGGCGGCGTGGCTGCCCAAGTACTACGTCGACGTCTACGACCAGTCCCTGTCGCACGGGGCGCTGCTGACCGCGACCTTCATCTTCCCCGCCTCACTGCTGCGCCCCCTGGGCGGCTGGATGAGCGACCGGCTGGGCGCGCGGCGGGTCATGTACTGGACCTTCACCACGATCCTGCTGGCCAGCGGCGTGCTGATGATGCCCTACGGGTACATCGTGCTGACCAACCCGGACGGCACCTCCAGCGAGGTCATGCCCTGGAGTGTCGGGGTCGTGCTGTTCGCGGTCCTCGTCTTCATCATCGGCTGCGCGATGGGCATCGGCAAGGCTGCGGTCTACAAGCACATCCCGGAGTACTTCCCGCGCGACGTCGGCGCTGTCGGCGGCCTCGTCGGCTCCCTCGGGGCGCTGGGCGGGTTCTTCCTCCCGCTGCTGTTCGCCTACGCCGCCCGGTGGACCGGCATGCCCCAGTCGACGTTCTTCGTCCTGTTCGCCGTCACGGCCGTGGCGATGCTCTGGATGCACCTGACCATCCACCGGATGCTGCACGCCGCCAGCCCGGAGCTGGCCAACAAGTTCGAGAACGACCAGCTGGCCGACCCGGCCGCTGCCCACGAGCACCATGCCGAGCCTGTCTCGGTCGGCGCCACCACCATGGAGAGGACGGATGGCTGACATGGCCACTCCCACTGCGCCCCAGGCCCCGGTCCGCCGGGGTGCCGACTGGCTCGAGAGCTGGACCCCCGAGGACCCCGAGAGCTGGGACTCGGGCAGGGCGTGGAAGACCCTGTGGGTCACCACGTTCAGCCTGACGCTGGCCTTCATCACATGGTTCCTCGTCTCTGCGCTCGCCCCGGTCCTGAACAACATCGGATTCGACCTGTCCACGAGCCAGCTCTACTGGCTCACGGCGATGCCGGGCCTGGCGGGCGGGAGCCTGCGCCTCGTGTGGATGTTCCTGCCGCCGGTGATCGGGACGCGCAAGCTCGTCTGGATGAGCACGCTGCTGTTCCTGTTCCCGCTCGTCGGTTGGGGGATCGCGGTCCAGAACCCCGACACGCCCTACGTGACCCTCCTGTTGCTGGCGGTCATGGCGGGGATCGGCGGCGGCGTGTTCAGCGGGTTCATGCCGAGCACGTCGTACTTCTTCCCCAAGGCCAAGCAGGGCACCGCCCTGGGGGTCCAGGCGGGCATCGGCAACTTCGGGGTCAGCGTCGTCCAGTTCGTCACGCCATGGATCGTCGGGTTCGGCCTGGTCGGTGCCGCCCAGGTGTTCACGAACGCGGACACGGGCGCCACGAAGGACGTCTGGTACCAGAACGCGGCATGGATCTGGGTGCCCTTCGTCCTCGTCGCGACGGTGCTCGCCTGGGCGCTGCTGCGCAGCGTGCCCGTCCAGGCCCGCGGCCTGCGCCAGCAGACCGACATCTTCAGCAACAAGCACACCTGGATCATGACCTTGATGTACATCATCACCTTCGGAACCTTCTCCGGGCTGGCCGCCTCCTTCGGCCTGCTGATCAAGCAGATCTACGGGTCCGCGGTCTTCGGTGCCGACGGCGTCAGCCCGGCGCAGTACGCGTTCTACGGGGCCCTGGTCGGGTCGGCCGCACGCGTCCTCGCGGGTCCTGTCGCAGACCGTGTCGGCGGGGCCAAGGTGACCCTGGTCGCTGCGTTGGGGATCGCCGCCTCGGCGGCATTCACGTCGTTCCAGCTGTCGCCGACGTCCGCTGCGGACTTCTCGAAGTTCTTCTGGGGGATGATCGCCATCTTCTTCTTCACCGGGGTCGGCAACGCCTCGACGTTCAAGCAGATGCCCATGATCTTCCCACCGCGGCAGGCCGGCGGGGTCATCGGATGGACGGCGGCCATCGCGGCCTTCGGTCCCTTCGTCTTCGGGCTCATGTTCGCCACCGGGTACACGCAGGCGCTGTACTGGCTGGGCGTCGTCGTCAGCCTCATCGGTGCGGCGATGTGCTGGCACTTCTACGCCAAGCCGGGTGCGGAGATGCCCAGCTGATGCAGCCTCGTCTGCCGGTCGGTGCTGGTCAGAGCGGCAGCGGGAGCCACCGCACGGGGTCACCGGGACCGACACCCCCGGGTGGCAGCACGCCGAACCCCGTGGCGGCGCCGAGGCCGCGCAGCATGCCCGAGCCCAGATGGCTGCCGGGGACGAACGCGCCGTCGACCAGGCGACCGAGGACCAGCCGATCCTCGGTCGCGGGCGCTCCCACGGCCTCAGCGCTGGGCACCTCAGCCAGCGTCGGCACGGCGGGCCGGCCCGCCAACCCGGCGAGGATGGGCGCACCCAGGCTCATCAGGGTCACGATCGCGCTCTGCGGGTTCCCCGGGAGCCCGATCAGCCACGCGCGACCCCGATCAAGGGTGGCGGCCAGCATCGGGTGGCCCGGGCGGACGGCCACGCTGTCGATGAGCACCTCGCCGCCGCAGTCCGCGATGGCGGCGTGCAGGTGGTCGACGGGCCCCGCCGCGGTGCCACCGGTGGTCAGCACCACATCGGCGGCCGCGGCAGCACGACGGATCGCCTCGACGTGGGCCGCCAGGGTGTCCTCGCTCCGCTCGATCAGGACGACGTCGGCACCCATCCGCGCCACCCAGGCCGGCACCTGCGGGCCCAGCGAGTCCCGCACGAGTCCCAGCGACGGGACGCCCACCGTGGCCAGCTCATCGCCGAACAGCACCAGCGCCACGCGAGGGGCGGGAACGACCAGGAGGTCGTCGTGGCCGCAGGCAGCCGCGAGGCCGACCAGGGCGGGGGTGAGCACCGCGCCCGCCGGCGCCAGCCGCTCACCCGCTGCGCACTCCTCCCCCGCGGGGCGGACATGGGTGGGGCCCTCGCGGATCTGGGGCGCTGAGCGTCTCGACCCCGCCCAGCAGCCGGACGTCACCGTCCTCGCTGCGAACCACGGCATCCGCTCCGTGCGGCACGACGCCGCCGGTCGCGATCACGACGGCCTGCCCCGGGGTCAGCGGCCCGGGCACCGGCCGCCCCGCCAGCGACTGCCCGACGACTGTCCAGGGCCCAGGCCCGCAGACGGCCCAGCCGTCCATGGCCGAGGTGTCGAAGGAGGGCAGGGCGCAGAGCGCGACCAGGTCCTCGGCCAGGACGAGCCCGTCGCAGGCGGCCAGGACGTGGCGCACCGGGGCGAGCGGCCGTACAGCATCGGCGAGTGCGGCCCGGGCGGCGTCCCACCGCGGCTCGTGGAGGGTCATCTCGGAGAGCCTGCCTGAGCGGTCGACGTCCTCACGGCGCCGGCTGAGCCCATCCCCGCGCCAGTTCGCCGATCGTGGCGGCCGCCTCCGCGGGATCCGCGCCAGCGGCGACCGCGGCGCCGAGCAGGTAGGTGGTGATCGGTGCGGCCGGACGGTCCACGCCGTGCGCGGCGTCCCGCGCCACATCGAGGATCACGTCGATGTCCAGGGCCACGTCCACGCCCAGCGCCAGGCGTACTGCGTCAACCCACTCCTGCATGGTCGTGGCCTCCTCCGCCGCGCGGGTGCGCGCAGCCGTCAGTTGCTCCTCGGTGTCCACATCAGCCAGGGCTGCTGCGGGCACCGACCATTCCACCACGTCCAGCTCCAGCAGGAGGGAGCGGACGGACAGGCCCGCCAACGGCCCCAGCGCGGCCAGTGCCGTGCGCAGGGCATCGGTGCGGTAGGCCGCACACAGCGGCTGCCGGTACCCCAGCGGATCGATGGGAACCACTGCCGCGGCTGTGGGCTCCGGATCCACGCCGTGCACGGAACCGTCGATCCGATGCTCGATTCCGTGCCCATCGCTGGGGGGAGCCGCCTCGGTCAACCGGGTCAGGGCCTCGACGACGACCGGCAGGGCGAACGGCATGTCAGCGGCGATCACGCCCACGGTGGGCGTGCTGACCGCGGCGAGTCCGGCACCGATCCCCGCCAGTGGTCCCGAACCCGGCGGGTCCTCGCGCACGAACATGACCGGACGAGCCAGCCCCTCGAGAGGAGGCCCGGCGATCACCACGGGCACGTCGGCCGGCACGTCGGCAAGGAGCCGGTCGACAAGGCGCCCACCCCCCACATGGGCCGTGGCCTTGTCCCGGCCGAGCCGGCGGCTGGCCCCCCCGGTGAGCAGCAGCAGCGTGCACCCGGGCGGCCACCCACTCGCCCGAACCTCGTCCACACCTGCACAATAGGCGCCTACCGGAAGGGCCGTCATGAGTGACCTGACCCACCTCGACGACGCGGGGCACGCCCGGATGGTCGACGTGGCCGGCCGCGAGGTGACCACCCGCACGGCGACCGCCAGCGGACGCGTCACCACCACGGCAGCCTCGCTCATCCGCTCGGGGGACGTGCCCAAGGGCGACGTCCTGGCGGTGGCCCGGATCGCCGGCATCATGGCGACGAAGCGGACCCCCGACCTGATCCCGCTGTGCCACCCGATCGCCGTGCACGGGGTCGACGTGGAGGTGGCCGTCGCACCAGCGGACGACGAGGTGCTGATCCGGGCGACCGTGCGCACCGCCGACCGGACGGGCGTCGAGATGGAGGCCCTCACCGCCGTGGCGGTCGCCGGGCTCGCAGTGATCGACATGGTCAAGGCCGTCGACCCGTACGCCGCCCTGCGCGACGTGCAGGTGGAGGCCAAGGACGGCGGGCGCAACGGGGCCTGGCACCGATGAGCGCGACAGCCGGGCGGGCACGGGCCGCCGTGATCACCTGCTCGGACTCCGCCGCCGAGGGTGCGGCAGCCGACACCAGCGGGCCGTTGGCGGCCGCGCTTCTGGCCGAGCTCGGGCACGAGGTCGGCGACGTTCGGGTCGTCCCCGACGAGATCCCCGCCATCATCGCCGCTGTGCGCTCGGCCGTCGCCGAGGGCGCCCGGATCGTGGTCACGACCGGTGGCACCGGGGCGGGCCCGCGCGACGTGACCCCTGAGGCCCTGCGCTCCGCGGGCCTGCGTGAGCTCCCCGGCCTCGGCGAGGCCATCCGTGCGGCGTCGCGGGAGCGGGTCCCCGCCGCCGACCTGTCCCGCGCGCTGGGCGGGATCCTTGACGGGCGCCGTCGTCCTGGCCCTGCCCGGCAGCAATGGTGGCGTCCGCGACGGCCTGGCGGCAGTTGGGGCCGTGCTGGAGCACGCCGCCGCGATGGCCGCCGGTGGGGGGCACTCGACGGGATCGTGCCACCGGCACCTCCCACGCTGACGATTCCGACGATCTGATGGTCGGAATCGTCAGCACAGCACCTGAGATGACGAGCGCCGACGCTGGGCTCGTCACGGCGGCCCCCATCACGGAGGCGGAGGTCGCGGCGGAGGTGTCGCGCGCCGCTGCCGGGGCCGTCGTGACGTTCGCGGGGGTCGTTCGCGACCACGACCGCGGCCGCTCGGTGACCGCCCTGCACTACGAGGCCCACCCGGACGCCGGGCGGATCCTCGCCGAGGTGGTCAGCGAGGCCCTCGCTCGACCCGGGGTCCTGGCCGCCGCCGCCCGGCACCGTACCGGCGACCTGGTGATCGGGGACCTCGCCTTCGTGGCCGCGGTCAGTGCGGCCCATCGCGGGGAGGCATTCGCCGCCTGCGCGTGGCTGGTCGATGAGGCCAAGGCGCGGCTGCCGATCTGGAAGCACCAGCGCTTCGCCGACGGGACCGACGAGTGGGTGAACAGCCCATGAGCGCCCCCGTTCCGGTGCCCGCGCGCCTGGTCGACACGTTCGGCCGTGCCCACCACGACCTGCGCGTCTCCCTGACCGACCGCTGCAACCTGCGGTGCACCTACTGCATGCCGGCCGAGGGCCTGGAGTGGATGCCCACCCCCGAGCTGCTGACGGCCGACGAGATCGTCCGCGTGGTCCGGATCGCCACTGAGCTGGGGATCACCGAGGTGCGGCTGACCGGCGGGGAGCCGCTGATCCGGCCCGACGTCGTCGACATCGTGGCCCGGGTGGCCGCCCTCCCACGCGCCCCGCACCTGTCGGTGACCACCAACGCCCTGCGCCTGGCCGGCCTCGCCGCACCCCTGGCCGCAGCCGGGCTGTCCCGGGTGAACATCTCGTGCGACACCCTGAGCCCCGAGACGTTCCGGCGCCTGACCCTCCGAGACCGCCTCGACGACGTCCTGGCGGGGATCGCCGCGGCCCGGGCGGCCGGCCTGGCGCCGATCAAGATCAACACCGTCCTGATGCGCGGGGTGAACGACCACGAGGCCGCCTCCCTGCTGCGCTGGGCGCTCGACGAGGGGCTGTCCCTGCGGTTCATCGAGCAGATGCCCCTGGACCCCCAGCACGGGTGGAACCGGGCGATGATGGTGACGCGGGAGGAGGTCCTGGACTCCCTCGAGCGTGCGGGCTTCCACCTCACGGCCGTCCCCGGGCGCGGGTCGGCCCCGGCTGAGGAGTTCGCCATCGACGGCGGGCCGGCGACGGTGGGCATCGTCGGGTCGGTGACCAACCCGTTCTGCGACGCGTGCGATCGCGTCCGCCTGACCGCCGACGGCCACTGGCGGTCCTGCCTGTTCGCCCGCCGCGAGGCCGACCTGCGCACACTGCTGCGCGGCGGCGCCGACGACGAGGCCATCGCCGCGGAGATGCAGGGCGAGGTCGCCCTCAAGCAGCGCGGCCACGGCATCGACGAGCCCGCCTTCACCCAGCCCGACCGGCCGATGTCGGCGATCGGCGGCTGAGCGATGACCCGAGCCGCAACCCCTCCCACCACCGCAGCGGCCACCCAGGCCGCGACGGCGCACGCAGCCGAGTCCACCACGACCTCCGGGGCCACCACCGCCTCCCCGACCCCGAGGGCACAGGCCACCTCTGCCTCCGACCCGGACGGCCCCCGCCCCGGCGCCGTGACCTTCCGGATGTTCGCCTCCGCCCGGGCCGCTGCTGGTACCGCGGAGGTCCACGTCGCGCCGGGCCCCACCGCCCAGGTGGTGGCCGCCCTGGCCGCCGGGCTGCCGCCCCGCTTCGCCGACGTCCTGGAGTCCAGCTCCCTGCTCGCCGACGGCGTCCGGCTGGACCACCATTCCCCGGCACCGATCCCCGCGGGCACGACCGTCGACGTCCTGCCCCCCTTCGCCGGCGGCTGACGTGACCGCCCTCGACAGCCGCACCGCCGCAGCCGGTACCACGTCCTGGTGGCGGGAGGCCTCCGGCTCGGTCGCCGACCTCGGGGTCCTGGTCCCGATCGCGATCGCCCTGATCGTGAGCAATGGGCTGTCCACCACCGCGGTCCTGCTGCCCGCCGGCCTGCTCTACCTGACGGTCGCCTGGACCTACCGGGTGCCGGTCGCCGTCCAGCCGCTCAAGGCATTCGGTGCCGCAGCGATCGCCGCGGGAGCCGGCGCCGACGTGATCGCCGCGGGGTCCCTGCTCATGGGAGCGGTCTTCATGATCCTGGGCGCCACAGGGTGGCTGGACCGCCTCGGCGCCGTGTTCCCACGCGAGGTGATCCGAGGGGTCCAGCTCGCGGTCGGCCTGCTCTTCGCGAAGATCGCCTGGGGCATGGTGAGCGCACCTCCGTCCACCTTCACCCAGCAGTGGCACCCGGGGCTCACCGCCGTGGCCTGCATCGCCATCACGGCCGTCCTGCTGCGGTGGCGGCGGGCCAGTGCCCTGATCGCGGTCGCCCTCGGGCTGGGCATGGCGGTCGCGACCACGTGGGGCACCGGGCCGATGGCCCTGGGCCCGACCCCCCTCGTCCTGCCCTCGATCACGACCGCGGACCTGGTGCTGGCCGCCACCCTCCTGGTCCTCCCGCAGGTCCCGTTGACGATCACCAACTCATGCCTCGCACCGGCCGACGCGGCCCGCGTGTACTTCCCGGCCGAGGCGCCGCGGATCACGCCGAGCCGCCTGGCCCTGACCCTCGGAGGGGCGAACCTCGCCGTGGGGGCGATCAGCGGGATGCCGCTGTGCCACGGCGCCGGGGGCATGAGCGCCCATCACGCGTTCGGTGCCCGCAGCTGGCGGGCGCCGGCCATCATCGGGGCGACCCTCGTCGTGCTGGCCCTGGCCCTGGGCCAGGACCTCGCGCAGGTCCTGCGGGCGTTCCCGCTGGCGATCCTGGCCGCCCTGCTGCTGGTCGCCGGCATCACCCACGTTCGGCTGCTGGCCGACCTCCGGGGGCGGTTCGCGTGGGCCGTCGCCGTGGGGGTCGGCATCCTGGGAGCCACGGGCCACCTGCTGGCCGCCGTGATCATCGGACTCGTGGCCGTGGGCATCCGCTCGCTGCTGCGGGAGCGTCACCCCGCCCGGTAGGCCTCGCGCAGGCTGACCCGACCGCCGGTGCGCAGCGCCGCCCCGCGGTAGACCCGGGCGCCGAACCACACGAGCAGGGCGATGAACGCCACCGATCCGACCAGCGCGACCACGACCTCCCACCACGCCGCGTCCCCCGTGACGATCCGGAAGGGCATGAGCAGCGGTGACCAGATCGGGACCAGGGACATCGGGGCCAGCAGCGGGCTGACGCTCCCCGTCAGCGAGGCGGCCGCGACGGCGTAGGCCGGGAGCAGCAGCACCGAGGGCACGTAGGTCAGGGACTGCAGGTCCTCGAGCCGCGACACCGTCGCCCCCATCGTGGCGAAGACGAAGCTGTACATCGCGTACCCGAGGACGAACCACAGCGTCATCCAGGCCAGCGAGCCGACACCGAGGCGGAACAGGTCCAGGCCCGCCGATCCGTCACCGAACACCCAGAGCCCGAACGCGTAGGTCAGTCCGAGCAGGACCAGCTGCACCAGCCCGAGCCCGCCGACACCCAGCACCTTGCCGACGAGCATCGCCGCCGTGGACACCTTGGCCAGCACGAGCTCGGCCACGCGGGTCTGCTTCTCCTCGACCACCGCCGAGCCGACGAACTGCCCGAATGCCATGACCAGGATGAACAGGATCACCACGCTCATGAACGCCGCCAGCCCGCGCGCAACAGCCAGGTTGTCGACCGGGCCGGCCGACCCGAGGTCCTCGACCACGACCACCACCGGCTGGATCACGGTGTCGACGGCGTCCTGGGACAGCCCCAGCTGCTGGGCCGCCTCGACTCGAGCCGCAGCGGTCGCGGCGCCACGGAGGACCGCATCCACCGAGGACGACGGCGCTCCGACCGCCAGGATCGTGTCACCGTCGATGAGTGCGGCCTCGACCGACCCGGACACGACGGCCTCCCGCGCCGCCTCGACCGACTCGCTGTCCACGACCACGAGGTCGACGCCGAGGTCGGCAGCGACGCGTTGCACCTCGTCGGCCAGGCCCGGCGGGCTCGTCCCCGCCAGCGTCACCGCCGCGGGCGGAACCGGACGACCCACCAGGGACACGGCGAACATGCCGGCCAGGATCACGAGCATCGAGCCGATCAGGACCCCGAGGAAGACCCGGCTGCGACCGCGCTCCACGAACTCCCGGCGGGCGATCAGGCCGATGCCGCTAGACATGGGCCGCCCCCTCCGCGGGCCGAGGGCGGTCCGTGACGGCCGCGTCGGCCGCGTCAGGGCCGGCCACGGCAGCGCCGGGCACGCCGCGGTCGGGCACGGCTCCCGGATCCCACGGGGCGCCCGATCCCGCCGGGGCACCCGGTGCCGGTCCGGCCTGGACCGCCTCGTGGAACAGGTCCGCAAGCGACGGCGGCTCGTACCGGAACGACGTGATCGGCCCCTGCACGCCCGCTGCCGCGAGGAGCTCCTCGGCAGTCACCGACGCGGGCACGAGGACGTGGGGGCGCTCACCCTCGACAGGCACCGCACCCACCGCGGCGGGCACCCACGGCACCCCGCCGACCGTCACCTCCACCCGCCGGTACTCCGCCTGGGATCGGATGGTCGCCAGGTCCCCGTGGGCCACTGTGACCCCGCCGTTGATGATCGCGACGTCGACGCAGAGGTCCTCGACCAGCTCGAGCTGGTGGGACGAGAAGAGGATCGTCGCGCCGCGCGCAGCCGCCTCGCGCAGCACCGCGCCCATCTCCGCGACGCCCACCGGGTCGAGCCCGGAGAACGGCTCGTCGAGGACCAGCACCTGCGGACCGTGCACGAGCGCAGCCGCGAGCTGCACCCGCTGCTGGTTGCCGTGCGACAGGGTGTCGAGGCGGTCGCCGGACCTGTCGGCCAGGCCCAGCTGGTCCAGCCACGACATCGCCGCGTCCCGGGCCTCCCGGCGACCCATCCCGGCCAGCCGCCCGAAGTGCACCAGCTGCGTGATGATCGACATCTTCGGGTACAGGCCGCGCTCCTCGGGCATGTACCCGAAGGCGCGGCGGATCGGGCGCGTCAGCTCCTGGCCCCCGTACCGGATCGTCCCGGCGTCCTGGTCCAGGAGGCCGAAGATGCAGCGCATGGTGGTGGTCTTGCCCGCACCGTTGCGCCCGAGGAACCCCAGGATCCGCCCGGGCTGCACCTGCAGGCTCAGGCCGCGGAGCACGACCAGGTCGCCGAAGGACTTCTCCAGCCCCTCGACCACCAGCTCGCTCGCCGCCACGGGGTCAGTCTGGCACCGCCCGGCTGACGGGGCCCGTCCTCGCCGAAACTCCACCCAACCGCCCGTATCGGGACGTCGTTCGCGCTACCCTGCCACCGTCCGGGCTGGTCCGGGTCCACGCACAGGAGGCTCCCGTGAGCTACGTCGAATCCCTGCTCGCCACCGGCGAGGAGATCGTCTACACGACGAAGAAGCACTGGATCGCGCCCCTGTTCTCGACGGTCACCGGCACGCTGCTCACGTTGGCCGGCCTCGCCGCGATGTTCGGCCAGGCGTTCTGGTTCGACGGGTTCCTCGGTGACCTGCTCCTGTGGGGCGGGCTGGTCGTGCTCGTCGTCGGCCTCGGGATGCTGATCAACGCCGCCGTCAAGTGGTGGGCCCAGTTCTACTTCGTCACCAACCAGAAGGTGATGAAGGTCGAGGGGATCCTGCGCAAGTCGACCAGCGGATCGGCCCTCGAGAAGATCAACGACATCACCATGGAGCAGCCGCTGCTCGGCCGGTGGCTCGGCTACGGCACGGTCCGCGTCCTCACGGCGGCCGACGAGTCCAACCTGCACTACACGTTCATGCGCGCGCCGCTGGAGTTCCGCAGGGCCATCCTCGACGCGAAGCTGCACTTCGAGAAGCAGGACTCCCGCGACATCGCCGAGGCCTTCCGCGAGGGCATCTCGCCGGCCGTCGCCGCCCCGCCCCGCCGCGCCGTCGGGCCAGGAGATCGCCGACTCGATCGAGCGACTGGCCCAGCTGCGCAACAGCGGGGCGATCACGACCGAGGAGTTCGAGGCGAAGAAGGCCGAGCTCCTCGACCGGATGTAGCCGGCCCCGCGCTGGGCCCTACGGCGACAGGCGGCGGCGGGTCCAGGCGGCGCCGTCGTCGAGGCCGCCGGGGGCATGCCGGCGGTACTCGATCCGGTCGTGCAGCCGGGAGAAGCGGCCCACCCAGAACTCCACGACCTCGGGCACCAGCACGTACCCGCCCCAGTTGTCGGGCATCGGGATCGGCGTGTCGGCGCCGAAGTGCTCCGTGAGCGCCGCGACCCGGGCGTCGAGCTCCTCGCGGCTGACCTCCTGGCTCTGCTGGCTGGCCCAGGCGCCGATCTGGGCCGCGCGCGGCCGGGAGACGAAGTAGGACTCGGACTCCGCGCGGGGCAGTCGCTCGGCCCGTCCGCGCACCGCGACCTGCCGGTGCATCCCGTGCCAGGGGAACAGCAGGGCGGCGTTGCTGCTCTCGGTGAGGTCCTGGCCCTTGCGCGACCCGTGGTTGGTGAAGAAGCAGAACCCGCGGGCGTCCACGACCTTGACCAGCATCATCCGCACCGACGGATGCCCGCGACCGTCCACGGTGGCCAGGGTCGCGGCGTTCGGCTCGGGGAGGCCGAACTCCACGGCCTCGGCCAACCACGTGCGGAACAGCGCCAGCGGCGCGTCCGGGACGCTGTCCACCTCGAACCCCTCGATCGGGGCTCGCAGGTACTCGATGCGCTGCACGGGGACCTGGTCGACCATGGTCCCAGTATCGACCACGGGTGCCGCCGGTCAGGCCCGAGGCCGGGGGTGCGGGCAGCAGGATCACCAGCATCGGGGACAATGGTGCCCGTCCCGGCCAGCCAACCGCGCAGGAGTGACCCATGTCTGACTTCGTACCCGGCCTCGAGGGTGTCATCGCGTTCGAGACCGAGATCGCCGAGCCGGACAAGGAGGGATCGGCGCTGCGCTACCGCGGCGTGGACATCGAGGACCTCGTCGGCCGCGTGACGTTCGGCCAGGTGTGGGGCCTGCTGGTCGACAACGAGTTCAACCCCGGCCTGCCGCCGGCAGAGCCGTACCCGATCCCGGTGCACTCGGGCAACGTGCGCGTCGACATGCAGTCCGCGATCGCCATGCTGGCCCCCGCCTGGGGCCTGCAACCCCTGCTGGACATCGACGACGACCAGGCCCGCGACGACCTGGCCCGCGTGTCGGTGATGGCCATGTCGTTCGCCGCGCAGGCCGCCCGTGGGGTCGGGGTGCCGATGGTGCCCACGGCCCTGATCGACCAGGGGCGCACGGTCGTCGAGCGCATGATGATCCGCTGGCACGGCGAGCCCGACCCGGTGCACATCCGCGCGGTCGACGCCTACTTCGTCTCGGCCGCCGAGCACGGGATGAACGCCTCCACGTTCACCTCGCGCGTGATCGCCTCCACCGGCGCTGACGTCGCCGCCGCCATCTCCGGGGCCATCGGCGCCATGTCCGGGCCGCTGCACGGCGGGGCACCCAGCCGCGTGCTGCACATGCTCGAGGAGGTCGAGCGCACCGGCGACGCCGAGGGCTACATCAAGGGCGTCCTGGACCGCGGTGAGCGCCTGATGGGCTTCGGCCACCGCGTCTACCGCGCCGAGGACCCGCGGGCCCGCGTGCTGCGGCGGACCTGCCGGGAGCTCGACGCCCCCGCTACGAGGTCGCCGAGGCCCTGGAGGCGGCCGCGCTCAAGGAGCTGCGCGAGCGCCGCCCCGACCGCGTGATCGAGACGAACGTGGAGTTCTGGGCTGCCATCATCCTGGACTTCGCCGACATCCCGTCGAGCATGTTCCCGGCCATGTTCACCTGCGCCCGCCTGGCGGGGTGGAGCGCGCACATCTACGAGCAGAAGCGCACCGGTCGCCTGGTGCGCCCCTCAGCCCGGTACCTGGGGCCCGGCCCCCGCGTCCCGCAGGACGTGCCCGGCTGGAAGGACTCGATGCTCTTCCCGTACGACGGTGACCTCGGTCCGCTGTACGAGAAGACCCAGCCGCTCCCCCCGTTCTGATCCCCCGGCAGCCTGATCTGCCCCCCGAGCTACGCACCGCCCGTCCGCCCGACCGACCCGAAGGAACACCCAGGTGACCCCCACCGACCCGACCACCATCACCATCCCCGCCGACCTGCTCCCCGCGGACGGCCGCTTCGGCTGCGGCCCGTCCAAGGTGCGCGTGGAGCAGGTGGACGCCCTGCGTGGGGCGGCCACCACGATCCTGGGCACGTCGCACCGGCAGAAGACGGTGAAGTCCCAGGTCGGGCGGGTCCGCTCCGGCCTCGCGGAGCTGTTCGCCCTGCCCGACGGGTACGAGGTGATCCTGGGCAACGGCGGATCGACCGCGTTCTGGGACGCCGCCACGTTCGGCCTCATCCAGGACCGCGCGCAGTTCCTCACGTTCGGCGAGTTCGGATCGAAGTTCGCCAAGGCCGCCAAGACCGCCCCGCACCTGGGCGCCCCGACGGTCATCACCTCGGATCCGGGCAGCGCCCCGGTGTTCGCTGCCGAGGCCGGGATCGACCTGTACGGCACCCCGCACAACGAGACCTCGACGGGCGTCGCGATCACCCCCACCCGGGTGGCCGGCGCCGACGCGGGTGCGCTCATGGCCTTCGACGCCACCTCGGCGGCCGGCGGCCTGGCTGTGGACCCCACCCAGTTCGACGTCTACTACTTCGCCCCGCAGAAGTGCTTCGCCTCCGACGGCGGACTGTGGTTCGCGCTGCTCAGCCCGGCTGCCGTCGAGCGCATCGAGTCCATCGCCGCGTCCGGTCGCTGGGTGCCGGCGTTCCTGGACCTGAAGATCGCCCTGGACAACTCGCGCCTCGAGCAGACGTACAACACCCCCGCGCTGGCGACCATCCTGATGATGGCCGAGCAGGTCGACTGGTTCAACAGCCAGGGCGGCATGGCCTGGACGACCGCGCGCACGGCGGAGTCGGCGGGCACCCTCTACGGCTGGGCCGAGGCCTCGGAGTACGCCACCCCCTACGTCAGCGATCCGTCGCTGCGCAGCAACGTGGTGGGCACGATCGACTTCGACGACTCCATCGACGCGGCCGCCGTGGCCAAGGCGCTGCGCGCCAACGGGATCGTCGACACCGAGCCCTACCGCAAGCTCGGGCGCAACCAGCTGCGCGTGGCGATGTTCCCGTCGGTGGATCCGGCCGACGTGGCCGCCCTGACGCACTCGATCGACCACGTCGTGGCCGCCCTGGCCTGACCGCCCCTGGCCTGACCGACTCCCGAACGTGGCGGGATCTCCGCGAGGTCTGGGAGATCCTGCGCACTCGGGGAGAGTCTGCGCTCAGCGGCGACGCCGTCGGGCCCGACGGCGTCGCCTCGCCAGCACGACCAGCACCCCCACCGCTGCCAGCGCCGCGGCGGCGATCCGCGCGTACGGGTAGACGTCGAACCCGGCCACGCGCGGCAGCGCACCGGCGATCCCGCCGTCGGTACCCAGCGCGGTGCTCGGGACGTCCACCCGGAGCAGCTCACCGGACCTCTCGGACGCCACGATCAGGCCCTTGCCGTCGGCGGTCCAGGTGATCGCCTCACCCTGGGGCTGCAGGGGGAGGCCGAACCGGGCCTCCGCCTGCCCGGGCGGCTTGCCGGTGAACACCTCGGCGGACAGGTAGTCGCGCACCACGAAGCGCTTGCCGCCTGGGGCCATCGCCGCATCGGTCACCTGCGAGCGCGCGGTGCCGACCTGCTCAGCCTCCATCGGCGTCTGCGAGTCGCTCATCGGGCTGGGCAGCGCGAACACCCCGCCCACTCCGTCCTCCTTGCTGATCACCCAGAGCCGCTCGCGCTTCGGGTCGGCCATCAGCGCCTCGGCGTCGACCGGGCCGTCCGGGTAGGTGAACCGGTAGGTCGTCACGGGCACGTCGGCGTCGACGAGCCGAGCTGGCTCGACCACCTTGTGGATCCGGGCGTAGGGCCAGGAGTCGCGGTTGTCGCCGATGTCGCCGACCCAGATCACGTCCCTGCCCCGGGCATCGCGTCCGATCGCCAGCGCCTCGTGGTCGCGGGCCGGCGTGTCGAGCAGGGTCAGGGTCGCGCGGATCGCGCAGTCGGTGGTGTCCACGGCGTACAGGGAGGGACCGCCCCCGGAGTCGTTGGTCATCCAGAGGGTGTCCTCGTGCTGGCGCGACAGCGCGATGCCACTGACCTCGCCGAGTTCACGGGTCCTGAACGTGCACAGCAGCTCGCCGCCCGAGCCGAAGAGGGAGGGAAGCGCCATGGACGCCTCCGCCACGCGCACGACGGGGGCCACGCTGGCCGGGAGCGCCGTGGCCCCGACCAGGGCGACGGCTCCCGATGCGAGCAGGACGCGCCCGAGCACAGGACCCATCCTCAACCGGTCGGCCCCGCGCCGGTCGGCCCCGCCCCCGACGGCCCCGCGCCGGTCAGGCCTGCGCCCTCGGCCGCCGCACGCTCACGGGCCTGGACCATCGCCCGGCGACGGGTGAAGATCACCAGCTGCACGACGCCGACCAGGAGGCCTGCGCCGCAGACAGCCAGCCACCACTGCGTCCCGCGGTCGGCGAGCGCGTCGCGGGCCAGGAGCAGGATCGCCCCGGCCACGACCCACAGGCCGAGCCCGATCTGGATGGCCCGGACCCCATCGTCGCGCACCGGCTCCAACTGCGGCAGCTGGGGCGCGGACATACCCACAACCCTAACCCGGGTCCCGGGTGCGCCGAGTCACCGAAGTGCGGCCACCGCGGTGATCGCGACGAGCCCCAGCAGCACGGCCAGGGTGAGGAACCTGCGCGCCCGCGGGTCCATCGATCAGGACCGTGGCTGGTCCGGGGCGGCCTCGGAATGGGCGCCGCACCCATAGGTCAGGGCGACCACGCGACCGTCGGCCGGGGACATCCCGTTGGCGCACACCCCGAACGCGGAGCCCGTGGGACCGCCGATCGGCATCAGGAACCCGCAGGTGCTGCACGAACCGGGCGCCGAGCGGGCCATCGGTGTGCCCGGACCGGTGTCGCCGGCGAGCCAGCGGCTCGTGGCGTCGTCGCGGCCCTCGGGCGAGAGCACCCGGCGCCGGCCGATCCCGAGCTCCCACCCGGTGGGACGCAGGCCCGGCTCGTCGGAGGCAGCTGCCAGGTCATCCAGGCCCGACCACCCGGGGGACAGGCGCGGGTCGTCATCCGTGGTGGGCAGCACGTCACCGACACCGAGGTCACCGGGCTCGACCCGCTGGCTCCAGGGCACCCACGCGGGAGCGACGAGGGCATCGGTCCCGGGCAGCATCGCGATCTCGTCGATGGTGACGACGCGGGCCCGCGGGGCACGCGCGACCGTGACGGCCCAGTGCCACCCGCGGTACCCGGGGGCGGCGGAGACGAAGCGGTGGGTGACCACGCGGTCGTCCTCGGCCACCACGCCGAGGTGCTCGCCCACGTGATCCGCGGGGACGACCTCGAGGATCGCGGCGCGGGCCGCGTCCACCGCATCGCGGCAGACGGCATCGACCGGAGCCGTCCGACGGGAGCGGCTGGTCATGGTCTCGGTCATGGGACTTCCCGGTTCGCTGTCCCGGCCACCGGCCGGGTGGGGCAGGCGGCCACCACGCAGATAGGCTACCCCCATGAAGTCGCCGCGCCGATCCCTGGCGATCGCCCTGGTCGCCCTGTCCCCCCTGGTCCTTGCGGGATGCGAGAAGCCCTACCCGGGCGTGACAGTGTGGTCCGGCACGTCGAGCGAGCATGTGGAGGCGCTCTGCTGGCAGCCCGAGGAGGTGGGCGGGCTCACCCCGCGGGAGTGCGCCGAGGACGTGCTGGCGACGGCCGGGTCCGGGCAGGGGATCACCGCACTCGAGGTCTCCCCCGGGGACACCGTCGGGGTCTCGGTCGACCCCGTCGTGGCCGAGGGCGGCTGGTCGCTGCAGATCGCGGGCCAGACCCTGGCCACCGGCCTGACCGACACGTACCACCGCTTCACGTTCCCCGAGATCAGGTGCGCCACCGCAGGGCGCCGGCTACACGCTGCAGGTGATCGCCGCCGCCAAGCCCAACGGGGCGCGCGGCTACTGGTTCTTCCAGCTCGTCCCCCGCTGACCCGCGGGCACCTCGCGGCACCTCACGCGACCGACGGCACCCGACGCCCGGGTTACTCTGGAGCGTTGCAGTCCCCACGCACCCCCAGGAGTTCACAGTGCCCACCGGCAAGGTCAAGTGGTACGACGCGGAGAAGGGCTTCGGCTTCCTGACCTCCGACGAGGGCGAGGACGTGTTCCTGCACGGGAACTCCCTGCCCGCCGGCGTGACCACACTCAAGGGCGGCACCCGGGTCGAGTTCGGCGTCGTCGACGGCAAGAAGGGCAAGACCGCGCTGTCGCTGAAGGTGCTGGAGCCCACCGCGTCGGTGGTCAAGGCCAAGCGCAAGCCGGCCGAGGAGATGGCGATCATCGTCGAGACGCTGATCAACCTGCTCGACGGCGTGGGCAACGACCTGCGCAAGGGGCGCTACCCCGCCGATGCCAAGGGCGCCAAGGTCGCCGCCGTGCTGCGCGCGGTGGCCGACGACCTCGATGCCTGAGCACAGCGCCGGCCCCGGTGATCGGCTGATCCGCGCCGGGGTGATCGTCACCGCCCTCGGGATGCTCCTGACCCTGGTGGCCATGCTGCCCCTGGTGACGGACCTCGAGCTGCCCAGCGCCTTCTGGTGGCTGGCGATGCTGGTCGGCGTCGGCCTGTTCATGATCCTCGTGGGACTGGCTCGCAACGGTCGGCGCCGCTCCCGCGCGCAGAAGTCTGCCCGCGCCTCGGTGGACTGAGGCGGCACCGATGCGCAGCCTGGCCGACGACCTGCGCTCGCGGACCGATGAGCAGCTCGCCGCCCTCGTGGCTGCGCGCCCCGACCTGCTGCACCCGGTCCCCGCGGACATCACCGCGCTCGCCCAGCGGGCGGGGTCCCCGGCGAGCGTGGCCGCCTGCCTGCGCGGCTACGACCAGTTCGCGCTCCATGTCGTGCTGGCCGCTGCGATGGGGCCCGATCCCGTCCGCCCGGCGGCTCTGGCCTCCGAGCTGGGCGGCGGCGTGCCCGGTGGCAGCGCCGCCGTCGACCGCGTCCGCGTCGTAGTCAGGCGGATGCGCGTCGAGGCGTTGCTCTGGGGCACCGACCGGTCCCTGCACCTCGTCGGGCCTGCGCGCGACCTCATGGTCCCGGCCGACCGCGGGCCGCGCATCGCGGGACTGGACCCGATCGTGGCCGGGTACGCCCGGGATCCCGAGTCCGTTCGGGCGCTGCTGGCCTTCGCCCCCGCAGGGGTCAGCGCAGCACTCGAGCGGCTGCTCGCGGGACCGGTGATCGGGACGGTCGCCGGTGCCCGCCGGGAGCCCGACCCCACACGCAGCCCGGTCGACTGGCTCCTGGCACACCACCTGCTCGTGCCCCTCGGCGGGGATCGGGTCGTCCTGCCCGCCGAGGTCGTCGCGATCCTGCGCCAGCGCGGTCCCGAGGACCCGGCGCGCACCGTGATCGACCTGGCCCCGCCCACCCCCCGGCGCCCCGCGCCCGACCCGGCGCGCGTGGACCCGGGTGCGGTCGGCGCGGTCCTCGACGTCCTGCATCGCACCGGTGACCTCGGACGCGCCTGGGCTGCGGCCCCGCCGACCCGCCTGCGCACCGGCGGGATCCCGGCCCGGGACCTCACCCGGACCGCCCGTGCCGTCGGCGCCACCGAGGAGGCCACGGCGCTGCTGATCGAGGTGGCCGCGGCAGCCGGCCTGGTCGCTGCGGACTCCCACGACCAGGTGAGCATCCTGCCGACAACCGGGTTCGACGCCTGGCTGGCCCAGCCGCCCCACGAGCAGCACGCCGCCCTCGCTGGTCGCGTGGTTCGGGATGCCCCGCGCGGTGGCCACCGCCGACCAGCGCCCGATGTCGCCCGAGCTCGCGGCGCCCACCCTGCCCGACCTGCGCCGCGACGTGCTTCGGGTGCTGGCCTCAGCCGAGGGCGCCTGGGATGACGACGAGGTCGCCGCCGCCATCGACTGGTGGGCGCCACGCCGGCACGACGCCACCCGGTCCGATCGGGTCCGGGCGGTCCTCGCCCAGTGCCGCGCGCTCGGCGTGGTCGTCGACGGGACGCTGACGAGCGCAGGACGCGCGCTGCTCGCCGACGACGGCTCCCTGGCCGCCGCCCTGGCGCAGTCGCTGCCGGGTCAGGTCGACCAGCTGATCCTGCAGGCCGACCTCACCGCGATCGTGCCCGGCCTGCCCACGCCGGCACTGGCCGACCTGATGCGCACCGTCGCGGACGCGGAGTCCACCGGGGCCGCCAGCGTCTACCGCTTCTCCACCGACAGCATCCGGCGGGCCCTGGACGGTGGTCGGACGGCCGGGGAGCTGCTCGGCGAGCTGTCCCGGCGCGGGACGGTGCCGCAGGCCCTGGCCTACCTCATCGAGGACGTGGCCCGCCGGCACGCGGTGCTGCGGATCGGGTCGGCGGCGACCGTCCTGCGCTGCGACGACCCCGTGGTGCTCGCCGGCATCCTCGCCGACCCCGGCGCAGCGGCACTCGGGCTCTTCAGGCTCTCGGACACGGTGCTGGGCTCCGAGCTGCCCCCCGAGCACGTGCTCGAGCGCCTGCGCCAGCTGGGGCACTCCCTGCTGCCCGAGCCGGGACGGGGGCCGACCGCCGATCCGCCCCGACGGGCTCGGGGCCGTGTCGCGGCGTCGGCGGCGAGCACCCCGCAGGTCACCCCTGCCCTGGCCGCCGCCGCCGTGCGGGCGATCCGCGCCAACGACCGGGCGGATCCCGCGGAGCGGGGCGCCGCACCCTCCCGCGACACGGCGCGCGGCAACCCCAGTCCCTCGAGTGCTGCGCGGGGCGCCTCCCCGGCCCGGGACGCCGAGCGCGGGCTGCATCCAGTGCCCACCATGGCCCAGCAGGACGTGATGGCCGTCCTCCGTTCAGCCATCGCCACCGACTCTCCGGTGTGGATCGGCTACGCCGACCCCACAGGCGTCGCCGGTGACCGCCGGGTCGAGCCGCTGCGCCTGGCCGGCGGCTACCTCACCGCCCTGGACCTGCGCACGGAGGCGATCCAATCGTTCGCCCTGGCCCGGATAACGGGCGTCCAGCCCAGCTAGCAAGATCGCGGTTTCATCCAAGTCTCCGGCCGATCGGCGGCCCGAGACTTGGACGAAACCGCCCGGAGCGCCCGAGAGTTGGACGAACCTCGGGTGGGGCGGCGGGGCGGGGGCGGGGTCAGTCGGCCATTCCGCCCAGGACGTCGTCGGCGTCGACTATTCGGTAGGCGTAGCCCTGTTCGGCTAGGAATCGCTGGCGGTGGGCGGCGAAGTCGGCGTCCACCGTGTCGCGGGTCACGACTGTGTAGAAGCGTGCGCCGCGGCCGTCGGCCTTGGGGCGCAGGATCCGCCCGAGGCGCTGGGCCTCCTCCTGGCGGGATCCGAACGAGCCGGAGACCTGGATCGCCACCGAGGCCTCGGGCAGGTCGAGGCTGAAGTTGGCCACCTTCGAGACCACGAGCGTGGAGATCTCGCCGGAGCGGAACAGCGCGAACAGCTCCTGGCGCTCGTTCACGGGCATCTCGCCGGTGATCACCGGGACGCCGAGCAGCTCGGCGAGCTCGTGGAGCTGGTCGAGGTACTGGCCGATCACGAGCACCTGGTCGTCGGGGTGCCGCGCCACGAGGGTGGAGACGATCCCCTGCTTCTCCCGCGCGGTGGCCGCCATCCGGTAGCGCTCGTCCGGCTCGGCCATCGCGTAGGCCATCCGCTCGGCGTCGGGCAGGGTCACCCGGACCTCGACGCAGTCCGCCGGGGCGATCCAGCCCTGGGCCTCGATCTCGCGCCAGGGCACGTCATAGCGCTTGGGCCCGATCAGGGAGAAGACGTCGCCCTCACGACCGTCCTCGCGGACGAGCGTGGCGGTCAGGCCCAGGCGACGGCGGGCCTGGATGTCGGCGGTGAACCGGAAGATCGGGGCCGGGAGCAGGTGCACCTCGTCGTAGATGATCAGGCCCCAGTCGCGGGCGTCGAAGAGGTCGAGGTGGGCGTAGGTGCCCTTCCGCTTGGTGGTCATCACCTGGTACGTGGCGATCGTGACCGGCCGGACCTCCTTGCGCGCCCCGGAGTACTCGCCGATCTCGTCCTCGGTGAGGTTCGTGCGCCGCAGCAGCTCGTCGCGCCACTGGCGTGCCGAGACCGTGTTGGTCACCAGGATCAACGTGGTCGCCTTGGCCAGGTCCATCGCGGCGGCGCCCACGAGCGTCTTGCCGGCACCGCACGGCAGCACGACGACCCCGGACCCACCGTGCCAGAAGCCCTCGGCCGCCTGGCGCTGGTAGTCGCGCAGCGTCCAGCCGTCCTCGCGCAGCTCGATCGGGTGCGCCTCGCCGTCGACGTACCCGGCGAGGTCCTCGGCCGGCCAGCCCAGGCGCAGCAGCACCGCCTTGATCGCCCCCCGCTCGCTGGGGTGGACGGCGACCGTGTCGTCATCGATCCGCGCCCCCACCATCGGGATCACCTTGCGGCTGCGCAGCACCTCGGTCAGCACCGCCCGGTCGGTCGACTCGAGCACCAGCCCGTGCACCGGGTGCTTGAGCAGGCGCAGCCGGCCGTAGCGGTCCATCGTCTCGGCGACATCGACCAGCAGCGCGTGCGGGACGGGGAACCGGGAGTAGCGGATCAGCGTGTCGACCACGCCCTCGGCATCGTGGCCGGCGGCGCGGGCGTTCCACAGCCCCAGGGGGGTGATCCGGTAGGTGTGGATGTGCTCCGGCGCACGCTCCAGCTCGGCGAAGACGGCGATGTCGCGGCGCGCCTCTGCGGAGGCGGGGTGGTCGACCTCCAGCAGGAGGGTCTTGTCGCTCTGGACGATCAGGGGCCCGTCAGTCATCCGATGATTCTCCCCCAGATCCCGACCACGCACTGCCCACCGCTGCCCCGGGGCCGACCGGGCGGGCCGACCGGGCGGGCCGACCGGGCGCGGCCGACCGGGTGCGGCTCGGCAGCCAGATCGCGCCCCACACCCGCAAACCCTCCCGCAACGTTCACACCCTCCGCGCCGGACGGGAGGTTCTGAACCCGGCCGGAGGGTTTGCGGGGATCGATGGGCGACCGGCGGGCGGGGCGACCGGTGGGGCGGCGGGAGCTAGTCGGCGGCCAGGGCGGCGCGCAGGTCCTCGGGGAGGTCGTCGTTGTCGAAGCCGGACTCGGCCTCCTCGTCCACGTAGTGCATGGCCAGCTCCTCGGCGGCCAGGTCCTCCACGTCGTGGGAGTCATGGGCGATGGACTCCGGCGTCTCATCGGCGCGCACGCCCTCGTCGTCGCCGACCAGGTGGCCCACGCGCGCCTCATCGGGGTGCCCGAAGGTCTCCTCCGGGCCGTCGGTCCCGAGCTCCTCGGAGACGTGATGGTGGTAGGCGTCGATCAGATCCGCGGCAGGATCGTCCTTCCACTGCTGGCCCGGCGATCGCTCGTAGTCGGTCATCGCCTCGCTCCTTCCGCGATCGGGGCCGGTTGGGTCCGGCCCGTGGATGTGTCCTGATCCCTACCCTAGAACAGGCGGTCAGGACATGACAGGGCCAGAAGGGGCGATCTCGCCCAGGACCTTCAGAGTCCCGCAAGCCCCGCGGGTCACTTGCACTCGTGAGGGTCGAGTGCCAGAATCGGGTTAGCACTCGGAGGGGTCGAGTGACAACCCGGACCCCGGGACCACTCCCCCCGCCGAGTCACCGACAGGTCGGTGTGACTGAGGTCCGTCCGGAACCGGAGATGTGAACCGGCGCCACGGACCGTCCGTCGCGGGCAGGCGCACCGGCATCCCGGCACGACGTGCGAAGGAACCACATACATATGGCGAAGATCATCGCTTTCGACGAGGAAGCCCGTCGCGCCCTGGAGCGCGGCATGAACACCCTGGCCGATGCGGTCAAGGTGACCCTCGGGCCGCGGGGACGCAACGTCGTCCTCGAGAAGAAGTGGGGCGCTCCCACCATCACCAACGACGGCGTCTCGATCGCCAAGGAGATCGAGCTCGACGAGCCGTTCGAGAAGATCGGCGCCGAGCTGGTCAAGGAAGTGGCCAAGAAGACCGACGACGTGGCCGGCGACGGCACCACGACGGCGACCGTCCTGGCCCAGGCGCTGGTCCGCGAGGGCCTGCGCAACGTGGCTGCCGGCGCCAACCCGATGGCCCTCAAGCGCGGCATCGAGAAGGCCGTCGAGGAGATCGTCACCCAGCTGCTCGAGATGGCCAAGGAGGTCGAGACCACCGAGGAGATCGCCTCCACGGCCTCCATCTCCGCCGCCGACGAGCAGATCGGCAAGGTCATCGCCGAGGCCATGGACAAGGTCGGCAAGGAGGGCGTGATCACGGTCGAGGAGTCCAACACCTTCGGCCTGGAGCTCGAGCTGACCGAGGGCATGCGCTTCGACAAGGGCTACATCTCCGGCTACTTCGTGACCGACCCCGAGCGCATGGAGGCCGTCTACGAGGACGCCTACATCCTGATCGCCAACTCGAAGATCTCGGCGGTCAAGGACCTGCTGCCGGTCCTCGAGAAGGTCATGCAGTCGGGCAAGCCGCTGGTCATCATCGCCGAGGACGTCGACGGCGAGGCCCTGTCCACCCTCGTGGTGAACAAGATCCGTGGCACGTTCCGCTCGGTGGCCGTCAAGGCTCCCGGCTTCGGCGACCGCCGCAAGGCCATGCTGCAGGACATCGCGATCCTGACCGGTGGCCAGGTCATCTCCGAGGAGGTCGGGCTCAAGCTCGACACCACCACGGTGGACCTGCTGGGCAAGGCCCGCAAGGTGGTCATCACCAAGGACGAGACGACCATCGTCGACGGGGCCGGCGACGCCGACCAGATCGCCGGTCGTGTCTCCCAGATCCGTGCCGAGATCGACAAGTCGGACTCCGACTACGACCGCGAGAAGCTGCAGGAGCGCCTGGCCAAGCTGGCCGGCGGTGTTGCGGTCATCAAGGCCGGGGCGGCGACCGAGGTCGAGCTCAAGGAGCGCAAGCACCGCATCGAGGACGCCGTGCGCAACGCGAAGGCGGCCGTCGAGGAGGGCATCATCGCCGGTGGCGGTGTGGCGCTGATCCACGCGACCGACATGGCGTTCGAGAAGCTGGAGCTCGAGGGCGATGAGGCCACGGGTGCCAACATCGTCAAGGTTGCCGTCGAGTGGCCGCTCAAGCAGATCGCGATCAACGCCGGCCTCGAGGGCGGCGTCGTGGTCGAGAAGGTGCGCAACCTCGCACCGGGCTGGGGCCTCAACGCGGCCACGGGCGAGTACGTCGACCTGATCAAGGCCGGCATCATCGACCCGGCGAAGGTGACGCGCTCTGCCCTGCAGAACGCGGCCTCCATCGCGGCGCTGTTCCTGACCACCGAGGCCGTCATCGCCGACAAGCCCGAGCCCAAGGGCTCGGCGCCGGCGATGCCCGGCGGCGGGGACATGGACTTCTGAGCGAGGAGCACAGGCCGAGGTGAGGGTCGCGCCGCAGGGTGCGGCACTCGCCGAGGCCGAGCACCGCAGCTCAGCAGTCCCAGAAGGACAGCCTTCGATCGCGGAGACGCACGGAGGCCCAGGCACGACGAGAGGGCGGTCCCACCCGGGGCCGCCCTCTCGCGCGCCGCACACGAAGCGGGCCGATAGACCCGGGGCCATCCCCCGGGTCGAGCCGACCGCACATCAAGTGGCCGGAATGACGCCCTCCCAGAGGGTCTTTCCGGCCACTTGATGTGCGCGACCTGAACAGGGGCCCGTTCCCGGGCCTGTATCGGTCGGTTCCGTGTGCGGACCACCTCGGCGATCGACTCCGGGCCCATCCTGACGAAGGCCGGTACCCTCCGGCCATGTCCCGCAGCGACTCCCACGGCCACAACCACCGCCCGGTCCTGGAGGTGGCCGCATCCGGTCACCGGGTCACGACCCTCGAGCTGTTCTTCGACCTCGTGTTCGTGTTCGCCATCACGCAGGTGACCGGGTACATCGCCGAGCACCTGACGCTCGTGGGCATGCTCGAGGGCATGCTCCTGCTCGCGCTCATCTGGTGGGCGTGGGTCGCCTACGCCTGGCTGGGCACGACCATCCGTTTCGACGAGGGCCTGGTGCGCGTCCTGCTGTTCACGGCCATGGGCATGATGCTGGTCATCTCGATCGGACTCCCGGAGGCGTTCAACGACGCACCCGGCGGCTTCGACGGCTGGCTGTCGACGCCCACAGTCGTGGTCCTCGCCTATGCCGCGGTCCGATTCCTGCACCTGGGGCTCTTCGCCATTGCCGGGCGCGATGATCCCGAGATGGCCGCCGCGGTCCGGCGATTCGGGTTGCCCGTGGCGCTGGCCATGCTCCTGCTCCTGGTCGGGTCGCTGCTGGGCGGCTGGGCACAGATCGCGCTCTTCGCGACGGCCGTGGTCATGGACATCGCGGGAGCGTACTGGGGAGGTGGCGCCGGGTGGGCGCTGAACCCCACGCACTTCGCCGAGCGCCACGGCCTGATCGTGATCATCGCCCTGGGCGAATCGATCGTGGCCATCGGCGCGGGCGCCTCCGCGCTGCCACTGTCCCCGGCCATCAGCATCACAGCCCTCCTGGGCCTCTCGATCGCAGCGTGCCTGTGGTGGGTGTACTTCGACATCACCGCCCTGGCCGCGGAGCGCAACCTGGCTGCCCTGACCGGTGCGTCCCGCAACCGTGCCGCCCGGGACGCCTACAGCGTCCTGCACATGCCGATGATCGCCGGGATCGTGCTGCTCGCCCTGGGTGTCAAGAAGACCATGACGATGGTCGGCAGCGAGCCGTTCGACCTCGCCGACCACATCAAGCCGCTGGCCGCCATCTCGCTGGCAGGCGGGGTGGCGCTCTACCTGACCGGGCATCTGCTCTTCCGGGCGCGCATGGACCATTCGTGGTCCCGGCCACGCGCCGTCGCTGCCGTGGCGTGCGCTGTGCTCGCGGTGGCCGCGCCGTTCGTGCCCACCATGGCGCTGCTCGTCGCGGTGTCCGCGGTCGTGGCCCTCCTGGTCAACCACGAGTACCGGCGCATGAGCTGGCTCTCCTACCACCTGCGTCATCAGGACGAGCACGGTGCTGACTCCGGGGACCCCGGGGAGGGGCACCCGGCCCAGCCCTGAGGACCTTCGCCCCGAGAGCTCACTGACCCAGTCGCCCGGCCGCACCTGACCCACGGCGCCCCCCGCGGATCACGCCTGTGGGCCGTCCCGACGACTGCGCGGGAACGGCGCCTGCGCCAGGAGCGGCCGGACGGGCTGCTCCCGGTAGCCACCGTCGGCAAGGCCAGCGCGCCGCTCGAACGCGTTGCGCGAGGCGAAGTCGCCGGTCCGCAGCCACGACCAGCCCGCGGCCAGCGTGTACGCGATCGGCATGACGACCCCGCCACACCAGGCGTACTGCGTGACGTGCCGCTCCTCGTGGTCGAGCAGGAGACGCGACACCGACCCGACCGGATCCCGGCCCGATCCGGGAAGGCTCGATCGCAGGAACACCACGCTGCCCAGGGTGAAGGCCGGGGCCGGGGGGACGGGCAGGCGGTAGTCGTGGGCCAACCAGACCCCGTTGCGCGCCCGCCTCGGCGGTCCGGCTGCCACGCGGGCGAGGACCAGGCCCGCAGGGGTCGACAGGTTCACCCAGTTCGCGACCGACCGCACCCTGTGACGTGCGTCCACGGGCATCCTCCTGATCGTGCGGGAGCCGGTAGAGTGGGCCCCGCAAGGCAAGGATGCACTCATCAAGAGGGGTAGAGGGACACGGCCCGTCGAAGCCCCGGCAACCAGGCCATCTCGGCCCAGGTGCTACGTCCGTCCCGGAGTCCTCAGCACGCCGGGGAAGATGAGCGAACGAGGAGTGTTCTGTGACGACCGCGACGGCGCTGGACTTCGGCCCGGCCACCCACCTGACCTGCCGAGCCTGCGGGGAGAAGTACCCGCTGGGTGCCGCGTACGCGTGCATGGAGTGCTTCGGCCCCCTGGAGGTCGGCTACGAGATCGTGGCCCCCACCCGCGAGGCAATCGCCGCCGGACCCCCGAGCATCTGGCGCTACCGGGCGCTGCTGCCGGTCCCCGGGAACATCGCGGAGCTCCCCGGCCTGCACCCCGGGTTCACGAAGCTGGTCCGCGCCGACAACCTGGCCCGCGAGCTGGGCATGCGCCGGCTGTGGGTCAAGGACGACACCGGCAACCCGACGCACTCGTTCAAGGACCGCGTCGTGGCGGTGGCCCTCTCGGCCGCCCGCCAGCTCGGCCTGCAGACGCTGTCGTGCGCCTCGACCGGCAACCTCGCCAACGCGGTGGCCGCCGCGGCTGCCCGGGCGGGCATGGGCCATGTCGTGGTGATCCCGGCGAACCTCGAGGCCGGCAAGGTCATCACGACCGCCGTGTACGGCGGGACGCTCATCGCCGTCGAGGGCAACTACGACGACGTGAACCGGCTGTGCTCGGAGCTCGTCGGTGACCCCCTGACGGCCACGTGGGGGTTCGTCAACGTCAACCTGCGGCCCTACTACGCCGAGGGCTCCAAGTCGCTGGGCTACGAGGTGGCCGAGCAGCTCGGCTGGCGCCTGCCCGAGCAGGTGGTCATCCCGGTCGCCTCCGGCTCGCTGCTCACGAAGGTGGACAAGGCCTTCGGGGAGCTCGGCCGGCTCGGCCTCGTCGAGCCGAGCCCGTACCGGGTGTTCGGCGCCCAGGCCACGGGCTGCTCCCCCGTCGCGCAGGCCTACCGCGCCGGCATCGACGTGATCCGGCCGGTGAAGCCGGACACGATCGCCAAGTCCCTGGCCATCGGGAACCCTGCGGACGGCCCGTACGCCCTGGACGTGGCACGTCGGACCGGTGGGGCCATCGCCGACGTGTCCGACGACGAGATCGTGGCCGGCATCCGGCTGCTGGCCCGGACCGAGGGGATCTTCGCCGAGACCGCGGGAGGGGTGACGGTCGCGACGCTGCGCCAGCTCCTGGCCTCCGGGCAGCTCGATCCGGAGGCGGAGACCGTGGTCTACAACACCGGCGACGGGCTCAAGACGCTCGACGCCGTGGCCCCGCAGGTCGGTCCGACGGCTACCATTGCCCCACGCATCGACGAGTTCCGCGCCGCCCTCGGCGGCTGAGGACCCGCGATCCGACGTCCCGCCCGCACGACGAGGAGCCCCCGATGCCCGTTGCCGTCCGCATCCCCACCATCCTGCGCAGCTACACCGCGGGGGTCGCCGAGGTCAGCGTCGATCCCGCCGAGCCGACGCTGTCGGCGACGATCACCGCGCTCGAGACCGCCTACCCGGGCCTGTCGGCGCGCGTCCTCGACGACCAGGGCGCGCTGCGCCGGTTCGTGAACGTGTACGTCAACGACGAGGACGTCCGCTTCGAGGGTGGGCTGGATGCCGCCACCCCGGACGGCGCCCAGGTCTCGATCATCCCCGCGGTCGCCGGCGGCTGACCCGATCGGCGGTCGCTCGCCACCGGGTTGGTCAGAGTTCGATGCCGAGGCGGCGGGCTGAGCGGGCGCGCTGGCGGGTGGAGCGCATGCGGCGCAGCCGCTTGACCAGCATCGGGTCGGCCCTGAGCGCTGCCGGATCATCGATGAGGGTGTTGAGCATCTGGTAGTAGCGGGTCGTCGAGCACTCGAACAGCTCGCGGATCGCCTGCTCCTTGGCCCCGGCGTAGCGCCACCACTGGCGCTCGAACTCCAGGATCCGCAGGTCGCGATCGCTGAGGCCGGAACCCTCGCCGAGGGGCAGCGATGAGGCCGCTGCGACGTCGACGCCAGACTCCATGACCATTGCCTCCAGACCCACGACGATCGCGACGAACCTGCCTGTGAACTGCCTCGAGTGTAGGCGAGGCCCCTGACATCGACCGAAACGTCGGACTGGGCGTGTCGTGTGCGCACGCCCGGAATGCCCGATTCAGGTGACGAGCGGGAAGGTCGTGGCCATCGCCAGGGCCAGCGGGATCGCCTGGGCACCTGCCGCCGCGGCAGGGTCGCGGGCCCAGCCGCCCAGGATCGCCAGCAGCAGCAGGATCGGCACCACCAGCGGGACCGTCAGGGTCAGGAAGCCGGGCGCACCGAGGAGCACGACCGCCGCGAGCAGGGCGACGACGACGATGATCCGGCTGCCGACGAGCACGGCCGCACGACGCCAGCGCCGGGTCCCGGTGATGATCCGCGACTCGGCCCAGAACCACGCGCCGAGCACGACCAGCAGCACGGCGAACACCCAGGGGCGCGGTCCGACCAGCGCGTAGGCCGCCCAGGTCAGCCGGGCCGGCAGCGCCATGGCCAGGGCGAGCACGCCCCCGGCCAGGGCTCCCCAGCCCAGTGCGCGCAGCGTGCCCCGAGGCGCCCCACCACGCCGCGCGAGGACGACGAGCACCACGGCGCCGACTGCGAACCAGCCCAGCAGGTATCCCGTGACGGCCACGGGCACCTGATCGGTCAGCGGTTGCAGGGCGGCGGCCCCCAGCCCTGCGGCCACCGCCGCACCGGCCAGCACCACGAGCGACCGGCCGATCCGCGCCGAGGGGGCACCGGCACCCATGCCCGGGTCACCGCCCCCAGCCGCGGCGAGCAGCGGGCGGGCGGCCAGCACACCCCCCACAAGGACCAGCAGCACCCCGAACATCCGGGCGTCGCCGCGGGGCTGGCCCCCTCCCAGCCAGGCGGACACCTCCTCGAAGGACTGCTGCCGGTAGATCACCGAGATGTGCTCGGCACCGGCGATCTCGACCGCCCGCCGCGCGGTGCCCTGCTCCGGGTCGCCGTAGGTGCTGCCCGGCTCGGCGTCCGGGTAGCCCGACCGCAGCGCCGCGAGCGCAGCATCGGAGAACCGCGACGGCTCCGCCGAGCCCCACAGGACCAGGAGGTTGCGCGGGCTGGCCGGATCCTCGGGGAGGTCCTCCGCGCTGGGCAGGCTGATCGCGACGGTCGCCTCGGTCGGGTTGTCCGTCGCCCAGGCCGTCACGGCACCGGCGCCCATCGAGTGACCGACCACCGCCACCGGCAGGCCGGTCAGCTCGGCCGCCGCCGTCACCGCCTCCCCCACCGCACGGTCCAGGGCGGCCTCCTCCAGCGGGTCCGCGTTGGCGCCGTGCCCCGGAAGCTCGGGCATCACGACCACGTGCCCCGCCCGCGCCAGCG
>CAVQQP010000011.1:0-44625 GCA_963714995.1 uncultured Actinomycetes bacterium | reverse complement strand
CGCAGCTCGGCGCTGCCCAGAAGGACAGCCTTCGATCGCGGAGACGCACGGAGGCCTAGGCACGACGAGAGGGCGGTCCCACCCGGGGCCGCCCTTCTTCGCGCGCCGCACGCGAAGCGGGCCGATAGACCCGGGGCCATCCCCGGGTCGAGCCGACCGCACATCAAGTGGCCGGAATGACGCCCTCCCAGAGGGTCATTCCGGCCACTTCATGTGCGCGACCGGAACAGGCGGCACGTTCCCGGGCCTGTATCGGTCGGTTCCGTGTGCGGACCACCTCGGCGATCGACTCCGGGCCCATCTCGACGAAGGCCGGTACCCTCCGGCCATGTCCCGCAGCGACTCCCACGGCCACAACCACCGCCCGGTCCTGGAGGTGGCCGCGTCCGGTCACCGGGTCACGACCCTCGAGCTGTTCTTCGACCTCGTGTTCGTGTTCGCCATCACGCAGGTGACCGGGTACATCGCCGAGCACCTGACGCTCGTGGGCATGCTCGAGGGCATGCTCCTGCTCGCGCTCATCTGGTGGGCGTGGGTCGCCTACGCCTGGCTGGGCACGACCATCCGTTTCGACGAGGGCCTGGTGCGCGTCCTGCTGTTCATGGCCATGGGCATGATGCTGGTCATCTCGATCGGACTCCCGGAGGCGTTCAACGACGCACCCGGCGGCTTCGACGGCTGGCTGTCGACGCCCACAGTCGTGGTCCTCGCCTATGCCGCGGTCCGATTCCTGCACCTGGGGCTCTTCGCCATTGCCGGGCGAGATGATCCCGAGATGGCCGCCGCGGTCCGGCGATTCGGGTTGCCCGTGGCGCTGGCCATGCTCCTGCTCCTGGTCGGGTCGCTGCTGGGCGGCTGGGCACAGATCGCGCTCTTCGCGACGGCCGTGGTCATGGACATCGCGGGAGCGTACTGGGGAGGTGGCGCCGGGTGGGCGCTGAACCCCGCGCACTTCGCCGAGCGCCACGGCCTGATCGTGATCATCGCCCTGGGCGAATCGATCGTGGCCATCGGCGCGGGCGCCTCCGCGCTGCCACTGTCCCCGGCCATCAGCATCACAGCCCTCCTGGGCCTCTCGATCGCAGCATGCCTGTGGTGGGTGTACTTCGACATCACCGCCCTGGCCGCTGAGCGCAACCTGGCTGCCCTGACCGGTGCGTCACGCAACCGTGCCGCCCGCGACGCCTACAGCGTCCTGCACATGCCGATGATCGCGGGGATCGTGCTGCTCGCCCTCGGTGTCAAGAAGACGGTGACCATGGTCGGCACCGAGCCGTTCGAGCTGGCGGGCCACGTCAAGCCACTTGCCGCCATCTCCCTGGCCGGCGGCGTGGCGCTCTACCTGACCGGGCACCTGCTGTTCCGGGCACGCATGGACCACTCCTGGTCCCGGCCGCGCGCGGTGGCGGCGGCGGCCTGCGCTGGCCTCGCCGTGGCGGCTCCGTTCGTCCCGACCATGGCGCTGCTCGTGGCCGTCAGCGTGGTCGTGGCCGCCCTGGTCAACCACGAGTACCGGCGCATGAGCTGGCTCTCCTACCACCTGCGTCACCACGACGAGCACGGTGCTGACTCCGGGACCCCGGGGAGGGGCACCCGGCCCAGCCCTGAGGACCGTCGCCCCGAGGGCTCACTGACCCAGTCGCCCGGCCGCACCTGACCCACGGCGCCCCCCGCGGATCACGCCTGTGGGCCGTCCCGACGACTGCGCGAGAACCGCGCCTGCGCCAGGAGCGGCCGGACGGGCTGCTCCCGGTAGCCGCCGTCGGCCAGGCCAGCGCGCCGCTCGAACGCGTTGCGCGAGGCGAAGTCGCCGGTCCGCAGCCACGACCAGCCGGCGGCAGCGTGTACGCGACCGGCATGACGACCCCGCCACACCAGGCGTACTGCGTGACGTGCCGCTCCTCGTGGTCGAGCAGGCGACGCGACACCGACCCGACCGGGTCGCGGCCCGACCCGGGAAGGCTCGATCGCAGGAACACCACGCTGCCCAGGGTGAAGGCCGGAGCCGGGGGGACGGGCAGGCGGTAGTCGTGGGCCAACCAGACCCCGTTGCGCGCCCGCCTCGGCGGTCCGGCTGCCACGCGGGCGAGGACCAGGCCCGCAGGCGTCGACAGGTTCACCCAGTTCGCGACCGACCGCACCCTGTGACGTGCGTCCACGGGCATCCTCCTGATCGTGCGGGAGCCGGTAGAGTGGGCCCCGCAAGGCAAGGATGCACTCATCAAGAGGGGTAGAGGGACACGGCCCGTCGAAGCCCCGGCAACCAGGCCATCTCGGCCCAGGTGCTACGTCCGTCCCGGAGTCCGCAGCACGCCGGGGAAGATGAGCGAACGAGGAGTGTTCTGTGACGACCGCGACGGCGCTGGACTTCGGCCCGGCCACCCACCTGACCTGCCGAGCCTGCGGGGAGAAGTACCCGCTGGGTGCCGCGTACGCGTGCATGGAGTGCTTCGGCCCCCTGGAGGTCGGCTACGAGATCGTGGCCCCCACCCGCGAGGAAATCGCCGCCGGACCCCCGAGCATCTGGCGCTACCGGGCGCTGCTGCCGGTCCCCGGGAACATCGCGGAGCTCCCCGGCCTGCACCCCGGGTTCACGAAGCTGGTCCGCGCCGACAACCTGGCCCGCGAGCTGGGCATGCGCCGGCTGTGGGTCAAGGACGACACCGGCAACCCGACGCACTCGTTCAAGGACCGCGTCGTGGCGGTGGCCCTCTCGGCCGCCCGCCAGCTCGGCCTGCAGACGCTGTCGTGCGCCTCGACCGGCAACCTCGCCAACGCGGTGGCCGCCGCGGCTGCCCGGGCGGGCATGGGCCATGTCGTGGTGATCCCGGCGAACCTCGAGGCCGGCAAGGTCATCACGACCGCCGTGTACGGCGGGACGCTCATCGCCGTCGAGGGCAACTACGACGACGTGAACCGGCTGTGCTCGGAGCTCGTCGGTGACCCGCTGACGGCCACGTGGGGGTTCGTCAACGTCAACCTGCGGCCCTACTACGCCGAGGGCTCCAAGTCGCTGGGCTACGAGGTGGCCGAGCAGCTCGGCTGGCGACTGCCCGAGCAGGTGGTCATCCCGGTCGCCTCCGGCTCGCTGCTCACGAAGGTGGACAAGGCCTTCGGGGAGCTCGGCCGGCTCGGCCTCGTCGAGCCGAGCCCGTACCGGGTGTTCGGCGCCCAGGCCACGGGCTGCTCCCCCGTCGCGCAGGCCTACCGCGCCGGCATCGACGTGATCCGGCCGGTGAAGCCGGACACGATCGCCAAGTCCCTGGCCATCGGGAACCCTGCGGACGGCCCGTACGCCCTGGACGTGGCACGTCGGACCGGTGGGGCCATCGCCGACGTGTCCGACGACGAGATCGTGGCCGGCATCCGGCTGCTGGCCCGGACCGAGGGGATCTTCGCCGAGACCGCGGGAGGCGTGACGGTCGCGACGCTGCGCCAGCTCCTGGCCTCCGGGCAGCTCGATCCGGAGGCGGAGACCGTGGTCTACAACACCGGCGACGGGCTCAAGACGCTCGACGCCGTGGCCACGCAGGTCGGTCCGACGGCTACCATTGCCCCACGCATCGACGAGTTCCGCGCCGCCCTCGGCGGCTGAGGACCCGCGATCCGACGTCCCCCGCCCGCACGACGAGGAGCCCCAGATGTCCGTTGCAGTCCGCATCCCCACCATCCTGCGCAGCTACACCGCCGGGGTCGCCGAAGTCAGCGTCGATCCCGCCGAGCCGACGCTGTCGGCGACGATCACCGCGCTCGAGACCGCCTACCCGGGCCTGTCGGCGCGCGTCCTCGACGACCAGGGCGCGCTGCGCCGGTTCGTGAACGTGTACGTCAACGACGAGGACGTCCGCTTCGAGGGTGGGCTGGATGCCGCCACCCCGGACGGCGCCCAGGTCTCGATCATCCCCGCGGTCGCCGGCGGCTGACCCGATCGGCGGTCGCTCGCCACCGGATCGGTCAGAGTTCGATGCCGAGGCGGCGGGCTGAGCGGGCGCGCTGGCGGGTGGAGCGCATCCGGCGCAGCCGCTTGACCAGCATCGGGTCGGCCCGGAGCGCTGCCGGATCATCGATGAGGGTGTTGAGCATCTGGTAGTAGCGGGTCGTCGAGCACTCGAACAGCTCGCGGATCGCCTGCTCCTTGGCCCCGGCGTAGCGCCACCACTGGCGCTCGAACTCCAGGATCCGCAGGTCGCGATCGCTGAGGCCGGAACCCTCGCCGAGGGGCAGCGATGAGGCCGCTGCGACGTCGACGCCAGACTCCATGACCATTGCCTCCAGACCCACGACGATCGCGACGAACCTGCCTGTGAACTGCCTCGAGTGTAGGCGAGGCCCCTGACATCGACCGAAACGTCGGACTGGGCGTGTCGTGTGCGCACGCCCGGAATGCCCGATTCAGGTGACGAGCGGGAAGGTCGTGGCCATCGCCAGGGCCAGCGGGATCGCCTGGGCACCTGCCGCCGCGGCAGGGTCGCGGGCCCAGCCGCCCAGGATCGCCAGCAGCAGCAGGATCGGCACCACCAGCGGGACCGTCAGGGTCAGGAAGCCGGGCGCACCGAGGAGCACGACCGCCGCGAGCAGGGCGACGACGACGATGATCCGGCTGCCGACGAGCACGGCCGCACGACGCCAGCGCCGGGTCCCGGTGATGATCCGCGACTCGGCCCAGAACCACGCGCCGAGCACGACCAGCAGCACGGCGAACACCCAGGGGCGCGGTCCGACCAGCGCGTAGGCCGCCCAGGTCAGCCGGGCCGGCAGCGCCATGGCCAGGGCGAGCACGCCCCCGGCCAGGGCTCCCCAGCCCAGTGCGCGCAGCGTGCCCCGAGGCGCCCCACCACGCCGCGCGAGGACGACGAGCACCAGCGGCGCCGACGGCGAACCAGCCCAGCAGGTATCCCGTGACGGCCACGGGCACCTGATCGGTCAGCGGTTGCAGGGCGGCGGCCCCCAGCCCTGCGGCCACCGCCGCACCGGCCAGCACCACGAGCGACCGGCCGATCCGCGCCGAGGGGGCACCGGCACCCATGCCCGGGTCACCGCCCCCAGCCGCGGCGAGCAGCGGGCGGGCGGCCAGCACACCCCCCACAAGGACCAGCAGCACCCCGATCATCCGGGCGTCGCCGCGGGGCTGGCCCCCTCCCAGCCAGGCGGCCACCTCCTCGAAGGACTGCTGCCGGTAGATCACCGAGATGTGCTCGGCACCGGCGATCTCGACCGCCCGCCGCGCGGTGCCCTGCTCCGGGTCGCCGTAGGTGCTGCCCGGCTCGGCGTCCGGGTAGCCCGACCGCAGCGCCGCGAGCGCAGCATCGGAGAACCGCGACGGCTCCGCCGAGCCCCACAGGACCAGGAGGTTGCGCGGGCTGGCCGGATCCTCGGGGAGGTCCTCCGCGCTGGGCAGGCTGATCGCGACGGTCGCCTCGGTCGGGTTGTCCGTCGCCCAGGCCGTCACGGCACCGGCGCCCATCGAGTGACCGACCACCGCCACCGGCAGGCCGGTCAGCTCGGCCGCCGCCGCCACCGCCTCCCCCACCGCACGGTCCAGGGCGGCCTCCTCCAGCGGGTCCGCGTTGGCGCCGTGCCCCGGAAGCTCGGGCATCACGACCACGTGCCCCGCCCGCGCCAGCGCGCTGGCCATCGGATCCATCATGGCCGCGCTGCCGGAGAACCCGTGGGCCAGGACGATCGCGGGACCGCGCACGTCACCCTCGGGGCTGACCACCCGGATCGGTGTCGACCCCGCCGTGCTGCTGCTGCGCGCCACATCCCCGCTCGAGCCCACAAGCACGGCCACACCGGCCACCACGCACACGGCCGCGGCCACCACCCACCCCACGTACCGCCGCCCGCCGACCTTCTCCCCGTGCACCGATCCGGGTCTCGTCACGGGCCTGATTGTGCCCCGGTGACGACAGGGCCGCCCGCGACGACCCGCATCCGTTCGGCACCGGACGAGCCCGGATGCAGCAGGATGGTGGCTCGTGGACACCACATTCCTCGATCACGTCCGGGGCCAGCTCACCGAGATCACCGAGCAGGGCCTCTACAAGCGCGAACGGGTGATCACCACGGCCCAGGGCGCCTGGGTGGACGCCGACGGTCGCCACGTCATCAACCTGTGCGCCAACAACTACCTCGGCCTGTCCAACCACCCTGACGTGGTCGCCGCCGCTGCCGAGGGACTGCGGACCCACGGGTTCGGCCTGTCCAGCGTGCGGTTCATCTGCGGCACCCAGGACATCCACACCGAGCTCGAGGCCCGGATCAGCGACTTCCTCGGCACCGAGGCCACGCAGCTGTACTCGTCCTGCTTCGATGCGAATGGGGGCGTGTTCGAGCCGCTGCTGGGCGAGCAGGACGCGATCATCTCCGACGCCCTGAACCACGCCTCGATCATCGACGGGGTGCGGCTGTGCAAGGCGCGCCGTTTCCGGTACGCGAACGGCGACATGGCCGACCTCGAGCGCCAGCTCGTCGCCGCCCGCGAGGGCGGGGCGCGCTTCATCCTCATCGTCACCGATGGGGTGTTCAGCATGGACGGCCACATCGCCGACCTCCCCGCCATCTGCGACCTCGCCGAGGCCCACGATGCGATGGTGATGGTCGACGACAGCCACGCGGTGGGCTTCGTCGGCGAGCACGGACGGGGCACCCCGGAGCACCACGGCGTGATGGACCGGGTCGACATCCTCACCGGGACGCTGGGCAAGGCCCTCGGCGGCGCCAGCGGCGGCTACGTCTCGTCGCGCCAGGAGGTCATCGACCTGCTGCGCCAGCGCTCGAGGCCCTACCTGTTCTCCAACTCGGTCTCCCCCGCGGTCGTGGCCGCCAGCCTGCGCGTCCTGGACATGCTCGCCGACGGCGACCACCTCCGGACGCAGCTGCGGGCCAACGCCGCGCACTTCCGCACCGGCATGACGGCCCTGGGCTTCGACCTGATCCCCGGGGAGCACCCGATCATCCCCGTGATGCTCGGTGACGCCCGGCTGGCGGTCGAGCTCGCCGCCGGGCTGCTCGACGAGGGCGTGTACGTGACCGCCTTCTCCTTCCCGGTGGTGCCCCGCGGCCAGGCCCGCATCCGGACGCAGATGTCCTCCGCCCACTCGACCGAGGACCTGGATGTGGCGATGGCCGCCTTCGCCCGCGTCGGGCGCACCCTCGGGGTGATCGCATGACCGAGCAGATCCCCGCCACCATGCGGGCGCTCGTGAAGGCGCGGCCCGAGGTGGGCCTGTGGATGCAGGAGGTGCCGGTCCCCGAGATCGGGCCCAACGACGTGCTGATCCGGATCATGAAGTCCTCGATCTGCGGCACCGACGTGCACATCTGGAACTGGGACCACTGGAGCCAGGCGACCATCCCCCTCGGGATGCATGTGGGCCACGAGTACGTCGGGCGGATCGCCGCCCTCGGTTCGGCGGTCACCGGCTACGAGGTCGGTGAGCGGGTCACCGGCGAGGGGCACATCGTCTGCGGGCACTGCCGACGCTGCCGGGCCGGGCAGCGGCACCTGTGCAAGGAGACGATCGGGGTGGGGGTCAACCGGCCGGGGTCGTTCGCCGAGTACCTGTCGCTGCCGGCGAGCAACCTGTTCCGGGTGCCGGCGGCAGTCTCCGACGAGATCGCCACGATCTTCGACCCGTACGGCAACGCGACGCACACCGCGCTGAGCTTCGACATGGTCGGCGAGGACGTCCTGATCACGGGCGCCGGCCCGATCGGCGTGATGGCCGTGGCGATCGCCGGGCACGTCGGGGCCCGCAACGTGATCGTCACCGACATCAACCCCTACCGCCTCGAGCTGGCGAGGGTCATGGGCGCGACCCGCGTGGTGGACGTCGCGCACGAGGACCTGCGCCAGGTCATGGCCGAGCAGGGGATGACCGAGGGCTTCGACGTGGGCCTGGAGATGAGCGGCAACCCCACCGCCTTCCGGCAGATGCTCGACACCATGGCCCACGGCGGACGGATCGCGATGCTGGGCATCTTCACCGACGAGGTGGCGATCGACTGGGGCCAGGTCATCTTCAAGGGGCTGCGGATCAAGGGGGTCTACGGCCGGGAGATGTTCGAGACCTGGTACAAGATGGCCTCGCTGCTGCAGGCGGGCATGGACCTCTCCCCGGTCATCACCCACCGCTTCCCGATCGAGGACTTCGCCGACGCGTTCCAGGTGACCGCCGGAGGCAACTCCGGGAAGGTGATCCTGGACTGGGGCACGGGCCTCTGACGGCCGGTCCCGACGGCTCGTCTCCACAGGAACTCCACCGGAGCCCATGGACCGGCACACCGCCCGGGCGTAGAGTCGGTCGTGGTGGCCCCCACACACGGGGGGTGCCCTGCAGCACGCTGGGAGGTGTCCGGTGCGCCCGAGCTCGACGTCGGCGGCAGTCGCGCTGGCTGCTGCCCTGGCGCTGATGGCGGTACCGGCGGCAGCAGATCCAGCGGGCCCGACCCCCGACCTGACGGGCGCCTCGGTCACCGCCGTCCCGCTCGGTGGCGACCACCTCGCAGCCGGCCGCCACCTCGCAGCCGGCCACCGCCGCTGACGTCGCCGCCCTGTCGGTGGCCTCGGCAACCACCGGGGACGGCCACATCCGGATCAGGGCCACCTCGAACGCGGAGTCGGTGCGCGTGCGCTTCCGCACGGCCGCCGCCGAGGAGGCCGTCGTCACCGAGGAGGTTCGTGACGGGCAGGCCGAGTTCACGCTGGAGCCAGGGTCGACGTCGATCGAGGTCCGTGCCCGTGCGACCGCGGAGCTGGCTGCCAGCCCCTGGGCGGGCATCTCCGATGTGCCCGCTGCGGAGCCGACGCCCGGGCGCACGTACTGGGTGACGCCCTCCTCGCCGATCCTGGGCAAGCTGGCCGGCTACAAGTCCGTGAACAAGTACACCCGCGACTACTACATGATCCGGTCCCACATGGAGCGGTTCGAGGACGAGGGCGGTGGCACGCTGGTCCTCGGACCGGGCCGCTACGAGATCTCCTCCACGATCTACGTCCCCAGCAACACCACGATCCAGCTGTCCGAGGGCACGACCCTGGTCAAGCTGGATCGGACCGGGACGAAGAAGTTCTCGGCATCGAACTCGATGTTCATGCTGATCCGCCCGTCGAAGGGCAAGGAGCCCGGCGCTGTCGGCGGCCACGACGGCGAGGCGAACATCACGATCGCCGGGGCCGGGGCGGGCCGCTCGGTGATCGACCTGGACAGCATCCGGAACTCCCTGGCGATCATCGCCGGGCACAACCGCGACGTGACGATCTCGGGCATCACCTTCCGGCAGATGAACAACAACCACTTCATCGAGATGGACGCCTGCGCGGACTGCACGATCACCGGCAACGAGTTCCTCGACGCGGCGACGGGGTCACGCCAGACGGCGGAGGCGATCAACCTGGACACCCCGGATCCGCGCACGGGCGGGTTCGGCTCGATCTGGAGCAGGCAGGACGAGACCCCCAACGAGCGCGTCACGATCTCGGCCAACCGCTTCGACGGGATGCCGCGCGCGCTGGGGACCCACAACTTCTCGGCCGGGCGCTACCACACCGACATCGTCGTGACCGGGAACACGATCACGGACAACGCCGACGACGCCATCCACATCATGAACTGGGCCAACCCGGTGTTCCTGGGCAACACGATCAGCGCGTCCCCCGGCTCCGTCGGCCTGCGGGCATGCGGCACGACCAACCCGACGATCACGGGGAACACGTTCGCCGACTCCGCGGCCGCGGTGCTGTTCCGCAGCTGCACCGGGGAGAACGGGACGACGCTCGCGAACGATGTCGCCGAGCAGAACGTCTCGCAGCTGCGCACCAACCTGATGGGCCAGGGCCTCGACACCGCCGCGGTGGGCGTCCCCGGGGTGGGGGACGTGTCGTTCGAGGCGTCCGAGCGGCCGCCGGACGCAGTGCCCTCCCAGCCCCTCGTCGAGTCGGTCACGGCAGGCGATCGCCAGGTGGCGGTGCGCTGGAGCCCCGCCCTGGCCGACGAGCGCGCGCCGATCACCGGCTACCGGATCCGCGTGTTCGACAACCCGGACGGGGAGCCCGTCCAGACGTTCGACGCCCCTGCCGATGCGGGCGAGGCCGTCGTCACCGGCCTGGTCAACGGCACGACCCACCATGTCACGGTGGCCGCGGTGAGCAGCGCCGGCGAGAGCCCGACCGGTTCCTGGGCCAGGCCAACCGCCACGCCGCAGGGTCCTCCGTCGGCACCGCTTGAGGCCATCGGGGGCAGCCCCCTCATCGGGGGCGTGGAGCTGAGCTGGAAGCCCGCAGCCAACGACGGTGGCCAGCCGATCACGGCCTACCGCGCCCACATCTACGCCGACGCCGACGCCAGCCAGCCGTTGCCCGGAAGCCCGGTGGAGCTGCATCCGGACACCTCCGCGCACAGCTGGGCGGGCCTGACCGAGGGCACGACGTACTACGTGCGGGTGACGGCGGTGAACAGCCTCGGCGAGGGGGCGCCGTCAGGCCTGGTCCCTGTGGTCGCCATGTCCACCCCCGCCGCCGTCGCGCCAGTCCTGTGAGTCCGGCTCAGGGCGTGTCGTCCGGGTAGCAGCCGAGGTCCTCGGAGGCAGCATCCGCGCGGACGTAGGCGCTCCTCGCGCGGGTGCCGGCCATAGCCGTCGCGGCTGTCGTAGCGGGCGATCGCCCAGCCGTCCTCGATCAGGGACAGTCCGGCGTCCGTCGACCCGACGTCCACGTAGCGCAGGAGGCGGCCATAGCGGTCGGCGTCCTCGGTCGCGCCGGGCAGGAGGGACACCTGGCGACCCAGGACCAGGACGGACATCGCCTGCGTGGCCGACTCGAACCCGCATTCCCCCCGTTCCGGGGTGTCGATCCCGATCACCCGGATGCGCCCCACCCCCTGGACGTCCAGGGTGTCGCCATCGACGACGTTCGTGACGATCCCGGACTCAGCCGCCGACTCCGGGCGCCAGGGCGACTCGGAGAGGAGGGCCTGGCTGGATGCCTGCGGTGGGTCCGTCGTCACCCCGGCGGGGGTGCACCCGGCCAGCACAACCAGGCCCAGAGCTGCGGCAGCCCGCACGCCCGAGGTCATCCCCCGCCCGACGGTGACTGGGCGATCGCATCCACGGTGGCGGCGACAGCCGCTGAGGTCGCCAGCGGCAGGACCCAGGCATCCTCGCCCCGGATCCGCGCCGACACCGCCTCGACCATCAGCTGGTAGGGGTCGCAGGCCGCGAACTGCTCCTCGCGCGGGTCACCGTCCTGCACCACCCGCAGGACGCACGGCTCCCGCCACGTGGTGAACGCCTGCCCGCCGAACTCGACCGACAGACCCGGCGCCTCGATGGTGAGCCCCTGCGACTCCGGCCGCTCGAAGGAGGCGGTGATCGTCGCCGATCCGTTCGCATGGGTCAGGACAGCGGACGTGCGTGAGGTCCACGCCGGTCGGGCCGAGATGGCGCTCGACCGCGCCGATGCCGACCACATCGGCGGTCAGCGCCGCCAGGGCAGCCGACACCGCGTAGCAGCCCACGTCCAGCAGCGCTCCCCCGCCGCGCGCGGGGTCAAGGCGGTAGTTGTCCGACGGGACGCCGGGGAAGGTGAACCAGGCGCGGACCTCACGCGGCCCCGTGACCCCCGCCACCAGCGCCTCGATCCGCCGCGTGCGCGGGTGCCAGCGGTTCCACGCCGCCTCGACGAGGAGCAGCCCGCGGCCCTCGGCTGCGGCTCGCATCACGCCGACCTCATCGGCGTTCATCCCCAGCGGCTTCTCGCACAGGACGTGCTTGCCGGCCTCCAGCGCATGGAGCACCCAGTGCAGGTGGTCGTCGTTGGGCAGCGACACGTACACGGCATCGACGTCGTCGCGGGCGCAGATCTCGGCGTACGAGCCGACACCACCGGCGGGCTGCAGCGCCGCCGCCCGCGCGGCATCCCGGGCACCGACCGCCTGCAGCACCGCACCGGACGCCGCGTGCACCGCAGGGGCCATCCCCCGCGAGGCGACGAAGCCCGCCCCGAGGAACCCCCACCGGACCGGCCGAGGAGCGCTCATCGCGGGACCACCGGACGCCCGTGGTCCGCAGCCGATGCCGACGCCGCCTCCATGACCGACAGGACCCGACGCGCCTGCTGCGCGGTGACGGTCATGGGCAGCCCGAACAGCAGCCGATCGGCCAGCTCGCGGTGGAACGGGTACGCGGGACCGGCGGGTGTGGCCACCCGGGTCACGCTGCCGTCGGCCGCATGCATGTCGAGCAGGGGCGGGGAGTCGGCGGGAGCCAGCCGGTCCTCGACGAGCGTCCCGATGTCGCTGCGGGCGACGATCCGCTCGGAGCGCCAGGTGCCGACGATGGCCCCGCGGGTCCCCAGGACGTACCAGCGGGGCTTGAGCGCCGCGGCCAGGTCCGAGTGGATGAACTCCGCCTCGACGCCGTCGACGAACCGGACCGTCACCCGGGAATGGTCGGCGTTCGTCACGTCGAACCACGCCCGCTTGTGCGCAGCTGCCGTCACGTACTCGATCGGCGTCGGGATCAGGTCGAGCACCTGGTCGAGCAGGTGCGAGCCCCAGTCGTAGAACGCACCCCCGGACACCCCCTCGTCGGAGTGCCACAGGTTGCAGGGGTGCCCGTAGCCGCCGACGAACGTCTCGACATGGAACACCTCCCCGATCTGGCCGCCGTCGACCAGCCGGCGGACCGCGAGGTGGTCGGGATCGAACCGCCGGTTCTGGTAGACCACGGCGAGCCGATCCGCGGCGGCAGCGGCCGCCAGCACCTCGTCGGCCTCGGCGGTGCGGATCGCGAACGGCTTCTCCAGGACGACGTGCTTGCCGGCGGAGATCGCCCGCAGGGCCCAGTGCGCATGCGAGCTCGGGGGTGTCGAGACCACGATGACGTCGACGTCGTCGCGGTCGAGCAGGGCCTCGGCCGAGGTCGTCGTCGCGATGCCGGGTGCGGCCCCCGCTGCCACGTCGAGGCGCTCCTGGGACGTGTCGCAGACCGCGGCGAGCGCCAGGCCATCGATGGCGCGCACCGCGCGGCTGTGCTCGTGGCCGATGGCCCCGTACCCGAGCAGGCCCACACGCACCGGCTCGGGGGGCGGCTGCTCGACCATCTCGCGCAGGACCTGCACCAGCAGGCGCGTCGCGTCGCGATCAGCGATCGCCTCGGGTGTCGTGCCCAGGGTCCACACGGCGGTCGAGGTCGAGGGCCGCCACGTCAGGACCGGGTGGTCCGTGAGCCCCAGGCGTGCCGTGCGCAGCACGCGCACGTCGTCGGCGATCCGCTGCACGCCGGCAACCCGGCCGAGCAGGTGCTCATGCTCGTCGTGATGGGCGTGGTCGCCGTGGACGTGGAACGCGGAGTACAGCCGCTGCCCATCACGGCCCATCCGCACCCGCACGTCGTGCGGTGGGGAGCTGGGCCCGAGGTCGATCCCGGCGGCCTCGGCGAGGATCCCGTCCGGATCGGCCTCGGCGAGGCTCGGCCCGGCGAGCAGGACGCGCACCGAAGGCTCCGCCAGGGCCGTGACGAGACCGGGCTCCAGCGGGCGATCGGCCCAGACGACGACAAGGTCCGCCGCGCCCAGCTCCGCAGCGCTCGACGGCTCCCCGACGTCGCGAACCCCACATGCGGCAAGGCGCACCCGCAGGGCGTCCACCGCCGCTGCCACCGGGGCGGAGCTGAGGCTGACGATCCACGCTGCATCGACCACGCCGCGACAGTAGCCGACCTGGGCGCAGGGCGCCGCCGGGCATCCCCCCGACCTGCCCCGCCCGAGGCCTGCCGCCCGGCATCCGAGAGGCAGTTAGCCTTGGCCGGTGGCACGGGCAACGGGGTCGAGATCGGCAGCGCCGCGCACCACCCGGCCCGCGCGTGCTGTGGATCTCCTGCTGGATCGCGACGGGCTGTGGTGCACCGCACCCGGCGATGGTCCCGGTGCGGTGCGCTCCCTGCCCACCGCCGGCGGGATGGCTCCCGGACGGGTCTGGGCGACCCCGATCGATGCCCAGCTCGGGCCCTCGGTGGCCGCCCTCCTGGACCCGCACTCGCCGAGCGCGCCCGGCCCACCCACGGTCCGGGCCGTGGCGCTGGGCCGGCTGACGGCGGTCGCGATCCGGGCAGCTCAGCAGTTCCCGGTCCCCGTGCCGGACGGTGCTGGCTGGAGGTGGCGGGCGGCGCCCGACCCGGCCCTGGCCGCTGAGCTGGATGCGTGCGTCGCGGCGTGTGCTGCGGCGGGTGTGGTGGTCGACGACGACTCGGAGGCGCGGCTGCGCGACTTCGTCGACGGCGTCGTGCACGCCCGCGTGGCCGCCGGCCTGGTGGACGCCGACATCCCGATCCGGCCCTCTGCTGCCTCCTCCGGTCAGCGCGGGGCGACGCTGTGGGCCGACCACGTGATCGCCCGAGCAGGGGCCAACGCCCGGATCGCGCTCGCGCTCAGCCCACCGGACCCCGAGGCCCTGACGAGCCCCGCCGCCGCCGTCGGATGGTCGCTGGCGCCACTGGCGATCCGCATCGACGAGCCGACGACCCGGCTGCCGTGGGGCAGTGCGGATCCAGCCCTGTTCGGCGCCCCACCCGGGACCTGGGCCCGGTGGTCCGCGACCGAGGCCAGCATGCTGCGTCGGGCGTGGGGCACCCGACTCCCCGAGCTGCGCGACGGGGTGGGCGACGGATCCGTCGTCGGGCTGGCCGATGCCGACGTGCTGGAGTTCGTCGACCAGGTGGCGCCCCGGGTGCAGGCCGCCGGATTCGACGTGATCGCCCCGGGTGGGCTCCTGCGCCCGGCACCGGTGCGCCGCCGCCTGGCCTCGGGCGGCTCGGGCACCGGGGCGCTGGGCGTCGACGGGCTGGGACTGGAGGCCCACGTGCTGGTCGACGGGGAGCCGCTGACGGAGCAGGACTTCGCCGCCCTGGCCGCATCGAAGTCCGAGCTCGTGTCGGTGCGCGGGCGCTGGTTGCGGATCGGGCCGCAGGACGCCCAGCGCCTGGCGGCACTGGCGCGGCGTCTCCATCGACCGGTGACGCCGGCCGACCTGCTGGCCGACGAGGCGTTCGAGGGCATCGAGCTCGACGCCGACCAGGTCCTGCCCTCCGGGCTGCGCCCCGCGCGCCCGATCCCCGTCCCCGACGGCGTCCAGGCGACATTGCGGCCCTACCAGCGGGCGGGCCTGGACTGGCTGACCTGGCTGGCCGACAACAAGGTCGGCGGGATCCTGGCCGACGACATGGGGCTGGGCAAGACCCTGCAGGTGCTGTCCTGGATCTCCTCCGACCACCAGGGCCCCACGCTGGTCGTCTGCCCGGTGACCCTGGTGGACACCTGGGCGCGGCAGGCCGCCCAGTTCACCCCGGGGCTGCGGGTGAGCACCTTCCACGGCGTGTCCCGTGGATCCGTGGCCCAGGCTGCCGCCGACGCGGACATCGTCGTCACCACCTACGGGTTGCTCGCCCGCGACGAGTCGCTGTCGCAGGTCGGCTGGCACCGGGTCGTGCTCGACGAGGCGCAGGCGATCAAGAACCCGGACACCCAGGCTGCCCGCGCGGCGCGCGCACTCACGGCCACCCATCGCCTGGTGGTCACGGGCACCCCGGTCGAGAACCACCTCGGGGACCTGTGGTCGCTGATGGCCTTCGCCCATCCGGGGCTGCTGCCCCGCCGCAAGCAGTTCACCACGCGCTTCGCGTCCGGCGATCCTGCTGAGGTCGCCCGGCTGCGCGCCGTCGTCGGACCGTTCCTGCTGCGCCGGGTGAAGACCGATCCGGGCATCCTGCCCGACCTGCCCGATCGACAGGTCATCCGCGCGGACTGCACGCTGACCCGCGAGCAGGTCGGTGCCTACGAGGCGGTGGTCGCCGACATGATGGGTGCCCTCGAGGCCCTGCGCCAGGCGGCTGCCTCCGGGGACGCCGGTGGCCGTGGCCCGGGCGACGCGGGCGACGGCAGGGCGCGGGCGGGCGCCGATCCGGAGCTCATGGGTCGGCGGGCCGCCGTGCTCGGCGGGATCTCGCGGCTCAAGCAGATCTGCGTCCATCCCGCGCTGCTGACCGAGTCCCGCCGGTCGCTGGGTGATCGGTCGGGCAAGGTCACCCGGCTGGTCGACCTCTGCGCGCAGATCGTCGACGAGGGCCAGGCCGTCGTGGTGTTCACGCAGTTCGCGTCGTTCGTCCCCGATCTCGCCGCCCACCTGCGACATGCCCTCGGGGTCGAGGTGGCGACCCTGACCGGCTCCGACAGTCGGACGGCTCGGTCGGCAACCGTGCGCACGTTCAGCGCTCCCGACGGCCCGCCGATCCTGATCGCCTCCCTCAAGGCGGGCGGCACCGGCCTGACGCTCGTGCGCGCCAACCACGTGATCCACCTGGACCGCTGGTGGAATCCGGCCGTCGAGGACCAGGCCTCCGACCGGGTCTGGCGCATCGGCCAGCACCAGAAGGTCTCGGTGCACGTGCTGGTCTGCCCCGGGACGCTCGAGGACCGGATCGATGAGGCGCTGACCGCGAAGCGCTCACTCGCGGCGTCGGTGGTGCGCTCGACGGAGTCGGCCATCACCGAGATGTCCGATGCCGACCTGTCCGCGCTGGTCGGGCTCGTCCGCGAGCGGGTGCTCGAATGAGCCGGGGGCGCTGGGGCCGCTTCGACTACTACGACGCACCGCCGCGGCGGGCCGTCGAGGGCGGGGTCGTCGTCGCGAGACCCGGCAAGGTCAGCGACCCCACGGCCGCCGAGCTCGTCGCAGCCGCCGAGATGGAGAGCGCGCCGCAGATCCTCGCCCGCGGTCGCACCTACGCCCGCGCCGGACAGGTCGTCGCCCTGCAGGTCGAGCCCGGGGGCTTCTCCGCCCAGATCCAGGGCACGAAGGCCACCCCCTACGAGGTGCGCCTGGACCGGACCACCATCTCCGGATCCGACCGCGTCGCCGCGGACTGCACGTGCCCCTACGGCTGCGACGACGGCTGGTGCAAGCACGCCGCGGCCCTGGCCTACGTGGCCGCCTTCCTGCTCGATCGCGACCCGGCAGCCCGATCGACGTGGGCGGGGGTGCCGGAGCCGGCAGGGTCGGATGCGTCCGCCCCCGGCATCCCGGGCACCATCGCCGACACCGCCGTGGTGCCGGGGTCCGCGCTCACGCTGTCCGCCGACGACCTGGCGGCGCTGCGCAGCCCGATCCCCCGGCGCGACGCGCAGGAGCTGCTCGCCGCGGCGGAGGCCCTGGTGCCGCACCCCAGCGACGCGTTCGACTGGCGCCAGGCGTGGAATGCGGTACAAACAGGAGGGTGATACGCCATGTGGGCTCGGCTGCGCGGCTCGCGGCTGCGGCGCTGGGTGCCGTCCTCGTCCTGGGGGGATGCTCGGGCGACAGCACGGATGCCCAGCCGGCACCCTCCCGATCGACGCTGACGACCACACCGACGCCGACGGCGGCCCCATCACAGCCCGGCGGCGTCCCGCCCGGCTCCGCGAGCCCCGGCAGCCCGACCGCAACCCCGTCGGGGTCGGACCCGAGTCCGACGGCCGCGCCGCCGGAGGGCCCGCCGCCGACCAGTGGACCGGTGCGCCTGGAGCGCTGGTTCGACCGGGAGCTCTCGGGCGGGGGGCTGCGCCTGGGGGACCTGCGCGAGCGGACCGCCGACTACCGCTCCTACGACGTCACCTACCGCAGCCAGGACCTGCGCATCTCCGGCGTCATCAACGTGCCGACCGGCCGTGGACCGTTCCCGGCTGTCGTGCTGGCCCATGGCTACATCGATCCGGACATCTACGTCCGCGGGCAGGGCATGCCGCGCGAGCGCCGCCAGCTGGCGGCCGCCGGATACATCGCCCTGCACGTGGACTACCGCAACCACGCGGAGTCCGACGACGATCCGGCGCTGCAGCGCACCGCCCGGCTGGGCTACTCGGTCGACGTCCTGAACGCCGTGAACGCGCTGCGGGCCACCGACGAGGTCCCCGTCGACGACGACCGGATCGCCCTGATGGGCCGGTCGATGGGCGGCGGGGTCGTCTACAGGGCCCTCGAGATGGCCCCGGGCCTCGTGGACGCAGGGGTCGTGTTCGCCGCCGTCTCCTCGGACGAGGCGGACAACTACGAGCAGTTCTCCGGGCCCTCCCCGTACTGGGACTACGTCGAGGACCGCTGGGGCAGCCCCGAGGACAACCCCGGCTACTGGACCGCGATCTCAGCAGACCAGCACTTCGACCGGGTCACCGAGCCGGTGCTGATGCATCACGGGACCCAGGACACCACCTGTCCACCGCGCTGGGCCCGACACACGGCCCGGGAGATGGAACAGGCCGGGGTCGACGTCACGCTGGAGTGGTACGAGGGGGAGGGCCACACGTTCGAGGCGGCGTTCGACAGGTCCATGCAGCGCACGGTGGAGTTCCTCGAGCGCCACCTCGCGTGACCGGGGTGATCCGGGGGCGCGGGGAGCCGCGCAGGACTCAGGTCGTCGCGACCCGCTGGGGGGGCACGAGGCGCCGGAACAGCGACTTCCCGGCCTCGACGAGCAGGAAGATCACCACGGAGAGGACCAGCGGCAGGACCCAGCCCTCCACGGGCAGCGGCGCGGAGCCGAACCAGGAGTTCATGAACGGCGCGTACACGAACACCAGTTGCAGGGCCAGCATGGCGCCGATGGAGACCCAGACGACGGGGTTCCCGGTGATCATGTCCCGCCTGATGCTGGACTCACGCAGCGAGCGGGCGTTGAACAGGTAGGCCGCCTGGCCCAGGGCCAGCATGGTCACGGCCATGGTCTGGGCCTCGTCGGTCGGCCAGCCCCAGGACCTGGCCAGGTAGAACACGGCCATCGTCGCCCCCGCGATGAGGATCGACACATACCCGATGCGGACGAGGTACTCCCGGTTCAGGATCGAGGCCCGCGGGTCGCGCGGGGGTCGCTGCATGAGGTCGGGCTCGGCAGGCTCGTAGGCCAGGGCCAGCGACAGCGTGATCGCGGTGACCATGTTGATCCAGAGGATCTGGACCGGGGCCAGGGGCAGCGCCAGCCCGAACAGGACGGCCACGAGGATCACCAGGGACTGGGCGCCGTTGGTCGGCAGCAGGAACACCAGGGACTTCTGCAGGTTGTCATAGATCCGCCGGCCCTCCTCGATGGCCCGCTCGATCGAGGAGAAGTTGTCGTCGGCGAGGACGACGTCGGCGGCCTCCTTGGTGGCCTCCGTCCCCTTGATGCCCATGGCCACGCCGACATCGGCGCGCTTGAGCGCCGGGGCGTCGTTGACGCCGTCGCCGGTCATGGCCACGACCTCGCCGTTGGCCTGCAGGGCCTTGACCAGCCGCAGCTTGTGCTCGGGGCTGGTGCGCGCGAACGTGTCCGTCGTGTCGACGAGCTTGCGCAGCTGCTCGTTGGTGGCGCGCTCGAGCTCGGGGCCGCTCACGGCCTCACCGGCCCCGTCGCGCGCGATGCCCATCTCCCGGGAGATCGCCGTGGCCGTGCCCGCGTGATCCCCGGTGATCATCTTCACCCGGATGCCCGCCCGGTGGCAGGTGGCGATCGCCTCGACCGCGTCGGGCCGGGGCGGGTCCACGATCCCGACCAGGCCGACGAAGCGCATGTTGGTCAGGGAGTCGTGGTCCAGGTCGTCCTGCTCGGGACGCGCAGGACGCGCCGCGGCGGCCAGCACCCGCAGCCCCTCGGCGCTGAGCCTGTCGATCGCCTCCTCCCAGGCCCCGCGGTCCAGCGGGTGGGTGCGGCCCTCGGCGTCGACCTCGGTGGCACTGCGGTCCAGCACCCGGTCCGGGGCGCCCTTGAGCAGGACCACGCGCTGGCCACTCGGGGTCTCGTTGAGGGTTGCCATGTACTTGTGATCGGACTCGAACGGGAGCACCGCGAGGCGGGGGTAGGTGCTTGGCTCGAACCCGGCCTTCATCCCCAGGGCGCACAGGGCACCCTCGGTCGGCTCGCCGAGCACCCTCCAGTTCCCGTCCTCGGACACCACGTGCGAGTCGTTGGCCACCGACATCACCGTCACGAGGGTGCGCAGGTCGCCGAAGTCGTCCACCCCCGCGTCGAAGCCGTCGATGGTGATCCGGCCCTCGGGCTGGTAGCCCAGTCCGTCGACGTCGTACTGCCCACGTCGGGTCACCACGTGCCGGACGGTCATCTCGTTGCGGGTCAACGTGCCGGTCTTGTCCGAGCAGACGGTGGTCACCGCACCGAGGGTCTCGACCGCCGGCAGGTTGCGCATGATCGCATTGCGCTTGGCCATCTGCTGCACGCCCAGGGCCAGGGTGATCGTGACCAGGGCGGGCAGGCCCTCCGGGATCGCCGCGACCGCGAAGCCGATCGCGGCCGAGATCAGCTCGGCCGGTGCGAAGTCGTGGAGCACGCGGCCGATCACGAGCATCAGGCCGGCCATCGCCAGGATCACCACCGACAGCTGCTTGCCGAACCTGTTCATCTCCCGGGTCAGCGGGGTCTCGAAGTCCTCGATCTGCGCCAGCATGGTCTGGATCCGGCCGATCTCCGCCTCAGCCCCGGTCGCCGTGACCACGCCCACACCCTGACCGGCGGCCACGAGCGTCCCGGAGAAGAGCATGCTCGCGCGGTCCCCGACCCCCGAGTCAGCGGCGACCGCATCGGTCGACTTCTCCGTCGGCACCGCCTCGCCGGTCAGCGCCGACTCCTCCACCCGCAGGTTCACCGCCTCGAGCAGCCGGATGTCCGCGGGCACCTTGTCGCCGGACCGCACCCGCACGACGTCGCCCGGGACCAGATCCTCGGCAGGCACCTCCTGCCACTGCCCGTCGCGGCGCACATGGGCGTTCAGGGACAGCATCTTGCGGATCCCCTCGAGCGCGTTCTCCGCCCGACCCTCCTGGATGAACCCGATCATCGCGCTGATGACCGCGACCGCGAGGATCACCCAGAAGTCGACCCACTCCCCCAGGATCGCCTTGAGGACCGCCGCGGCCAGCAGGATGTAGATCAGCACATCGTCGAAGTGCTTGGCCACCCGTCGGACCAACGACTGGCGCGCCGGCGCCGGCAACCGGTTGGCACCGAACTGGTGCACGCGACGCGCAGCCTCGCTGCCCGAGAGGCCCTCCGCGGAGGAATCAAGGCCGTCCAGCACCTCGGCAGCGGTGGCCGCGAACGGGTCCGCCACGGGGACGATCGACGATGCCGTGATGGGCTGCATGCTCATGGATCCCTCTCCTCGTTCCTGGCGGGGCGGAACGGACGACTCCACCAGTGTGCAAGGAGACGCTACCCCCAACCCGGCGGCCCCACTCACGCCCCGGACCTCCACCAGCCCCGCAGACCGGTCTTCCTGACCAAGCACTCGGGGCACCGCCGGTGTCAGCCGGCGTCTGGGGCCTCCGTGGTGCGGATGCGCTCGGAGGGTCGGGCGAAGACTGCGTCCTCCAGGCGGGGGACGACGGTGAGGTCGGTGTCGATCCCGGTGGTGGCGATCCGGTGCAGGATGGCGTCGGACACCTCGGTGAGGACCAGTTCGGCGCCGGTCCCGCGGAGTTCCCGGCCGAGTTCGGCGAGGGTTTGGGCGCCGGTGTAGTCGATGTCGGGCATGGCGGCGGCGTCGATCACGAGCACCTTCACCGGCGTCTCGGTCCTCGCCAGCTCGGCGCGCACCCGCTCGCCGAAGAAGGTCGCGTTCTCGAAGAACAGGGGGGCGCTGAACCGGTACACGAGCACATCGTCGAGCTGCCCGGGGGCCGGGAGCTTGACCCGGGACTCCAGTCGGGGGATCACCTTGCCGTCGGAGAGCAGGACGGCGTCGTGGGGGTGGTACTGGCGGCGCAGCCGGTCGATCAGCGACAGGATGATCGCCAGGAAGATCCCCTGCTCCACGCCCACGAAGGCCACCGCCAGCAGGGTGACGATCGCCACCAGGAACTCCGGGCGGCTCGTGCGCCCGACCGCGCGCAGGGTGCCGACCTTGACCAGCTTGATGCCGATGGTGAACACCACGGCGTCCAGGACCCCGGAGGGGATGTACTCGAACAGCCCGGTCAGGAACAGCAGCACCAGCGCCACGGTGACGGCCATGGCGATGTTGACCACCTGGCCCTTGCTGCCCGAGGAGTCCCCGGCCGCGGTGCGTGGCGGGGAGCCGTTGATCGCGAACCCGGAGGTGAACGCACTGGCCAGGTTCGCCGCCGACAGCCCGACCAGGTCACCCTTGACACTGTCGGTGTAGCCGTTCTTCTGGGCGAAGCTGCGCGCCACCGCCGCGCTCTGGGCCAGGATCACCACCGCGATCGAGAACGCGCTGGCCGCCAGGGTGGCGAACTCCCCGGTCTGGAACTCCGGGACCGTGAAGCCGGGCAGGCCGGCGGGGATCGCCCCGACGCTCTCCACCCCGCTGGCCGCCGCATCGATCACCACCGCCACCACGCTGAACAGGGTCAGCGACACCAGCGCGGCCGGGAGCTTGGGCATCCTCTCCTCGAGTCCGAGCATCACGATGACCGTGCCGAACGCCAGCGCGGCGGTGGTCCAGTTGGCCTGGTCGAGCTCGCTGAGGGTCTGGGTGAGCTTGTCCCAGGTGCTGCCACTGGCCGGCACCCCCAACATCCCCGACAGGTTGCCGATGATCAGCGAGACACCCACCCCCGACAGGAACCCGGCCAGCACCGGCTGGGAGATCAGGTCCGCGAGGAACTCCAGCTTCGCGACCGCGAACAGCAGCAGGAACACCGCCGTGAGGATCGCCAGCACCCCCACAGCAGAGGCGTACTCCGCGGTGCCCTGGGCGGCGACCAGCCCGGCACCGGCCGCGACCAGGGCGGCGGTGGCCGAGTCCGCCCCGACCACCAGCTGCCGCGACGACCCGATCAGGGCGAACATCAGCGCCGGCAGCAGCGCGCAGTACAGGCCGGTCTGGATCGGCAGGCCGGCGATCTTCGCGTACCCGAGGCTCTCCGGGATCGCGATCGCCGCCACCGTGACGCCGGCGATCACATCACCGCGCAGCCAGACTGCCCTTGTAGTCGTTGAGCACGCTCATCTGGTCTCCTACGCTCAGCGGTCGGTCTTGGGGTCGGCGATGTCCGACCGGGGGATCCGCCCCTCGGCGATGGCCCGCAGGAACGCCTCGAAGTCGCGCTGGTTCTGGTCGGCGTACAGCACCGCGAACTCCTGCATCGCCCGGGTGAAGGTCCGACCCGACCCGAGGTAGGCCGCGATCGCGAACCGGTCCCCGCTGCGGGCATGAGCCCGGGCCAGGGTCCACCCGCACATCCGGGCGTAGACCTCCATCCCCAGGTGGTCCATGCTCTCCAGGTCCGCTGAGGTCTTCCAGTCCCACATCTGGCGCACGTAGAAGTCCCGCCACACCCCGTCGACGCCCTGCACGCGGGTCCAGCCCAGAAGCATGTCGCTGGCCGACTGCATCAACCGCTGCCCCTCCACCACCCGCCGGCCGTGGTTGTCGTACCCGCTCGGCTCGGTCACCGCCTCGAGCACCGAGGCGTTGGCCTCCTTGAACTGCAGCACCAGGTCATCAGACGGGTCGTCCTTCCCGACGAGCAGGGCGATCCAGCACCGGGTGCCCACCGACCCCACCCCCACAACCTTGCGGGCGGCGTCCGCGACCCGGTACCCGTCGAGCAGGACCCTCAGGTCATCCGGCAGCGACGTGCGGTACTCGGCGAGGATCGCCTCCACCGCCGACCGGACCTCAGCCTCGCCCATGTCCGACAGCTCGCTGATCGGCTCGACGAACGGCGGGTCGCTGATCACCTGCAACTCCCCGTCCGGGCCCGTGGTCGTGTACCGCGACACCGCCCGGGCACTGGTCTTCTTCCGGCCCTTGGCCAGGGTCCGCTGGAAGGACTCGACCCGCGCCGGATCGACCGAACCCGACCACCTGCTCACGATGTCCTCGGCCTGGATCCGCGCGTACCAGACATCCAACCGGGACATGTCCGCGAACTCGGCCATGGCGTTGCGGTACTCCCCCGCAGCAGCAGCCAGGATCACGTCGCACTGCTCGCGGGTGAACCGCAGGTGCCGCCCGGCCACCTCGAAGCTGGCGACCAGCCGCTTCACGTCCCACTCGAAGGGACCAGGCAGGGTCTCATCGAAGTCGTTCAGGTCGAAGACCAGCGACCGCTCCGCGGTGGCGAACCCGCCGAAGTTCGCCAGATGCGCATCCCCCGCCAACTGCACGATCAGCCCGGTCCTCGCGTGGGTGCCCAGGTCATTGGCCATCAACGCCGCCGCACCCCGGTAGAACGTGAACGCTGAGGCCGACATCCGGGCATGACGCAACGGAACCAGGTCCTGGAGCCGCCCCTCGGACTGCTCCACCAGGACCGCCACCGGGTCACGCCGATCCTCCGGCGCAACCCAGGTGCCCAGCTGCGAGCGCCGGACCTCCTTGCGGGCCGACCTGCCCACGGCCGCCAACTCAGGGGCCCGAACCGCCGGCACCGCCCGCGGGGCCTTGGGCCGGCCCTTCGCCTTCTGCTCCGGGCTTGAGCCCTTCTGCTTCACCACAGCAGTCCTCCGATCGAGACCCGATTGCCCCACGCCCGGTCAGCCCCCCACGACGTTCGACTCCGAACCTGTGCACGCGCGCGCCCATACTGCACCAGTCGGGCCCGCGAACGGCTGCCGTCGGGCTGCGGGCATCAGGCCGGCGCTGCGGACGCCTCAGCCGGGGGTATGACCTGCAGCCAGATCCCCGATCCACTCGACCACCATCGGGGCGGCCACAGCCGCCGAGTAGATCGTCGGGTGCGTCGCCCCCGGGACGACCTCGAGCCGGACAGGCACCCCGGCACTGTCCAGCGAGGACGCGAACGACTGCGACTGCTCGACTGGGACGTCCTCATCCTCATCGCCGTGCATGAGGAGGACCTGCAGCTCCTCGGGAGCCCCTCCGGCGTCAACCAGCCCGACCGGGTCGCCCGCACGCCAGGCATCCGGTCGCTCAGCCGGGGTACCCCCGAAGAAGTCGACCAGCGCGAACTCGAACGCCGTCACGTCGTATATGCCCGCCAAACCGACCAATCCATCGATCCTGGGCACCGGGTCGGGGCACGGCGCCGCCAGCTCCGCTCCCGCCACTGCGGCCAGGGAGGCCAGGTGCGCACCTGCTGAGTGCCCGACCGCGACCACCGGACCAGGCTCGACACCCGCTGAGCGTGCCGCCTCGGCGGCGAACCCAGAGGCGCACAGCACGTCCTGCACGGGGACCGGGAAGCTGGCGCCGTCGGCGCCCGCCCGGTAGGTGGCGTTCACCGTGACGAACCCCGCCTTGGCCAGCTCGGCAGCCAATGGTCCCAATCCGCGTCGATCGGCGGTCTGCCAGCCGCCCCCGGGCACCAGGAGGACGACCGGGACGGGGTCCGTCGCCGGGAGCTCAGCGGGCAGGTACACGTCGGCCCCCAGCCCTGGCAGGTACTCCCTGGTGGCGTCGGGTGCTCGACCCGCTCGCCAGGATCCTCGGCCCCATCACCCTCCGAGGAGGGTGAGCACCCCACCGTCAGGGCCAGTGCTGCCGCAGCCAGGACAGGGACCGCCCACCACCGCGGCCGTGTCGGTCGAGGGGTGCGGCCAACCATGTTGCCGCGCATCTCTCCCCTCACATCCGAGACCCGCCTGGATCCCTGGCCGTCAGGCGGTCACGGGCTTGCCGGCCCGGATGAACGCGGACGCGAAGGCACCATCTGCGAGCTCGGCCGAGCCGGGCGTGGCCACGTCCTCGCCGAGGACGGAGCGCGCATCGTCCGCGGTGTAGACGCGGGTCGGCTCGACGGTCGCATCCACGAAGCCAGCCTCCTCGAGCAGGCGCACGAACTCCGCCTCCTCAAGTGCCCCCGCGAGGCATCCCGCCCAGGCCTCCATCGACTGGCGGACACCCTCGGGCATGTCGCCCCGCACGACGATGTCCGAGACCGCGAACCGGCCCCCCGGCTTCAGGACGCGGAACGCCTCGCGCAGCGCCTGCCCCTTGTCGGACGCCAGGTTGATCACGCAGTTGGAGATGATGACGTCGACCGTGGCATCGGGCAGGGGGATGTCCTCGATGGTGCCCTTGAGGAACTCGACGTTCGTCGCTCCCGCCTGTGCCTTGTTGCGGTTGGCCAGCGCCAGCATCTCGTCGGTCATGTCCAGGCCGTACGCAGTGCCGGTCGGCCCGACCCGCTGCGCGGACAGCAGGACGTCGATCCCGCCGCCGGAGCCGAGGTCGAGGACCACCTCCCCCGGGTGCAGCTCTGCCAGCGCGGTCGGGTTCCCGCACCCGAGGGAGGCCAGGACCGCATCGCCCGGCAGGCCCGCCACCTGCTGCGCGTCGTACAGGTCGGCACTGATCGGATCGATTGCCTGCCCGCCGCAGCAGCCGTCGCCGCAGCAGGACGTGACGCCCGTGGTGGTGACGCGCTCGGCGGCAGCCGCGTAGTGGTCGCGGACGATCTGGTGGATCTCGTTGGTCTCGGGTGTCATCGGAATCTCCTGTGGTGTCATCGGGGTCGTGTGGTTCGGGTTGGTCGCGCGTCGACCGGGACCTGCGCGGGGTCAGCCGCTGCAGCAGGGCTCATTGGTCCGCGTCGACGACGCAGTGCCGAGCCCGGAGACTGCTGCCGCGACATGGGAGACCCCCTCGGTGTCGATCGAGTAGTGCGACCAGCGCCCGTTGCGTCGAACGCGCACCAGACCCGCCTCCCGCAGGGCCTTGAGGTGGAACGACAGCAGCGACTGCCCCATCCCGAGCTCGGCCTGCAGGTCGCAGACGCACAGCTCCCCCCCGCGGAGCGCGTCGAGGATCCGCAGCCGGCGTTCGTCGGACAGGGCGTGGAACATGCGGGCGTGCGCCACCAGGTCTGGGGTGGCGGTCGGCGTGATCTCGACGGCTGGCATACACATCAATGTAACATGATGTATTGATGAATGCATTCCCGGCACCGCGTCGACTCCGCAGACGGGGTCGTCTGTGAGGTAGTCGTGTCAGGGACGTGTCAGTTCGTTGCCTCGATGCGATGGATGACGGCGATCGCGCGGGGCCACCGCACCTGGCTGGAGCTGACGTCACGGAATCCTCCGGCCATGGCAGCGTCGGCGAGCCGGGGGGCATGGGTCTCGAACCGGCCCCACCAGTCCGGCACGTCGTAGACGATCGCGCGGCCACCGGGCCGCAGCACCCGGCGGACCTCCGCGAATCCCGCCTCGGCATGCGGCCAGTGGTGCACGGAGAACGAACTGGTCACCAGGTCGACCGAATGATCAGGCCAGGGGGAGGGCGGCGACGTCGCCGACGCTGATGTGCACCCGGTCGTCGATGCCCTCACGGGCCATGCGGCCGCGGCTAGGGAGGCCATCGCGGTATCGATGTCGACGGTGGTGACCCGAGCATCCGGGATCTGCTCGGCCAGGACCACCGCCAGGCCGCCGGGGCCAGCGCCGATATCGACGATGTGCGACCGGTCCGTCCGGCCAGGCTGTCCCTCAGATCGATCGCGATAGCGCGGTAGAGGCCGGTCAGCATCCGGCCGAAGGTGGCCTCGTAGGCGCGGGCCCCGGGGGCCGAGCAGGTCGCCCACCCGGGGTCAGGGCGCGGTCCTGGTCGATCCGCCGCGCGGCGCTCGGCGCGCCGTGCGCGGGTGGCCACGGCAACCGCCGCCACTGAGCCGGCCACGCCACCGATCAGACCCCACCGCACCCGCATGCCTCCAGCATGCCCCGTGGCTCGCCGATGGTCCATCGGGGCCCACCGCTCCCGGACCCCGCCGCGCCAGTGGGCCGGTCACTGCAGCTGGTTGGCGTGCACCACACGCGCGAACCGGTCGCCGAGTGCGGCCAGGTTGGCGGCGTGGACCTGATCCGCTGGGACCACGTCGCCGTTGGGCCCGGGCAGGTCCCTGGTGGCGCACGCGTCGGCGACGACGCAGCTGCTGTACCCGAGCTCGGCGGCGACGCGCAGCGTGGAGGAGACGCACATGTGGGTCATGGCGCCCATCACCACGAGCGGGCGCCGCCCGCCGGCGTCGAGAACCTCCGCCAGGTTCGTGCGGGTGAACGCCGATGGGGCGGTCTTCTCGACGACGGCCTCCCCAGGCAGGGGGGCGAGGTCGGCGACGAACGCGCCGCGGGGCGCCGTGCGGTCGAACATCGTCCCCCGGAGCGACCCGCGTGGGCGACGTGGACGATGCGCGCGCCCGCCGCCCGCGCTCGGGTCAGGACCTCCGCCGCGCGCCCGATCGCCGCCTCCACGTCGTGCAGGACCAGTTCCGCCGTGACCGGTACTCCTCCTGCCAGTCGATCAGCAGCACGGTGCAGTCCGCGAGCCGCGGGATCGGGGGCACCGCGTCACGCATCTGCAGGAGGGTCTGGGCCTGCTGGGGGACGGTCATGGATTCACACTAGCCACGACCTTGCGCCACGCTGTCTGGGTGGCGTAGTGCTCGAAGCCCAGGGAGCCGTACAGGTGGCCGGCGTCGGCTGACCCCCAGTTGGCGACGTGGACCACGTCCACCCCCCGACGAGCAACCCGCTGCAGCCCCTCGTTGATCGCGGCCTGGGCCAGGCCGAGCCGCCGGTGCCCGTCCCTGGTGCCGACGGGCTCCAGCGTGGCGACCCTGTTCGCGCTGTCGACCGTGAACCCGGCGAAGGCCGCCACCGACCCGTCCGTCCAGAACACGACCACCCAGCGACGTGGCTCCCAGCTGAACTGCCGACCGCCGAGCGCGTCGCTGTCGATCAGGAACTGGCCGAAGCCGCATCGCGTCAGCCAGCCTACCCAGGGCGCGGTCCATGACAGGCACAGGCGCGCACCGAGTGGCGGTGTCATGGACCCCATCGTGCCCGAGACCCGCACCCGGTTGCCTCGCCACCGTGACGACAGTGCCCGCTCACCAACCCTCTCGGATGAGGCGGGCCAGCGTCGTCGTGAGCTGTTCGTCGAACGGCTCCCATGGCTGGTTCGTCCCTGCGGGACTCGACAGGTCGCCACTCCACGGGCAGTGCGGCAGCACCTCAGCCTCGAGACTCTGCCGGTGCGCCAGGTAGACCAGGAGCGCGCCCGGAGCGTACAGCACCCTGGCGCGGGCCCACGGCGTTCGTCGCGTAGGCCTCCGCGGCATCGCGCCACCAGGGCCCGCCGTCGCTGTCCACGCGCTCCCGCCCACCGCATCGACGGCCGCGGCGGGGTCGACCGGCACCAGGCGCAGCAGGAGCGGTCGCCAGCGGACCACGGACTCGGCCAGGCGACGCAGGTCGCCGGTGATCGCAGCGGTGTCACGCTCGGCGAACAGCACCAGCTCGACCAGGGTGTTCTGCAGCAGCGCCGCCTCGAAGACCACGACGTCGGCCGCGCCAGGAGCCCCGTGCGACGCTCCGAACTCCGCCCACCTGGCCGCGAGGATGTCGATGAACGTGGTCGGTGGGACGGTCCCGTTGAAGGGCTCCCGGCCGGCCATCTCGGCCTCGAGGGCGGCCCACTGTCCGCCGCAGCGATCGGCGTCGACCTTCGTGTAGGCCACAGCCACGCCAGCCTCGCCGACCCATGCGCAGCGCCGAAGCTCGGCCTCGGCACCGCGATGGCGCCGGCAGGCGGCCTCGAACTCGGCCGGCGTCAGCCGCCACTGCCAGGCCAGGTCCGCCGGCTGCGGATCCCCCTCGCAGTAGAGCGCGACCCGGGCGCCGGCCTGCTCCAGCCAGCGAGCCGCACGCCGGGCAGTCTGCGTCTTCCCCGAGCCAGGCATTCCCTCGATCAGCACCAAGCGGCCCACACGAGCATCGTGGCCCATGGACGGCCCAGAGGTGGAACGGGAGCCGTGACCGCCGGCGCCCGAATGCGGTCCGGGGGCCTGGCATCACGCCGAGCGCCCAGCCGGACCCCGGTGCCAGACTCGTCCTGAGGCATCGGAAGGGGGCGTCGTGATCCGGCACCTGATCTGGGATGTCGATGGAACGCTGTTCGACACCTATCCGGCGATCGTGGGCAGCCTGCAGGGCGCAGCCCTCTCATCAGCCACGATGACGGCCACCCGCGCAAGCCGGACCCGAGCGCCTTCCTCACGATGATCGAGCGCCATCGCCTGCCGCGCGACACATCGCTTGCCGTCGGCGACCGGGACATCGACATCCTCGCCGCCCACGCCGCAGGACTGCCGGCGGCGCTCTTCGGAACCGGCACGATCGCCGCCACTCCCGACGTCGTCCTCCCGGACTTCGACACCCTGCGTCACATGATCGAGACGGGATGGACCCGAGCAGCGGGCGGTGGTCGCCACGACCGAGTGCACCGCCCCTGAGTTCGAACCGCACACGCGTGCCACGCTCGCCACCCCGGACGAGTACCTCACCGAGATCATGATCCCCGTGAGCTAGCCGACCGACGGTTCACGTCCTCCTACAGCACCTTGGACAGGAACGCCTTCGTCCGGTTGTGCTGCGGGTTGGCGAGCACGTCACGCGGGCTGCCGGCCTCGACCACGACGCCGTCGTCCATGAACACCAGGCTGTCGCCGACCTCGCGGGCGAAGCCCATCTCGTGGGTGACCACGATCATGGTCATGCCCTCCTCGGCCAGCTGGCGCATGACGTCGAGCACCTCCCCCACGAGCTCGGGGTCCAGCGCGGAGGTCGGCTCGTCGAAGAGCATCAGCTTGGGTTGCATGCACAGCGCCCGGGCGATCGCGACGCGCTGCTGCTGGCCGCCGGAGAGCTGGCTCGGGTACGACCCCCCGCGGTCACCCAGCCCCACCCGGTCGAGCAGGGCCTGCGCGCGCGCGCGAACGACCTCCTTCGACTCGCCCTTGGCCCGGATCGGCGCCTCCATGATGTTCTGCAGAGCCGTCATGTGCGGGAACAGGTTGAACCGCTGGAACACCATGCCGATGCCCAGGCGCTGTCGGGCCACCTCCTTGTCGCGCATCTCGTAGAGCTTGCCGCCGCGCTCGCGGTAGCCGACCAGCTCGCCGTCCACCGAGAGCCGGCCGGAGTGGATCCGCTCGAGGTGGTTGATGCAGCGCAGGAAGGTCGACTTGCCCGACCCGGACGGCCCGACGATGCACATCACCTCGCGGGGGGCCACCTCCAGGTCGATCCCCTTGAGGACCTCGAACCGGCCGTACCACTTGTGCACCTGCTCGGCCTTGACCATCGGCGTCGCTGCGGCGGCCATCAGACTGCATCCCCGGACAGGCGCATGAGCAGCTTCTGGATCGGGGTCGGCGGCAGGTTGCGCACTGACCCCCGGGCGTAGTACCGCTCGATGTAGTACTGGCCGATCATCAGCACCGAGGTCATCGACAGGTACCAGATGCTGGCAGTGACCAGCATCGGGAACGGCTGGAAGGTCCGGCTGCCGATGGCACTGGTCTGGAAGAACAGCTCCACGTAGGGCACGTAGGCGACCAGCGAGGTGGTCTTGAGCATCGAGATCGTCTCGTTGCCGGTCGGCGGGACCACGACCCGCATCGCCTGCGGCAGGACGATCCGGCGCAGCGTCTGCATCCGCGACAGTCCCAGCGCTGAGGCCGCCTCGGTCTGGCCCTCGTCGACCGACAGGATGCCGGCCCGGATGATCTCGGACATGTAGGCGGCCTCGTTGAGCCCGAGGCCGAGCAGGGCGGCGGCGATCGGCGGGATCAGGTCGCGGGTCTCGAAGGTCATGAGGGCGGTGCCGAACGGCACCCCGAGGGAGATCTCCCGGTACAGCGAGTTCAGGTTGCCCCAGATCACCAGCTGGACCAGGACCGGCGTGCCGCGGAACACCCAGACGTAGAACCACGCCGAGCCGGACAGCACCGGGTTCACCGACAGCCGCATGACCGCCAGGATCACGCCGAGCACCAGGCCCATCACCATTGCTGCGACGGTCAGCCAGAGGGTGGTGACCACCCCCCGCACCACGGGGGGTGCGAAGGCGTTCTCCCACTGGAACCCCCACTGCCAGTTGGGGTTGGTCAGGACGCTGTTGACCAGCATCGCCACCACCACGGCGATGACGGCCATCGCCACCCACCGCCCTGGATGGCGCACGGGGATGGCCCGGATCGCCTCCGACGGCGCAGCGTCCTTGCGGTCCGACGGAACCTCAGTACTGCCCACGGGCAGAGACTAGGCCGGGTTGACCTCGGATGTCGTGACCGCGCCGCCCTGGACGCCCCACAACGTGAGGATGTCCAGGTACGTGCCGTCCTCGATCAGCTTCTGCACCGCGCCCTGGACCGCCTGGGTGTAGTCACCCTGGTCCTTCGGCACGGCGTAGCCGTAGGGGGCCGCTTCGTAGATCTCGCCGACCTGCTCGAGCTTCCCGCCGGTCTGCGCGATCGCGTAGGCGACGACCGGCGAGTCGGCGAGCATCGCGTCGTCCTTGCCGGTGACCACTGCAGCTGTCGCGTCACTCTGCGCCTGGAACTGCTCGATGGTGATCTCCGGCTTGCCGGCATCGACGCACGCCTGCGACCGGGCCTCGATGTCAGCGACCTGGACGGTGTCCCTCTGGACTGCGACCACCTTGCCGCAGGCATCGTCGGGGGTGATCTGCATGGGGTTGCCCGTCGCGACGGCCCACGAGGTGCCGGCCAGGAAGTAGCTGACCATGTCGACCTGCAGCTGGCGCTCGGCATTGATCGTGAACGACGAGGCTCCGAGCTCGTACTTGCCGGTCTTCACGCCCTCGACGAGCGAGCCGAAGGGGGCGTTCTCCATCTGCGCCTCGAGGCCGAGCACCTGGGCCACCGCCTTGGCGAGGTCCACGTCGAAGCCGATGATCGTCTCGCCGTCCACGTCCAGGAACTGGCCGGGGGCGTAGGACGCATCCGTGCCGATGGTCAACACGCCGTCGGCGGCCACCTCCGCAGGCACCAGGGCGGCCAGGGCGTCGTCCTTCGCGATTGCGGCGGCGGTTCCGGACGCGGCTGGCTCCGACCCCGTGTCGTCGGACGAGCTGCACCCCGCGATCCCCACAGCCAGGGCCAGCGCCCCAGCGGCCACGGACGTCGTCCTGAAGTTGATGCGCATGGTCGATTCCCCTTGTCCCCGGCGGACTGACCGCCAGTCACTGCGATTCTACGTACGCTGCGAGGCCGAGGTGACGCCCGGGCCCACGAGCAGGGCAGATCGGGGCCGGCCCTCCGCTAGCCTCCGAGTCGTGTCCACGGTGCTGGCGTGTGGTGTGGCGGTGCTCGACGTGCAGCAGACGGTTGATCGTCTCCCGGGACCCGACGAGAAGCTGGTGGCCAACGATCTGCTGGTCGCCTCGGGCGGCCCGGCTGCCAACGCCGCGGTGACCGCTGCCGCACTCGGGGTCGGTGCGCGGCTGATCACAAGGATCGGCGACTCACCCCTGGGCACCCTGATCCGCGCCGACCTGGCCGCGCACGGCGTCGACGTGGTTGATCGCGCCGGGCCGCTGGATCAGCCCGCCGTCTCCACCGTGCTGGTGACGCGCGGCACCGGACAGCGCGCGGTCGTCTCGGTCAACGCGTCCCAGCACAGCGCCACCCTCCCCGACGGTGGCCCGGACGCGACGGACTGGGCGGCGACCCTCGTGCAGGGCGTGGATGCGGTCCTCGTCGACGGCCACCACCTGGACCTCGCGCTCCCGCTGGCCGAGGCAGCCCGGGCTGCTGGCATCCCGGTGCTGCTCGACGGGGGTTCGTGGAAGCCGGGCCTGGAGCGGCTGCTCGCCCTGGTCGACATCGCCCTGATCTCCGCTGTCCTGCGCGTTCCTGCTGACCTGGGCGGCAGTGGGCGCCCGGGGGACGACGTGCTGGCCGCGGTCCGCGCCCTGGGCCCGCCGGTGGTCGCGCGGTCGCGTGGCCCGCTGCCGATCGACGTGCTCACCAGTGCCGGCCGCGCCGAGGTCACCGTGCCGCACGTCGAGGTCGTCGACACCCTCGGCGCCGGCGACGTCCTGCACGGGGCTCTGTCGGCCTGGCTCGCCGTGCGCGGGACCGGCGACCTGCACGACGGGCTGGCCTGGGCAGCGCGAATCGCCGCGGACTCGTGCACCGCAGCCGGAGCCCGGGGCTGGCTGGCCGACGAGCATCTCCTGGCCCACCACCGGAGGTCGCTGGCGCCCTGACCCGCCCCCTGGGTGAAGGCGCTACCATGATCGCGGTTGCCTCAAGGGCCTCGGCGCAGGGTCGACATGCGGGGAACCAGGAACGGCGTTCGGCGTCGGTACTGCAGGTACTGGGTGCCGAACCGTGCTGTCATCCCCCGCTCCTCGCCGAACCTGATGTACGTCAGCAACACCGCAGCGCACAGCAGCACGACGACGGCCGCGCCGAGCGATCGGGCCAGGATCGCGACGCCCAGGTACGCGCTGATCGCCCCGAGGGCCATCGGATTGCGGCTCCATGTGTAGGGGGGCTCGACGATGAGCTCCTGGGTCGGCATCAGGGGCAGCGGTGTTCCGCGCCCGACGGTGAAGAGCCGGTAGTTGCACCACAGTCCCAGTGCGCCGCCGCCCAGGATCAGCGGGAGTCCGACGATCAGGTTGACAGGCGGTGGCGGGCCGGGGGGCAGGCCCAACAGCCCGTCGAGCCGCGCGCCGAGTCCGATGAACAGGGCGGGCAGCGCGACCAGGAAGATCGGGGCCAGGAGCACCAGGACCACGGACCGCGAGCGCTCGCTGTACTCGTGGCCGCGCCGCGCCTTGGGCACGTTGGTCTGCGCACTACGGGGCATGAGCACCCTCCTGGAGGGCGGGGACGTCGTGGGCGCCCACGTCCGGGGTGACGAACTCCAGGCAGTAGAACCAGCCGCGCCAGATGTCCGACACGGCGACGTCGCGCATGCCGTGGGGGACGTCGGCCAGCGGGGCGCTCACCTGTGGGCGTCCCTGCTGGAACGTGGCGCGGAAGCCGGGCAGGGTGCGCTCGTACCCGCGGGCGGCGCGTTCGTTCTCGTCGACGACCACGACGCGGGAGCCGGGCTTGGCGACGCGGGCCATCTCGGCCAGGGCTTGAGCCCTGTCGTCGAAGAAGTTGATCCCGCCGATGTGCAGGACGGCGTCGAACGTGGCGTCCTGGAAGGGGAGGGCCTCGGCGCTCGCCAGGTACAGCGGGACGTTCCATCCCCGGCGACGGATCAGGGCTCGGCAGCGCCGGAGTTGGCCGATCGAGATGTCCAGGCCGTGGACCTCACCGATGTCGGGCCGGGCCAGCAGGTGCGGCAGGTTCGACCCGGGGCCGATGGACACCTCGAGGACCCGCCCGCCGTGCGGGTCCAGCCGGTCCAGGACCTGGCGGCGGCCGTGGCCCTCCGACATGCCGATCAGGGCGAAGCCGGACCGCGTGAACGCCGGGTAGATCCAGGAGAACCAGTCGTACAGGTGGGCGAACCGCCGGTCCAGCGGGCCGAGCTCCTGGGGCTCGAGGAAGTGCACGATCCCGTCGCGGACCGGGAAGGCGCGCAGGCACGCCGGGCACCGCCACTCCTGCGCCGCGCCCACCCAGTCCAGTGCCCCGTGGCAGTGCGGACACGCCAGCAACCCGACGGTATCCGCACCAGGGCCGACCGGACCTCGATCCGCGGGGCCGGATCCCGCGCGGCGGCCCCGAGCCGTCGCGTACGCGGCGACGACTGCTCCAGCCGCCGCGATGGCCGTGGCGGCGATTGCTGGGCGGGCCAGCCTCATGGGTGCACCTCCGACATCAGGGTCATGGGACCTTCGGCGTCCGGTCGGCGATCGCGCCCGCGGCGATGCTGCCCACCGTGGCCAGCGCGAGCAGGATGAGCCACTGCGCGGTGGACGGCCACGCCAGGTAGGGGTGTCCGAATGCCCAGAAGACGGACAGCTTGCTGAGCCACTGCGGCCACCCGAGGGTGGGCACGAGCCAGGCGAGCAGGTAGGAGGCGCCGACGAGGACGGCCATGATGGTGACGGCCAGCGGCCGGCGCACCAGGGCCACGACGATCGCGGCAACGGCGGCCAGGGCGGCGCCGAACAGCAGCCCAACCGCGACCAGCCGAGCCATGGCGACCGGGTCCAAGGGGCTGCCGACCGAGGCAGCGCCGATGCCCAGGCCGGTCAGGGCGCCGGCGATGATGACGGCGACTCCGATGCTGGTGGCCAGCAGTCGACCGCGCACGAGCATCGGCCAGGTGACCGGTGCGGACAGGACCATCTCGACGCGCCCCTGGGTGAGGTCGGCGATCCAGCCGGACGCCTGGGTGATGACGTAGGCGGCGATCACGGGGGTGAAGAACTCCCCGGCGAACGACCAGTAGGTGTCCTCGGCTGAGGTGCTGCCCGTCGCGCCGGCCAGCGCGGACGCGAAGTCGAACTGGTTCCAGTAGTCCATGACCTGCGGCTGCAGGGCGGCGAACAGGGCGGTGAAGGCCGCCACGCACCCGGCCCACACCAGCATGCCGACCCAGCCGCGGCGCACGCCGGCCGCGGCGACCGAGCTGAGCATCCGGTGTGGGATCCGGTCCGCGGCGCGGGCGGGCGACCGGCCCTGCGCCGCACGCCGTCACCGGGGCGACCCCACAACGGGGCGGCGTAGTCGCGGGCGGTGAACGCCCAGGCGGCCAGGGCCAGCATCGCGATCGCGAGCAGGACCAGCACCGCCGTGGCACCAAGGTCCAGGCCCTGGCCGGGGACGAGCGCGCGGGACTGGTTGGCCCAGTGGAACGGGGAGACGAACCGCACGAACCCCAGCGGGCCCAGATCGTCCTCGACGTTGGTGGCCACGTACAGGGCGCACAGCACCACCGAGCCGACGCCCCCGGCCACCCGGACGCTGCCCACCACCTGGGACAGCAGCATCCCCAGGGCGTAGCCGGCGAAGGCGACCAGCCCGGAGGTCCCCATCGTGATCAGCGCACCGGCGAGGTCGGGCTCGTCCCCGGCGGCGAGCCCCGCGGCCAGGCCCACCCCCATGCCCAGGCCGATCAGCCCGCCACGAGGGCGAACCCGATCGCCCGGTCGCGCACGACCGCCGCCCTGGTGTGCCCGGTGGCCAGCACCTCCTCGAGCGCCCCGCGCTCCTCGGCGCCGCGGATGTCGCGGGCCCCCTGCACGAGGCCGTAGATGGCGAGGAACAGGTTGAACAGGATCACGTTGTGGTAGGTGAGGTAGCCACCGAGGGTGTCCAGCCGCTCCGCGGGCCAGCGCAGCAGCCGCATCGCCTCCGCGCCCGCCGACACGCTGGCGGCCAGGCCGGCCGGCCCGCCGGGGAAGTCCTCCATCTCGGCGGCCAGCGCAGCGGCCGTGCCGAGCATCGCCAGCGCGCCGCCCACGCTCCACGCGAGCGCCCCCACCCGGTGGCTGCGCAGGGTGTCGCGCACCAGCGACCCCCGCTGCGGCACGCGCGGGGCGTGGGGCGCGACGGCGTTGTGGCTCGTCCCCGGGCTATGCGCCGGGAGCACCAGCGAACTCAGTGACGAACACCTCCTCCAGCGACAGCTCGCGGCTGTCCAGCTCGGTCACCTGCCACCCCGACAGGAACGACAACAGCGGCCCGATGTCGCCGTGCACCGTGCAGGTCACCTGCCGACCGTCGACGGCCGGGTCGGACACCCCACGAACCACGGCAAGGTCGGCACGGTCGCCCGGTTCGCGCACCAGCGCCTCGACCCGGTGCGCCCGAACTGTCCGCAACTGATCCATCGAGCCCACCCGCAGCAGCCGGCCGTCGCGGATCAGGCCGATCCGGTCGCAGATGAGCTCCACCTCGGCCAGCACGTGGGAGCTGAGCAGCACGGTGGACCCGGCTGCTGCCGCCTCGGCCACCATGGTCCGGAACTCCCGCTGCACCAGGGGGTCCAGGCCCAGGGTCGGCTCGTCGAGGATCAGCACCTCCGGGGCGTGCATGAACGCCTGCACGAGGTGGACCTTCTGCTTGTTGCCGTGCGACAGCGACTGGTAGCGCCGACCCAGGTCGAGGTCCAGCCGCTCGGCCAGGGCCGCGATCCGCGTCGGGTCGACGCCCCCGCGCAGCCCGGCGAGCAGGCCGACCACATAGCCGGCGCTCACTCCCGGGAACGCCGGGAGCTCGCCGGGCAGGTAGCCCACCCGCTGCTTGATCCGGCGGCTGTCGTGGCGGGAGTCCAGGCCCAGGATCGAGGCCGTGCCCCGGTCCGGGCGGATCAGGTCCATCAGCAGCCGGATCGTCGTCGTCTTCCCGGCGCCGTTGGGTCCGACGAATCCGAACACCTCGCCCCGGCCGATGGCCAGGTCCAGGTCGAACAGCCCATGGCCCTGCCCGTAGTCCTTGGTCAGCCCCCGGCACTGCACCGCGTTCGTGTCGAGCGGGACCTGCACTGGCGCGCTCACCATCTCCGCCACCTCTCCCCGGGACGGACCCCCGGGGCCTTCTCCCATCCTCGCTCCACCCTCGCCCGACGGGGAGAGGCCAACGACCCTTGGTCGACGCGTCTCGTGCTGGATGCTCAGCCGGTGGTGAGGTCCCGGCGCCGGAAGGCGAGCGCTCCCGCCAGGGCGAGCAGCAACCCGAGGCCGGACATGACCAGCCCTGAGGTCGCGGCCCAGGGCTCGGCGGGGACCAGGGCGAGGTGGGTGAACGGGGACAGGTCCAGGGCCCACTGGGGCCAGTCCAGGGCCGGTCCGAGCATCGAGGCGACGAAACCGATCACGGTCACGGCCACGGGCAGGGCGACGGTGAGCCGGGGCAGCGCGCCGAATGCGGCGATCGCGATCCCGGCGGTGAGCACGGCGATCGGCAGCAGGTTCAGGGTGGCGCGGGTGGCATCCCACCAGGTCATGTCGGCTGAACCGGCCCCGAACGCACCGAGCCACAGGGCGGTGCCGCCCACGAGGATGAGCAGGATCCCGCCCAGCACGGACAGCGCGGCGTGGCCGGCCAGCCAGCGCAGCCGGGTCACGGGCGTGGCCAGGACCGCCTCCAGCCGGCCGGTCTCCTCCTCGGCTCGGATGGCCCCGAGGCGCCAGGCCACGTGCAGGGCGACCGCCAGGCCGTAGATGGTGGCGATGAAGGCGAGGAATCCCTTGTTGGTCAGGGCCTGGTCCAGGCCCATCGCGGCCAGGATCCGCTGGTAGCCCTCGTCGCCGGCCAGCCAGTCGATCATGCTGGCCAGGATGGCCCCCATGATCGCGGCATAGGCGCCGAGCCCGAGCACCCAGGCGGCCAGCACAGCACGGTTGCTGCGCCACGCGAACGCCGCGGGGCTGCCGAGCAGGTGCAGCTTCGGCGGCCGGCCGGACTCAGCGACCAGCAGCGCCGAGCCGGTGTCCCGGCGGGCGCGCAGGGCCACCGCACCTGCTCCGAGGACCACCGGGACCAGGAGCAGGGGGACCAGGGCGACCGGTTCGGGGTCGCCGTACAGGTGCAGCAGGTCCAGCCAGCCCAATGGGGTGAACCAGTGCAGCCAGGCGCGCGGGTCGGTGCTGGAACCGATCATCCGCACGATCCAGGCGACGCCGAGGACGGCGGTGGCCAGGCCCGCGGCCCGGCGTCGCACCTCGACGAGCTGGCTGGCCAGTGCGCCGACCGCGGCGAACGTCGCGCAGACCCCGGCCAGGGACAGGCCGAGCATGGCCGAGCTGGCGAGCTCCTGGCCCAGGGCGGTCATCGAGGCAGTCACCACCATGCCGACCATCAGCCCGGCAGCGGCGACGACGGCCAGCGCTATCCCGGTCACCCGGGTGGCGCCAACCGGGCCGGCCAGGACCAGGTCGGAACGGTCGAGGTCCTCGTCGCCGCGCAGGAACCGCGTGATGGTCAGGATCGCCCACACGGCCAGGATCAGCTGCCAGATCCAGCCCGCGTCCCACACGGCGAAACCGCCAGCGACGTCCAGCGCGTGGGGCGCGCCGCTGATCATCCGCACCGCGGGGTTGTCCTCGAACATCGCGAACTGCGTCGGCGAGATGCCGTCGGGGTAGGCAGAGCGGTAGCTGGCGATCTCCAGCGCGCAGTAGCCGGCCATCGTCACCGCCAGCAGGATCGCGCTGCGCCGGACCAGCCGGATGTAGAGGCCCGTCACCGCACGGCTCGGGTGTGCCCCGGCCGGGGCAGACCGACCGGTTCCACCGGCCAGGGCGCTCGAGGAGGTCGTGGTGGGCCTGGTGAGCGTCGAGGTCCCGGCGCGTGTCGCGCTGGTGACCGGGTGGTGGCGGTGCGTGGCGGTCATGACGACTCGGCCCCATCGCGGGTGCGCGGGCCGACGCCGGGGTGGCCGTGCGCAGCGGCCACGGCGTCACGCTGGGAGGGCCTGGTCTCGTAGTAGGTGAGGAAGATCTGCTCCAGGCTGGGCGCACGGCTGTGCAGCCGGCGAATCCCCGCAGCATGCAGCCGTTCGACCACCTCGCCGGGCGGTCCACTGACAGTGACCCGCACCCCGCCCTCCATCGGCTCGACGCCGACCACCCCGGGCAGGTCAGCGAACTCAGGCACCGGCCCGGCCAGCACCGCCTCGAAGACGGTCGTCTCCAGCCGCCGCAGCTCGTCGAGGGTGGCGACCTCGACCAGGACTCCCGCTCGGAGGATGGCCACCCGCTGGCAGACGTCCTCCACCTCATCGAGCAGGTGCGAGGACAGGAACACCGTCTGGCCGGCCGCCGCAGCCTCGCGGGCCAGCGCCTGGAACTCGGCCTCCATCAGCGGGTCCAGTCCGACCGTGGGCTCGTCGAGCAGCAGGATGTCCGGCCGGGTCATGAACGCCGCCACCAGCGCCACCTTCTGCCGGTTGCCCTTCGAGTAGGACCGCACCCGCCGGCTCGGATCCAGGTCGAAGCGCTCCAGCAGCTCGTCGCGGAACAACCGGTCCACCCTGCCCGACAGGTTGCCCAGGAACTCCAGGGCCTCCGCTCCGGTGAGCTGCGGCCACAGCGACACATCACCGGGCACGTACCCCACCGATCGGTGCGCCCGTTCGACGTCACCCACGGGCACCCCTGCCAGCCAGGCCTCGCCCGCGGTCGGTCGCAGTAGCCCCAGCAACAGGCGGATCGTCGTCGACTTCCCCGCCCCGTTCGGCCCCAGGAACCCGAAGATCTCCCCCGGGGCGACCTCCAGGTCCAACCCGTCGAGCGCCACCACCCGACCGAAGTGCTTGGTCAGACCCACCGTCCGGATCGCCGCGTCCATCTCGCGCCTCCCGAGCCTCGCACGTCCGCAGGCTCCTCCTTCGAGGCTATCGACGCTCCGGTCCTCGCGGGCAGGGGCGAACGACCCCTCCGCATCCCCGTGTCCAGGAGGCCGCCTGGATCAGCGGCGCATGCGCGGCACCCGTGAGGTGGTCCACGAGGTCGGCCATCAGCGCCGGGGCCTGACCGCCGGGGGGTACCAGTGACTGCCAGAATGGGTGGGGTGCAGGCACACCTCTCGGAGCCGGTCGACCTGTCGCTGCACGCAGTCCGTCTTCTCGGATTCGCCGACGCTGGTGCGATCGCCAGACGCTTCGGGCAGGACTCCGAGGAGGTCCAGGAGCATCTCCTGGACTTCGAGGCGTTCGGCTGGGTGACTCGATCCGAGTTCGCCGGCAGCGGCGGCTGGTCCTTGACCGATGCCGGACGGAGCGAGAACCGGCGGCGCCTGGCCGCTGAGCTCGACGCCGCGGGTGCCCGACCGGTCGTGGTCGACGTCCACGCGCGGTTCGTGCCCCTGAACGCCCGATTCCTGGCCGCCGCGACCCGCTGGCAGGTGCGCCCGTTGCCGGGCCAGCCGATGGCGTCCAACGACCACACCGATCACCGATGGGACGACCGAGTCCTGGACGCCCTGGGGTCAGTCGGCCGAGAGCTCGCACCACTGGACACCGAGTTGGCGAACGGGCTTGCCCGCCTTGGGGGCTACGCCCAGCGGTATCAGGACGCCTTCGTGCGGGCATCCCGCGGGGAGCATCGATGGGTAGACGGCCTGGGCATCGATTCCTGCCACACGGTCTGGATGCAGCTCCACGAGGATCTGCTCGCCACCCTCGGCGTGGAGCGAGGTCCGGGGAACTGAAGGAGGGGGATCCCGACGCTCCTTCCGGCGCCAGCCGTGCCCGCCCGGACGCCACCGGCCCTCGCCGGTCATCGGGTGATGACGAACAACTCCTCCGGAAGGACCTGCACATCCGGCAGTACCGTGCGGCTGGCGTCCACCAGCCCGATCCGCTCCAGCCCGAGCCCCATGCCGTCCCGGGATGCGGTGGGCGCATAGACGAAGCGGCCGTCGGCCGAACATCCGCGCGGCGGGTCGGCCGGCCAGATCCCGACCGCCGCACCGGACAGCTCGGGGCTGATCGACGCCGGCCCAACCATCGTCAGGGTGAAGGCGCCTTCATCGGTCGTCCCAGCAGGCTGCGCGGTGTAGCCGAGCAGCGAGTCAAGGCCGACCGCGCACAGCGGGCTGAACTCCTGCGGGTAGCGGCCCACCGCGGTGGTCGCGCCCGAGACCAGATCCAGCCGCTCGGTCGTCCCCGAAGGCGTCGCAGGCACGGCCAGATCGCCCCCGTCAGTCGACATCGGGGCGTCGGCGAGCTGCAGCAGCACGGCATCAGCGGACTCGGTGCCCACCATGCCGACCAAGGCTTCCACCTCACCGAGCGCGTCGAGGTCCGACCCGTCCTGCATCGAGCTGATCGTGACCGTGCCGCCCGGCTTGCCCGGCCACAGCGTCGAGGTCCGGATCACGCGGGTGGGATCCAGAAGCACGCACCACCGGAACTCGTTGCCCTCCCCACCGCACCAGTCGGCACTCACCGAGCGCTGCACCGCACCCGACGCGGCGTCGCGCACGTCCAGCCGGAGGCTGTACACGTCCTCGAACACCCCGGTCAGCGCCGCGTCCCCGCGACCGTCAAGGACGTTCCCCTCCACGGTGAAATCCGCCCCGGTGCCCAAGCTCCCATCGGGTTGGATCGGGAACCGCTGGACACCCGAGCCAGTCCCCAGGTAGACCGCACCGTTCCCCGAACCCGCCGAGGTCGGCGACCCGCTCGGAACGGATCCCTCGTCCTGCCCGGCGCATCCACCCACCACCATCGCGGCCACCGCTGCCGCACACCACCACACGGCGCTGCGCATCGCGCACCTCCTCCTGACACCTTCATCGTCCGCCCTCCCACGCGAGTCAGCCAGTGCCACTGGTCGGTTCCATCGGCGGGTGCAGGGGGGCGCTCCCGGCGTTGCCGATACGCAGCGTGCGTGCGTCATGGCGCCGCGTTGCGTCCCGGTTGCGGCGGCTGCGTCATAACAGCCGCCTGTGCCTCGAAACGCCGTGGCCACCGCGGCGGACCTCGCGGTGGCACGTCGATGACGTGAACCCGTGACAGGACCGGCTCACGCCCCGGATCCGCGGCCCGAACGTGCGGGCGCGAACGAGCCGGCCAGCCACAGTGCGATCATGCCGGCCGTGTAGGTGACCAGTGGGCCGGTGGCCAGGTGACCGGAGGGGGCGAACCCACCGACGGCCAGGCGGGACAGCGCGTGGCCGGTGAGGGCGGCGCAGACGACCAGGAGCACCGACGGGAGCCACCCGGTCAGGCCCAGGCGCGGCGTGCTGGGGCGCTCGAACCTGCCGACGAGACCGACCAGCCCGGCGAGGACCACTGCGAGGACCGTGATCCACAGGACGCGCCCGCCCCACCATGCGAGGCCACCTGGCGCCGGTCCGGTGCGGAATCCGGTCACCGCGAGGAGCGCGGCGAGGATCAGCACCGGGACCATGTGCCACAGGTACATGGTCATGAGGACCGCGTTGCCCCGGACGACGGCTGCCCAGGTCCGGGGCCGCTCCAGGAGCCGCCGGCCGGACCGTTCGAGCAGCAGGACCAGCCCGACCTGGGCTGACGCGTAGGCGACAAGCGCGAGGTTCGGAGGTGCCGTGTTGGCGGGCGGCTCGCCCGGGACGCCGATCATCCACGGGGGATAGCCGAAGCCGCCGATCAGCACCAGGAGGACCAGCACCCCGCCGACCAGCATGGCGATCTGGACGGAGCGCCGTGCGAGCGCGCCAGCGTGCCAGGCGAACCCGAGGACGAAACCCGCTGCCGGCGCCACGAAGTAGTTCAGCCAGCCCGCACCTGCCAGACCAAGGCCCCGCACCAGCACGTCGACCACCGCAACGATCGCGATCGCTGCTGCCAGCAGGAACCACCGGGCCCGGTTCCACGCGGTGAGCAGGGGCACCGCGAGCACGAGCAGCGAGACGTAGACCGGCAGGAACCACAGCTGCAGGGCCACCCCCCAACCGGCCTGGGCCAGCACCGGGGCCGGCGCGCCCAGGAGCAGGGCGACGCCGAGCACCCCCGCCATGATCCCGACGAACCAGCTGGTCGGCCGCAGCAGTCGCACGAACCGGGCATGCGTCCAGCCGGCCCACCGTCCCCCGCGAGCACTCCACGACGGCCAGGATGCGGCCGCCGCGTACCCGCCAGCCAGGAAGAACATCGGCATGACCTGCAGCAGCAGCGTCAGCCAGCGCATGTACCCGATCTCGGCCAGCGCGCTGCGGCCCCGCGGCTGCCCGTCAGCGACGACGATGATCGTGGCCAGCCAGTGGCCCCCCATGACCACGAGGATCGCGACGAGCCGGACGAGGTCGACGTACCGATTCCGCCCCGCCGCGTCGACCGTTCCGGCGCTCAGGGGATCAGCGGGTGGAACCTGCCGTCGCGCTGGCGGTACCGCTGGTTCCAGCGTGTCCCGGCGACGGCTTGCCACCTTTCAAGGATGGCAGTCCGGACCGCACGGTGACCATGTCG
>CAVQQP010000010.1:0-60407 GCA_963714995.1 uncultured Actinomycetes bacterium | reverse complement strand
CCGTCGTCGGGGACGATGACGATCTTCTTGGCGCGGTCGGACTCCTCGATGCGCACCCGACCCGCGGACTCGCTGATCGGGGCCACACCCTTGGGCGTGCGCGCCTCGAACAGCTCGACGATGCGGGGAAGGCCGTGGGTGATGTCCTCACCGGCCACACCACCGGTGTGGAAGGTGCGCATCGTCAGCTGCGTTCCGGGCTCACCGATGGACTGCGCGGCGATGATGCCGATGGCCTCGCCGACGTCCACGAGCTTGCCGGTCGCCAACGAGCGGCCGTAGCAGGTGGCGCAGGTCACGACCTTGGAGTCGCACGTCAGCACCGAGCGGAGCCGGACCTTCTCGACTCCGGCCTCGCAGAGCCGGTCGACCAGGGTGATCGACAGCTCCTCACCCGCGGGGGCGAGCACCTCGCCGTCGACGACGACGTCCTCGGACAGGATCCGCGACACCGCAGAGGTGTCCACGTGCTCGTCGGGCGTCACGACGCCGTCCTCGCCACGGGTGCCGATCACCATCGGCAGGCCGCGGTCGGTGCCGCAGTCCTCCTCGCGGATGATCACGTCCTGCGACACGTCCACCAGGCGCCGGGTGAGGTACCCGGAGTCGGCGGTGCGCAGCGCGGTGTCGGCCAGGCCCTTGCGGGCACCGTGGGTGGCGATGAAGTACTCCAGCACCGACAGGCCCTCGCGGTAGTTGCTCTTGATCGGCCGCGGGATGATCTCGCCCTTCGGGTTGGCCACCAGGCCACGCATGCCCGCGATCTGGCGGACCTGCATCCAGTTCCCGCGGGCACCGGAGTTCACCATCATGAACACCGGGTTCGTGGCCGGGAAGTGCTCCTTCATGGCCTCGGCCACCTCATCGGTGGTCCGCGTCCAGATCTCGATGAGCTCCTGGCGGCGCTCCGCGTCGGTGATCAGGCCGTCGTCGTACTGGTCCTGCACCGCCTCGGCACGCACCTCGGCCGCAGCCATCAGCTCGGCCTTCTTCGGCGGGGCCACCACGTCATCGAACGAGATGGTCACCCCCGAGCGGGTCGCCCAGCGGAAGCCGAGATCCTTGATCTCGTCCAGGGTGTTGGCCACGTTGGTCTTCGTGTAGCGCTCGGCGAGGTCGTTGACCAGGGCGCCGAGGCGCTTCTTGTCGATGTCCTCGTTGACGAACTCGTAGTCCGCCGGCAGCGCCTCGTTGAACAGCGCACGGCCCAGGGTGGTCTGCAGCGACAGCGCGTCGCCGGGCTGCCAGTCCTCAGTCACCTCGTGCCCCTCGGGGGGCACGACGCCGCGCAGGCGCAGGGTGATCATGGACTGCAGGGACAGGCTCCCCGAGTCGTAGGCCATCATCGCCTCGGCGAGCGAGGAGTACGCGTGGCCCTCGCCCTTGAGACCCTCGCGCAGCGAGGTCAGGGCGTAGATGCCCAGCACCATGTCCTGGGTCGGCGTGGTGATCGGGCGACCGTTCGCCGGGCTCAGGATGTTGTTCGAGCTCAGCATCAGGATCCGGGCCTCGGCCTGGGCCTCGGCGCTCAGCGGCACGTGCACGGCCATCTGGTCGCCGTCGAAGTCCGCGTTGAACGCGGTGCAGACCAGCGGGTGGATCTGGATGGCCTTGCCCTCGATCAGCTGGGGCTCGAACGCCTGGATGCCCAGCCGGTGCAGCGTGGGCGCCCGGTTGAGCATCACCGGGTGCTCGGAGATGACCTCCTCGAGCACGTCCCACACGACCGAGCGGGACCGCTCGACCATGCGCTTGGCGCTCTTGATGTTCTGCGCGTGGTTCAGGTCGACCAGGCGCTTCATCACGAACGGCTTGAACAGCTCGAGGGCCATGCCCTTGGGCAGGCCGCACTGGTGCAGCTTGAGCTGCGGGCCGACCACGATGACCGAGCGGCCGGAGTAGTCCACGCGCTTGCCGAGCAGGTTCTGGCGGAACCGGCCCTGCTTGCCCTTGAGCATGTCCGACAGCGACTTCAGCGGCCGGTTGCCCGGGCCGGTGACCGGACGGCCACGGCGACCGTTGTCGAACAGCGCGTCGACGGCCTCCTGCAGCATCCGCTTCTCGTTGTTGACGATGATCTCCGGGGCGCCCAGGTCGAGCAGGCGCTTGAGCCGGTTGTTCCGGTTGATCACGCGGCGGTACAGGTCGTTGAGGTCGGAGGTGGCGAACCGGCCACCGTCGAGCTGCACCATCGGGCGCAGGTCCGGCGGGATGACCGGGACGCAGTCCAGGACCATGCCCTTGGGATCGTTGGTGGTGGTCATGAACGCCGTGACGACCTTGAGCCGCTTGAGCGCCCGGGTCTTGCGCTGGCCCTTGCCGGTCGCCACGATCTCGCGCAGGATCTCGGCCTCGGCCTCGAGGTCGAAGCTGGCCAGGCGGGCCTGGATCGCCGCGGCGCCCATGCCCCCGGAGAAGTACATGCCGAAGCGGTCACGCATCTCGCGGTAGAGCATCTCGTCGCCCTCGAGGTCCTGGACCTTCAGGGTGCGGAACCGGTCGAAGACGCGGTCGAGGCTGTCGACCTTCTTCTCCCCCGCACGACGGATGGCGTTGAGCTCGCGCTCGGCGCCCTCGCGGACCTTGCGCTTCACGTCAGCCTTGGCGCCCTCGGCCTCGAGTGCGGCCAGGTCGGCCTCGAGCTTCTCGGCGCGCTTGGCCAGGTCGGCCTCGGTCTTGTCGGTGAGCTGCTTGCGCTCCACCCCGATGCGGTTCTCGATCGAGGGCAGGTCGCGGTGCCGCGACTCCTCGTCGACGGAGGTGATCATGTAGGCCGCGAAGTAGATGACCTTCTCCAGGTCCTTCGGGGCCAGGTCCAGCAGGTAGCCCAGTCGGGACGGGACGCCCTTGAAGTACCAGATGTGGGTCACGGGTGCGGCCAGCTCGATGTGGCCCATCCGCTCGCGCCGGACCTTGGCGCGGGTCACCTCGACGCCGCAGCGCTCACAGATGATGCCCTTGAAGCGCACGCGCTTGTACTTGCCGCAGTAGCACTCCCAGTCCCGGGTGGGCCCGAAGATCTTCTCGCAGAACAGCCCATCCTTCTCGGGCTTGAGCGTGCGGTAGTTGATGGTCTCGGGCTTCTTGACCTCACCGTGGGACCAGGTGCGGATGTTGTCGGCCGTGGCCAGGCCGATGCGCAACTCGTCGAAGTAGTTGACGTCGAGCAAGGTGGGTTCCTTAGGTTCGTAATCGGGTCGTCGTCGTCACGTGGGTCGGTGCGGATCCGCAACCGGCGGGTGGCCGGGTGGCGGATCCGCGCCGGTCAGACCTCTTCGACGCTGCTCGGCTCGCGCCGGGACAGGTCGATGCCCAGTTCCTCCGCTGCGCGGAAGATGTCGTCGTCGGAGTCACGCATCTCGATGGACTGCCCGTCGCTGGACAGCACCTCGACGTTCAGGCACAGGGACTGCATCTCCTTGATCAGCACCTTGAACGACTCGGGGATGCCCGGCTCGGGGATGTTCTCGCCCTTGACGATGGCCTCGTAGACCTTCACGCGGCCGAGGACGTCGTCGCTCTTGATGGTGAGCAGCTCCTGCAGGGCGTAGGCGGCGCCGTAGGCCTCCATGGCCCAGACCTCCATCTCGCCGAACCGCTGGCCACCGAACTGCGCCTTACCACCGAGCGGCTGCTGGGTGATCATCGAGTACGGGCCGGTGGAGCGCGCGTGCATCTTGTCGTCGACCAGGTGCAGCAGCTTCAGGATGTAGATGTAGCCCACCGCGACCGGTGCCGGGAACGGCTCGCCGGAGCGACCGTCGAACAGGCTGGCCTTGCCATCGGGACCGACCAGGCGGACGCCGTCGGCGGTCGGGATGGTGTTGGCCAGCAGGCCGGACAGCTCGTCCTCCTTGGCGCCGTCGAACACTGGGGTCGCGACCCGCGTGTTCGGGGCGGCCGCCCGCGCGGACTCGTCCAGGCGCTTGGCCCACTCCGCACCCTCCGGCGCCTCCCAGCCGGTCTTGGCGACCCAGCCGAGGTGGGTCTCCATGACCTGCCCGACGTTCATCCGGCCAGGCACGCCGAGCGGGTTGAGCACGACGTCGACCGGCGTGCCGTCCTCGAGGAACGGCATGTCCTCGACGGGGAGGATCTTCGCGATGACGCCCTTGTTGCCGTGACGGCCGGCCAGCTTGTCGCCCGTGGTGATCTTGCGCTTCTGGGCCACGTAGACCCGGACCAGGCGGTTGACGCCCGGGGGCAGCTCGTCGCCCTCCTCGCGGTCGAACACGCGCACCGCGATGACCTTGCCGGACTCGCCGTGCGGCACCTTCATCGAGGTGTCGCGGACCTCACGGGCCTTCTCGCCGAAGATCGCGCGCAGCAGGCGCTCCTCCGGGGTCAGCTCCGTCTCGCCCTTGGGCGTGACCTTGCCGACCAGGATGTCACCGGTCACGACGTCGGCGCCCACGCGGATCACGCCGCGGTCGTCGAGGTCGGCCAGCACCTCCTCGGAGACGTTCGGGATGTCCCGGGTGATCTCCTCGGGCCCGAGCTTGGTGTCGCGGGCGTCGACCTCGTGCTCCTCGATGTGGATCGAGGACAGGACGTCGTCCTGGACGAGGCGCTGGCTCAGGATGATCGCGTCCTCGTAGTTGTGGCCCTCCCACGGCATGAACGCCACGAGCAGGTTGCGCCCGAGCGCCATCTCCGCGGTGTCGGTGCAGGGCCCGTCAGCGATGACCTGGCCCTCCTCGACCCGCTGGCCCTCGTCGACGATCGTGCGCTGGTTGAAGCACGTGCCCTGGTTGGAGCGGTCGAACTTGCGCAGCCGGTAGGTCTCGTAGGTGCCGTCGTCGTTGGCCACGGTGACGTGGTCGGCCGAGACCTCGGAGACCACGCCGCCCTTGTTGGCCGCGACCACGTCGCCGGCGTCGACCGCCGCGCGGTACTCCATGCCGGTGCCGACCAGGGGCGCCTCGCTGCGCAGCAGCGGGACAGCCTGGCGCTGCATGTTGGCGCCCATGAGCGCGCGGTTGGCGTCGTCGTGCTCGAGGAACGGGATCATGGCCGTGGCCACCGACACCATCTGGCGCGGGGAGACGTCCATGAAGTCCACGTTCGCCGGGGCGATGTAGTCGACCTCGCCGCCCTTGGTGCGGACCAGGACGCGGGACTCCGCGAAGTGCCCGTCGAGGGTCAGCGGGGCGTTGGCCTGCGCGACGACGTGCAGGTCCTCCTCGTCGGCGGTCAGGTAGTGGATCTCGTCGGTGACGCGGCCCTTGTCGTCGACCCGGCGGTACGGGGTCTCGATGAACCCGAACGCGTTGACCCGGGCGTAGGTGGACAGCGAGCCGATCAGGCCGATGTTCGGGCCCTCAGGGGTCTCGATCGGGCACATCCGGCCGTAGTGGGACGGGTGCACGTCGCGGACCTCGAAGCCGGCCCGCTCACGCGACAGGCCACCGGGGCCCAGCGCCGACAGGCGGCGCTTGTGGGTCAGGCCCGAGATCGGGTTCGTCTGGTCCATGAACTGGCTCAGCTGCGAGGTGCCGAAGAACTCCTTGATGGAGGCCACGACGGGGCGGATGTTGATCAGGGTCTGCGGCGTGATCGCCTCGACGTCCTGGGTGGTCATCCGCTCACGGACCACGCGCTCCATGCGCGACAGGCCGGTGCGCAGCTGGTTCTGGATCAGCTCGCCGACCGTGCGCAGGCGCCGGTTGCCGAAGTGGTCGATGTCGTCGGGCTCGACCTGCTTGGTGCCCTGCGCGGTCTCGAACGAGGTCTCACCGGCGTGCAGCCGGCACAGGTACTCGATCGTGGCCTCGATGTCCTCGATCTGCAGGGTGCTCTGGCCGAGCTCGGAGGTCAGGCCCAGCTTCTTGTTGACCTTGTAGCGACCGACCTTCGCGAGGTCGTAGCGCTTGGGGTTGAAGTAGAAGTTCTCCAGCAGGTTGCGCCCCGCCTCGATCGTCGGCGGCTCGCCCGGGCGCAGCTTGCGGTAGATGTCCAGCAGCGCCTCGTCCTGGGTCTTGTCCGGGTTGGTGGTGCCGACCGGGTCCTTCTCCAGGGTGGCCTCCATGGACGGCCACGCGGCGAAGCGCTCGCGGATCTGCGCCTCGGAGCGGCCCAGGGCCTTCAGCAGGACGGTGACCGGCTGCTTGCGCTTGCGGTCCACCCGCACGCCGACCATGTCCTTCTTGTCGATCTCGAACTCCAGCCACGCACCGCGGCTCGGGATGATCTTGGCGACGAAGATGTCCTTGTCGGAGGTCTTGTCCTCCTGGCGCTCGAAGTACACGCCCGGGGAGCGGACCAGCTGCGACACGACGACACGCTCGGTGCCGTTGACGATGAACGTGCCCTTGTCGGTCATCAGCGGGAAGTCGCCCATGAAGACCGTCTGGCTCTTGATCTCGCCGGTCTCGTTGTTGGTGAACTCCGCCGTGACGAACATCGGCTGCGAGTAGGTCATGTCCTTCTCGCGGCACTGCTCCACGGTGTACTTCGGCGGCTCGAAGCGGTGGTCGCGGAAGCTCAGCGACATCGTCTCGGAGAAGTCCTCGATCGGGGAGATCTCGGTGAAGATCTCCTCGAGGCCGGACTTGGTCGGCACGCTGGCACCGGACTCGACGGCGGCGGCCACGCGGGCCCGCCACGAGTCGTTGCCCAGCAGCCAGTCGAACGAGTCGGTCTGCAGGGCCAGGAGGTCCGGGACCTCCAGCGGCTCACGGATCTTCGCGAAGGACACCCGGTTCAGTCCGGGCGGCGGGGGGGGCGTGGCGGTCTTGCGGGTGGAGGCCAAGACAGGTCCTTCCAGGACGGTTCACTGCGGTCGGCACGCTGGCCCCGGGCCCCGGCTCCCGCGGCGAACCGCGGGCATGGCTCACTCAAGGAGCGACAGGCTGGGGGGAAGGACAGCGCAAAGCAGCAGCGTACCCGATTGGGCAGCCGCTGTCGACCCCAGACATGCTCCCCAGAAGGCGGTTCCTCGTTCACGTGCGTGGTCCGCGCCGCTCGACAGCGGGAGGCGGGACCGTGCACGCACCCATCGAACCGTCCGCCGGAGCGTGACCGCGAGGGCCACACACACGCCTGGACGCAGTTGCGTCGGACTCAGGGTGCCTTCCCACTCGCTCAGAGTCAAGTACCCAAGGACCCCGAATGTGGAAAGGCACCCGAAGGGAGCCGCCCGGGCATGCGACTGGGCGCACCCCCGTGGTGGGGATGCGCCCAGTGGCGTGGTACCGCGCGGTCAGCGCAGGGTCACTTGACGGACACCTTGGCGCCGGCAGCCTCCAGGGCGGCCTTCGCCTTCTCGGCGGCCTCCTTGTTGACCTTCTCGACGACGGGCTTGGGAGCGCCCTCGACGAGGTCCTTGGCCTCCTTGAGGCCAAGGCTGGTCAGCGTGCGGACCTCCTTGATGACCTGGATCTTCTTGTCGCCCGCGTCCTCGAGGATGACGTCGAACTCGTCCTGCTCCTCGACGACCTCGGCAGCGGCGCCGCCGCCGGCGGGGCCGGCAGCAGCCACGGCGACCGGGGCGGCCGCGGTGACGCCGAAGGTGTCCTCGAACTGCTTGACGAACTCGGACAGCTCGATCAGCGTCATCTCCTTGAACGCGTCGAGCAGGTCCTCAGTGCTCAGCTTCGCCATGATGGCGTTCCTCTCTCGTTTCCGGCCGGTGCCGGGTGGGGCTGAAAGCGAAGGGCGATCAGCCCTCGGCGATCTCCTCGGCTGCGGCCGCAGCGTCGGTGGCGGCATCGGCGGGTGCCTCAGCCGGAACCTCAGCCTCGGCGGGTGCCTCAGCCTCAGTGATGACCTCGGCCGGGGCCTCAGTCTCGGTGACCTCGGTCACGGCGTCAGCCGCAACCTCGGAGGTGGCCTCGGCCGGAGCCTCAGCCTCGGGGGTGGCCTCGGCCGGAGCCTCAGCCTCGGTGGCGGGTATGACCGCCTCGGGGGCAACGTCAGTGGCCGGGGCGGTGCCCGCACCACCGATCAGTGACGGATCCGCCTGTGCGGCGACCCGCAGTGCGTCGATGGCGCGCGCTGCCTGGGACAGGGGCGCTGCGAACAGCGACACCGCCTGCTGCAGCGAGGCGTTCATCGCGCCGGCCAGCTTGGCCAGCAGCACCTCACGGGACTCGAGATCCGCGAGCGTGGTGACATCAGCGGCGGACAGGACCTTTCCGTCCAGGTACCCGCCCTTGATGACCAGCATCGGATGCGCCTTGGCGAAGTCGCGCAGGCCCTTGGCCGCCACCACCGGATCGCCCTTGATGAAGGCGATCGCGCTGGGGCCGGCGAGCAGGCTGTCGAGACCCTCGACCCCGGCGTCCTTGGCCGCGATCTTGGTCAGCGTGTTCTTCACCACGGCGTACGTGGCATTGCCACCCAGGGAACGGCGCAGCTCCTTGAGCTGGGCCACGGTCAGGCCGCGATACTCCGTCAGGACCGCCGCACTCGAGGAGCGGAACTCCTCGGTGATCTCCTCGACGGCGGTGGACTTGGGGTTCCGCGCCATGATTCTCCTTTGAGCAGTGTCGACCGTGGCCGGCCCCGACATGACGAACGCCCCGGCGCAGGCGCGGGGCGTGGGACCGGATGCTCAGCAGGCTGACCCGCTGGACGTCCGAACTTCTGCTCTCACCTGCGTGGGCCGCCCGCTCTGCGCGGGACCTTCAGTTCCTCCCCGTGCAGAACGGGAAGGAGCGACCAACGGTCTTCGGTGCCCCAAGGGTAGACCAGCGGCGGGACCAGGCCAAATCCCCCTACGATGCGGCCCATGTCCGACGACTCCCCGCGCACCGCGGCGAACGATCTCGCGCTGTTGCGGGCTTTTGAGCCGGTGGTGCGGTTCACCCGGGGTGAGTACTTCTTCCCGGTGTCGGTGCACAACTATGTGCAGCATGCGGCGCTGTGGACGGAGTTGCCTGGCGGGGAGTCGGTGATCGAGGCGTCGGCGGAGTCCTTCGACTCGGGGGTGCTGGGCCGGGTGGAGGAGTCGATCCCGGGCCAGTCGACGTCGTTGTCGGGCATCATGACCGGGACCGAGTCTCCCAAGGTGCGGATCCCGCTCAAGGACCGGCCGCCGCGGTTGCGGGGGGCCAGCCGGTTGGCGGCGGTGGGCCTGTTGGGTCGGTTGATCGATGCGTTGAACCGGTTGTCGCTGATCTTCCGTGGCAGCGTGCCCGGCGGTAGCGCGGCGAAGTCGTTCCTGTTGCAGCAGGAGCACCTGGAGCCGGATCGGCCGGCGTACTACGGCCGGGTGGTGCGCGATGGTGACTGGGTGGTCTGCCAGTACTGGTTCTTCTACTCGTTCAACAACTGGCGCTCGGGGTTCGGTGGGGTCAATGAGCATGAGGCGGACTGGGAGCAGGTCACGGTCTTCCTCGACGGCACCGGCGCGCTCGACGACGCCGGGCTGCCGGCCCCGCGGTGGGTGGTGTTCTCCGCGCATGACGAGACCGGTGACGACCTGCGCCGCCGGTGGGACGACCCGGACCTCACCCTGGTCGAGGGTCGGCATCCGGTGGTGTTCGCCGGGGCCGGGTCGCATTCGGGGGCCTACCTGCCCGGGGACTACCTGATCTCGATCGAGCCACCGACGCAGAGCACGGTGCTGCGGTTCGGGCGGTGGATGGCCCGGGTGTTCACGCCGTGGTCGACCGGGGCCCAGAACGTCGGGCATCCCGTATGTGGACTACGCCCGCGGCGACGGCCGGGCGATCGGCCCCGGGCAGGGCGACCCGTGGTACCCGGAGGTGATCGACGACGACACCGGCTGGGTGCGCGGGTTCCGCGGGCTGTGGGGCCACGACACCCGCGACCGCCTCGGCGGGGAACGCGGGCCGGCCGGACCCCGCTACGAGCGCGACGGCACGGTGCGCGCCTCCTGGGCGGCCCCGGTCGGCTGGGCCGGGCTGGCCAAAGTGGCGGCCAACCCGGCCGTCGAGAGCGACCTGCTGGTTCGACGCAGGGAGCAGCTCCAGGCCCGGCTGGACGAGCTCGAGGACGACATCGCCCGCACCGGGGACGCCCTGCAGGTCGCCGCCGCCGGTCGCTACCCCGGCGCCCCGGAGGTCCGCGTCCTCGCCGGCGAGGAAGCACGCCTGCTGGCGATGCGCCGCGAACAGACCCGGCTGCGCGACGAGGCCGCGTCGATGGCGTCCGACGCCTCCGACGCATCGGCCGACCCGCATGCGCACCTCACCCACCGCAACACCCCCATCGAGTCCGCCACCGGGACCCGCGCCCGGCTGCTGTCCTGGTGGGCGGTCCTCAGCACCCCACTGATCCTGTGGATGCTGGGCCAGATCGTGCACCCGGCGGTGGGCGTCAGTGCGACCGCGTTCGCGGTCTGGGCCCTGGTCGTCCTGGTGTCGATCGAGGGCTTCGTGCGCGGGAAGTTCCTGGCCGTCATGGGCCGCTTCCTGCTCATCCTGCTCGCCGTGGTCGCGGCCTACTTCCTGTGGCGGGACTGGCGGGTGGTGGTCGGAGCGGCCCTCGGCCTCTCCGCGATCACCATCCTCGTGGCCAACCTGCGCGAGGCGTTCCGCCGCTGACCCGGAGTCGCGCCCTGCCCCGGCGCGCCGGCGCGAGGCGGGGCACCGGCGCAGGGGTGGCTCACACACAACGGGCCCGCCGGGCTGCCTCCTGGCAGCGGGCGGGCCCGTTGGCGTGCGGACGCGTCAGGCGGTCTCGTCCTCGACGAGCAGGTCGCGGGTCCGGTTGGGATCGACCGGGATGCCGGGGCCCATCGTCGTGGCGATGGTGGCCTTCTTGATGTAGCGACCCTTCGCCGCGGACGGCTTGAGACGGGTGATCTCATCGATCGCCGCGCCGTAGTTCTCCACCAGCTGGGTCTCGGTGAAGGAGACCCGACCGATCGGGAAGCTCAGGTTCGCGTGCTTGTCGGTGCGGAACTCGATCTTGCCGCCCTTGATGTCGGTCACGGCCTTGGCCACGTCCATCGTCACGGTGCCGGTCTTGGGGTTGGGCATGAGGCCACGCGGACCCAGAACCTTGCCCAGGCGTCCGACCTTGCCCATGAGGTCGGGGGTGGCGACGGCGGCGTCGAAGTCCGTCCAGCCGGCGGCGACCTTCTCGATCATGTCGTCACCACCGACGAAGTCCGCACCAGCGGCGCGTGCCTCATCAGCCTTGGCGGCGTTGGCGAAGACCAGGACCCGAGCGGTCTTGCCGGTGCCGTGCGGGAGGTTGACGGTGCCGCGCACCATCTGGTCGGCCTTGCGGGGGTCGATGCCCAGCCGCATGGCGACCTCGACGGTCGCGTCGAACTTCGCCGGACTCGTCTCCTTGGCCAGGCGCACCGCGCTGAGCGGGGTGTGCAGTGCCGATGCGTCGATCTTCTCGGCTGCCTTGCGGTAGCCCTTGCTGCGCTTCATGACGGATTCCTCTCCGTTGGTGGTGTTGCGGGCCGCGCAGGCCCTACCACGCGTTCGTGGGTGGGGCGTCTCACTCGGAGACGGTGATCCCCATCTGACGGGCGGTGCCCTCGATGATCTTCATCGCGGCATCGATGTCGTTGGCGTTGAGGTCAGGCATCTTGACCTCGGCGATCTCCTTGACCTGGGCCCTGGTGATCGAGCCGACCTTGTCCTTCTGGGGAACGCCGGAGCCCTTCTCGACTCCTGCGGCCTTCAGGATCAGCTTCGCCGCCGGCGGGGTCTTGAGCACGAAGTCGAACGAACGATCCTCGTACACAGTGATCTCGACCGGGATGACCTGACCGCGCTGGGCCTCAGTCGCGGCGTTGTAGGCCTTGCAGAACTCCATGATGTTCACGCCGTGCTGGCCCAGGGCCGGGCCGACGGGCGGCGCCGGGTTGGCCTGGCCGGCCGTGATCTGGAGCTTGATCAGGCCACTGACCTTCTTCTTCTTGGGAGGCATTTCTCGGGTCCTTCGTGTGGGTGCACCCGCGGCGCGTTCACCGCGGGAATCAGTGGGGCGCTCGCGCGCCTAGTTCTTCTCGATCTGGTCGAACCGCAGCTCGACCGGTGTCTCGCGGCCGAAGATCTCCACGAGGCCGGTGATCTTCTGGCCCTCGATGTTGATCTCGGACACGGTGGCGTGCAGCGTGGCGAAGGCACCGTCGATGACCGTGACGGAGTCCCCGGGGGACAGGTCGATCTCCACGACCTTCGCCGGCTTGCCCGTGGCCTTCGCCCCGGACCCGCCTGCGCCACCGGCGATCGGCTCGAGCACGACCTCCGGCTCGGGGGCCAGGATCGCCACGACCTCCTCGAGGCTCAGCGGCAGCGGCTGGTGGGCGTGCCCGACGAAGCCGGTCACGCCCGGGGTGTGGCGCACGGTGCCCCAGGACTCGTCGGTGAGGTCCATGCGGACCAGCACGTACCCGGGGAACTTGTTGCGCTTGACCTGCTTCTTCTGGCCGTTCTTGATCTCGACGACCTCCTCGATCGGGACCTCGACCTGGAAGATGTAGTCCTCCATGTTCAACGAGGTGGCCCGGGTGAGCAGGTTGGCCTTGACCTTGTTCTCGTAGCCGGCGTAGGAGTGGATCACGTACCAGTCGCCGGGCGCTGCGGCCATCTCCTCGCGGAAGGCCTCGAGGGGATCGACCGGGGTCGGCTCCGCCTCGGCGGCGGCGTCCTCGGCGGGGACCTCGATCAGCTCGCCGGTCTCCGGATCCACGACCTCGACCGGGGCATCGCCTGCGTCGGCGTCGGCCTGCGCGTCGGTGTCGGCCTCCGCGGCGTCGGCCTGGTCCTCGGCGCCCACCGGCTCGTCGACCTCGTCGGAGCTCGGGGCAGCGTCGATCCCGTCGGCGGCCGTCAGGGCAGCCGACCAGTCGAACTCGGCGGCCTCGCCCTCGGGGGCGTCGAACTCGTCGGTCGATCCAGACACAGTCGTCCTCGCAGATCTAGTACGGGGTGCGCAGCTTCAGCTGAAGATCTGCAGCACCAGTCGTGTGAACACAAAGTCGAAGGCCGCCACCATCGCGGTGAACATCGCCACGAAGACGATGACCACCCACGTGTAGGTGATCAGCTCCTTGCGCGTGGGCCAGATGACCTTGCGCAGCTCGGCGACCATCTGGCGCATGAACAGCGTGAACCGTGCCCACAGGCTGGGCTTGCCGGCTGGCCTCTTGTCGCCGGACGAGCCACGGTCGGTCGTTGTGCTGCTCTCGCTCACAGGTCCTCCGAGGTGGGCGACGGGCGCCCACAGGTGTTGTGACGCGGAACGCGAACGTCCCGCCTCGCAGGGCCGGAGGGACTTGAACCCCCAACCGCCGGTTTTGGAGACCGGTGCTCTACCAATTGAGCTACGACCCTTTGGACTTCTGACCCGGGCAGGCTACCGCGAGGGTGCGCCGACCCGGAGGACCCAGTGTACGGGCCCACCCCCTGCGGCCCAAATGCTCGCGTTGGGGCGGCGCGATCGGCCGTGACGGACGCCCACAGCCCTCACTACGATGACCCCATGCCTGCTCACTCCCGCGTCTCTGCCCGTGTCGGTGCCATCGCCGAGTCCGCGACCCTGGCCGTCGATGCACGGGCCAAGGCGCTGAAGGCGGCCGGGCGGCCCGTGATCGGGTTCGGGGCCGGCGAGCCGGACTTCCCGACACCGGACTACATCGTCGAGGCGGCCGCGGCGGCCTGCCACGACCCGCGCTGGCACCGGTACACGCCAGCCGGCGGCCTGCCCGAGCTCAAGGAGGCGGTGGCCGCCAAGACCTACCGTGACTCCGGCCTGGCCGTGAAGCCCAGCCACGTGCTGATCACCAACGGTGGCAAGCAGGCGCTCTACAACGCCTTCGCCGCCCTGCTCGACCCGGGCGACGAGGTCCTGCTGCCCGCGCCGTACTGGACCACCTACCCGGAGTCGATCGCCCTGGCAGGCGGGACGACGGTCGTGGTGCCGACCTCCCCCGAGAGCGGGTACCGGGCGACGATCGACCAGCTCGAGGCCGCGCGCACGCCGAGCACCAAGGCCCTGGTCTTCGTCTCCCCCTCGAACCCGACCGGGGCGGTGTACACCCCGGAGGACGTCGCGGCGATCGGTCGCTGGGCCGTCGAGCACGAACTGTGGGTCGTGACCGACGAGATCTACGAGCACCTCGTCTACGGCGACGCGGAGTTCTCCTCGATGCCGGTCGAGGTCCCCGAGCTCGCCGAGCGCTGCATCGTGGTCAACGGGGTGGCCAAGACCTACGCGATGACCGGATGGCGCGTGGGCTGGCTCATCGGCCCCGAGGACATCGTGAAGGCGGCCACCAACCTGCAGTCGCACGCGACCTCGAACGTCGCCAACGTCTCCCAGATCGCGGCCCTGGCGGCGGTGTCCGGGGACCTGGCTGCCGTCGAGATGATGAAGGTGGCCTTCGACCGGCGCCGTCGGCGCATCGTGGAGCTGCTGTCGGAGATCCCCGGGCGTGCTCTGCCCCGAGCCTGAGGGCGCGTTCTACGTGTACCCGTCGGTCGAGGACCTCCTGGGCCGGGAGATCCGCGGGAAGCGCCCCGCCACCTCGGCCGAGCTCGCCACGCTGATCCTCGACGAGGTGGAGGTGGCGGTCGTCCCGGGCGAGGCCTTCGGCACGCCGGGCTACCTGCGGCTGTCCTATGCGCTGGGCGACGCGGACCTCGAGGAGGGCGTGGCCCGGATCGCGACGCTGCTGGGCGAGGCCCGCTGACCACGGGGGTCCTCCGCTGGTCGTCCCCGCAGTGGTCCGTTGGGAGCACGACACCTACCGGAGTGGTCCCCGTCGGGAGCGCGACCCCTACAGGGCGCACCCCACGAGCACCGGCTCGTTCTCCAGGACGATGCCGAACCGGTCGGCGACGCCCGTGCGCACGACCCGCGCGAGCTCGAGCAGGTCCTGCGCCGTCGCGCCGCCGCGGTTGGTCAGGGCCAGGGAGTGCTTCGTGGACAGCGCCGCCGGGGCGCCGGGGCGGATCGCGAAGCCCTTGGCGAATCCCGCATGCGAGATCAGCCACGCGGCTGAGGTCTTGACCGATCCGTCCGGCTGGGGGAAGCGGGGCGCGTCCGCGGGCAGGGTGTCGGCCACGGTCGCGCTGATGATCGGATTCGTGAAGAACGAGCCCGCACTCCACGTGTCGTGGTCCGAGTCGTCGAGGACCATGCCCTTGCCCCGGCGCAGCTCCAGCACGGCCTGCCGGACGGCGGCTGCGGGCGCCCGGTCCCCGACGCCGACGCCGAGGACCCCGGCGAGCTCCGCATAGCGGATCGGAGCCCCGAGCGGGTCGACCGCGAGGTCCATCGACACCGCGAGGACGACCCAGCGCCCGGGCTCGCGCTTGAGCACCGAGCTCCGGTAGCCGAACCCCACCGCCCCGGGCTCCATCCGGGCTGACGGCTCCGCTGCGGCGGTCCAGCACCTCGAGGGACTCGATGACCTGTGCGACCTCGGCCCCGTAGGCGCCCACGTTCTGGATCGGCGTCGCCCCGGTGCATCCGGGGATCCCCGACAGCGCCTCGACCCCGGACCAGCCCGACTCGACGGCGGTCGCGACGAACGTCTCCCACGGCTCGCCCGCGGCCACGCGGACGCGCACCCGGCCCGGCGTCGAGGGCTCGACCTGGACCCCGCGGGTGGCGATCCGGACGACGGTGCCCGGGAAGCCGGCGTCGGCCACGAGCAGGTTCGACCCGCCGCCGACGAGGAGCACGGGCTCGCCCCTGGCGTCGGCGGCCATGACGGTCGCGACGAGGTCCTCGTCCGTGGCAGCGCTCACCACCGCGCGGGCAGGGCCCCCCACGCGCAGCGTCGTCATCTCCGCGAGCGCCAGCGGATCGCGGGGGGCACGCGACTCGGACGCGGACGCGGTCATTGCGACCCTCGCGCGTGGGCGGCAGCCCGGCCCGGGGTCGACGTCGCCACGACGCCGAGCAGGGCGAGGCCGACGACGCAGAGCCCCAGGCTCAGCCAGTCCAGGGGGATCATCCGGTCGGCCAGGGTCAGGATCAGGTTCCCGACCAGCACGACCAGGGTGGCCACCGGCAAGGGCCAGCCCAGCGGATCGGTCACTCGGCCGAGCCAGCCGGCACGATCCCGGCCGGGCCACCGCGGCGTCATCCACCACCGACCGATGTTGCCCAGCAGGGCGATGTCGACAAGGGCCGCGACGCTGGCCAGGGCCAGCGGTCCCGTGCCTCCCGGCTCGCGAGGGCCCTCCTGGGTCCACGCCAGGACCAGGAGCATGAGCCAGAGCACGGACGTGGCCGCGAGCCACGCCCCCAGTCGGACGCACCTGCCCACCCACCGTCGCCAGTGGGGGTCAACCTGGGCGTGATCGGTGCTCAGGGCTGCCCCTGGGGGTCGGCGAGCTCCGGGTGCTGACGCAGGTAGCGGGCCTCGTCGTTGAGGTAGGCGTAGTACAGGCCGATGAGGACCCCGCCGCCCACCCAGTTGCCCACAAGGCAGATGACGACGTTGCCGATCGCCGGCAGGATGTCGATCCCGTGGTCGACCCCGACGATCGTGAACAGCACCGTGTTTGCCACTGAGTGCTCGAAGCCCAGGTAGGCGAACACGAACACGGAGACGATCATCACCAGCGCCTTCACGATGTCTTCCTTGACGGCCCCGTTGTAGACCATGAGCATCGCCAAGTTGATGAAGAAGTTGCAGAAGATGGCACGGACGAAGAGGTCCAGCCAGCCGGTGGGCCCATCGGTCACGAACGCCAGCTTGACCTCGACCGAGTGATCCATCAGGGCCATGGTCGGATCGTTGATGATCGTCGAGAGCGCGACGAGGACGGCGATGAACAGCCCCCCGAGGAAGTTGCCCAGGTAGCACAGGGAGAGGACCCGGGACGTGGCCCGGTACGTGATCCCGTGGAAGTAGTGCCCGATCGTGGTGATCATCATGTTCGAGGTCAGCAGCTCGGACTTCGAGAAGTAGATGAACACCAGGGCGAAGCCGAAGAACGTGGAGCCGAGCAGCTTGCCGAGCGCCAGGAGCCCGTCCTCCATGCCGAAGTCGAGGGCCTGCATCCCGCTCTGGATCGTGTAGTTGCCGATGTAGAGCAGCCCGACGATCACGCCCGCCATGGCCGCGCGCATGAGGTAGCGGCGCTTCGTCTGGCCCGTCATCTCGGACTTGTACTCGAGCATCTCCAAGATCGAGGAGATGAAGTACTTGCCTGGGAACAGCTTGTGGGTCTCCATGCCGGTCCCTTCTGCGGCGGATCTCTCGCAGGGAATCCTAGTGAGGCATCGAGGCCTTGGCCGGTTGGGTGGGAGGAGCCGGGCAGGAGCGCCCGTTCGGGTGGCGGGCCGCCGGCCGCGAATCGCCGGTGCACAGTGGTCCACCATGCAGAAGGGGAGCCCCACTTGGGTGGGTACTCCCCTTCGACGTCGCCCTGAGCGGCGCGCGGCGACCCTCGTGGAACCTCAACCGGTCCACGTCTGCCGCCGGGCGGTGGAGCTCAGCGCGCGAGCCCCACCGGCACGACCCTCAGCGGGTCTCCTTGTGGGCCGTGTGCTGGTTGCAGTTGGCGCAGTACTTCTTCACCTCGAGGCGGTCAGGATCGTTGCGCCGGTTCTTCTTGGTGATGTAGTTGCGGTGCTTGCACTCCTGGCAGGCCAGGGTGATCTTCGGCCTGATGTCGGTGGACTTGCCCACGGGACTGCCTTCCTTCTCTCACGCCACGGTGGGCGCCTCGTGCTGGGCCCTTGCGGGCACCGGGTCTGGTAGCGGAGGCCGGACTTGAACCGGCGACACAGCGATTATGAGCCGCTTGCTCTGCCAGGCTGAGCTACTCCGCCGGGCAAGTGCGGCCCTTGCGGGCCGACTCTTCCGAGCCCCTTTACGGAATCGAACCGTAGACCTTCTCCTTACCATGGAGACGCTCTGCCGACTGAGCTAAAGGGGCAATGCCCGCCAAGGTTACCCGACCGGCCGGGCATTGACGAAATCGTCGGGAGACTGCTCGGGCGTGCTCACCAGGGGTAGGAGACACCCGTCAGCTCGGTGCTCACATCCCAGAGGCGGCGGGCCGCGTCGACGTCCCGGGCGGCCTCCGATGGGGTCTCGAACCCAGGCTTCCCGCGGGCGCCCTTCAGGCCGGTGGGACCGATGAACGTGCCGCTCGCGACGTCCGGGTCCGTGGCTGCCATCAGCGTGGGCCAGGCCCCCGCCTCGGCCGATTGGGCCAGCACGCGGTTCACCACCGACATCATCGCCACCCCGAACCGGCTGCCGGACATCTGCGGGCCCACCGACTGCAGGTTGGTCGCCGCGTACCCCGGGTGCACGGCGATGCTGCGCACATCGACTCCGGCGTCGCCGGCCCGCCGGTGCAGCTCGAGGGCGAACAGGATGTTGGCCAGCTTGCTCTGCCCGTAGGCGCGCCACTTCTGGTACGCCTTCGCGGACTGCAGGTCGTCGAAGTCCATCCGACCGAACCGGTGCGCGCTGCTGGACACGGTGACCACGCGACCGCCGGGGCGCAGCGACCCCACCAGCAGCCCGGTGAGCGCGAAGTGGCCGAGGTGGTTGGTCCCGAGCTGCATCTCGAAGCCGTCGACGGTCTCGCGTCGGGGGATCGCCATGACCCCGGCATTGTTGACCAGGACATCGAGCCCGTCGGGGTTCACGGCGCTCCACCCGGAGGCGAACTCCCGCACGCTGGCCAGGTCCGCGAGGTCCAGCCGGGCCACCTCGACGTGCGCCCCCGGAGCCGCCGCGTGGATCTGCTCAGCCGCCCCCGCGCCGCGTGCGACATCCCTGACGGCGAGGGTGACCGTGGCACCGTGGGCGGCAAGTTCCTTCGCCGCCTCGAAGCCGATTCCGGAGTTGGCGCCGGTCACGATGATCGATCGTCCGGTGAGGTCAGGGATGTCCGAGCTGCTCCACGTCATGATCCCGGATTCTCCCACCGGATCGGCAACCCCGCCCGCGTCGCGCCAGCGGCCTGGTGCGGAGCGCACAGGTTGCGCCCGGTCTCGACCCCCCGGGCCCGGCCCGCAGCCGCGCCGATCCGACCCCCGGAAAAGCCGAGGCGCCCCTGCGTGGAGCGGGGGCGCCTCGGTCGCGCGTGGCGGGTGTTGGGTTCGAACCAACGTAGGCTGAGCCGGCAGATTTACAGTCTGCTCCCTTTGGCCGCTCGGGCAACCCGCCGTAGCGCGATGATGGTACCCGGGTCACCGGGCCCGGGACAAACCACCCGGGCCTCGGACAGGCCGTGGACCGGACCCCGCCCCCGGGAGTGGAGCCGTCCCGATCTGCCAGGTGCAACCTCGCGCCCGCTCTCGTCGAACCGGTGGAGGGCCTCAGCGGTCGCCGGCAACCTCGCGGGGGTTCGCGTCGATTGGGCACACGTTATGTCAGCACTATCCACGGGAACGGGCGCGAGGTCGGCTCCAGGGTCGGGGGACTCCGTCTGGCGGGACCGGGTTCGACCGGAACGGGCGCGAGGTTCACCGCGGTGACGGCCGAGCGGGGCCTCGCTGCAGATCGCATCCGGGACGGGCACGCACGACCTCGCGGGGCCCGGAGGAGCACCGACCCGTGGTCCGGCAGGAAGCTAGGCTGGCCCCATGGCAGACAGCAGCTTCGACATCGTCAGCAAGGTCGACCACCAGGAGGTCGACAACGCGCTCAACCAGGCCGCCAAGGAGGTCGCCACGCGGTTCGACTTCAAGAACACCTCCACGACCATCGCCTGGCGCGGTGAGGACGGCATCGAGATCACCTCGAGCACCGAGGAGCGCTGCAAGGCCGCGCTCGACGTGCTCAAGGACAAGCTCGTCAAGCGCCAGGTCTCCCTCAAGGCGCTCGACGCCGGCGAGCCCCGCCCCTCGGGCAAGGAGACCAAGATCCAGTGCTCGCTCAAGGCCGGGATCTCCAAGGACCAGGCCAGCAAGCTGAACAAGATGATCCGCGACTCCGGACCCAAGGGCGTGAAGTCCCAGGTGATGGGCGACGAGCTGCGGGTGAGCTCGAAGAGCCGCGACGACCTGCAGGCCGTCCAGCAGCTGGTGCGCGAGGCGGACCTCGACTTCGCGGTCCAGTTCGTCAACTACCGGTGATGCCGGGTCGGTTCGCCGACGCCGATCCCATCCTGTTCGACCTTGACGGCACCCTGACCGCATCAGGTCCCGGGATCATCAGCTCGGTGCGCTACGCACTCGCCGCGATGGGCCAGCCCGAGCTCGACGACGAGGCGCTGGGCCGGTTCATCGGGCCGCCCCTGCTCGACTCGTTCCGTGACTTCTGCGGCTTCGACCCGGCCGAGGTGGTCGTCGCGATCGCCGCGTACCGCGAGTACTACGCCACCGACGGTCAGTACGAGAACGCCGTGTACGACGGGATCCCCGAGCTGTTGGCCGGCCTGCGGGACGCGGGACGCACGCTGGCGGTGGCCACCTCCAAGGCCGAGGTGTTCGCCGAGTCGATCCTGGAGCACTTCGGCCTCACCGGGCACTTCGCCACGATCGTCGGCTCCGAGCTCGACGGCAGGCGTACGGCGAAGGCCGACATCATCACCGAGGCGCTGGCCCGACTGGGCCGACCGACCACCGGGACGGTCATGATCGGCGACCGCAGCCACGACGTGCGCGGCGCCGTCACGGTCGGGGTGGGCAGCATCGGGGTGCTCTGGGGCTACGGCGACGACGCGGAGCTCACCGCCGCCGGGGCCGATGCCCTGGCCACCACCCCGCCGGACCTCCTGGGCCTGTTGACCTGCTGACCGACCGCCCTGACGGCTCGGCGGCCCGGCCATTCACGGCCTGTGCTGTCAATTCCGACTGTTGCATCGTCGGAATCGTCAGCACAGCGCGGGGCCTCACCCCTCGAGCTCGTCCATCCCGTGCCGCAGGCCGTTGGGGGCGCTCGTGGGCGCGACCGCGTCGGGCCGCCACGCGAGGGCGTCGAACGGGCACACGTCGACGCAGATCCCGCAGTACATGCACAGTCCCCAGTCGATGGTGAACTCATCGAGCACGTTCACGGTCCGCGGGCGGCGCGCCCCCGGGTCGCCCACGAGCTCCTGATGGGCCTCCAGCGAGATGCACCACGTCGGGCACTCCCGCACGCACAGCATGCAGGAGGTGCAGTTGCTGGCGATGAGCGCGATCCGCGCGTGCCCGCTCACTGCTGCCACTCCGCCGGGACCCCGGGAGGGCCCGGGCGAGTCCGTGGACGCGCGGCCACCCGGCCGTCGGCGGGACTGCCGGCGGCGGGACGGTCCGATGGCTCCACGGCCCCCGGCCACGGGGTGGCCACCCGGGCCGGCAGGGGGGTCGTGCGCCGCAGCGGGTGCCCGGCGTCGCCCGTGGTCAGCAGCGGTCGCAGGTCCGGGTTGCCGGCGAACGTGACCCCGAACATCTCGTGGACCTCGCGCTCATGCCAGCCAGCCCCTGGGTACACCCCGACCAGCGAGTCCAGCACCGGGTCGTCGCGCTCCACGGCCGTCCAGACGAGGTGCCGCTGCCCGCGCGGGACGTCGACGAGGTGCACGACCACCTCGATCCGTCCGGCGCCCGGGTCATCGACGGCGGTCAGCATGTCGAGCATCGTCGCTCCCGCCGCGGCCAGGCCGGAGCAGTGCGCCAGCCACTCGGGGGCAGCCACCCGGTGCTCATGGGCGTGCACGCAGCACCTCCGCCAGCCCGGCGACCAGGTCCTCGGGCCGCGGCGGGCACCCGGGCACCCAGGCGTCCACGGGCACCACCTCATGGGCACCCGGCAGGACGCTGTACGAGTCCCAGTACGGACCCCCGGTCGCGGCGCACGCGCCGAAGGCCAGGACCGCCCGCGGTTCGGGCAGCTGTGCGTACGCCTCGACAAGTCCAGGGGCGAGGCGGGTGGTGACGGTCCCGGCCACCACCAGGACGTTGAGGTCCGCCGGCGCCGACCCGTCAGGGCCGGGATCCCCCACGGCGGCCAGCGCCTCGGCGGCCCGTCGGGCCTCCCGGACCTCGATCCCGCAGCACGCCAGCCCGAGCTCGACGACGTGCAGGGACACGCGCTGGTCCCCCACCCGGACCCAGCGGCGCTGCACCGCCCCGACCACCACGGGCCCAAGGTTAGGGCCTCTCCGGGCGCCCGTCGCGGGCCCGGCAGGCAGACCGGTCCCGCAACGCCGCGACCAGGTGACGCGGCACAGTCGATCATGGGACACAATGGAGGGTCGAAGGCAACCCTAAGCAGGAGTCCCCCGGGACGCGAAAGGCACGGACCGTGAGCAAGCCGGTTGTTCCGCTCGAGAAGGTCATCATCCGCTTCGCCGGCGACTCCGGGGACGGGATGCAGCTCACCGGCGACCGGTTCACCCATGAGACCGCGTCCTTCGGCAACGACCTGTCCACGCTCCCGGACTTCCCGGCCGAGATCCGCGCCCCAGCCGGGACGGTCCACGGGGTCAGCGCCTTCCAGCTGCAGTTCGCCGACCACGCGATCCAGACCCCCGGTGACGCCGCCGACGTCCTGATCGCCATGAACCCCGCCGCCCTGAAGAGCAACCTGCACCACGTGCGCCGGGGTGGGCACCTGATCATCAACAGCGACGAGTTCACCAAGCGCGCCGTCGAGAAGGTCGGCTACACCTCCGACCCGCTCACCGACGACAGCCTGGCGTCCTACGCGGTGCACCCCGTGAGCCTGACCACACTCACCGTGGAGGCGCTCAAGGGCTTCGCGATCACCAAGAAGGAGGCCGAGCGGGCGAAGAACATGTTCGCCCTCGGCCTGCTCAGCTGGCTGTACTCGCGCGGCACCGAGGGGACCAAGGAGTTCCTGAGGGCCAAGTTCGGCCGCAAGCCGGAGATCCTGGCCGCCAACCTCGCTGCGTTCGACGCCGGGTGGGCCTACGGGGAGACCACTGAGGACTTCGCCGTCCACTACGAGGTCAGCCCCGCGGTCATGCCACCCGGGGTCTACCGCAACATCACCGGCAACACCGCCCTGTCCTACGGGCTGATCGCCGCCGCGGAGCTCTCCGGGCTGCCGCTGTTCCTCGGCTCGTACCCGATCACCCCGGCCAGCGACATCCTCCATGAGCTCAGCCGGCACAAGGAGTTCGGCGTGCGCACGCTGCAGCTCGAGGACGAGATCGCCGGGATCGGTGCGGCGCTCGGAGCGGCGTACGGCGGCTCCCTGGCCGTGACCACGACCTCCGGCCCGGGGATCGCCCTGAAGTCCGAGACGATCGGCCTGGCGATGGCCGTCGAGCTGCCCCTGCTGGTCATCGACGTCCAGCGCGGCGGCCCGTCGACCGGCCTGCCCACGAAGACCGAGCAGGCCGACCTGCTGCAGGCGATGTTCGGGCGCAACGGCGAGGCGCCGGTGCCGATCGTGGCCCCGCAGTCACCCAGTGACTGCTTCGACGCCGCCATCGAGGCCGCCCGGATCGCCCTGACCTACCGCACGCCGGTCATGCTGCTCTCCGACGGCTACCTGGCCAACGGCTCGGAGCCGTGGCGGATCCCGGACGTCGCGGACCTGCCCGACCTGCACGTGGAGTTCGCGACGGCGCTCAACCACACGCTCGAGGACGGCACCGAGGTCTACTGGCCCTTCAAGCGCGACCCGGAGACCCTGGCCCGGCCGTGGGCGATTCCCGGCACCCCGGGCCTCGAGCACCGGATCGGCGGGATCGAGAAGGCCGACGGCTCGGGGGCCATCAGCTACGACCCGGACAACCACGACTTCATGGTCCGCATCCGTCAGGCCAAGGTCGACGGGATCGCCCACACGATCGCACCGCTGGCGGTCGACGACCCCGACGGCGACGCGCGGGTGCTGGTCCTGGGCTGGGGATCCACGCACGGGCCGATCGGGGCGGCGTGCGGCATCATCCGCGCCGAGGGGGGCAAGGTCGCCCGCGCCCACCTGCGCCATCTCAACCCGTTCCCGGCCAACACCGGGGAGGTCCTGCGCGCCTACGACCGGGTGCTGATCCCGGAGATGAACCTGGGCCAGCTGAGCATGCTCATCCGGGCCAAGTACCTGGTGGACGCCCAGGGCTACAACCAGGTCCGCGGCCTGCCGTTCAAGGCCACCGAGCTGGCCGACCAGATCAGGGAGCTCCTGTGACCATCGACCTGTCCATCTCGCAGGCGCTGAGCCTGGTGCCCAAGGCCGACGTCCCGCTGTCGGCCAAGGACTTCAAGAGCGACCAGGAGGTGCGCTGGTGCCCCGGCTGCGGGGACTACGCGATCCTGGCCGCCGTCCAGTCGTTCCTGCCCGAGCTGGGCGTGCGCCGGGAGAACATCGTGTTCATCTCCGGCATCGGCTGCTCCTCGCGCTTCCCGTACTACGTCGACACCTACGGGATGCACTCGATCCACGGCCGTGCGCCGGCCATCGCGACGGGGCTGTCCACGTCCCGACCGGACCTCACGGTGTGGGTCGTGACCGGGGACGGTGATGCCCTGAGCATCGGCGCCAACCACTTCCTGCACGCCCTGCGCCGGAACGTGAACATCAAGATCCTGCTGTTCAACAACCGGATCTACGGCCTGACCAAGGGCCAGTACTCGCCGACCTCGGAGGCTGGCAAGGTCACGAAGTCCACCCCGATGGGGTCGATCGACTACCCGTTCAACCCGATCTCCGTGGCCCTGGGCGCCGAGGCCTCGTTCGTGGCCCGCACGATCGACTCCGACCGCAAGCACCTGACCGAGGTGCTGCGCCAGGCGGCGGCGCACGAGGGATCGGCCCTGGTCGAGATCTACCAGAACTGCAACATCTTCAACGACGGCGCCTGGGAGCCGCTCAAGGACTCGACCGTCCGGGAGGACAACCTGATCCGCCTCGAGCACGGCAAGCCCATCCGCTTCGGCGCCAACGGCCAGAAGGGCGTGGCCCGCCGCGAGGACGGCGTCCTGCACGTGGTCGACGATGTCGCCGACTGCGACGGGGACTGCCTCTGGGTCCACGACGCGCACGCCTCGGAACCCTCCACCGCGTTCGCGCTGTCGCGGCTGGCCGACTTCGACACGCTGGAGCACACCGCCATCGGCGTGTTCCGCGACGTTCGCCGGCCGGTCTACGACCACCTGCTCGCCGAGCAGCTGGATCGTGCCACCGCCAAGGGCAGGGGCGACCTGGCCACCCTCCTCGCCGGCCGGGACACCTGGACGATCCCCGGCTGATCGTCCCGCGGCGGGGGCCAGCGGACTCAGCGGGTCAGCGGGTCAGCGCTTGCGGTGCCGCAGCACGGCCACCGAGCCCGTGGCGTGGTGCAGCAGCGACTGGCTCGTCGAGCCCAGGAGCATCCCGAGGAACGCCCCACGACCGTGGGACCCCACGACGGTGAGGCTCGCCCGACCCGTCGCCTCGACCAGCGCCGGAGCCGGCCGTCCGTGGGCGACGTTGGTGGTGATCTCCACGTCGGGGTACTTCTCCCGCCACCCCGCCATGACCTCGGCGGTCACCCGCTGCTCGAACCCGGCCGTCGCCGCGGTGATCTCGACCGGCGGGACGTAGGGCACGACCCCGGGGTAGACCGGGATCGCGTAGCTGTGCAGGACCTCGAGGGCCAGGCCGTGCCTCGAGGCATGGTCGATGGCCCAGCCGACGAGCTCCTCGGACTCCGGTGAGCCGTCGACGCCGACCACCACCGGACCGTCGGGCACGCCCTGATCCTGGACGACGATGACCGGGCAGTGCGCGTGCGACGCCACGTGGGAGACCGTCGACCCGAGGATGGCCGAGGAGATCGACCCGTGCCCACGGGATCCGATCACGACCATGACGGCTGTCCGGCTCTGCTCGACGAGGGTGGCTGTGACCGAGCCGGCGGTCGACACGGCCTCGACAGGCACACCGGCCTGCTCCACCACGGCCGCAGCCTCGGCCAGCAGTGCAGGCCCCTCGTGGGGCAGTGTCGTGGCCAGCACCGGGGTCCCGGACATCGTCGCGGCGGCGCCATCCCACGCCGCGGGGTCGGGCTCGCAGTAGAAGACCCGGACGCCGAGGTGCCGCGATGCCGCCTCCCGGACAGCCCACTCCAGGGCGGCCCGCGAGTCGGGTGACCCGTCGTACCCGACGACGATCTGCGTGGACGTGGTCATCACACATCCCTCCTCGGCCGCGCTGTCCGTCGCGACCACCGCGGGACCCGCTGCGCCACCTCCATCCTGACGCCGCAGCATGCGGGGCGGATAGGGACCATGGTCGCCTCCTCGCGACGGCGCCCTAGGAGTCGTTGCGCGGACCGAACCGGGGCGCGGGACCGGGAACCCGGGCGCCGGTGACGGGATCGTCCACGAAGGTCCCGCGCGCCGCGAGCTGCGGATGGTCGGGGGCCTCGGTCATGTCCAGCACCGGGGTCAGGCACGCGTTCGTCCCGGCGAAGACCTCTGCCCACTCCTCGCGCGTCCGCCCGGAGATCGCCGACGCCAGGATCTCGCGCAGGGCGGGCCAGCCGCGCGGGTCCCACTGCTCGGGAAGGTCGGCGGCGTCGAGCCCGAGACCGGCCAGCAGCTCGGCGTAGAAGGCCGGCTCGAGCGCCCCGACGGCCACGTACCGACCGTCCGCGCAGGTGTAGGTGTCGTAGAACGGGGCGCCCCCGTCCAGGGTGTTCCCCCCGGGCGGGTTGGGCCACAGTCCCTGCGCGCGCATGCCGTGGACCAGGCTCATGAGGTTGGCCGCACCATCGACCATGGCCGCGTCGACCACGACCCCCCGACCGGTCCGGGCCACCTCCAGCAGCGCCGCAAGGACGCCCATGACCAGGTAGGTCGACCCACCCCCGTGGTCGGCGATGAGGTTCAGCGCCATGACCGGTCGCTCGCCCGCCCGCGCCGTGTGCCGCAACGGCCCGGCGATCGCGCTGTAGTTGATGTCGTGGCCGGCCCGAGAGGCCCACGGACCGGTCTGGCCCCAGCCGGTCATCCGGCCGTAGACCAGGCGCGGATTGACCGCCCAGCAGTCGGCCGGCCCGAGGCCGAGCCGCTCCGCCACGCCGGGCCGGAAGCCCTCGATGAGCACGTCGGACCCGGCGACCAGGGCCAGGGCCTCGGCGCGGCCCTCGTCGGAGCGCAGGTCCACCACGCGCGTCGGTCGGCCGCGCAGCAGCGGATCCCGACCCGGGACGTGACCCAGCGGCTGGCCCCCCGGCCGATCCAGCCGGACGCCCTGGGCACCGAGGTCGGCCAGCATCATCCCGGCGTGCGGGACCGGGCCGATCCCGCCGAGCTCCACGAACCGGACGCCGTCCAGGGGTCCGGCGGCGGGGGCCACCGGTGATCCCTCGGGTGCCGATCCGGGATCACCCATGGGCTGGCTACTTGTCCCTGTTGTCGACGATGGAGCCGATGTCCCCGGCGTACCAGCCGTACATCCGCTCGTCGATCTCCTCGTCGGTCTCGGAGGTGGGCCCCGCGACGCTGGAGGAATCGTGCGGATCGGTGAGGTGGCGCCTCGTGGCCTCGTGGCGCCGGCCCCTGGTCTCGGTGTCGGGGGTACCGCCCACAGCGTCGACCACATGGTCGAGGTCCCCGCCGTACAGGCCCTCGTAGTGCGAGTTCGGGTACGGCTGGGTCGGTGCGGCCGATGGCCTCGGTGGCTGGTGCGCGTCCGCGTGCGCCGACGCCGCAGCCCTGGCCAGGGCCACGTCGCCGGGGTAGAAGCCGGAGATCTGGGCGTGCACCTCCGCGTCGTCACCGGTGTGCGGCACCGCGGGGACGAGACGGCGCACCCCGACGAACGCGTCGGCCGGGATCCGCAGGGGGCGCTCGTCACCGGCACACGTGACCAGGACGTGGTCGACATCGAGGGCCAACGACACGACGGTGAGCCAGCGCTGCTGCTCCGGATGGTCGTCCCAGACCATGTCGGCCAGGCTGAGCTGGAGGGCGGGGATCCGGTCAACGTCGACGGTCATCATTCATCCCACGTGCGGTCGTCGCCACGGCTCTCGCGGCCGATGCGATTCTACCCGCGCGGCACCACGGGGATCCGGGCGCCCTACAGGTCCTCGACCAGGTCGGGCTGACGCGCGCGGGAGTTGCGCAGGGCGTCGAGCGTGAACACCCCGAGAGCGATCCAGACGCCCACGAAGGCCAGCCAGCGCTGTGGCGACATCTGCTCGTCGAACACCCACACGCCGATGACCAGCTGCAGGGTCGGGGCGATGTACTGCAGGGGGCCGAGGACCGACAGCGGCACCCGATGGGCAGCGAACCCGAAGAACAGCAGCGGCAGCGCGGTGACCGGCCCAGCCCCGACCATCAGCAGGGCATGACCCCAGCCGTAGGACCCGAACGCGAGCTCGTCGTGGGCCCACAGCCACCCGATGTAGGCCAGCGCCAGGGGCGTCAGGACAAGCATCTCGACAGTCAGGCTGGCGATGGCGTCCACGCCGGCGAGCTTCTTGGCCAGGCCGTAGAGGCCGAAGGAGAACGCCAGCACCAGGGCGATCCACGGCAGGCGGCCCATCGACACCGTGGCGTAGAGGACCGCGACCGCCGCGATCGCGACCGCCAGCCACTGCAGGCTCCGCAATCGCTCGCGCAGGACGATCACGCCGAGCGCGATCGAGACCAGGGGGTTGATGAAGTAGCCGAGCGAGGCGTCGACCACATGGTCGTTGGCCACTGCCCAGATGAAGATCCCCCAGTTCACCGAGACGACGAGCGCCGCCGCCGCCAGGATCCCCAGACGACGGCGGTCGGCCAGCACCGCGCGGACGGTCCCCCACTGGCCCACCGCCGTGACGAGCAGGGCGAGCGCCGCCAGCGAGAACACGACCCGGGCAGCCAGGACCTCCGCGGGCGTCGCGGGCTCGAGGAAGCCCCAGTAGAGGGGGAACAACCCCCACAGGATGTAGGCCGTCACGCCGGAGGCGACCCCGGCCCGTCGGCCGCTGAGGTCGCCGTCCGCCATCAACCGGTCCGCTCGACCACGTAGTCGCAGAGCATCTCGAGGGCGTCGCGGGCGGGGCCGGCCGGGAGCGGGTCCAGGGCCGCGCGCGCCTCGTCGGCCCACCGGTGGGCCTCGTCACGCGCCCGCTGCATCGCGGAGTGGGCACGCAACAGGCCCAGGGCCTCGGCGTGCTCGGCGTCGTCGCGGATCGGGCCGGAGGTCAGGGCGATCAGGCGGGCATCGGCCGGGTCGGTGGAGGTCCGGGCGTACAGGACCGCGAGCGTGGCCACGCCCTCGCGCAGGTCGGTCCCCGGCGTCTTGCCCGACTGGGCGCGCTCACTGCCGATGTCGACCAGGTCGTCCGCGAGCTGGAAGGCCACGCCGATGCGCTCGCCGAAGGACGCCATCGTCTCGACGACCGCCTCGTCGGCCCCGGACATCATGGCGCCGAACCGCCCGGCGGTCGCGATCAGGGAGCCGGTCTTGTCCGCCAGGACGCTCACGTGGTGCGCGATCGGGTCCTCGCCCTCGCCCGGGCCGACCGTCTCGCGGATCTGGCCGGTGCACAACCGCTCGAAGGTCCGGGCCTGGATCCGCACGGCCTGCGGACCGAGGTCGGCCAGCAGGTCGGAGGCCCGGGCGAACAGGAAGTCGCCGGTGAGGATGGCCACGGAGTTGTCCCAGCGGGCGTTGGCCGAGGCTGCCCCCCGCCGCAGCCGCGCCTCGTCCATGACGTCGTCGTGGTACAGGGTCGCCAGGTGGGTCAGCTCGACGACCACGGCCGAGGGCACGACCCCCGACGCGCCCGGATCGCCGAACTGCGCCGCCAGCAGGGTCAGCAGCGGCCGGAACCGCTTGCCACCGGCATCCACGAGGTGGCGTGCGGCGTTGGTGACGAACGGGTACTCACTGACCACCGACTGGCGCAGGAGGCCCTCCACCTCGGCCAGCCGCGCTGCGATGTGGGCGTCGAGCCCGGCGTCGGGCAGGAGCAGCCCCTCAGGTCGGCTCGAGGTCAGGGAGGGCACGGGACAAGTCTGACTCACGTGGCCCGTTCACGCCGAATCGCCCCCGGACGGGGTCCGGCGGCCGGGCTCCCACAGCCCGCCGCTCCCCCCGCACCCCACCCCGCCCCCGCCCCACCCCGTCGTGATCCGTGCAGGTTGTCGACGCTAGAGACTTCGCAACCTGCACGGATCCCAGGGCGGAGTGCAGGGGTGGGCGGGCGTGGGGCGGGCGTGGGGCGCCGTCAGATGGTCGGCAGCTCTGCCAGGGAGGACGCGAAGTTCGCGTCCGGGGTCTCGAGGTCCACCATCCGGCCGTTCAGGTAGGCGTCGTAGGCCGCGAGGTCGAAGTGGCCGTGCCCGGACAGGGCGATGAGGATCACCCTCTCGTCGCCGGCCTCCGTGGCCCGGTTCGCCTCGCGGACCGCCGCGGCGATGGCGTGGCTGGACTCGGGTGCGGCCACGATCCCCTCGGTCCGCGCGAAGCGCACCGCCGCGTCGAAGCACTCGACCTGCGGGACGGACTCCGCCTCCAAGAGGCCCAGCTCGTAGGCGTGCGACAGCAACGGGGACATCCCGTGGTAGCGCAGGCCACCGGCGTGGATGGGGTCGGGGATGAAGTTGTGCCCGAGCGTGTGCATCTTCATCAACGGCGTCATGCCCGACGCGTCGCCGAAGTCGTAGGCGTACACGCCGCGGGTCAGCGACGGGCAGCTGGCCGGCTCGACGGCGCGGATGACCGGGCTCATGTTCCCTGCCAGCTTCTCCCGGATGAACGGGAAGGTCAGGCCGGCGAAGTTCGATCCGCCGCCGGTGCAGCCGAGGATGACGTCGGGGGTGTCGCCCGCCATCGCCATCTGCAGCAGCGCCTCCTCGCCGATGATCGTCTGGTGCAGGATCACGTGGTTCAGCACGGAGCCCAGGGCGTACTTCACGCTCGGGTCGGTGACGGCGGCCTCGACCGCCTCGGAGATCGCGATGCCCAACGAGCCGGGGTGGTTCGGGTCGGACTCGAGGTAGTGCTTGCCGGCCTCCGTCAGGTTGGAGGGCGAGCGGTGCACGGTGGCGCCGAAGGCCTCGATCATCATCCGGCGGTAGGGCTTCTGGTCGAACGATGCGCCGACCTGCCACACCTCGCACTCGAGGCCGAACAATGCGGTGGCGAAGCTCAGGGCGGTGCCCCACTGGCCGGCACCGGTCTCGGTGGTGAGCTTGCGCACGCCCGCCTTCGCGTTGTAGTACGCCTGCGGCACCGACGTGTTGACCTTGTGCGATCCGGCCGGGCTGACACCCTCGTACTTGTAGTAGATGCGCGCCGTCGTGCCGAGGGACTCCTCGAGCCGGTAGGCCCGGATCAGCGGCGCGGGCCGCCACTGGCGGTAGACGTCGAGCACCTCGCCGGGGATCTCGATGTACCGCTCGGAGGCGACCTCCTGCAGGATCAGGTCCATCGGGAAGAGCGGCTCGAGGGCCTCCGGACCGATCGGCTCGTGCGTCCCGGGGTGCAGCGGCGGGGGCGGCGGCTCGGGGAGGTCCGCGACCAGGTTGTACCAGGTCGTGGGCATCTCGTCCTCGGACAGCATGAACTTGTGGGTGCGCGGCAGTGACGTCATGGGGGGAAAGGTACCGAACGCCCTCCGAGGAGCGCGCACGGCTCCCCGGAACAGGTCAGCGGATGAAGGTTGAGGACTCGTTGACCAGGTTGAGGATCGCCTGCGGGAACACGCCCAGCACGACCGTGCCGAGGACCGCGACCGCGATCGCCGACTGCGTGAGGATGCTGGGCACGGCCACGGCCGCCCCACCCTCGGCAGCGGGCTTGGCGAAGTACATCAGGACGATGACCTTCAGGTAGAAGAACGCCGAGATCGCCGAGGCGATCACCGCGACGATCACCGGCACGACGGCCCCACTGGCGATGGCGGCGGAGAAGATCCCGAACTTGGCGGTGAACCCGCTGGTCAGGGGGATGCCGGCCAGCGCGAGCAGCAGGAAGGCGAACACCCCGGCCGTGAGCGGGGACGTCCGGCCCAGGCCGGCCCACGAGGACAGGTGCCCTGCCTCACCGGCCGGGCTGCGGACGAGCATGACGATCGCGAAGCAGCCGATTGTCGTCAGGCCATAGGCGAGCAGGTAGAACATCGTGGAGGCCAGGCCCTCGCTGGAGAACGCGATCACGCCCAGGAGCAGGAAGCCCGCGTGCCCGACCGAGGAGTAGGCCAGCATCCGCTTGATGTCCGCGCTGGTCACGGCCAGGATCACGCCCACGAGCATGGTGACGATCGCCACCACCCACATGACCGGCTCCCAGTCCCACGTGGCCCCGCCGAGGGCCACGTACATGACCCGCAGGAGCGCGCCGAAGCCGGCGACCTTGACGGCTGCCGCCATGAAGGCCGTCACCGGCGTGGGCGAGCCCTGGTAGACGTCCGGGGTCCACATGTGGAACGGGACGGCCGCCACCTTGAACAGCAGCCCCGCCGCGACCATCCCGATCCCGATCAGCTGCAGGCCCTGCGCACCGGGCTGGTTGGTGAACGCCTCGGCGATCGAGGCGAAGTCCAGGGCGCCGGCGTACCCGAACAGCATGGCCGACCCGTACAGCAGGAACGCGGAGGCGAACGCACCGAGCAGGAAGTACTTGAGCGCGGCCTCCTGCGACAGCAGCCGACGACGGCGGGCCATCCCGGCCAGCAGGTACAGCGGCAGGCTCATGACCTCCAGGGCCACGAACAGCATCAGCAGGTCGTTGGCCGCCGGGAACAGCAGCATGCCCGACACCGCGAACAGGAACAGCGGCCAGACCTCGGTCTGGTCCCAGCCGCGCTTGGTCAGCTCCTGCTCCTCGGCCGAGCCCACCAGGGAGGCCGACCTCGGGGCGAACGCATCACCCGCGGGATCGACGCGCTTCTCGGCCATGAGCAGCGTCGCGAGCAGGGCGATCACCAGGATCGTGACCCACATGAACAGGGTGGGCCCGTCGACGGACAGCGACCCAGCGGCAACCACGCCCAGCTCGGAGGCCGGCATGGCGATCGTCAGGGCCAGGGCAGCCGCGAGGGCGGACAGGACCAGGACGAGCTGGAGCGCGCGCCGGGTGGCCCGGGGCGCGAGCCCCTCGATCAGGACCGACACGACGCCGGCGGCGAGCACGAGCAGCATGGGCGCCATCGCCCGGTACTGGAACGACGGGAACGTCAGTGTCTCGGCCATGGGGATGGCGGTGGCGATCATCGCAGCCTCACTTCCCCGACTCGGCGACGACGGGCACCGGATCGGTGCTCCCGACGAGCGTCATCGTCTGGTCGACGGATGGGTTGATGATGTCCAGCGCCACGTTGGGGAAGACCCCGAGGGCGATGATGATCGCCAGCACGGGGGCGATCGCCAGGACCTCCCGACCGCGCAGGTCCGGCATCCCGGCGACCCCCTCGCGCACCGGACCGGTCATCGTGCGCTGGTACATGACCAGGATGTACAGCGCCGCCAGGATGATGCCCGAGGTGGCGATGACCGCGGCCCACGGGTAGACGGTGTACGTCCCGGCGAGGACGAGGAACTCCGAGACGAACGAGCTCAGGCCAGGCAGGGCCAGCGAGGACAGGCCTGCCACCAGGAAGAACCCGGCCAGCACGGGGGCGACCGACTGGACCCCACCGAAGTCGGCCATCATCCGCGAGCCCCGGCGCGTGGCCATGAACCCCACGAGCAGGAACAGCGCGGCGATCGAGAAGCCGTGGTTGACCATGTAGAGCGTCGAGCCGCTCTGGCCCTGGGAGGTCAGGGCGAAGATGCCCAGGACGATGAACCCGAAGTGGCTGACCGACGTGTAGGCGATCAGGCGCTTGAGGTCGGTCTGGCCGAGGGCCACCAGCGCGCCGTAGATGATGCCGACCAGCGCCAGGATGATGATCCCGGGGGCGAAGTACGTGGAGGCGTCCGGGAACAGCGGCAGGCACAGGCGCAGCATCCCGAAGGTGCCGACCTTGTCCAGGACGCCGACGAGCAGCACCGAGGAGCTCGGCGGCGCCTCGGCCGCGGCATCGGGCAGCCAGGTGTGCAGCGGCCACATCGGGGCCTTGATCGCGAAGGCGATGAAGAACCCGAGGAACAGCCACTTCTGCATGTCCGGGCTGATGTCCATGCCGACGAGCGCCGCGTAGTCGAAGGTGCCGGCACCGTACTGGTCGACGGACAGGACGTAGAGCCCGATCAGCGCGGCGAGCATCAGCAGGCCGCCGAGCAGGGAGTAGAGGAAGAACTTCACGGCCGCGTACTGCCTCTGGGCCCCGCCGTACCGACCGATCAGGAAGTACATCGGGATCAGCATCGCCTCGAACAGCACGTAGAACAGGAACACGTCCGTGGCGGCGAACACCCCGATGACCAGGCCCTCGAGCACGAGGATCCAGGCGAAGTAGCCGCGGACCGAGCCCGTCGACCCGTCGGCGTCGACCCAGCCGGCCAGGATGCAGACCGGGACCAGGATGACCGTCATCAGGATCAGGACCAGGGCGATGCCGTCCACCCCGAGCGCGAAGCTCACACCCCAGGCCGGGATCCACTCCCACGAGCTGCCCAGCTGGAACGGCTCGCCGGAGGTCACGTCGAAGGCCAGCCCGGCGGCCACCCCCAGGGCGAGCACCAGCAGCGAGACGACCAGTGCGGCCTTCTTCGCCAGGCCCGGGTTCCCCGTGGGCAGCACGGCCACGAGCAGCCCGCCGAGGATCGGCAGCGCCATGAGCGCGAGCAGGTAGTAGTCGGTGCTCACAGCGCAACCCCCAGGGCAAGGACGGCGCCGACAACCACGACGCCGAGCAACATCGACAGTGCATAGGACCGGACGTAGCCGGTCTGCCAGCGACGCATCCGGGCACTGAGCCCGCCGATGCCCGCGGCGGTGCCGTTCACCGCCCCGTCGATGACCTTGTTGTCGGTCCAGACCAGCGTGCGGGTCAGGTACTGGCCGGGGCGCATGAACAGCGCCTCGTTGGCCGCATCCCCGTACAGGTCGTTGCGGGCGGCCACGGTGAGCGCCGACACCTGCGTCGGGGCGACCTCAGGCACCGCACGCATGGCGTACTGGCGCCAGCCGATGACCACGCCGACGGCGACGACGGTCAGCGTCAGGACGATCATCACCGTGGTCGGGATCCCGCCCTCGGCCTCCTCGAAGCCGACCACCGGGGCCAACCACTGTTCGATGTTGCCGACGTAGAGCATCATGAACCCGGCCAGGGTGGCACCGATCGCCAGGATGATCATCGGGACGGTCATCACCGGGGACGACTCGTGCGGGTGCACGCCGTCCTCCCAGCGGGACTTGCCGTGGAAGGTCATGGCCATCATGCGGGTCATGTAGAAGCCGGTGACACCGGCGCCGATCAGGGCCGCCAGGCCGGCGACCGGATGCTCGGACCACGCGGCGTGGATGATCTCGTCCTTGCTGAAGAAGCCGGCGAACGGCGGGATGCCGATGATCGACAGGTAGCCGATCCCGAACACCACCCAGGTCACCATCATGAACTTCCGCAGGGCGCCGTAGCGGCGCATGTTCACCTGGTCGTCCATCCCGTGCATCACCGAGCCGGCCCCGAGGAACAGCAGGGCCTTGAAGATGCCGTGGGTGAGCAGGTGGAAGATCGCGAACACGTATCCCACGGGCCCGAGCCCAGCGGCCAGGAACATGTAGCCGATCTGGCTCATGGTGGACCCGGCCAGGCCCTTCTTGATGTCGTCCTTGGCCGACCCGATGATCGCGCCCATCAGCAGCGTGATCGTGCCGACGAGGACGACCGCGAGCTGCGCGGTCTGGCTGAGGTTGAAGATCGCGGCAGAGCGCACGATCAGGTACACGCCGGCGGTGACCATCGTGGCCGCGTGGATCAGGGCCGAGACCGGGGTCGGGCCCTCCATCGCGTCCAGGAGCCAGGACTGCAGCGGGAACTGCGCGGACTTGCCGCAGGCGGCCAGCAGGAGCGCCAGGCCGATCCAGGTGACCATGTCCGGGTCGGCCTGGCCGATGGTGGCATTCACTCCCTCGAACGTGAACGTGCCCAGGGTGGCGAACATCATCATGATCGCCAGGCTCAGCCCGAAGTCCCCGACCCGGTTGACCACGAACGCCTTCTTCGAGGCCGTGGCCGCCGACGGCTTGTGGAACCAGAACCCGATGAGCAGGTACGAGGCCAGGCCCACGCCCTCCCAGCCCACGTAGAGCAGCAGGTAGTTGTCGGCCAGGACCAGCAGGAGCATCGCGGCGATGAACAGGTTCAGGTAGGCGAAGAACTTGCGGCGCTGCGGGTCGTGGGCCATGTAGCTGATCGAGTAGATGTGGATCAGCGAGCCGACACCGGTGACCAGCAGCACGAAGGACATGCTCAGCGGGTCCAGCTGCAGGGCGACGGGTGCCTGGAAGGCCCCGACGTCGATCCAGTCCCAGAGGAACTGGTTGATCGTCCGCGCGTCCTCCGGCTGGGCCAGCAGCTCCACGAACAGCACGACGGCGACCACGAACGAGGCCAGGACGGCGGCCGTTCCCAGCAGGTGCCCCCACTTGTCGGAGCGACGACCTGCCAGCAGCAGGATCACCGCGCCCGCGGCCGGGATCGCGATCAGCGCCGCGATCAGGCCGAAGGTGCCGGTGGCCGCCACGACCTCGCCCGGGTTGGCCTCCCCGGAGGTGAGGATCGCAAGGGTGTTGTTCACAGTCGTCCCCTCACAACTTCAGCAGGTTGGGCTCGTCGACCGAGGCCGAGTTGCGGGTCCGGAAGATCGCCACGATGATCGCCAGGCCGATGACGACCTCGGCGGCGGCCACGACCATCACGAAGAAGGCCACCACCTGCCCGTCGAGGGTGCCGTTGGTCCGGGCGAAGGTGACGAACGCCAGGTTGGACGCGTTGAGCATCAGCTCGATGCACATGAACACGACGATCGCATTGCGCCGGACGAGCACCCCGGCAGCCCCGATGGAGAACAGGATCGCCGACAGGACCAGGTAGTTGGTGGGGTTCATGACCGACCCTCCTGCGAGGCGTCCAGCGGGTCGCCGCCGGAGGAGTCGACGATGACCGCCTCATGGGCCAGCAGGTGCTCGGCCTCCGCGATGGCCAGCCGGTCGGCTTCGCGGATGTCGCCCTCGAGGCGCAGCGGCCCGGGCACCGAGTCCTCGGCGACCGACCCGTCGGGCAGGAGCGCGGGCATGTCGACGGCGTTGTTGCGCGCGTAGACACCGGGGCTGGGCTTGTTGACCGGGTGCCGGTCGGGGGCGAAGCGCTCGGTGGACAGCTGGGCCTGGGTCTTGCGCGGCTCGACCCGCTCGCGGTGGGTCAGGACCATCGCCCCCACGGCTGCGGTGATCAGCAGCGCGGAGGTGACCTCGAACGCCAGCAGGTACCGGGTGAAGATCGCCACGCCGATGCCCTGGACGTTGCCGCCGTGCTCGGCGTTGGCCTCGGCCAGGCCCACCACGGTGGTGCCGGACAGCGAGTCGGTGATCCCGGCCAGCAGGAGGCCCAGGAAGCCGACGAACGCCAGGCCGGCCAGGGCGCGCTGGCCCTTGAGCGTCTCGACGAGGCTGTCGGAGGCGTCCACGCCCACGACCATCAGCACGAAGACGAACAGCATCATGACCGCGCCGGTGTAGACGATGACCTGGACCATCCCGAGGAAGGGTGCGTCCTGGGCGACGTAGAGGACCGCCAGGTTGATCATCGTCAGCGCGATGAACAGGGCGCTGTGCACGGCCTTGCGGGACAGGACCGTGCCGCCCGCTCCGATCACCGCGAGGGTCGCGCACACCCAGAAGGTGACCTGCTCCCCGGTGTTCTGGGTCACCCCCACCGGGCCTTCGGCCACGAGCGCGCCCAGGGACGCCAGCGTGTTCACGCCTCCTCCGTCCCGGCGCCGTCACCCGGCGCGGACGTCGTGTCCGCCGCACGGGCGGCCACCTCCGCGCGCTGGGCGTCGGTCGCCCCGGTCACCTCACCGCGGTAGTAGGTCCCGTCGTCGGCGCCCTCGGCCATGGAGTGCGGCGGGGCGACCATCCCGGGCATCAGCGGCCCGAGCAGGTCGGCCTTCTCGTAGATCAGCGACGCCCGGCTGGTGTCGGCCAGCTCGTACTCGTTGGTCATGGTCAGGGCGCGGGTGGGGCAGGCCTCGATGCACAGCCCGCACAGGATGCAGCGCAGGTAGTTGATCTGGTACACCCGGCCGTAGCGCTCACCCGGGGAGAAGCGCTCCTCCTCGGTGTTCGGGGCGCCCTCGACGTAGATCGCGTCCGCCGGGCAGGCCCAGGCGCACAGCTCGCAGCCGATGCACTTCTCCAGGCCGTCCGGGTGCCGGTTGAGCTGGTGGCGGCCGTGGAAGCGCGGCTTCGGCGGGTACTGGTCCTTCTCCTCCGGGTACTGCTCGGTGTTCACCTTCTTGAACATCGTCAGGAAGGTGGTCCCGAAGCCCCGGACGGGCTGGGGGAGCTCAGGCACGGGGGGCCTCCTGTGCGTCGCCTGGATTGTGGAGGAGGGCGCCGGAGCTGTCGTCGGCGGCCACCGCGCTGGGCACGGTCTGGCGCGCCCGCGGCGTGTACTCGAAGGTCTCTCCGGGCATCGGCGGGACGGGGTGGCGCCCGGGCTGGCTGGCGAGCTCAGCGGCCTCGGCCTCCGCCTCGCGCCTCGGCCTCGGCGCGACCTCGATCGCGGACGCGCTCGATCAGGTACGAGCCGACGAACACCACGATGAGCGTGGCGATGACGATCACCGAGATCGTCATCGTGTTGCTGGGCAGCTCGTCGCGCAGCGCACGGAACGTCGCGACCAGGACGATCCAGGCCAGCGAGGCGGGGATCAGGACCTTCCAGCCGAACTTCATGAACTGGTCGTAGCGGAACCGCGGGAGCGTGCCGCGCAGCCAGATGAACATGAACAGGAACATCGAGACCTTGATCAGGAACCACAGCAGGCCCCACCAGCTCTGGTTGAACATGCCGTCGTTGATGGCCGAGATCGGCCACGGCGCCTGCCAGCCACCGAGGAACAGGGTGGTGGCCAGGGCCGAGACGGTGACCATGTTGACGTACTCGGCCAGGAAGAACAGCGCGAACTTCAGCGACGAGTACTCGGTGTGGAAGCCGGCCACGAGCTCGCTCTCGGCCTCGGGGAGGTCGAACGGGGCGCGGTTGGTCTCACCGACCATCGCGATGACGTAGAGGATGAACGAGGGCAGCAGGATCAGGGCGTACCAGATCGGCTGCTGCGCGGCGACGATCTGCGAGGTCGACATCGACCCGGCGTAGAGGAACACGGCGACGAGGGCCAGTCCCATCGCGATCTCGTAGGAGATCATCTGCGCCGAGGAGCGCAGGGAGCCCAGCAGCGGGTAGGTCGAGCCCGAGGACCACCCGGCGAACACGATCCCGTAGATGCCGATCGAGGCCACCGCCAGGATGTAGAGCACCGCGACCGGGAAGTCGGTCAGCTGCAGCGGCGTGCGCTCCCCGAAGATCGAGACCTCGGGCCCGAAGGGGATGACGGCCAGGGCGAGGAACGCGGGCACGACGGAGATGATCGGGGCGATGAAGAACACGGCCTTGTCCGCGGCCGTGGGCATGATGTCCTCCTTGAGGGCCAGCTTGATGCCGTCCATCAGGCCCTGGAGCACGCCGAACGGGCCGACCCGGTTCGGGCCCACGCGCATGTTCATCCGGGCCACGACGCGTCGCTCGCCCCAGATGGTCAGCAGCACGATGACGACCACGCCCAGGAAGATGCCCAGCACCTTGAGGATGACCAGCCACCAGGGGTCCTGGCCGAACGGCGCGAACTCGGTCGACGCCACCACGGATGACACGATCACTGGGCACCTCCTGCACTGAGCGCCACGGCCGCCCCGGACCCGACCCGCAGGGTCGGGTTGACGGTGCTGCCGACCGAGTTGCCCGGCACCCAGACCACGCCGTCGACCATCTCGGTGACGGCCAGCGGCAGGGTGATCGCGCCGTGCTCGGAGGTCACGGTGACCGGCTGCCCGTCGACCAGCCCCTGGGCCTCGGCCGTGGTCGGCGAGACCCGGGCCAGGGCCGGGCGGGCGGTGCCGGCCAGCGCGGGCTCGCCCCGCTGGAGCACGCCCTCGTCGAGCAGGTGCCGCCAGGTGGCCAGGACGACCTGGCCGGGGTTGGGCGCCGCCTGGGTCGGTTCGTCGGCAGGCTGGACCGTCGGGCGGGGGCCCTGCCAGCGACCCATCCCGGCGAGCTCGGCGCGCAGGTCCGCCACCTCGATCGAGCCGAACGGGCGGCCCATCGCACGGGCGACCAGCGACAGCGCGCGGGCATCGGTGATGGCCGTCGAGTCGCGCATGACCTGGCCGAACGGGCGGGCGCGGCCCTCCCAGTCCAGCAGGGTGCCGGACTTCTCGGTGATCACGGCGACCGGCAGGACCACGTCGGCCCGCGCCGTGACCTCGGTGGCCCGGGTCTCGAGCGCCAGGACGAACGGGGCGACGTCCAGGGCCGCGAGGAACGCCTCGGGGTCCGGGGTGTCAGCGGCCTCGACGCCGGCCACGATGACCGCGCCGATCCGTCGCTCGGGCACGTCGCTGTCGGACTCCGCCGCAGCCTGCACGTCGGCATGATCGGCGGTCAGTGCCGCGACCACGCCCATGAGATCGAGACCACTCTCCGCTGGCAGCGCGTCGGCGTCGACGCCCCACGCCGCGGCGGCCTGGGCGCGGGCGTCGGGGTCAGCCAGCGGCCGGCCCCAGGGCAGCAGGCCGGCCAGGGCGCCGGCCTCGAGCGCGCCGCGCTCACCAGCCCGCCGGGGCACCCACGCCAACCGGGCGCCGGTGGCCTCCGCGAGGGCGACCACGGCCGCAAGCGTTCCGGGAGTCTGCGCCGCGCGCTCGCCCACGAGGATGATCGAGCCCTCGGCCGCCACCGCCGCGGCCGCGTCGCCTGAGCCGGCGGCCAGTGCGCGCAGAACGGCCGGCTCCTGACCGGGGGCGGCGCCCAGCACATGCGCCGACAGCTTGGCCGAACCGGGCGAGGCGAACGGGGCGACGGTCACGACCTGCAGGCCGCCGCGGCGGGTGGCCGCACGCAGGCGCAGGAAGATGATCGGCGACTCCTCCTCGGGCTCCAGCCCGACGAGGAGGACCGTGGGCGCGGAGTCGAGGTCGGCGTACGTGACGCCCACCCCGGAGCCGGAGACGACCGTGCGCAGGAAGTCTGCCTCGGCGGCGCTGCTGCGCCGGATCCGGAAGTCGATGCTGTCGGTGCCGAGCACTGCGCGGGCGAACTTGGCGTAGGCGTAGCTGTCCTCGAGGGTCAGCTTGCCGCCCAGCAGGACGGCCGTCCGGGAGCCGGACTCAGCCAGCGCGCCGGCAGCGCGGCGCACTGCCTCGGGCCACGACGCCTCGACCAGCTCCTCGCCACCGCGGACCAGCGGCGTGTCGAGCCGGTCGGTCGACAGGTAGGGGAACGCGAAGCGACCCTTGTCGCAGTTCCAGTCGGAGTTGACCGTCGGGTCCTCCCAGGCCAGCCGACGCAGGACCGTGGAGCGCCTGACGTCGGTGCGCAGGGCGCACCCGCTGGCGCAGTGCTCGCACACGGTGGGGGTGGAGACCAGGTCGAACGGCCGGGAGCGGAACCGGTAGGCCGAGCTCGTCAGGGCCCCGACCGGGCAGATCTGCACGGTGTTGCCCGAGAAGTAGGAGTTGAACGGGGTGTCCGCCGCGATGCCGACGATCTGGCGTCCGCCGCGCTGCTGCAGCGAGATGAACGGGTCGCCGGCGACCTGGTCGGCGAACCGCGTGCACCGCGCGCAGGAGACGCAGCGCTCGCGATCGATGAGGATCTGCGTGCTCAGCGCCACGGGCTTGGGGAACGTGCGCTTGGTGCCCGTGAAGCGCGACTCACCGCGGCCGTGGCTCATCGCCTGGTTCTGCAGCGGGCACTCGCCGCCCTTGTCGCAGACCGGGCAGTCCAGCGGGTGGTTGATCAGCAGGAACTCCATGACCCCGCGCTGCGCGGTGGCGGCCATGTCGGAGGTGCCGGAGGTCCGCACCCGCATGCCGTCGGCGACGGGGATCGCGCAGGCCGGCTGCGGCTTGGGCTGGCCCTCGATCTCGATGAGGCAGGCCCGGCAGGCAGCCACCGGCTCGAGCAGGGGATGGTCGCAGAACCGCGGGATCTCGATGCCGACCTGCTCCGCTGCGCGGATGATCAGGGTGCCCTTGGGCACGACGATGTCGATGCCGTCGATCGCGACGGTCACGTGGTCGACCGGGGGCAGGGCCGCCGGGGCCGGTGCCTCCGGGTCCGCCGACGGCGTGGCCATCGTGCCCGTCGCGGTGGTGGGCTGGCTGGGGACGGTCATCGCGTGGCTCCCGCGGGCAGGACGGTGGCGGCGGCCGGGTTGAAGGCCACATCGGCTGCGGTGTGCGTCCCGGCGAGGAACTCGTCCGGGAAGTGCTTCAGGGCGGCCGGGAACGGCGTGGCGGCAGCATCCCCGAGGGCGCAGAACGAGCGACCGAGGATCTGGCCGCAGATCTCCTCGAGCATCCCGAGCTCGTGCTCGCTGCCGTGCCCGGCCTCGAACTTCTCCAGGGTCCCGGCGATCCAGCCGGTGCCCTCGCGGCACGGGGTGCACTTGCCGCACGACTCGTGCTTGTAGAACTCCAGCCAGCGGGTGACGGCCTTGACCACCGACACGGTGTCGTCGAAGACCATCGGGGTGGCCGTGCCGAGCATCGTGCCGGCGGCGGCCATGTCCTCGTAGGTCAGGGGCAGGTCGAGGTGCTCGGCGGTCAGCATCGGGACGCTCGAGCCGCCGGGCAGCCAGAACTTCGGCTCGCCGCCGTTGCGCATCCCGCCGGCGTACTCCAGCAGCTGGCGCATCGTGGTGCCCAGGGCGACCTCGTAGACGCCCGGGCGCTGCACGTGGCCCGAGACGCTCATGAGCTTGAAGCCCGGGGACTTCTCGGTGCCCCACTGGCGCAGCCAGTCGGCGCCGTTGCGCACGATGTAGGGGACGTTGGCGATCGTCTCGACGTTGTTGACCACCGTGGGGGAGGCGTACAGGCCGGCCACCGCGGGGAACGGGGGCTTCAGGCGCGGCTGGCCGCGGCGGCCCTCGAGCGAGTCGAGCAGCGCGGTCTCCTCGCCACAGATGTAGGCACCCGCGCCGGAGTGCACGATGAGGTCGAGGTCGAAGCCCGTGCCCTGGATGTTCGTGCCCAGGAACCCGGCGGCGTAGGCCTCACGGACCGCCGCGCGCAGGCGACGATGCACGTGCGGGACCTCGCCGCGGACGTAGATGAAGGCGTGGTTGGCCCGGATCGCGTAGGAGGTGAGGATGCAGCCCTCGACCAGCGCGTGCGGGTTGGCCAGCATCAGCGGGATGTCCTTGCAGGCACCCGGCTCGGACTCGTCGGCGTTCACCACCAGGTAGTGCGGCGTGCCGTCGCCCTGCGGGACGAAGCCCCACTTCATGCCGGTGGGGAAGCCGGCGCCGCCGCGCCCGCGCAGTCCGGAGTCCTTGACGAGTTGGATCAGGGCGTCGGGACCCATCGCGAAGCCCTGGGCGACCTGCTCGTAGCCGCCGTGCCGGCGGTAGGCCTGCATCGTGTAGGAGTCCGGCTCGTCCCAGTGGGCGGTCAGGACCGGGGTCAGCGTCATGTCAGCCTCACCTTCCCGATGGGCCCGTCGCCAGATGCGGGACCCCCGTCCGCGGCCGGGATGCCGCGCTCGGCCGCCGCGGTCGTGGTGGTGGTCATCAGGGCGTCGGCGGCACCGCCCTCGCCCGTCAGGCCGTCGTCGTCGATCCCGGAGATCGTGCGCGCGGCGGCCCGGAAGCCGCGGACCACGGGACCGCGGGTCGAGCGGACCTCCTCGCCGGCTTCGAGCCGGTCGAGCACGGCGATCGCCTCGTCGGGGGTCATCCGGTCGAAGAACTCCCAGTCCACGGTCATGACCGGGGCGTGCGTGCAGGCGGCCTGGCACTCGATCCGCTCGAGGTCGAAGGTGCCGTTCGCGCTGACCTCGTCGTGACCGGCACCGGCGTGGGCGCTGACGGCGTCCCAGACGGCGTCGCCGCCGAGCAGGGCGCACATGGTGTTCGTGCAGACGCCGATGTGGTGCTTCCCGGCGGGCCGACGCTTGTACATCGTGTAGAAGGTCGCCACCGCCGCCACCTCGGCGGTGCTCAGCGCGAGGGTCTCGGCGCAGGCGGCGATCCCCTCGGGGCTGACGTAGCCCTCCTCGGACTGCACCAGGTGCAGCATCGGCAGCAGCGCCGAGCGCGCCTGCGGGTAGCGACCGGCGAGCTCCGCGAGCTCGGTCCGGGTCGACTCGGAGATGGACATCAGCGGTCCACGCCTCCCATCACGGGGTCGATGCTGGCGACCGCGGCCACGACGTCAGCGACCATCCCGCCCTCGCACATGGCGGCCACCGACTGCAGGTTGTTGAAGCTCGGGTCGCGGAAGTGCACCCGGTAGGGCTTGGTCCCACCGTGCGAGACGACGTGCACCCCGAGCTCCCCGCGCGGGGCCTCGAGCACCGAGTAGGCCTGGCCCACCGGCACGGTGTATCCCTCGGTCACCAGCTTGAAGTGGTGGATCAGGGCCTCCATCGACGTGCCCATGATCTGGCGGATGTGGTCCAGGGAGTTGCCCATGCCGTCGGTGCCGATGGCCAGCTGCGCCGGCCAGGCGATCTTCGGGTCGTCGACCATGACCGGGCCGGGCGTCAGGAACTCCAGGGCCTGCTCGACGATGTTCAGGCTCTGCTCCATCTCGGCCAGGCGGATCAGGAACCGGCCGTAGGCGTCGGAGGTCGTCTGGGTGGGGACCTCGAACTCGTAGCGCTCGTACCCGCAGTACGGCATCTCCTTGCGCGCGTCCCACGGGTAGCCCGTGGCCCGCAGGATCGGCCCGGTGATGCCCAGGGCCATGCAGCCGGTCAGGTCCAGGTAGCCGATGCCCTGGGTGCGACCCATCCAGATGGTGTTGTCGACCAGCAGGTTCGAGGTGTCCTTGAACCGGTCACGGAGCGTGTCGATCGTCCACTGGATGCGCGTGCGCATGTCCTGGCCGAGGTCGTCCTTCTCCGGCATGTCCTGGGCCAGGCCCCCGGGCCGGATGAACGCGTGGTTCATCCGCAGGCCGGTGACCAGCTCGAAGATGTCGAGGATGAGCTCGCGCTCGCGGAAGCCGAACGTCATGGCGGTCAGCGCCCCGAGCTCCAGGGCGCCGGTGGCCAGGCAGACCAGGTGCGAGCTGACCCGGTTGAGCTCCATCAGGATGACGCGGATGACGGTGGCGCGGTCGGGGATGTCGTCCGTGATGCCGAGCAGCTCCTCGACGGCCAGGCTGTAGCCGGTCTCGTTGAAGAAGCTGGACAGGTAGTCCATGCGGGTGACGAACGTGGTGCCCTGGGTCCAGCTGCGGTACTCGAGGTTCTTCTCGATCCCGGTGTGCAGGTAGCCGATGCCGCAGCGGGCCTCCTGGACGCTCTCGCCCTCGAGCTCGAGGATCAGCCGGAGCACGCCGTGCGTGGAGGGGTGCTGCGGGCCCATGTTGACCACGATGCGCTCGTTGGCCACGCTCGGGTCGATGGTGATGGTGTCCCAGTCGCCCCCGGAGACGGTGAACACCCGGCCCTCGGTGGTGTCATAGCCCGGCGCCTCGTCGGGGCTGGCGTCGGCGGCGGCGGGCTCGAACGCCTCGCCGGACTCATACGTCGTGCTCATCAGTTGTACGACCTCCGCTGGTCCGGCGCCGGGACGGTCGCGCCCTTGTACTCCACGGGGATCCCGCCGAGCGGGTAGTCCTTGCGCTGCGGGTGCCCCGGCCAGTCGTCGGGCATCAGGATGCGGGTCATGGCGGGGTGGCCGTCGAACTGGATCCCGAACATGTCCCAGGTCTCGCGCTCGTGCCAGTCCGCCGACGGCCACACATCGGTCACCGACGGGATGTGCTGGTCGGACTCGGGGCAGGTCACCTCGACGCGGATCCGGCGCCGGTGGGTCATGGACAGCAGGTGGTACACCGCGTGCAGCTCCCGGCCCCTGTCGGCCGGGTAGTGCACCCCGGACACCGAGTGGCAGACCTCGAAGCGCAGCCCCGGCTCGTCGCGCAGCTCCGCGGCCACGGAAAGCAGGTGCTCGCGGCGCACGTAGAGGGTCAGCTCCCCGCGGTCGACGACGACCTTCTCGATGGCCGACCCGGCCGGGATGCCGGCATCGGCCAGGGACAGCTCGAGCTCCTCGACCAGCTCGTCGAAGTACCCGCCGTAGGGCTTCTCGCTGGCCCCGGGCATCTCGATCGGGCGCACGAGACCGCCGAAGCCGCTGGTGTCCCCGGACCCCGATGCCCCGAAGGCACCCTGGCGGACACCCACGGTGTCGACGACCGGGTTCAGGCCCAGGTCGACGGCCCCGACCGGGACCACCTGGTTGCTCTCGCTCATCGCAGCAGCCCCCGCATCTCGATGGTCGACGGTGCGGTGAGCGCCTCGGCCTCGAGCTCGGCGATCTGGCGGACGCGGTTCGATCCGAGCTTGGAGTCCATCACCTGCTCGTGCAGGGTCAGGATCGCGTCCATGAGCATCTCCGGGCGCGGCGGGCAGCCGGGCAGGTAGATGTCGACAGGCACGATGTGGTCCACGCCCTGGACGATCGCGTAGTTGTTGAACATCCCGCCCGACGAGGCGCAGACGCCCATCGCGATGACCCACTTGGGCCCCGGCATCTGGTCGTAGACCTGGCGCAGGACGGGGGCCATCTTGTTGCTCACACGTCCGGCGACGATCATCAGGTCGGCCTGGCGCGGGGAGCCGCGGAAGACCTCCATCCCGAACCGGGCGAGGTCATAGCGCCCAGCCCCGGTGGCCATCATCTCGATGGCGCAGCAGGCCAGGCCGAAGGTCGCCGGCCACATCGAGCTCTTGCGGGCGTAGCCGGCCAGCAGCTCGACGCTGGTGAGCAGCACTCCCGACGGGAGCTGTTCCTCGAGTCCCATGTCAGTCCCACTCCAGTCCGTCGCGCCGCCACACGTAGACGTAGGCGACCAGCAGGGTCGCGATGAACAACAGCATCTCCACCAGCCCGAAGATCCCGAGCATGTCGAAGGTCACTGCCCACGGGTAGAGGAAGACGATCTCGATGTCGAAGATGATGAACAGCATCGCGGTCAGGTAGTACTTGACCGGGAACCGGCCACCGCCGATGCGCATCGGGGTGGGCTGGATGCCGCACTCGTAGGCGTCGAGGCGCGCGCGGTTGTAGCGCTTGGGCCCGGTGATCCCGGCGACCGCGACGGAGAACAGCGCGAAGCCGAAGGCCAGGAGTCCGAGGATGAGGATCGGCATGTAGACGTTCACGGCAGTGGCACCCGTCCTCCCATCGAACTGCCCGCACCAGCACGGCTCGGGCGGTCACATCCTAGGCACCCCGGGGGGCACCTTCGCTCTCGCGGTGCCCTCATGCGGCCGGTGTCACCCGTGACAGCACGTTGATCAGCCGGTCCATGGGGTCCGGATCGGTCGTGTCCGTGAGGTTGGCCATCAGCTTGAGGGCCAGCTCCCGCAGGACCGGGACGGGCATCCCGTACGTGGTTGCGATCTTCATCACACTCGGGTTCCCGATGGCCCGGACGAACCAGCGCCCCAGCGTGTAGTACCCGCCGTAGTGCGCCTTGAGGTCCTCGGCGTACCCGTGCAGCTGTGCCTCGCGGCCCTCCGCCCGGGGCTGCGCGAGCGCGGCGTCGATGCGCGCGCCGGCCAGGGCTCCGGCCTCCAGCGCGTAGTCGATGCCCTCGCCGTTGAACGGGTTCACCATGCCGCCGGAGTCCCCGACCAGCAGCATCCCCTTGGCGTAGTGCGGCTGGCGGTTGAAGCCCATCGGCAGGGCCATCCCGCCGATCCTGACCGTGTCGGCGTGGTCGCGGAGCGCCCAGTGCTCGGGGGTCTCGCGCATCCAGCGGCGCAGGTGGTCGCGGTAGTCGACGTTGCCGAACGCATCGGAGGTGTTGAGGATGCCCAGCCCGATGTTGATGGTGCCGTCGGCCAGGCCGAACACCCAGCCGTACCCGGGCAGCAGCGCCCCGTCGGAGCGCAGCTCGAGGTGCGACTCCATCCACGGCTCGGCGGCGCGCGGGCTCGGGGCGTAGGCACGCACGGCCACCCCCATCGGCCGGTCGTCGCGCACGGCCAGGCCCATGGCCACGCTCATCCGGGAGCTCACGCCGTCGGCAGCCACCACGACGGGGGCCCGGTAGGTGACCCGGGGGCCGGCGGCGCGGCCGCGCTCGTCCAGCGGCTGGGCGACCACCCCGGTGACCCGCCCGGTGCGCTCGTCGCGGGTGGGCTCGATGACCTTGGTCCGCTCCATGAGGCGGGCGCCAGCGGCGGCCGCGTGCCGGGCGAGGATCTCGTCGAGCTCCATGCGGGCCCGGACGAGTCCGTAGTTCGGGAAGCGCTCGAGCTCGGGCCAGGGCAGCTCGTAGGTGCGCCCGTTGGCGATGATCCGAAGGCCGTTGTTGCGGGCCCAGCCCTTCTCCGGGGAGATGTCCACGCCCATGTCGATCAGGGACCGGACAGCACGCGGGGTCAGTCCGTCGCCGCACACCTTGTCGCGGGGGAACGTCGCCTTCTCCAGCAGCAGCACGTCGCGCCCCGCGCTGGCCAGGCGGTGCGCGGTGGCCGACCCCGCCGGTCCGGCGCCGACGACGATGACCTCGGCATCGCGGGCGTGGTCGGGCATCGGGCACCTCGTGGACGTGGGGGATTCGCGCCGATTCTAGACCCGGGTCGCCGAGGCCGCAGACGCATCATCGCTCGGCTGTGGCCGATGCGGGACCAAGGTCCCGAGTGGGCCGGACCTCTTCGGGAAGGCTAGGGGGGATGCCCCGGGGGACAATGGGGGACCGCACTTGCAGGAGGACGCCAGATGACCATCGCCGCAGACCGACCGACCACCAGCTCCGACCCGTGGGCGGGATTCGACGACGGGCCGTGGCGCGAGGCGGTCGACGTCGCTGCGTTCATCCGCGGCAACTACACCCCCTACGAGGGGGACGCCTCCTTCCTGGCCGGCCCGACCGAGCGCACCGAGTCGCTGTGGCGGTTCGTCGCCGACCTGATGGTGGTCGAGCTCGAGCGCGGCATCCTCGACGTGGACCCGCACACCCCGAGCACCATCACCTCGCACGCCCCGGGCCGGATCACGCCGGACATCCCCGAGCTGATCGTCGGCCTGCAGACCGAGGCGCCGCTGAAGCGCGCGATCATGCCCAACGGCGGCTACCGGATGGTCGAGAACGGGCTGAAGGCCTACGGCTACGAGCCGGATCCCCGCGTCGGCGAGATCTTCACCAAGTACCGCAAGACCCACAACCAGGGCGTCTTCGACGCCTACACGCCCTCGATCCGCGCGGCGCGCTCCAGCCACATCATCACCGGGCTTCCCGATGCCTACGGCCGCGGCCGGATCATCGGCGACTACCGCCGTGTGGCCCTGTACGGCGTCGACCGGCTGATCGCGGCCAAGAAGGCCGAGCTGGCCACGCTCGACGACCGCCTGAGCAGCGACGCGATCATCCGCGACCGCGAGGAGCTCAACGAGCAGATCCGCGCCCTGGCCGAGCTGATCGAGCTCGGGGACATGCACGGCCTGGACCTGCGCCGCCCGGCGGTCACCGCGCAGGAGGCGATCCAGTGGCTGTACATGGCCTACCTGGGCGCGATCAAGGAGCAGAACGGCGCGGCCATGAGCCTGGGCCGGGTGTCGACCTTCCTCGACGTCTTCCTGCAGCGCGACATCGACGCGGGCACCCTCACCGAGTCCGACGCCCAGGAGCTCGTCGACGACTTCGTCATCAAGCTGCGGATGGTGCGCTTCCTGCGCACCCCGGAGTACGACGCCCTGTTCTCCGGCGACCCGACCTGGGTCACCGAGTCGATCGGCGGCATGGGCTACGACGGCCGGCCGCTGGTGACGCGCTCCTCGTTCCGGTTCCTGCAGACGCTGTACAACCTGGGCCCGGCTCCCGAGCCGAACCTCACGGTCCTGTGGTCCCCGGCGCTGCCCACGGGCTTCAAGGAGTTCTGCGCCAAGGTCTCGATCGACACCTCGGCCATCCAGTACGAGTCCGACGACCTGCTGCGCGAGTTCAACGAGGGCGGCGACGACTGCGCCATCGCGTGCTGCGTGTCGAGCATGCCGGTCGGCAAGCGGATGCAGTTCTTCGGCGCCCGGGTGAACCTGGCCAAGACGCTGCTCTACGCGATCAACGGCGGCCGTGACGAGATCACCGGGAAGAAGGTCATCGACCTCGGGGAGCCGGTCGCCGCCGACACCCTGGACTTCGACGACGTCTGGGAGCGCTTCGACACGGCCATGACGTGGCTGGCCGACACCTACGTGAACGCGCTGAACATCATCCACTTCATGCACGACAAGTACGCCTACGAGCGCCTGGAGATGGCGCTGCACGACTACGACCCGGAGCGCACGCTCGCGTGTGGCATCGCCGGGCTGTCGATCGTGGCCGACTCGCTGTCGGCGATCAAGTTCGCCGGCGTGCACCCGGTGCGCGACGAGACCGGCCTGATCACCGAGTTCGAGCTCGATGGGGAGTACCCGGCGTTCGGGAACAACGACGCACGCGTCGATGACATCGCCGCCCGGATCGTGAGCACGTTCATGGACAAGGTCCGCTCGTACCCGGCCTACCGCGACGCGCGGCACACGCAGTCGGTGCTGACCATCACGTCGAACGTCGTCTACGGCGCCAACACCGGGTCCACCCCGGACGGTCGCAAGCGCGGTGAGCCGTTCGCCCCCGGCGCCAACCCGATGCACGGCCGTGACCACAAGGGCCTGATCCCGGCCGCGCTGTCGGTGGCGCACCTGCCCTACGCCGACGCCCAGGACGGCATCTCGATGACCGCCTCGGTGATCCCGTCGGGCCTGGGCAAGACCGAGCAGGAGCGGATCGACAACCTGATCGGCGTCCTCGACGGCTACGTCGCCAGCCGCGGGTTCCACATGAACGTCAACGTGCTCAACCGCGAGATGCTGCTCGACGCCATGGAGAACCCGATGAACTACCCGCAGCTGACCATCCGGGTGTCGGGCTACGCCGTGAACTTCGTGCGGCTGACCCGCGAGCAGCAGCAGGACGTCATCGACCGCACGTTCCACATGAGCGTGTAGTCGCCCGCCGGCTACGGCGCCTCCGAAGATCGACCACGGACAGCCTCCATGAACTCGCGGTGGGCCCGCTCGAACCGCGGCCGCTCGATGACCCGTACGTGGGGAGCGGCCAGGTGCGCGAGAATGGGTTCCGCGGGACGCGCGTACGAAGGAGTGTGCAGTGAGCGATGCGGGGCGTTCCGGCGACGTCACCCTGGCTGATGTCGCCGATGGCTCGCGCATCGGGTTCGTGCACTCGGCCGAGACGACCTCCGGGGTCAACGGGCCCGGTCTGCGCTACACCGTGTTCCTGTCGGGCTGCCCGCTGCGCTGCCTGTACTGCCACAACCCCGACACCCAGACCATGCGCCTCGGTGAGCGGACCACGGCCCGCCGCGTCATCGAGGAGACCGGACGCTACCGGGCGTTCATCGGCCGCGGCGGCGGGTTGACCGTCACCGGCGGCGAGCCGCTGCTGCAGGCAGCCTTCGTCCAGGACCTGTTCGTGGGCGTGAAGCAGGCCTACGGGCTGCACACCGCCCTGGACACCTCAGCCAACGGCGGCCACCGCGCCAGCGACCTGCTGCTGGCCAACACCGACCTGGTCCTGCTGGACATCAAGGCCGGCAACGCGGCGCTGTACGAGAAGGTCAGCGGCGGCGGGAGGCTCAGCGACGTGCTCGACTTCTCGGCACGCCTCGTGGAGCACCGGGTCGCGGTGTGGATCCGGTTCGTGCTCGTCCCGGGGCTGACCGATGCGCCCGAGCAGATCGCCGAGGTGGCCGACCTCGCCGCCGATCTCGGCGAGATCGTCGAACGCGTCGAGGTGCTGCCCTACCACCGGCTCGGCGTCGACAAGTACGCCGCACTCGGACGCGCCTACCCGCTCCTCGGCACGCCGGCACCGACCCGGGAGTCGGTGGACGACGCCCTGGCGATCTTCCGCGAGCGCGGCCTCTACGCCCTGGCGTAGGTCAGGGCGGACCCCCCCGGGGGCACGAGGGTCGAGACCGCACCTGATCCATGTGGGTTGCGGACCCTCTAGCCTCCTCAACCTGCATGGATCACCGCGGGGAGGTGTCGACGCCGCCCTCGGGTGTGGCTGTGGCCGCGACGTCGGCGACAGCCGATCCGGACGGCAGGCCGGCGAGGATGTCCTGGGTGGTCAACGGGCCCGTGGCCGCCTCGGTCGACCGGGAGCCCGCGCCCTGGCGCCACATGTCCAGGGTCGCGCAGCTGATCTCGCCGCGCAGCCGGATCACGAGGGCCAGCGACAGCATCGCGATGCCGATGGCCCCGAGGTACGGCTGGATCGGGCCGTACAGGTTCAGCGCCCCGGTCGTGCCGAGCAGCAGCAGGGCGATCTTGTTGCAGACGGGGCAGCCGATGGCCAGGTAGGCCAGCAGCGACCCGACAGCCCCGGCGCGGGCGGTCCGACTGCCCGTCCCTGAGTCGCTCGCGGCCTCGAGGGCCTCGAGCCGGATCGGGGCGGGGCCGTCGTTGCGCACGTAGGTCGCGGTGAGCAGGCCCGAGAGGATGGCCGTGGCGATCAGGACCTCAGGTGCCCACGGGGTGGGCGGAACCGAGCGCCCGAAGACCGGGTTGGCCAGCACGGCAGTCGACAGGCCGAAGAAGAGGTAGGTCCCGGCCGCCACCGCAGCGGCCACCACCCAGCGCCGGATCGACCAGGTCAGGAACGCAGCCATGAAGCATCGGTTGCCCATCAGTCCTCCTCCTGGCCGTGCACGTGGGGGCGCACGCCGATCACGCGCCGACGAGCCTGCGGACGGGTCGGCCCGCAGCCCGCCATGCCGCAGTCCCGCCGACGACGGTGTGGGCCTGGTAGCCGTGGCTGTCCAGGTACCGCGCCACCTGAAGGGAGCGGTTGCCGCTCTCGCAGACCAGGTACACCGGCCGGCGCCTGCCCAGCTCGGCCAGATGCAGCGGGACCCGGTCCACTGGCAGCGACGCGGCTCCTGGGACGTGCCCGGCCCGGTACTCATGGGGTTCGCGGACGTCGATGATGCGGCAGCCGCGCAGCCGCGCCGCGTCGAGCTCGTCGATCGTCGTGGTGATGACCATGGGGGGCTCCTTCGAGTCAAGGGAGTCATGGGGTACGACGGAAGAATATACCCCCCGGGGTATTGCCGCCAGTCGTGGCGTCGCCCCGACGACGCGGGCCAGTACGCGTGCCCAGGCCACGTCGGGGCCTCGGCGCGTGCGCCTCCCCCACTCCCGATGCTGATCGTGGTACTCAAGGGCCGACCACGAGGAGGTCCCCATGTCCATGCCCAACCCCAACACGCTCGATCCCGCTGCCCGTCAGGCCATCGCCGGAGTCGCCAAGTGGTGGTGGCTGCTGCTGGTCACCGGCGTCCTGTGGCTGCTCATCGGCGGGATCGTCCTGCAGATGAACGCCCAATCCGTGGCCACCGTCGGCTACCTCGTGGGCTTCATGCTCATCTTCACCGGCATCGAGCAGTTCCTGGTCGCCTCGGCCGCGCCCGGCTGGAAGTGGGTGTGGATCCTGTTCGGCATCTTCTTCGTGATCGGCGGCATCTGGGCCGTGGCCAACCCGATCGGATCGGCGGCAGCGCTCGCGTCGTCACTGGGCCTGCTGTTCGTGCTGATCGCGATCTTCTGGTTCATCGAGGCCTTCGCCTCGAAGGGCTCCAACCCGTTGTGGTGGCTGACCCTGCTCTCCGCGTTCATCATGCTCGGGATGGGCATCTGGGTCGGCTCCCAGGGCCTTCTGTCCAAGGGGATCACGCTGCTGATCTTCGCCGGCTTCTGGGCGATCATGCACGGGGTCGGTGACTTCGTCCGCGCCTTCCAGCTCAAGAAGCTCGGGGCGCTGGTGGAGGCCCGGTCCGCCGCCTGATCCTCCGGGGTGCCGTCGGCGTGGGTTTGGGCTGATCCGGGGGCACCGGCGATGATTGCCCGGTGACCCGCGCCAGCCTCGACAAGGATCCCAAGGACGTGCAGTCGATGTTCGACCACGTCGCGGCCCGCTATGACCTGACCAATGACGTCCTGTCCCTGGGACAGGACCGCTACTGGCGTCGCGAGGTCGTGCGCGCGGTGGCCGCCAAGCCCGGCCAGCACGTGCTCGACCTGGCTGCCGGCACCGGCACCAGCTCGCTGCCGTTCGCGAAGGCCGGTGCGGCGGTGGTCTCCAGCGACTTCTCCCTGGGGATGCTCACCGAGGGCCGGCGGCGCTACCCGCAGCTGCCCTTCGTCGCTGGCGATGCCACGACGCTGCCGTTCGCCGATGACTCCTTCGACGCCGTCACGATCTCCTTCGGCCTGCGCAACGTGGTCGACGTCGGCGCCGCACTGGCCGAGATGCACCGGGTGACCAAGCCGGGTGGCCGGCTGGTGGTGTGCGAGTTCAGCCACCCGACGTGGGCGCCGTTCCACACGGTCTACGTGGAGTACCTGATGCGGGCCCTGCCACCGGTCGCCCGGAAGGTGTCCAGCGCCCCGGAGGCCTACGTCTACCTCGCCGAGTCCATCCGGGCGTGGCCCACCCAGCCCGAGCTCGCCGCCCAGATCGCCACCGCCGGATGGACGAGGCCCGCCTGGCGCAACCTCTCCGGGGGGATCGTCGCGCTGCACCGTGCCACCGCTGCGGCAGCGCCCGGGCCGGATTCGCCGTCAGACGGCAGGTCTGTCGATCCCGGCTAGAATTGTCGGGTGACCGAGTTGCGCACCACGACCCATGGCCGGGTCGTGCGCACCGTCACCCTCGATGGGATCGACGAGCAGCTGCTCGGCCTGCTGCCCACCTCCGGTGGCCACGCCTGGGTCCGTGACGGCGCCGGCTTCGTCGGCTGGGGTGAGGCCGCCCGGTTCACGATCTCCGGCCCCGAGCGGTTCAGCCGTGCCCAGCGCTGGTGGAGCGCGTGGTGCGAGGGGGCGCACGTCGATGACCAGGTCGGCGTGCGCGGAACCGGACCCGTCGCCTTCGCGTCCTTCACCTTCGACGCCGGCCCGCAGGAGTCCGTGGTCATCGTCCCGGCCGTCGTGGTCGGGCATCGGGCGGGCCGGACCTGGCTGACCACCGTCGAGGTCGACATCCTCGCCCCCGCGACGCCCGCAGACCCCGACCGGCCGGTCCTCACCGGGCCGATCCGCTGGAGGCCAGGAGCCCGGCCGGTGGAGCACTGGGCGCGCGCCGTGGCCGAGGCGATCGGACGGATCAGCGCCGGAGAGCTGGACAAGGTGGTGCTCGCCCGCGACATCGTCGCCGAGCTGCCGGCGCCGCTGGACACCGCGTCGTTGCTGGGGCGCATGGCGGCGGCCTATCCCGAGTGCTGGACGTTCAGCGTGGATGGCCTGGTGGGCGCCACCCCCGAGCTGCTCGTCCGACGCGACGGCGACCGCGTGACCTCGCGCGTCCTGGCCGGCACCGTGCGCCGCCGCGGCGACGACTCGGTCGATGCCGCCCGCGCCGCCGCACTGCTGGACTCGGACAAGGACCTCGAGGAGCACGAGTACGCCGTGCACTCGGTTGCCGAGGCCCTCGCGGCCCACTGCACCGACCTCGACGTCCCGTCCGCTCCGCACGTGCTCTCCCTGGCCAACGTCCAGCACCTGGCGACCGACGTGACGGGCCTCCTCGCCGACGGCGCCTCCGCGCTGGCGCTGGCCGCGTCCCTGCATCCGACAGCCGCGGTCTGCGGGACGCCCACCGAGCGCGCCGCAGCGCTGATCCGTGAGCTCGAGGGCATGGACCGCGGCCGCTACGCCGGACCGGTCGGCTGGATCGATGCCCGGGGTGACGGCGAGTTCGGGATCGCCCTGCGGTGCGCCTCGGTGGAGGACACCGAGCGGGGTGCGGCGACGCGGCTGCGCCTCTATGCCGGGTGCGGCATCGTCGCCGGCTCGACCGCCGAGGGCGAGATCGCCGAGTCCGAGGCCAAGCTCGATGCGGTGCGCCGAGCGCTGGAGGCGTGAGCGGCTCCCCCCGGCGGCGGTCCGGGTATACCCCGTAGGGTATTCTTGGCCGTGAGGGCGCGGGGGTTCGCGCACAGTCCGGGAGGTCATGATGGGGTTCTTCGCCAAGCTGTTCGGCGCGGGCGAGAAGGTCGACACCAGCGCCGCCACGCTCAAGCCGCAGGGCGTCAAGGTCATCGACGTCCGGTCACGCGGGGAGTACCAGGGCGGTCACATCTCCGGGGCCAGGAACATGGACGTGGGGTCGCCCGACTTCGCCCAGTCCGTGAAACGGCTCAACGCCAAGCACACGTACCTGGTCTACTGCCAGAGCGGGAGCAGGTCGTCGCGCGCTGCGGGCACGATGCGCGCCGCGGGACTGACGGTCCTCGACGGCGGCGGCATGCACAAGATGGCGTCCAACGGCTGGACCGTCGGCCCCTGACCGCGACCTGCGTCACGCCCTGAGTCGGGACAGCCGGTCGGCCACCGCCCTGCGGATGCCGGCCATCAGCTCCGCCTCCCCGGTGCGGTCCGGGACGTGGGCGACGATGACGCGCACCCCACCGGCTGCCAGCGCCTCGGTGAGCGCAGCATCCAGCGCACCGGCGGACGTCACCCTGACCGCGGGCACCCCTGCGGCCTGAGCGACCGCCACCAGGTCCCGGCCCACCGGTGTGCCGAAGATCCGCTCGAAGGAACCGGCGTGCTCCGGGCGTCCCTGCTCGAGCTGGTGGAAGATGCCTCCGCCGTCGTTGTCCGTCACGACGAGGACCAGGTCCGGCCGCGGCTCGTCGGCCCCCACCAGCAGGCCGTTGTGGTCGTGCAGGAAGGCGAGGTCGCCCAGGAGCGCCAGGCCGGCTCCTCCGCCCTGGGCCTGATGCGCCAGGGCGGCTCCCCACGCCGTGGAGACGAGTCCGTCGATCCCGTTGGCACCACGGTTGCCGATCACGCGCAGGCCGATCCGCCCGCCGGCGAATGCCTCCACCTGCCGGACCGGCCAGGAGGCGGCCACGAGGAGCAACCCGTCCTCCGGGGACTGCTGCCAGACGTGCGCGGCCACAGCCGACCCGGTGAGCGCGGTGGCGGACGCCAACTGGCCGGCCACGACCTCCGCAGCCGCCTCGTCAGCCGCCTGCCAGTCGGCGAGCCACCCGGGATCCGGGGTGAACCCGGTCGGGGGCAGCGGGATTCCGGTGAGCACCCGCTCGGCCGACCGCAACGGGTCACAGACCTCGCGCCCGGCCGTGGGCAGCTCGATCGCCACGTGCCGGCCTGCCGCCCGGATCAGGTCCATCGTGGGCCGGGACAGGCCGAACTGGCCCACGGTGAGCACCAGGTCCGGAGCGATGGTCGGCGAGGAACGCCGCACTCCCGAGCACCAGGACCGCGTGCCCGAGAGCCGTGGGCGCGCCGTGCAGGTTCGCCGACGGCTCCTGCAGGATCGGCCAGCCGCAGGCGTCAGCCAGGGACGCCAGCCACTGGTGGTGCCCGCGAAGGGACGTGCACGGCAGGTCTCCGGCCAGGATCACCCCCCGGGCGGGCAGCTCGCCGAGCGCCTCCCGGGCGTCGCGGTGGTCGCACCCGGCCAGGGGTGGGCGCCGGGGACGGGGGGTGATGTGGGCGGGCTCATCGGCCATGGGGGGCCCCGCGGCAGCCGGGGCCTGCCCGGGGGCCTGTTCCGGGTCGGGCACCAGTGGGAGGCGGAACCCGACGTTCAGGTGCACCGGACCCGCATGCGCCATGCCGCCACGCCCGAGCGCACCGGACGCCCCGGCCGGTGATCCGACGGCCGCCGCGATGGCCATCCCGGCCGAGGCCCGTGCGGCGCGCTCGGCGGCGTCCGGGTCCTCCGGGTCGATCCGGCGAGCGGCCCCCAGATCGGCGAAGAACCGGACGGTGCTGCCGAAGAACTGCACCTGGTCGATCGTCTGGGGTGCCCCGACCCCCCGGGACTCCACCGGCCGGTCGGCGCTGAGGACCACCAGGGGGATGGCACTGTAGGAGGCCTCCACGACGGCCGGCGCGAGGTTGGCCACGGCCGTGCCCGAGGTGCAGATCACTGCGACGGGAGCGCCGGAGACCTTGGCCAGCCCCAGGGCCACGAAGCCTGCCGAACGCTCGTCGATCCGCACGTGCAGGCGGATCCGACCCGCACGGTCCAGGCGCAGGGCCTCGAAGGCGAGCGGCGCCGAGCGCGACCCCGGGGCGAGGACGATGTCGCGGACGCCCTGATGGACCAGCTCGGCCAGGAGGGCCCGCGCCAGGGCCGTGGCCGGGTTCATGGGCGGGACACACCGGCCGCCGCGGGCAGCGGCTCATCAATCTGGGAGCGACTTGCCGTTCTTGGGGCAACACCCACCCAAGTTCGCGACGGCTGGGAGCGACGGGGCCGGGGGCAGGAGGGCTGGGGCACCGCGCGCCTAGATCACCGAGAGCAGGCGGGCGCAGCGGGCCAGCCGCTCGCGCCACCACATGGTCTGCTCGCCACCCAGGGCATCGGCAGCGCGCCCGAGGGCCTGCTCATCGGGCAGGCGCCTGGTGACCGCCATCTGCCCCTCGCGGGGGATGAGCGTGCTGGCGCTGACGTCGTCGCTGAGCAGGAGCCCGGTGCCCAGGCCGGCGGCGCCCGCGAGGTCCGGGACGGCTGCGGCCAGGGCGAGCCCCGCGCACAGGCCGACGGACGTGTTCATCTCGCCGGACACCACGACCGGCAGGCCGATCTCCTCGATCAGCGACAGCGCCCGGGCGACCCCACCGACCGGAGCCACCTTCACGATCAGCACGTCGCCGGCCGAGCGCAGGGACGCGGCGAGGTCGTCGGCGTAGAGGTCGCGTGCGCGGCGCAGGCCCTCGTCGACGGCGATGCGGACGGCCACGTCGTCATCGACGAGCCGGTAGCGCAGCTCCGCCAGCTCGGTGGTGGTGCGGCACGGCTGCTCGAAGTAGTCCAGGATCTCGCCGAACTCGGCGGCGAACATGCGGGCCGCCCGACGGGCCTCGGTGACCGTCCACGCCCCGTTGGCGTCCAGCCGGATGAGCGGGTCGCGCACGCCCGCCTCGGACAGCGCGGCCCGGACGGTGGCGACACGGGCGAGGTCGTCGGCCAGTGCCGACCCCGGCTCGGCCACCTTGACCTTGAACGTGGTCGCGCCGGTCTGCGCCACGGCGTCGGTGACGTAGCCCGCGATGTCCTGGGGCGGCAGCGCCGGAACCACGACGTTGACCGGGACGTGGCTGCGAACCGGATCGGGCCAGGTGCCCCAGGCGGCCTCGACCGCGGACGCCAGCCAACGGGCGGCCTCCCAGTCGTCGTACTCGGGGAACGGCGCCCACTCGCCCCACCCCGACGGACCACAGAACAGCATGCCCTCGCGGTGCTCGACCTGGCGGAAGCGGCGGTTGAGCGGCACCCGGAACGGCACGGCCACCGCGGCCAGGGCCGACGGGCTCAGCTCCGGCAGCACGGGACGGGCGGGCCGGGGCTGCGGCGCGCCGACGGCGCTGGGGATCTCGGCGGATGGGGCGGCAGCGGTCGTCGGGTCGGCAGCCATGGGCGTCACGGCCGCTTCGGGAACTTGGCGAAGTCCGGGGTGCGCTTGCCGGTGTAGGCGTCGCGGCCCTCCTGGGCCTCCTCGGTCATGTAGAACAGCAGGGTCGCGTCGCCGGCCAGCTGCTGGATGCCGGCCAGTCCGTCGTCGGCGGCGTTCAGCGAGGCCTTGAGCATCCGCAGCGCCAGCGGCGACATCGTGAGCATCTCGCGGGCCCACTGCATGGTCTCCTCCTCGAGGTCCTCGAGCGGGACGACCTGGTTGACCAGGCCCCACTCGTAGGCCTGCTCGGCGCCGTACTGCCGGCACAGGAACCACACCTCGCGCGCACGCTTCTGGCCGATCTGGCGGGCCAGCAGCCCAGAGCCGTAGCCGCCGTCGAACGAGCCGACCTTCGGGCCGGTCTGGCCGAAGCGGGCGTTGTCGGCGGCGATCGTCAGGTCGCAGCAGATGTGCAGCACGTGCCCGCCGCCCATCGCGTACCCGGCGACCATCGCCACCACCGGCTTGGGCAGCCGGCGGATCTGGACCTGGAGGTCCAGCACGTTGAGCCGGCCGATCCCCTTGTGGGCGACGTCGTCGTCGCCGATGTAGCCGTCGTTGCCGCGGATGCGCTGGTCGCCGCCGGAGCAGAACGCCCAGTCGCCCTGGCCGGTCAGGATGATGACGCCCACGCGGTCGTCGTCCCGGGCGAGGCTGAACGCCGCCTGCAGCTCGAACAGGGTCTGCGGGCGGAACGCGTTGCGCACCTCGGGACGGTTGATGGTGATCTTGGCCACCCCGTCGCCGGAGACCTCGTACTTGATGTCGGTCCAGTCGCCCATGGGCTGCCAGTCGGCGGCCGGGCGGACCGTCGAGACCGACGGGTCCGAGTAGGCAGGACTGGCCTTCGTGACGACAGGGATCGAGGCGTAGCGGCGACGGGTGTCCACGGTCCACAGGGTAGGG
>CAVQQP010000009.1:0-183010 GCA_963714995.1 uncultured Actinomycetes bacterium | reverse complement strand
CTCGGGCAGGTTGGCCCGCGAGGCGGCGATGTCGTCGGGCGTTGCCAGCCCGTCGTGGGTGCCGAAGACGCTGGTCACCGCGGCCTGCAGCGTCGCACTGATGTCGCTGGCCGGGTAGGAGGCGTGCAGCAGCAGCCCGCGCGCTGAGCCCGGGGCATCCCCGCCGTTGTCGTTGGCCTGGATGGAGGCCACCGTGCCGCCCAGGCTGTGCCCCCCGAGGACCCACGACTGGGTGTCCGGGTAGTCCGCGCGGATCGTGTCGAACGCACCCAGGGACAGGAAGGCGATCCCCAGGGGCTGCTTCACGATCACGACCCGGTACCCGCTCTCGGCCAACGGGCGGAGGACTGCCGCGTACGCACGGGCCTCCACCTTGGCACCCGGCTGGTAGAAGACCGAGGTCGGGGAGACCTGCCCCTGATCCGGTTCCAGCACGATCCGATCCGCGCTCTCCGCGACCCCGACGCCGGACCCGGACTCCATCGCGGCCAGTGCAGGCTCCTGGGCGCTGAACGGACGCAGCCACGCGATGGCGACGAGCCACCCCACGGCGCCCACGCACAGGGCGATCGACCCGACCCGCCGCAGGCCGTGCAGGTCAGGGCGGTCCCGGCGATGCAGGATCAGTGCCGCGACGCAGCCGAGCACCGTGAGCACCAGCAGCACGGCGTACGCCCAGTGCCCGTGGACCACGGCCGGCAGCGCGGTGACCAGCACCCCTCCGACGATGACCAGCCCGATGACGGCCAGGACCCGAGATGTCCACTTCATGGGCCTGATCCTAGGCAGCAGGTGGCCTGACGGCCGATCGTGATCCGGTCGGCAACGGATCACGATCCGATCCGGCTCCAGAACCGACCTGCGTGCCCACCCATCGCGCCTGCCCTTCCCCTATCCTTGGTGCGGACCGCTCCCGCGGCCGGCACCACCCTCCACTCGGATCGTCCGGCACGTACCTGCCGGTGAAGGGAACGAATCATCATGGCCAGTGTGACGTTCAAGGGCGCGACTCGGATCTATCCGGGGTCGACCAAGCCTGCTCTGGACAAGTTGGACCTCGAGGTCAAGGACGGGGAGTTCCTGGTCCTGGTCGGCCCGTCGGGGTGTGGCAAGTCGACCTCGTTGCGGATGCTCGCCGGGTTGGAGGAGGTCAACGAGGGCGCGATCTTCATCGGCGACCGGGACGTGACCAACCTGGCCCCCAAGGACCGCGACATCGCGATGGTGTTCCAGTCCTACGCCCTGTACCCGCACATGACCGTGCGGGAGAACATGGGCTTCGCGCTGCAGATCGCCGGGATGGACAAGAAGGAGATCGAGTCCCGGGTGCAGGAGGCCGCCAAGATCCTGGACCTCGAGCCGTACCTGGACCGCAAACCGAAGGCGATGTCCGGTGGGCAGCGCCAGCGGGTGGCGATGGGTCGGGCGATCGTGCGCAACCCGCAGGTGTTCCTGATGGACGAGCCGCTGTCCAACCTGGATGCCAAGCTGCGGGTGCAGACCCGCACCCAGATCGCCAAGCTGCAACGCGACCTCGGCGTGACCACCGTCTACGTCACCCACGACCAGACCGAGGCCATGACCATGGGCGACCGGATCGCCGTGCTCAAGGACGGGCTGCTCATGCAGGTCGGCACCCCCCAGGACCTCTACGACACCCCCGCCAACGTGTTCGTCGCCGGGTTCATCGGCTCACCGGCGATGAACATCATCGAAGCCCCGCTGATCGACGGCAACATCCGCCTGGGCAACAAGTCCGTCCCGGTGCCCGAAGCCGCCGCCACCGTCCTGGCCGCCCGCGGACGCACCAGCGTCATCATGGGCATGCGCCCCGAGGACCTGCGCGTCACCGACTCCGAGACCGCCTGGCCCGTCGAGGTCCAACTCGTCGAAGGCCTGGGTGCCGATGCCTACGTCTACACCGAGGTCCAACTCCCCGGCGGCGGCACCAAGCAGGTCGTGGTCCGCACCGACGGCCGCCAACACCCCGCCCGCGGATCCATGCTCGGCCTCGAAGCAGTCCCCCACCACACCCACCTCTTCGACCCCGAAACCGGCGAACGCCTCGAATACTGACTCAGGCGCCCGTCACCGACTGAGGAGCCCGGATGCCGCTGCGCGCCACGGCCACGGCGGCGGAGCCTGATCTGCTGTTCCTGCCCTGGGACATCGCCCTGGAGCAGTGGCCCGCAGAGGACACGGTGGCGATGCCGCGGGGCATCTCGCGGCACACCGTGCGGTTCGTCCGGATCAACGGCGCGGTGTTCGCGATCAAGGAGATCGAGGAGTCCTTCGCGCAGCGCGAGTACGCGCTGCTGTTCGACCTCCGCCGGCTCGGCGCCCCGTGCGTCGAGCCGGTCGGGGTCATCGCCGGTCGGGTGGACGCCCAGGGCGAGGACCTGCCGGCCGCGCTGATCACCCGGCACCTGTCGTTCTCCCTGCCCTACCGGGCGCTGGTCAAGCCGACCCTCGGCCAGGACACCTGGGAGCGGCTGCTCGATGCCCTGGTCCTGCTCATCGTCCGGCTGCACCTGCTGGGATTCGCGTGGAACGACTGCTCGCTGTCCAACACGCTGTTCCTGCGCGACGCGGGCGCGTTCTCGGCCCACCTCGTCGACGCCGAGACCGGGGAGCTGCACGAGTCGCTCTCGCGCGGCCAGCGGGCCTACGACATGGACACCGCAGCCATGAACGTCATGGGCGAGCTCATGGACCTGCAGGCCGGCGGGATGGTCCCCGATTCGCTCGACCCCGCGGAGGTCGGCGCGGACTTCCAACGGCGGTACGACCACCTGTGGATGACCCTCACCGACGCGGTGACCGTGTCGAGCTCGGACCGCTACCAGATCCACACGCTGCTGCGGACCCTCAACGGGCTGGGCTTCGACGTCGCCGAGCTCACGGCCGACTCCACCGAGGAGGGCTCGGCCATCCGCGTCCGGCCCAAGGTGGTCGACGCCGGGCACCACCGCCGCCGGATGATGCACCTCACGGGCCTGGAGATGCACGAGAACCAGGCCCGGCGCCTGCTCAACGACATCGACTCCTACCGCTACGTCGCCGGCCTCGAACAGGACGAGCGCGCCGCCGCCCGCCGCTGGGTGACCGACGTCTACGAGGCGGTCCTGCAACGGATCCCCCGCGACCTGCGCAGCAAGTTCGAGGGCCCCGAGCTGGTGAACGAGGTGCTGACCCACCGGTGGTACACCTCGGAGCGGCAAGGCTCGGACGTGGGCCTCGAAGCAGCCACCGACGACTACGTGGCCACGATCCTGCCGGCCAAGCCCGATGAGGCCGCAGTCCTGGGCCCCCCGGTAGACGACCCCGAAGCAGCAGAAGACGTAGACGCATCCGGCCCCTGAGCCCGCCCCAGCCCACCCTGGGATTCGCTCCAAGAATGCGGCCGCGGACGCGCCTGAGACTTGACGCAACCACGTCTCCGCGCGCGCAGACTTGGATCGAATCGCTCAGCGCGCTGCGGCGGGTTGTCGCCACGCTGTAGAGGGCGACGCCTGCGGCTACTCCGGCGTTCAGGGACTCGGTGGCGGCGTCCATCGGGATGGCCACCAGGTGGTCGCAGGTCTGCGACACCAGGTGCCCGAGGCCCTTGCCCTCGCTGCCCACCACGATGACCAGCGGTCCGGTCGTGACGGCCGGGTCGAGGTCGGGCAGCTCCATCCCGCCGCCCATCGCCAGGCCGATGACCGTCGCGCCGGACTTCTGGGCGGCCACGAGCCAGCGCACGAGGTTGGTGGCGCGGGCGACCGGGACCCGCGATGCCGCGCCCGCCGAGGTCTTCCAGGCTGAGGGCGTCATCCCCGCGGCACGCCGCTCCGGGATCACCACGCCGTGCGCCCCGAAGGCCGCCGCCGAGCGGACCACGGCACCGAGGTTGCGGGGATCGGTGACCCCGTCGAGGACGACGAACAACGGCTGGTCGCCGGACCCGAAGGCGTCGGCCAGCAGATCCTCAGGATCGGCGTACTTGTACGGCGGGACCCGCAGCACGATGCCCTGATGGACCGCACTGTCGCTGAGCCGGTCGAGGTCGCCCCGCGTGGTCTCCAGCAGGGGGATCCCCCGACCCACGGCCAGCTTCATCGCCTCACGGACGCGGTCGTCGGCGTCGAGGTACTGCTGCACGTGCAGCGCCGACGCAGGGATGCCTGCCTGCAGCGCCTCGAGCACGGAGTTCCGTCCCGCCACCGACTCGTTGGCGGACTTCTTGCCGCTGCGCCCGGATCCGGACTTCGAGCCGCCCCGTCCGCCCGAGGACTTGGACGCATACTTCTCAGCCGAGCGCGCTCGTCGGTAGGCCGTGTGCCCGGGGCGCTCCTCCGCCTTCGGGGTCGGACCCCGACCCTCGAGCTTCTGCCGCGGCTGGCCGCCCGACCCGACGACCTGGCCCTTCTTCGTGCCCGGCTTGCGGGTCGCCCCGCGCCGTTGCGAATTGCCTGCCATCACGCCTCCAGTGACCAGCGCGGACCGTCAGGGGTGTCCTCGATGAGGACCCCCGCGGCCCGTAGTGAGTCGCGCACCGCATCCGCGGCCGCGAAGTCCCGGGCTTCCCGAGCAGCCTGCCGGGCGGCCAGGCGCTCCTTGACGAGCGCGTCGAGGGCGTCGTGCGCCGCATCGGAGGAGCTCGTGCCCGCACCCCAGGTCGGGTCGAGGGGATCGACGCCGAGGATGTCGAGCATCCCGCGGACCGACCCGAGCAGGGCCGTCAGCTCGGCGTCCGAGCCCCGATCGGCCAGCATCCGGTTGCCCTCGGAGACCGACTCGTGGATGACGGCAAGTGCGGCCGGCACGCCGAGGTCGTCGTCCATCGCGGCGACGAACGCCTCGGGAAGGCCCTCGCCGAACGTGGTCGGTCCGGCAGCGCCCACCCGCTCGACCGCCCGCTGGACGAAGCCCTCGAGGCGTCGGTAGCCGGCGGCGGCATCAGCCAGCGCACCCTCGGAGAACTCGATGTGCGACCGGTAGTGCGCCGACCCCAGGTAGAACCGCAGCTCCACCGGTCGCACGCGCTTGACCACCTCGGTGACCAGCAGTGAGTTCCCCAGGGACTTGCTCATCTTCTCCCCGGAGGTGGTCACCCAGGCGTTGTGCATCCAGTACTGGGCGAAGCCGTCACCGACGGCCCTCGACTGGGCGATCTCGTTCTCGTGGTGCGGGAACACCAGGTCCAGGCCACCGCCGTGGATGTCGAAGGCGCTGCCCAGGTACATCCCGGCCATCGCCGAGCACTCCAGGTGCCAGCCGGGACGGCCGACCCCCCACGGGGTCTCCCATCCCGGACCGCCGTCGCGGGTGCCCTTCCACAGCGCGAAGTCCCGCACGTCGCGCTTGCGGGCGTTCGGGTCGGCGTCCTCGGCGGGCTGCATGTCGGCGATCCGCTGCCCGGACAGCGCGCCGTACTCGGGGTAGGAGGCCACGTCGAAGTACACGTCACCATCCGAGGCATAGGCGTGCCCGGAGTCGATCAGCCGGTGCATCAGGGTGATCATCGCCGGCACATGACCCGTCGCCCGGGGCTCGAGCGTGGGAGGCAGGCACCCGAGGATCGAGTACGCCTCGGCGAACGCCCGCTCGTAGTGCGCCGCGACAGCCCACCAGGGTCGCGACTCCTCGAGGGCCCTGGCCAGGATCTTGTCGTCGATGTCGGTGACGTTGCGCAGGAACGTCACGTCGTACCCGGACGCGGTCAACCAGCGCCGGAGGATGTCGAAGCTCACCCCGGAGCGGATGTGTCCGATGTGCGGCGCGGACTGCACGGTGGCCCCGCAGACGTACACCGACACCCGACCCGCTTCGAGGGGGACGAAGTCGCGCGTGCTGCGCGTGGCGGTGTCGTGCAGTCTCAGGCTCACCCGGGCGATTCTACCGGCCGGCCAGCCACCCCGACGGGCCGCCGAAGCACGACCCAGGTCCGGCGCAGGGCCGCGGAGCCGTGGAGCCTGCTGTCCCGACCAACCTCGCGCCCGTTGTGGTCGAACCCGCGCCCGCCTGAGTTGACCAGGGCCGACCTCGCGCCCGTTCGCGTCGAAAACCCCCAGGAAGCGGGGGCGGTTCGACGGGAGCAGGCGCGAGGATGGCGATCACCCACGTCGGAGCCGGGGAAACGTGGTCGGATCAACGACAAAGGGCGCGAGGTTCCCGGGCCGGGGTTCTGGGCCCCCCCGCCCGGCCCGGCGCCGGCGCTCACCCGGCCGGGACCACCAGGGCGGTGGCGAGCGCGGCGATGCCCTCGCCCCGGCCGGTCAGGCCCAGCCCGTCGGTGGTGGTCGCGGACAGTCGGACGGTGGCACCCCCGAGCGCGGCCGACAGGGCCGCCTCGCCCTCGGCCCGCCGCGGTCCGACCTTCGGGCGGTTGCCGATCACCTGCACGGCCACGTTGCCGATCGTGAACCCGGCAGCGGTCAGCCGGCGCAGCGTCTCGCCGAGCAGGGCCGCCCCCGATGCTCCCGCCCACTGGGGTTCGGCCGTCCCGAAGTTGGACCCGAGGTCCCCCAGCCCAGCGGCCGAGAGCAGGGCGTCGCAGACGGCGTGCGCGACCACGTCGGCATCCGAGTGCCCCGCCAGGCCGTTCTCCCCCGGCCACGTCAGGCACGCCAGGGCCAGCGTGCGGCCGTCATCCGGGTCGGCGTACGGGTGCACGTCGACCCCGATCCCCACCAACGGCCACACGGTCATCGATCTCCCTCCGCGGTCTCGGCGCCCCAAGGACCAGCGGCCCCGGAGCCGGCGCCCCCGGCCAGGATCGCCTCGGCGAGCAGCAGGTCCTGGGCGGTCGTGACCTTGAACGCGCGCGGATGCCCGGCCACCAGCACGACGGGCAGGCCCAGCGCCTCGACCATCCCGGCGTCGTCGGTGGCTCCCTGGTCGCCGGCGGCATGCGCCCGCCGCAGCACGTCCGTGACGAACCCCTGCGGCGTCTGGACCGCCCGGAGCATGGATCGATCGATCGTGCGTGACCCGCCGTCGGGCGTCAGCTCGCGGATCGTGTCCACGACTGGGGCACCGGGGACCACCGCGACCGCCCCGGCCAGGACCGCATCGATCACCGCGGACACCACCTCGACCGGCACGAGGCAGCGGGCAGCGTCGTGCACGAGCGCGACCTCGAACTCGTCGGGCACGACGGCCAGGGCGAGTGCCACCGACTCCGCCCGCGTCGCACCTCCCGTGACAGCCACCACCGGAACGCCCTGGGACTCCGCGGCGGCGACCTCGGCCATGGCGTCCTCGCGGCCCTCGGGTGCGGCCAGCACCACCAGCCCGACCCGCGGCTCGGCGACCAGCGCGCGCACGGCGTGGGCCAGGATCGGCTCCCCCGCGAGCAGGGCCAGTGCCTTGGGGACCCCCGCGCCCAACCGCTCGCCCGAGCCAGCGGCCGGGACGATCGCGACGACGGGTCGGGGGTCCACGGGCGTCACGCTACAGACATCGACGCCCACCGGCCGGGTTCGGCGGTGGGCGTCGCAGGTCTTGAGGGGTCAGGACTGCAGGACCTCGTCGAGGATGGCCTCGGCCTTGTCCTCGTTGGTGTGCTCGGCCAGGGCGAGCTCGCTGACCAGGATCTGGCGCGCCTTGCTGAGCATGCGCTTCTCGCCGGCCGACAGCCCGCGCTCGCGCTCGCGGCGCCACAGGTCGCGGACGACCTCAGCGACCTTGATCACGTCGCCGGAGGCCAGCTTCTCGAGGTTCGCCTTGTAGCGGCGCGACCAGTTGGTCGGCTCCTCGGTGTACGGCTGTCGCAGCACGTCGAAGACCCGATCCAGGCCCTCGGCGTTGACCACGTCGCGGACGCCGACCAGGTCGACGTTGTCGGAGGGGACCCGGACTGTCAGGTCACCCTGGGCCACGCGCAGGACCAGGTACTCCCGGTCGACCCCCTTGATGGAACGGACCTCGATGGACTCGATGAGCGCGGCCCCGTGGTGGGGATACACAACGGTGTCGCCAACCTTGAACGTCATATGTGCGCCAGACCCCTTCCGGTGGACCCCCAGTCTAACACGCCGGGGTGGGGGGGCCTGTGACCGTGATCACCCGATAGGGTGCCTGACGTGATTCGATCCCGTGCCGTCGTTGCCCTTGCCGTCAGCCTCGTCGCCGTGCTGCCGACCGCCGGCTGCTACCAGGGTTTCGACAACACCGTGAACACCCAGGGGCCCACCGGGAACGGCACCGACTTCCTCGTCGGCCCCGACATCAAGGTGCAGGACGCCACACTCGTGACCGGCCCCGAGGGGCAGAGCGGGGTCGCCTCCCTGGTCATGACGCTCGTCAACGAGGGCGAGATGCCCGATGCCCTGGTGAAGGTCAGCACCGAGCCGGCGACCACCTCGTCGCAGCGGATCCCGATCGCCGTGAAGTCGGGGGCCTCGGTCCAGGTGGGCGGCCCCGGTGCGGAGCAGATCGTGCTGACCGGGGTGTCGGTGACCCCGGGCTCGTACGCGACCGTGACCTTCAGCTTCGAGCGGGCAGGATCCGAGACCCGCAGCGTGGCCGTGGTCCCCGCGGTCGGCTACTACGAGGGGTACGGACCGGCAGCTGCTCTCACGCAGTGACCGGGGCTCATCCCTCGAACTTGTAGCCCAGCCCGCGCACCGTCAGCAGGTGCACCGGGTGCGCCGGATCGGCCTCGACCTTCGCGCGCAGGCGCTTGACGTGCACGTCCAGGGTCTTGGTGTCCCCCACGTAGTCCGAGCCCCAGATCCGGTCGATGAGCTGGCCCCGGGTCAGCACCCGGCCGGAGTTGCGCACGAGGTACTCCAACAGGTCGAACTCCTTGAGCGGCATGGCGACGGCCTGCCCGTTGACCAGGACCTGGTGGCGCTCCGGGTCGATCCGGACCGGCCCGGCCTCCACCACCGGATCCTCATCGAAGTCGTCGACGTTCCGGCGCAGCACGGCCCGGATGCGGGCCACCAGCTCCCGGCTCGAGAACGGCTTCGTGACGTAGTCGTCCGCGCCGAGCTCGAGGCCCAGGACCTTGTCGATCTCGGAGTCCTTCGCCGTGACCATGATGATCGGCACCCGTGACTTCGCCCGGATGGTCCGGCACACGTCGGTGCCCGACATCCCGGGGAGCATGAGGTCCAGGAGGACCAGGTCGGCCGGCTCGCGCTCGAACTGCGCCAGGGCGTCAGGTCCCGTGGTGGCGACGGACACGGCGAAGCCCTCCTTGCGCAGCATGAAGCTCAGGGCATCGGAGAACGACTCCTCGTCCTCGACGACCATGATCCTGGTCACTGCTCCTCCTTGGCTGGGGTGCTGCTCGTCCGGGGCCGCGCGGTGCGGGTGGCGGCCTTCTTGGCCACCTTCTCGGTCAGGGCCGGCAGACGGATGGTGAAGGTCGAGCCCTCCCCGACCTTGGACCACACGTCGCAGTCGCCGCCGTGGTTGGCGCACACGTGCTTGACGATGGCCAGGCCGAGTCCGGTTCCGCCGGTGTCGCGCGACCGGGCGGGGTCGACCCGGTAGAACCGCTCGAAGATCCGGTCCAGCTCCCCGGGGGGGATGCCCATCCCCTGATCGGTGACGGCGATCGTGACCGAACCGTCGGACAGGCCGGTGGTCACGGCCACCTTCGTCGAGGCTGGGCTGTAGTTGATGGCATTCACGATCAGGTTGCGCACGGCCGTGGCCAGCTGCGCCGGAACCCCTTCGACCTGCAGCCCGCCCACCCCGCCGCGCAGGAAGGAGATGTCCTTGTCCTGGGCCATCGACCGGGCGTCGTCGCATGCCTGCGCGACCACCTCGTCGACATCCACCGGGCTCATCGGCTGCAGCGGCTCCACTCCCTCGAGGCGGGAGAGGTCCATGAGGTCGTTGATGAGCGTGGTCAGCCTGCGGGTCTCGCCCAGCATCCGGGTCGTGAAGCGCTCGACGGCCTCGGGGTCCTGCTGCGCCTCGTGCACGGCCTCGGCCAGCAGCGCAAGGGCACCGATCGGAGTCTTCAGCTCGTGGCTGACGTTGGCCACGAAGTCACGCCGGGCATGGTCGAGTCGCTCGGCCTCGGTGATGTCGTCGACGAGGACCAGCGCTGATCCGTTGGTCATCGGGGCCACCCGCACCCGCAGCCGGACGCCGGCCTGCCGGCGCCCGGGCCGTCGGACCGTGAGGTCGCGTGCGAAGGGTTGGTCGGAGGCGCGGGACCGCTGGATCATCTTGGCGATCTCCGGGATGTTCATGGCACCGCGGCGCACCACCCGGATCGTCTCGAGTGCCGGGTGCGCCCACAGCACGGTGTCCGTGGCATCCAGCCAGACAGCGGGGGTGCTCAGGGCACCCAGGACCCGCGCGAGGTCAGCGGGGACGGCACTGGCCTCGGTCGCGGACTGCGCGGCGGGCGCCGCCTGCTCGGCCGGAGGCGCCCCCGCATCGGCCGGGGACCTGCCCGCAGCCCGGACCCGCGGGGGCCGGCTGACCCCGGCCACGGCAGGGACGCCGAACAGGCGCCGCCTGCTGGCCGGCTCCTCTGCGCGGGTGGATTGGGACTCGGTCGCCACGTGAGTCAGGATAGGGGTGCGTCGGATTCGCACATCCCGGTCAGTGGGCGCGGCGGGGCCTATTCATCATCGCGGCGCGGATTGTTCACCGTCCGATCACCATCGAGCCACGTCCGTGCGGTCCAGTGCAGCCAGCGGATCTAGACTGCCTCCGGGAGGACATCATGCGTGCAGCGTTCCACGAGCAGCTCGACGACATCAGCGACCTGCTGGCCGAGATGGCCATCGCGGCCGGGACGGCCATGAACCAGGCGACTCAGGCGCTGCTCAACGCGGACCTGTCGGTCGCCGAGGCCGTCATCTCCGGCGACGACCACCTCGACGAGCTCACCAGCGAGGTCGAGCGACGCTGCTACGACGCTGCCGCCCTCCAACAGCCGGTCGCCACCGACCTGCGCCTCGTGATCGGCTCGCTGCGGATCTCCTCCTCCCTCGAGCGGATGGGTGACCTCGCCGTGCACGTGGCCAAGCAGGCCCGCATGCGCTACCCGAACCCCAGCATCCCCAGCGAGCTGCGGGCGACCTTCGCCGAGCTCGGCGCCCTCGAGGACGCCATCGCGGCCAAGACCGCCACGGTCATCTCCACCAAGGACATCAGCCTCGGCCCGGACATCGAGCGCTACGACCAGGAGGTCGACCGGCTGCACCGCGAGCTGTTCACCACGGTCCTGTCGCCCTCGTGGTCCCACGGGGTCGAGGCGGCCATCGACGCCACGCTGCTGTCGCGCTACTACGAGCGGTACGCCGACCACGCCGTGAGCATCGCCCGACGGGTCATGCACGTCGTGACCGGGGAGTCGTACTCCGACACCACCCTCGAGGCACCCATCGGCCAGTGAGGTCGGCAGCAGCCAGCCACGGGACGATCTCGACTTGCCGCTGACCGCCGGCTCCGCGATGGTTGTCGTCGTGGAGCCAGCCCTGCCCCTGCGCCGTCCGCCGCGGCGCGTGGCGATGCTCAGCGTGCACACCTCCCCCCTGGACCAGCCCGGCACCGGCGACGCCGGCGGGATGAACGTGTACATCGCGGAGGTCGCCACCCGCCTGGCCGCGCGGGGGACCGAGGTCGAGGTCTTCACCCGCGCCACCTCCAGCGACCTGCCCGCGACGGTGCAGATGGCCCCCGGAGTCCTGGTCCACAACGTCGTTGCCGGGCCCTTCGAGGGCCTGCCCAAGGAGGACCTCCCCGGGCAGCTCTGCGCGGTGACCGCGGGGGTCCTGCGCAAGGAGGCTGCCCGCAGGGAGGGCTGGTACGACCTGATCCACTCGCACTACTGGCTGTCCGGCCAGGTCGGGTGGCTGGCCAAGGAGCGCTGGGGGGTGCCGCTGGTGCACACCATGCACACCATGGGCCGGGTGAAGAACCTCAACCTCGCCCCCGACGACCGACCCGAGCCCGAGCTGCGGATCATCGGCGAGCAGCAGGTCGTCGATGCGGCGGACCGCCTGGTGGCCAACACCCCGGCCGAGCGGACCGAGCTGGTGACCCTCTACGACGCCGACCCGCGCCTTGTGGACGTGGTCCTGCCCGGGGTCGACCTCGACGCGTTCCACGACCGCGAGCGGGCCGGCGCCCGGGCAGCGCTGGGCTACCGTCCCGACGAGCTGGTGGTGCTGTTCGTCGGCCGGATCCAGCCGCTGAAGGCCCCCGACCTGATCGTGCGCGCGAGGGCACAGCTCGGCCTCGACGACCCGGACCTGGCCGCGCGGGTGCGCCTGGAGTTCTGCGGCGGCCCCTCGGGATCCGGGACGGAGCATCCCACCGCCCTGGCCGACCTCGCCTCGGAGCTGCACGTGCCCGCTGCGTTCCACGCCCCCACTGATCGCGCCGGACTCCGCCAGCGCTACGCGGCCGCCGACCTGGTGGTCGTTCCGTCGCACTCCGAGTCGTTCGGCCTGGTCGCGGTCGAGGCCCAGGCCTGCGGGACCCCCGTCCTGGCGGCGAACGTCGGAGGCCTGCCGGTGGCCGTCCACGACGGCGTCTCCGGGCTGCTCGTGGAGGGTCACGAGCCCGATGCCTGGGCGCGGGCCCTGCGCCGGGTCCTCGGTGATGACGCCCTGCGCGCACGCCTGGCGGCTGGTGCACGCGGGCATGCCGAGACGCTCTCCTGGGATGCCACCGTCGAGGGGCTGCTCACCAGCTACTCCGCGGCGCTGGCTGCCCCCCGCGACGCCCTGGGGAGGGTCGGCTGATGCCCCGGCAGGACACCGTTGCCACCCAGCTGGCCGAGCTCCTGGAGGCCGAGGGCCTGGAGCACGAGCGCCCGGAGCCGCACCGGTTCGTCATCGTCCTGCCCGGTCGGGCGAAGCTGCGCACCATCGTCAGCATGGCCGTGGGGGCACAGGCCCTGACCATCAACGCGTTCGTCGCGCGGCGCCCCGACGAGAACGCCGAGGCGGTCTACCGGTGGCTGCTGCAGCAGAACACCCGGATGCTGGGAGTGGCCTTCGCGCTGGACAGCCTCGGGGACATCTACCTGGCCGGGAAGGTGCCGGTCGCAGGCCTGGGACCCGAGGACCTCGACCGGCTCCTCGGCGCCGTGCTGCGCGCCTCCGACGAGTCGTTCAACATCATCCTGCGCCTGGGCTTCGCCTCCGCGATCCGCCGGGAGCGGGCGTGGCGGGAGTCCCGCGGGGAGTCGACCGCCAACCTCGACGCGTTCGCCAGCCTCGGTCCGGAGCCCTCCGCCGACTGACCGCCCCCGAACCCTCAGGTTCACCCGATGGCCATGCGCTCGCCGCGCGAGGGATGGGTCGGCTGGGCCAGTATTGCCCCCATGACCTACACCCTCATCCTGCTCCGCCATGGCGAGAGCGAGTGGAACGCACTGAACCTGTTCACCGGCTGGGTCGACGTGAACCTGACCGCCAAGGGCGAGGCGGAGGCTGTCCGTGGCGGCCAGATGCTCCTCGAGCAGGGCATCCTGCCCGACGTGGCGCACACCTCGCTGCAGAAGCGTGCGATCCGCACCACGCAGATCGCACTGGAGAACTGCGAGCGGCACTGGGTGCCGGTCCGGCGCAGCTGGCGGCTCAACGAGCGCCACTACGGCGCGCTGCAGGGCAAGGACAAGAAGGAGACCCTGCAGAAGTACGGCGAGGAGAAGTTCACGGAGTGGCGCCGCTCGTACGACGTGCCGCCGCCCCCGATCGACCCTGAGGACGAGTACGCCCAGACCCACGACCCCCGCTATGCCGACCTCGCTCCCGAGATCCGCCCTGCGGCCGAGTGCCTCAAGGACGTCGTGACGCGCATGCTGCCGTACTGGTACGACGGCATCGTCCCGGACCTGCGCGTCGGACGCACGGTGCTCGTGGGAGCGCACGGCAACTCGCTGCGCGGCCTGGTCAAGCACCTCGAGGGCATGAGCGACGAAGCGGTCATCAAGCTGAACATCCCCACGGGGATCCCGCTGGTGTACCGCCTCGACGAGGACCTGCGACCCACGGTTCCCGGCGGTGAGTACGTGGACCCGGAGGCGGCCTCCGCTGCGGCTGCAGCAGTGGCCAACCAGGGCAAGTAGGTCCACCGACGGGGGAAGCCGCAGGCCCGGGCGAGGTGATCGCGCCCGGGCCTGCGGCACGCCTGAGGAGGAACCCATGAAGGCTGTCATCGCCGACCAGTACGGTGCGCCGGCGCAGCTGCGCGTCGGGGAGGTCGATCGCCCGGTGCCCGGCGAGGGGCAGGTCCTGGTCCGGGTGCACGCGGCCTCCGTGCATGCCGACGTCTGGCACATGGTCCGCGGGGTTCCCTACGTGCTGCGCCTCATGGGTGGGGGCCTGCGTCGCCCCGCCGAGCCCATCCCGGGCACCGACGCGGCGGGGGTGGTCGAGGCGCTCGGTCCGGGGACGTCGCGCTTCCAGGTCGGCGACCCGGTGTTCGGCGAGGTCGTCGAGGGCTTCCAGTGGCGCAACGGCGGGACCTTCGCGGAGTTCGTGAGTGCCCCCGAGGCCGCGCTCGAACGGATCCCCGAGGGGGTCTCGTTCGTCGACGCCGCTGCGGTCCCGACCTCGGCGCTGATCGCCCTGTTCACGGTCCGCAAGGAGGCCAGGGTCCAGCCCGGTGAGCGGGTGCTGGTCAACGGCGCGGCCGGCGCGGTCGGACAGTTCGCGGTGCAGATCGCCCGGGCCGACGGGGCGCACGTCACGGCTGTCGAGCGCGCCGACCGCCTGGACCTGCTCGCGCAGATCGGCGCCGACGAGGTGATCGACGGCACCGCCACGGACTACACCGCCGGGCCGCAGCGCTACGACGTGGTGATCGACATCCCCGGCAACCACTCGTTCGCCAAGGTCCGCCGCGTCCTCAGCGACACGGGCCGGTACATCCTGGTCGGGCACGACCGGTACGGGGCCGGCGGCCATCGGTGGCTGGGCAGCATCCCCCGGGTGTTCGCCCTGATGGCGCGCTCCGCGGTGAGCCCCCAGGTGCCCCGGCCGGACTTCTCCGGTCCCGGTCCCGGGGCCATGGCCGAGATCGCCGGGATGCTGGCCTCGGGCGCGATCCACCCGGTCGTGGGCCGGACCTACCCGTTGGCCGAGGCCGTGGCGGCGCTGGAGCACCTGGAGTCCGGCCGGGCCCGCGGCAAGGTGGTCCTGACCATGATGGACCCGCCCGACTGAGTCCTGATGCTCGGACTCAGGGGCCGCGCGCTCAGCTGCCGCTGAGGATCTCAGCGATCTTCGGCCGGATGTCGAGCAGGTAGACCGAGGCGATCACGATCGAGGCGATGCCCAGGATCCCGATCGGGCTGAACCATGCCAGCGACACCAGGGTGGCTCCGCCGGTCAGGGCCAGCCACAGCCCCTTCGACTGGCGCCCGACGGCCGGGAAGGCGTCGGGGCGGGTGCGCAGGCAGTGGATGAAGGCCCACGCTGCGCCGACCAGCGTGGCGATGTCGATGGCCCAGAGGATCGCGGTCGTCAGCGTGTTCATGGAGACAAGCGTAAGTGACGCAGCCCACGTGAGCCATCTCACGCCCGGACCGCTTGCTCTCTGCTTGCAATTGCAAGCACCCGGGCGGATACTTGATGTGTGGCCAAGATCGACGCAACGAAGCTCGGCGAGTACATCCGCGAACAGCGGGGTGCCGCCGAGATCTCGATGCGCCAGTTGGCCAAGGCCGCAGACATCTCCAACCCCTACCTGAGTCAGGTGGAGCGGGGACTGCGCAAGCCGAGTGCCGAGATCCTGGCCCGGATCGCCTCCGGGCTGCGGATCTCTGCCGAGACGCTGTACGTGCGGGCCGGTCTGCTCGAGGAGCGCCGAGGTGACGTGAAGGTCATCGACGCGATCGCCGAGGACACCACGCTCACCGAACGGCAGCGCAAGGCCCTGCTGGAGATCTACGCGGCCTTCCAGACCGAGAACTCGGCCCAGCGCCCGCTGGCCGAGGACAACGCAGAAGAGGACGTCTCATGACTGAGAACACCACCCCCCTGACCGACGCCGTCCAGGAGACCCTGGAGACCGTGACCGAGACCGCGAACGCCACGGTCGAGGACACCGCCGCTGCGGCGAAGGAGACCGCGACCGCCGCGAAGAAGACGGCCGCCAAGAAGACCACCACCGCCAAGAAGACGGCCGCGAAGAAGACCACGGCTGCCAAGAAGACCACGGCGACCCGGACCACGGCTGCCCGCAAGGCTGCCGCTGCGAAGATCGCCCCCAAGCCCGAGGGCCTGCACGTCCCGACCGTGGACGAGGTTCGCGAGCTGGTCGGCAAGCTCGAGGTCCCGAGCGTCGAGGACATCCGCGCCCTGGTGACCAAGATCGAGGTGCCGACCGTCGCCGACGTGCGCGCCGAGGCCGAGAAGCTGGTCGCCAAGGTCGAGCGCCCGCACCTGTCGATCTCCGAGATGCGCGACCGCGTGTCCAAGGTGGAGCTGCCGACCGTCGCCGACCTGCGCGACCGCGCCTCGAAGGTGGAGCTGCCCAAGGTCGAGCTGCACAAGGTGGAGCTGCCGAAGGTGGAGCTGCCGACCGTCGCCGGCCTGCGTGCCGATGCGACCGACCTGGCCACGGACGCCCAGGAGCAGGCCACCGCGCTCTACCGCAAGGTGCTGTCCACGATCAGGTGAGCGCGCCCCGCTGACGCGGGCCGACTGAGCTGATCGACTGAAGGGGTCCGGCCATCTGGTCGGGCCCCTTCAGGCATGCGCCGGGCCGGGCATGCGCCGGGCCGGCTCGCGGCCGGACTCAGATCACGACCGTCGACTCAGATCACGGCCTCGACGGCCCCGACCGGACGGCCTCCCCCGAGGATCGGCGCCGGCGCCGCGGCCACCAGGACCTCCGGATCGACCCCGAGGTGGCGCAGCAGCCCGACGACGACCGCCGCCCGCGCCCGCTCCGATCCGTCAGCGACCTTCAGCGCCCCGGCACGCCCGTCGGGCAGCGCGAAGGCGTGGACTGACTCGGCCCCGTCCTTGGCGATGGCCCCGGGCAGGGCGGCCATGAACCGGGTGACGTCCCGGTCGGTCCCGCCCACGTGCTCCGGGTGGGCCGCCATCGCGCGTGCGACCCGGCCCCCGGGGCTGTCGGCGCCGGCGAGAACCATCCGGGAGAACGCCCGGGCGAGGCCGACCAGGCTGATCGCCGCCACCGGGGCGCCGCACCCGTCGACGCCCGTGGCCACGATCCGCTCGCCGGACAGCCGCTCGATCCCGGCGGCGGCCGCGCGCTGGACCGGGTGCTCCGGATCCAGGTAGTCGGTGATCGGAACGCCCAGTGCGCGTGCCGTGCGCAGCATCGCCGCGTGCTTGCCGGAGCAGTTCTGGGTCAGCGACGTGGGTCCGCCTCCGGCGCGGATCCAGGCGACCTGCGCGGCCGGGGCGTAGGGCAGCGCCGGGGTGTTGGCCAGGTCGGCCTCCGACAGCCCGCCCTCGGCCAGGACCGATCGCACCGTGTCGAGGTGGAAGGCCTCCCCGCTGTGGGAGGCCGCCGCGATGGCCAGCTGCGCCCCCGCGAGGTCCAGCCCCGCCGCGATCATGCCGGCCGCCTGCAGCGGCTTGTTGGACGAGCGCGGCAGCACGGGATCCTCCGGTCGACCCCAGGCCCGGACCACCGCCCCGTCGGGATCGATGAGCACCGCATGCCCGGCATGGACCGACTCGACCCACCCGTTGCGGGTCACCCGGGCGAGCAGGACCTGACCTTCCATGGGGACCGCCCCTATCCCTGCGCCGCGAGGCCGAGCATCCGGCGCGCCTCGGCGGGGTCGGCAGCAGGACGGAACGCCTCGGCGGCCAGGCGGGCGGCGCGCTCGACCAGCTCGGCGTTGTCCCGGGCGGGGCGCTTGGGACCGTAGGTGAGGGTGTCCTCCATGCCCACCCGCAGGTTCCCGCCGAGGGCGAGCGCGGCGAGCATGACAGGAACGCTGGTCCGGCCGATCCCGGTGGCCGACCACGTCGCCCCGGGGGGCAGCATCGCCACGCCCGCGACGAGCGCCGCAGCGGTGCCGGGCATGCCCCCGGGCACCCCCATCACGAAGTCCGCGTGCACGTGCCCGCCGGACGGCGCGCCGTACGTGTCGAGCAACCGGTTCATCGCCGTGACGTGTCCGAGCTCGAACAGCTCGAACTCCGGCAGGATGCCCAGGGCTTGCGTGCGCTGGTAGAGCTCGGCGACGAACGGCCACGGGTTGGCGAAGACGTCGTCGCCGAAGTTGACCGTCCCCGTGGTCAGCGAGCAGGAGTCCGGGGCCGCGTCGAGCACCGCGAGCCGCGTCTCGAACGGGTCGGTGACCGCACCCCCTGTCGACAGCTGCACGATCAGGTCGGTCTCCGCGCGCACCGCCGCGACCGTCTCGCGCAGGCGGCCGAGGTCGAGGGTCGGACGACCGTCGTCGTCACGGATGTGGAGGTGGATCATCGCGGCCCCGGCGTCCTGGCAGGAGCGCGCGGCGACGACCAGCTCGTCGAGGGTCACCGGGAGGGCCGGATTGTCGTCCTTCTGGCTCTCCGCTCCGGTGGGCGCGACCGTGATGAGCGTGGCTGCGGGCATGGCCGCCATCTTGGCACCTCCATGCGCTCAAGACCCACCCGCCCAGATGCCGACGACACCACTGACACGGTTCCTGCGCGCTGAAAGGACCTTCATGTCCATCGAGTCGTCGTCGCCTGACCGGCTGCCGACGGCCGAGACCCTCCTCCGCGACCTCGGCCAGAGTGGCGCCAACGGTGTGCTCGAGATCGCGCACCCCGCAGGCGAGATGTCGCACGTCTGGGTCCGGGGTGGCCGGATCTACGCGATGCAGGTGCCCGGCTACCGCCCCGCCCTGGGGATCCGCCTGCTGTCCGGGGGCCTGGTCTCCCCCGAGCAGCTCAGCGCCGCCGCCGCCGCGCAGCGCGACCGCTTCCCCGGCCACCTCATCGGCCAGGTGCTGGTCGGCATGGGATTCGTGGACGCCCAGGTCATCGACGCGTTCGTCCGCGACCAGGTGCGCGACCAGGTCGCCGACCTCCTGGACCTCGAGGTCGTCGGTGCCGAGTTCCACCCCGGGCGGCACGTCCGGCAGGACATCATCGAGCCCACCGACATCGACCAGCTCCTCGCCGTGGCCCGCGAGAACCGCGACCGTCGGGCCGACGTGCTCGACCGGGTCGGGGGGGCGCATGTGACGCCCGTGCTCGGGCCTCCGGGCACCGGACCCGCGCAGACCCCGCTGGGCCCCTACGACTGGGCGCTGCTGTGCCGGGTGGACGGTCGCCGGGACCTCACCGAGCTGGCCCGTGTCTGCGGGTTCACCGTCGTGGAGGCCGCGCAGGTCGTGGCCGACCTGGCGATGACCGGCCTGCTGGCGATCCCCACCCCGCCGCCCGAGGATGAGTCGGCGCTCGCGCCCGTCGTGTCGCTGCATCCCCCGGCCGAGCCGGTCGACCCGCAGTGGCGATTCGACGGCACGGACGCCGGTGAGCCCGATCCCATCGCCGCGCGGGAGTCCCGCGAGGCACCGGTGTCCTCCCCTGAGCTGCTCGCCGAGTTCGGCGCCCTGCTGCGCGACGAGCCGACAGGTCGAGCCGGCGGCGGTCGAGCCATCGGCGAGCCGGCGCCCGTCGCTCCGGCGGCGCCCACGGCGGCGATCCCCGCCGACGTGGTGCCGCCCGTGGAGGCGGCCGTGAGGCGCCCGTGCAGGCACCCGTGCAGGAATCCGCGCCGGCAGCTCCCGCGCTGGCCCTCGTGGAGCGACCGGCGGAGCCCGCCCTCTCGCTGGTCCACGCCGCCCCACCGGCGCCGCTGAGCCTGGTCGACGACTCACCGCCGCCGGACCTGACCGTGGTGGATCCCCGGGGTGCCGGGGCCACGGACGCGCAGCCGGACACCACGGCGTTCATGCGCGAGCTGTCCAGCCTCAGCGACGACCCCGACAAGGCCGACCCCGTGGTGACCCGGCTCGTGGTCCCCCTCACCGAGAATCGGCGCAAGCGCCGCCCCTGGAGCCGCTGAGCGCCGCGGTCACGACCGGGCCGCAGGGGCGGCTGCGAGCTCGACGATCACCGTCACCGGACCGTCGTTGGCCAGCTCGACGCGCATCATCGCGCCGAACCGCCCCTCGGCCACGGTGGCACCCCGCTCGCGCAGTCGCTCGGCGAAGGCGGACACCAGCGGCTCGGCGACCGGTCGGGGTGCAGCCTGCTCCCACGTGGGTCGCCGGCCCTTGCGGGTCTGGGCATACAGGGTGAACTGGCTGACCACCAGGACCGGCAGCCCGGCATCGGAGGCCGACACCTCCCGCACGCCCTCCCCCAGCGGCAGGTCGATCCCGCGACCGGCGAGCGTGTCGGCGTCGAACAGCCGCATGTCGTAGACCTTGTCGGCCAGCTTCTGCGCGACCTCCGCGGTGTCCGTGTGGGTGGCTCCCACCAGGACGCACAGGCCGGGGCCCTCGATGCTGCCGACCACCTCTCCGTCGACGACCACCCGGGCACCGTCGACGCGCTGGACGACGACCCTCACGCCGCGTGACCTGCTCTGCACATGCGGGCCATCATGGCACCGGGTCCCACGCGGACCAGTACACGAGCAGGCTTCGGCCCGGGGCCAGCACGGTCTCGCCCGCCCGCACGAGGGTCGTGGACGCAGGCTCGGGCCCGGGCAACGAGGTGTCCAGCTCCAGGCGCCACAGGTCCGACGGTCGTCCGGCCGGCGTCGTGTCGGGGATGCGGAACTCCACGGGATCCGCCACCCCGTTGACGAGCACGAGCAGGTTGTTGTCGAGCAGGGGCTCCCCCCAGCGGTCGTGGTCGGGGGCCACGGACCCATCGACGAAGACCGTCACGCTGCGCCGCGTCGGGTCCTGCCACAACGGCGCGGTCATGGCACGGCCATCGGGGGCGAACCACACGGAGTACCCGGGGTCGGCCAGGTACCTGCGCCGCCGAAGGACCGGATGCGACCGGCGCATGGCGATGACCCGGCGCACGAAGGCCAACAGGTCGTGGTCGACGTTCTTCCAGTCGAACCAGGACACCTCGTTGTCCTGGCAGTACGCGTTGTTGTTCCCCCGCTGCGTGCGACCGATCTCGTCACCGCCGAGGAGCATCGGGACACCACGGGACAGCAGCAGGATCATCAGCATGGCCCGCACGTCCCGACCCCTGGCTGACTCCACTTCGGGGTCGTCACTCGGGCCCTCGACACCGTGGTTCCAGGAGATGTTGTCGTTGGTGCCGTCCCGGTTGTCCTCCCCGTTCGCCTCGTTGTGCTTGGACGTGTAGGACACCAGGTCGCGCAGGGTGAACCCGTCGTGGCAGGTCACGTAGTTGATCGATGCGTGCGGACGGCGCCGGCTGGGCCCATAGATGTCCGAGGACCCGGCGACGCGCGTCGCCAGCTCGGGCAGCACTCCCGGGCGCCCGGACCAGAAGGCCCGGACCGTGTCGCGGTAGCGGCCGTTCCACTCGCTCCAGGTGTCGGGGAACGCGCCCACGCTGTAGCTGTCCCACTGCCCGACGTCCCACGGCTCGGCGATCAGCTTCACGCGGCTGATCACCGGGTCCTGGTCGATCAGGGCGAAGAACGACGAGAGCCGTTCGAACCCGCCGTCCTCGCGCGCCAGGGCGGTGGCCAGGTCGAAGCGGAACCCGTCGACGTGCATCTCGGTCACCCAGTACCGCAGGGAGTCCATGATCAGGCGCAGGCAGGTGTGGTCGTCGACGTTGTAGGAGTTGCCGGTGCCGGTGGTGTCCAGGTACCGCGACGGGTCGGCCGGGTCCACCCGGTAGTAGGCGTGGTTGTCGATGCCCCGGAAGCACAGGGTCGGGCCGAAATGGTCACCCTCGGCCGTGTGGTTGTAGACGACGTCGAGGATCACCTCGATCCCCGCCGCGTGCAGGGCAAGGACCATCTGCTGGAACTCCCGCACCTGGCCACCGACCCACCCCGCCTGGAAGGCCGCGGAGTACTCCTCGAGGGGGGCGAAGAAGCCGATCGTGTTGTAGCCCCAGTAGTTGGACAACCCGGAGCGCGCCTGGGCGCTGGCCGTGATGAACTCGTGGACGGGGAGCAGCTCCACGGCCGTCACGCCGAGCGACGTCAGGTGCGCCAGGGCCGCGGGATGGGCCAGGCCCGCATAGGTCCCGCGCAGCTCCGGGGGCACATCCGGGTGGGTGGCCGTGAACCCCTTGACGTGCACCTCGTAGAGGACGGAGTCCGCGTACGTCGTCCGTGGGGCGACGTCGCCGGCCCAGTCGAAGGTCGGGTCCACGACCAGGCACTTCGGCATGTTGGCAGCGGAGTCCAGCACGGAGATCGTGTCGGGTGCGCTCCAGTCGTAGTCGAAGACCTCCGGGCCCCAGCGGAGCTCGCCGTCGAATGCCCGGGCGTAGGGGTCCAGCAGCAGCTTCGCGGGGTTGCACCGCAGTCCCCGGCTGCGGTCGTAGGGCCCGTGCACCCGGTACCCGTACCGCTGCCCGACTCCGACCCCCGGCAGGTAGCCGTGCCAGACGCCGCTGTCGTACTCCCGGAGCGTCACCTGCTCCTCGTGGCCCGCCTCGTCGAACAGGCAGAGGACGACCCGCTGTGCCACCTCGGAGGCCAGGGCGAAGTTGGTGCCCTCGGCATCCGGGGTCGACCCGAGGGGGATATGGCTTCCGGGCCAGACGCGGCGCTGCATGGCGGCAGCGTCCCACCGGCGGCAGCGCGAGGACAGGGCCGAACGGCACTCAGGGTCTCAGGGGACGACCACGACCTCCTGGGAGGCGACGACGTCGCCGGCGGCCGCGCGGATCAGCAGGTCCGCCTCCGGGTCGGCCGAGCGCTTGAGCAGGACGGTCGCGATCGGGCCGAGCTCGTGGTGCTGCGCGGAGGTGGCGACCCAGCCGACGACCCGCTCCCCGACGAGCACCTCGTCACCGTGCGCGGGCAGCACCCCCTCGGACCCGTCGATGTGGGCCAGCGCCAGCCGCCGCGGGGGCCTGCCCAGGTTGTGCACCCGGGCTACCGCCTCCTGACCCCGGTAGCAGCCCTTGGCCAGATGGACCCCCGCACCGATCCAGCCCACCTCGTGGGGCAGCGTGCGATGGTCGGTCTCGAACCCCAACCGGGGCACGGCCGCCGCGGTCCGCAGCGCCTCCAGCGCCCACGTGCCGGCGGGCCGGCCCGCCGCGATCCGGGCAGCCGCTGCCTCGCGCGGCAGCAGGACCTCGCGGCCCGGGAACCCGGCGGGGCGCGTCGGCACGTACCGGGCGGCGTCCCCACCCCGATCGCTGCCCGAGGGCGTGGGCTCTCCCCCGATCCAGTAGTCACCGGGGACCACCCAGGTCGGATGGCCGGACGGATCCGGGTCGGGCGTCGGCTCCCAGACGACCGCGAGGTCCGGCCGCGCCGCGACCTCGACGCGCAGCATGAAGCGCATGGAGTCCAGGTAGGAGGCCAGGGCGGCACCCGTCCCGGGCTCGACGCTGAGCAGGACCGTCTGCCCGGTGTCGACCAGGTGCAGCTCGTGCTCCACATGCCCGTGCGGGCTGAGGATGAGGACCAGCCGGGACTGACCCGGGGCAAGGCCCAGCAGGTGCGCGGTGGTCAGGCTGTGCAGCCAGCTGAGCCGGTCGGGTCCGGCGACCTCGAGGATGTCGCGATGACCGAGGTCGACGACCCCGATGCCGGCCACCAGGTCGCGCTGCTCGGCCAACGGGTCGCCGTAGTGCCAGGCGACTGCCTCGTCGACGGATCCGGGTGGGGCAGGGATGGCGCGCAGGGTGCTCACGGTGAGGCCAACGCCGCAGCGGCCCCAGCGCTTCCCGGGGCCTCCACGTCGGCAGAGCCCTGGCAGGCCGCGCACACCCCGTGGACGGCCAGGTGGGACACGTCGAGGAGGAACCCCGCCGACTCCTGGAGCGCGGCGGCCAGCGACGCAGCCACGGACGTGGGCTGCTGGCCGATGGCACCGCACCCGGTGCACACCAGGTGCACATGCGGCTCGTCATCGACCGAGTGGTAGGTGGGCGAGCCGTGGTGCAGGTGGGCGTGGGTGACCAGACCGGCCTCGTCCAGGGCCTCGAGCGTGCGGTAGATGGTCGACAGGCTCACGTCGGGAAGGGTGCGCTGGACCTCGGCCGCGAGCTCGTCGACGGTGGCGTGCCGGGCCTCGAACAGCGCCTGCAGGACGGCGCGGCGCTGGGCGGTGCTGCGCAGCCCCGCGGAGCGCAACCGGGCATCCCAGTCCGGGCGCGCCTCGTCCATGGCTACGGCGCGGTCCCGTCCGGGATCGGCTCGAGGGCGATGGCGAGGTGGTTGCTGATCGGGTGGCCCATCGCGGCCATGTCGTAGGTGCTCAGGAGCTTGCCGTCGACCAGGCCGTAGAGGCGGTGCCCCGCCGTGACCTCCTTGGCCGACTCCGTGCGCACCACGGCGTCGGTGGTGAGCTCGATCCGGGCGCCGATGACACGCGCGTCGTGGATCCCGGTGACCTCGACATGCCCGACCCAGACCTCGACGAAGCCCGTCGGATGGGCCAGCAGGAACTCCACGCCGTTGTCCGGGCGGGGCCGCCAGTAGCCGGACTCGGTGGCCGAGCGGCGGATTCGCTCGTTGTTCTCATCGAGGATCCAGGACACCGAGCGGTACTCCAGGAAGGGCCGGCCATCGCAGGCGAACTCCACGACCTGCTCGTAGCGGAAGGGCTCGACCGTCGGGTAGCCGCCCTCACCGATCCCACCCCAGCGACCGATCAGCCACGACAGGTGGGCCAACTCGACCGGGAGCGGCCCGCCCACGCTCAGGACTGACCCCCGTACAGCTTGTACACGACGTAGCCCGCGAACCAGACGATCACGATGCTGACGAGCACCAGCAGGGTGGTGAAGAAGATCTCGATGGCGTCCACGGCAGAAGTCTAGACCCGGGCCGCTCGGGGGACCCGACGTACGCCGCTGCGTTGGCCGGCGCGGTCGGCAGATGCCACTGTTGGCCCATGACGCGCACCCTGGTGGTCAAGTGCACGACGACCGATCCGGAGCCCTGCTCGCAGGCCTTCACCGTTGCCGCGACGGCCGTGGCTGCCGGCGCGACGGTCTCCCTGTGGCTCACCGGCGAGGCCACCCACCTGGCCCGGGCCGGTCGCGCGGAGGCGCACGACCTGCCGCTGGCTGCCCCACTGGCGGACCTCCGCGATGCCGTCCTGGCGGAGGGGACGCTGACGGTCTGCACCCAGTGCGCCGCACGGCGCGGGCTCACCGCAGCCGATCTGCTGCCCGGCGTGCGACTGGCAGGGGCAGCGACGTTCGTCGAGGAGATCCTCGCCGAGGGAGCCCAGGCCCTGGTCTACGGGGCCGGCTGAGCGACGCAAAGCCTCCGACGAGGGTCAGACCCTCCAGTCCGGCGCGGAGGGTTTGAGCCTCGCGGGAGGGTGTGGTCGGGAAGGGCGGTGCGGTCAGCTGCGGCGGCGCAGGCGCTGGGCGCGCAGGTAGATCTCGCAGCCGATGCAGAAGTCGAAGGCGGCGTTGAGGAAGGCCGCGGCCAGCGCGAAGCCGATCGCGCCCAGGGCCAACCACTGCGCCCCGAGGGCGAACCCGAGGAGCCCGACCAGGCTGAACGCCAGCCCGCACGCCTGGGCGAAGCGCGAGGACGCCGGGTCCTCCAGGAACGCCGGAGCGGCCAGGCGCGGACGCACGAGGTGGCGGAAGAGGATCCCGTAGGGCCGGTACTCGGGGCGGCGGGAGATCGCACCGACCGCGAATACGACGGCCTGGAGGGCCAGCAGCACGGGTGAGGCGAGGACCAGTGCCGCCGAGAGGACGATGGTGGTGATCACGGCGGCGAACCGCGGGCCGCGGGGATCGATGCCCGCCGAGCAGTCGGTGGCCGAGTCGAGGGCGGTCGAGGGCGAGGACGAGGACAGGACGGTCATGGGTCTCTCCGGGGTCTGTGGATGCGCGGAACTGGGTCGGGACGGGCGGACGACTCAGGGCATTCGACACAGACAGGTGCCCATGCGGCAGTGGTCGATGACCCGCCGCTTGGTGAGGAGCACCCGATACATGAGGCAAGGATAGCCTGAGGTGCCGCCTCGTGGGCGACCGTTCCACATGCTGAGACACCACCCTCGCCCCTCACCCCTCACCCCTCACCCCTCACCCCTCACCCCTCACCATGATCCGTGCAGGTTGCGTGCCCTTGAGGGTCTCGAACCTGCATGGATCGCACGGGGGTGGCTGTGCGAGGGCAGGTCCGACCGCGGACTCGTGACAGGCTGTCGCCCATGGCGATCCCCACGAAGCGCACCACCGGCCCCGACACCGACGACACCCACCTGAGGCTGGCCGTCCTGATCGACGCCGACAACGCCCAGGCGACCGTGATCGAGGCGCTCCTGGCCGAGGTGGCGCGCTTCGGCGATGCGACGGTGCGCCGCATCTACGGGGACTTCACGGCCCCGACGAGCGCGTCGTGGAAGAAGGTCCTGCAGCGCAACGCGATCAAGCCCGTCCAGCAGTTCGCCTACTCCACGGGCAAGAACTCGACCGACAGCACGCTGATCATCGACGCCATGGACCTGCTCTACACGGGCAACTTCGACGGCTTCGCGCTGGTCACCAGCGACAGCGACTTCACCGGCCTGGCGATGCGCCTGCGCGAGGAGGGGCTGATGGTCTTCGGGTTCGGCGAGAAGAAGACCCCCGAGGCCTTCCGCAACGCCTGCCACCGGTTCGTGTTCGTCGAGGTGCTGCGCAACAGCGGCAGGACCGCGGAGCCCGAGCCGGAGCAGCCGGAGCCGGAGCACCTCGGGCGCCACTGCACCCGCACAGGCGCAGGAGGTGGAGGCACCGTCCCGCCCCAAGCTGCCCAAGAAGTTCGTGCTGAGCGCGCTCGAGCAGTCGGTGGACGACGAGGGCTGGGCGCACCTGGGCACGTTCGGCAACTACCTCAACAAGCTGCAGCCCGACTTCGACCCCCGCCTGTACGGCTACAAGAAGCTCTCCGACCTCGTTCGGGACCGCACCGACCTGTTCACCACCGAGGAGCGCCGCTCATCGGGATCCAACCAGAAGGTGCTGTACCTGCGGGCGCGCTGAACCGGCGCCGCGGACCGCCCGCACACAGCGCGTGGCGGGGTTGATCGGTGCTAGCAATGGGCCATGACCACCGCCGATGACCGCACGCCCCTGGACATCGACGACCTGACCGTCGACGTGCTTCCTGACGTGGCCCGGCACGGGCGACCCATCGCCATCTCGGACCTCACTCTGGGACGGGTCGCCGCGGGGCGTCGACACATCGAGGACCTGGCCGGCCGTCCGGAGCCCACCTACGGGGTCTCCACCGGGTTCGGCGCCCTGGCGACCGTGGCGATCCCACCCGCACGGCGTGCGGCCCTGCAGGTCAGCCTGACGCGCTCGCACGCAGCGGGCATCGGCGCCCTCGTCGAGCCCGCCACCGTGCGGGCGATGATGGCGCTGCGGCTGCACACCCTGAGCACCGGACGCACGGGGGTGCGCCCCGAGGTGGTGACCGCGCTGGCCGGCCTGCTCAACGCCGGCATCATCCCGGCGGTCCACGAGTTCGGGTCACTGGGCTGCAGCGGGGACCTCTCCCCGTTGGCGCACGTCGCGATCGTCCTGCAGGGGCAGGGGCAGGTCGTCGGCCCCGACGGCACGACCGGCCCCGCGGCCCACGCGCTGGCCGCAGCCGGGCTCACCCCCGTGGTCCTGGCCGAGAAGGAGGGGCTGGCCCTCATCAACGGGACCGACGGGATGCTCGGGATGCTGGCCCTGGCGCTGGCCGACCTCGAGGACCTCCTGCGGATCGCCGACATCACGACCGCCATGAGCGTGGAGGCCCTGCTGGGAACGGACCGCGCCTTCGCGGCCGACCTGATCGCCATGCGCCCGCACCCCGGCCAGGCTGCTTCGGCGGCGAACCTGCGCCGGCTGCTGGCCGGGTCCCCGATCGTGGCCAGCCACCGGCACGACACGACCCACCTGGTCCAGGACGCCTACTCCTTGCGCTGCGCCCCGCAGGTGGCCGGCTCGGCGCGCGACACCATGGCCCACGCCCGCGGTGTCGCCGAGCGCGAGCTGGACTCGATCATCGACAACCCGGTGATCACCCTCGACGGCCGGGTGGAGTCCAACGGCAACTTCCACGGCGCACCCGTCGCCCACGTGCTGGACTTCCTGGCGATCCCGGTGGCCGACGTGGCCTCGATCAGCGAGCGCCGCACCGACCGCCTGCTGGACCGCTCCCGCAACCAGGGCCTGCCGGCCTTCCTGGCCCACGAGGTCGGCGTCGACTCCGGCTACATGATCGCCCAGTACACCGCTGCGGGGATCGTCTCCGAGCTCAAGCGGCTGGCGGCCCCCGCCAGCGTCGACTCGATCCCCAGCTCGGCGATGCAGGAGGACCACGTCTCCATGGGGTGGGCCGCCGGGCGCACGCTCACGGCCGCGGTCCGCGGGCTGCGCCAGGTCCTGGCCATCGAGCTGATCGTCGCGGCGCGCGGCCTGGACCTCCGCGCACCCCTGGCTCCCGCGGTCGGGACGGCAGCCGCCGTGGCCGCCCTGCGCACGGTGGTGCAGGGACCCGGGCCCGACCGGATCGTCTCCGACGAGATCCACGCCGCCGAGGCCCTGCTCGCCTCGGGCGCCCTGCTCGACGCGGTCACCGCCGCACTCGGCCCCCTCGACTGACCACCACCCAGGAGACGACGATGGCACACGACCTCGGCACCCCGGTCCCCGTCCGCGCCCCCCGCGGCAGCACCCGGACCGCCCTGGGCTGGCCGCAGGAGGCTGCCCTGCGGATGCTGCAGAACAACCTCGACCCCGAGGTCGCCGAGCACCCGGACTCCCTGGTCGTCTACGGCGGCACCGGGCGCGCGGCCCGCGACTGGCCCAGCTTCCACGCCCTGGTCCGCACGCTGACGACCCTGCGCGACGACGAGACCATGCTGGTGCAGTCCGGCAAGCCCGTGGGCGTCATGCGTACGCACGAATGGGCCCCACGCGTCCTGATCGCCAACTCCAACCTCGTCGGCGACTGGGCCACGTGGCCGGAGTTCCGCCGCCTGGAGGCCCTGGGCCTGACGATGTACGGCCAGATGACGGCCGGCTCCTGGATCTACATCGGCACCCAGGGGATCGTGCAGGGCACCTACGAGACGTTCGCGGCGGTGGCCGCCAAGCGCTTCGGTGGGACCCTGGCCGGGACGCTGACCCTGACCGCCGGCTGCGGCGGCATGGGCGGGGCGCAACCGCTGGCCGTCACGATGAACGAGGGCGCCTGCCTGATCGTCGACGTGGACGCCACCCGGCTCGACCGGCGCGTCGAGCACCGCTACCTCGACGAGTGGACCGACGACCTCGACCGTGCTGTCGAGAAGGCCCTGGCCGCCAAGGCCGAGCGCCGCGGGCACAGCGTCGGCGTGGTCGGCAACGCCGCCGAGATCCTGCCGGAGCTCCTGCGCCGGGGCGTGGCCGTCGACATCGTCACCGACCAGACCTCGGCCCACGACCCCCTGGCCTACTGCCCCATCGGGGTCACGGTCGAGCAGTGGCACGCGCTCGCCGCCGCCGACCCCGAGGGGTTCACCGCACGGGCCCGGGAGTCCATGGCCCGCCACGTCGAGGCCATGGTCGGGTTCATGGACGCCGGCGCCGAGGTGTTCGACTACGGCAACTCGATCCGCGGGGAGGCCCAGCTCGCCGGGTACACCCGCGCGTTCGACTTCCCGGGGTTCGTGCCTGCCTACATCCGTCCGCTGTTCTGCGAGGGCAGGGGCCCGTTCCGCTGGGTCGCGCTGTCCGGGGACCCGGCGGACATCACCGCGACCGACGAGGCGGTGCTCAGGCTGTTCCCCGACAACGAGCCCCTGGAGCGGTGGATCCGCGCCGCGGGGCAGCGCATCGCCCACCAGGGCCTGCCCGCGCGGATCTGCTGGCTGGGCCAGGGCGAGCGCGCCGAGGCTGGCCTGCTGTTCAACGACCTGGTGGCCACGGGTGCGGTCAGCGCACCGATCGTGATCGGCCGCGACCACCTCGACACCGGGTCGGTGGCCTCGCCCTACCGGGAGACCGAGGCGATGCTCGACGGGTCGGACGCCATCGCCGACTGGCCGCTGCTCAACGCGCTGGTCAACACCGCCTCGGGGGCCTCGTGGGTGTCGATCCACCACGGCGGCGGCGTGGGGATCGGTCGATCGATCCATGCCGGTCAGGTGTCCGTCGCCGACGGCACGCCGCTGGCCGCCCAGAAGCTCGAGCGGGTCCTCACCAACGACCCCGCGATGGGCGTGATCCGCCATGTGGACTCCGGCTACGACATCGCCGCTCGCGTGGCCGCGGAGAAGGGCCTGCGGATCCCGATGCAGGAGGGCGGCACCACGTGACCACGACCCTGCTCGACCAGATCGGGATGCTGGTCACCAATGACCCGCACGGCCGAGCCCCCAGCACGGGCCGGGACGAGTGGTCCCTGGGAATCCGCACCGACGCAGCGCTCGTCATCGAGGACCGCCGGATCGCGTGGATCGGGCCGTCGCGGGGGGCGCCCGCGGCCGACAAGCGCCACGACTGTGCCGGTGCGGCCGTGATCCCGGGATTCGTGGACTCGCATGCGCACCTGGTGTTCGCCGGCGATCGGACCGAGGAGTTCGCCGCCCGGATGGCGGGCCAGCCCTACTCCGCGGGCGGGATCCGGTCCACCGTCGCGGCCACTCGCGCCGCCTCCGACGAACAGCTGCGCGCCGGCGTGCGCGGTCTGGTCAACGAGCTCACGCGTTCGGGGACGACCACCTTCGAGGTCAAGTCCGGGTACGGGCTGACGGTGCTCGATGAGGCCCGCGCGTGCCGGATCGCCGCCGAGTTCACCGACGAGGTGACCTTCCTGGGTGCGCACGTGGTGCCCGAGGAGTTCCGCGACGACCGTCCCGGCTACCTGGATCTGGTCACCGGGCCGATGCTCGACGCCTGCGCGCCCCCGGCCCGCTGGATCGACGTGTTCTGCGAGGACGGCGCCTTCGACGCCGACGAGGCCCGAACGGTGCTCGCGGCCGGTGCCTCGGCCGGCCTGGGGCTGCGGGTCCATGCCAACCAGCTCGGGCCCGGCCCGGGGGTCGCCCTGGCCGTCGAGATGGGCGCGGCCTCGGCCGATCACTGCACCCACCTGAGCGACGTCGACGTCGACGCCCTGGCCGCATCAGGGACGGTCGCCACCCTGCTCCCGGGGGCGGAGTTCAGCACCCGCTCGCCGTACCCGGACGCTCGCAGGCTGCTGGATGCCGGTGCCTCGATCGCGCTGGCGACCGACTGCAACCCGGGCACCTCCTTCACCACGTCGATGCCGTTCTGCATCGCCCTGGCCGTGCGCGAGATGGGGCTGACGGTCGCGGAGGCGCTGTGCGCCTCGACCCGAGGCGGGGCGCGCGCCCTGCGCCGCGACGAGGTCGGCCGGATCACCGTCGGAGGGCCGGCCGACCTCACCCTCCTGGCCGCCCCCAGCTACGTGCACCTGGCCTACCGGCCCGGCGTCAGCCTGATCGATGTGGTCTGGCGCGGTGGGCGACGAGTTCCCTCGCGCCGGAGGGGCGGCGCCCTCACCGGACGGCAGCGGGCCGATGGCTGACGACCCGAACTGGCCGCGCGCATCGGCCTGGATCCAGGCCTGCACCGACGAGCATGCGTGGCCACGCAGCCGTGCACCGCGGGCGGTCCAGATGGCGCTGCTGGGAGTGCCCGCCCATACGACCTCGCTGTCACCCACCCGTGCGGACACGACGCCGGCCGCCATCCGCGCCGCACTCACGCGGTACTCCACCTACTCACCCTCGGCCGGCGCCGACCTGTCGGACCTCATGCTGGTCGACCTCGGCGACCAGTCCGACCCGGACAGCCCTGCCGGTGAGCGCGACACGATCGACGCCGTCCGGCTGTTCCCCCGGGCGCCGGTGCTGGCCCTCGGCGGGGACAACTCGATCACGTTCGCGGTGGCCCATGGCGCCTGTGCCGACGGCCTGATCACCCTGGATGCCCACCACGACCTGCGCGACGGGCGATCGAACGGCTCACCCGTGCGCCGACTGGTGGCGGCGGGTCTCGACGGTCGGCGCATCGTCCAGATCGGGATCAGCGACTTCGCCAACTCCGCCTTCTACGCCGCGCGGGCCCGCGAGCTCGGGATCACCGTGATCACCCGCGAGGAGCTGGAACGCCGTCCGATCGCCGATGCGATGGCCGAGGCCCTGGAGATCGCGGGAGGCGGTCCGACAGCACGGATCCACGTCGACCTCGACGTCGACGTCTGCGACCGGAGCGTCGCCCCGGCGTGTCCCGCGTCCCTGCCGGGCGGCATCAGCGCCCGCGAGCTGCGCACAGCCGCACGCGCCGCCGGCGCCGACCCCCGCGTGGTCAGCCTCGACATCACCGAGGTGGACGCCGCGGCCGACGCCCCCGATGGCCGCACCGTCCGGCTGGCGGCCCTGTGCGTGCTGGAGATCGCCACGGGCGTGCTCCTCCGCAGCTCGCCCCCCGGGTCGTAGGGCTCGCGACGTCGTCGAGCTGCCCGCGCTCGCCTCGCCGGCGATGAACGGGCGCCGTGCCGGGTGCCGGGTGCCGGGTCATCCGGTGGCACCTCGGCTCCGCGACCCCTCCGTCATAACCGCCAGCGGGTTCGTGGGGTGCGGGTGATGGTCCAGGGTGCGTTGTGGTTGGCGGGCCAGGGGGTTCCGGGTGGGGCTCCGGGTTCGGGTCGGGGCACCTGATCGGCGGGCACCGTCGGCACGATGGTCCACATCCCCAGGTCGACCTGGCGGTGATGCGCCCAGCACAGCAGGGCCAGGTTCGGCAGGTCAGTGTTCCCGTTGTCGGCCCAGTCCTGCACGTGGTGGGTCTGGCAGGCCTCGGCGGGGATCGCGCACCCGGGGATGATGCAGCCGCGGTCCCGGGCGGCCAGCGCCCGGCGCTGCGCCGGGGTCGCGGTCCGGGCGGTCCGCCCGACGGCCAGCGGGATCCGGGTCCCCAACAGGGTGGCGGCCAGGGCCGCGATCCGCGCTTCTGCAGAGGGGATCAGCGGCGTGCCCGCCCGGTCAGTCCGCCGGCGTCCGCAGCCGCATCGGCAGCCGCATCGGCAGCGGAGTTGGCCGTTTCAGCTGGGTCAGCCGCGGAAGCCCAGACGGCGGCGAGGACTTCGGCGACCGTGTCCGGGCAGTGCCCCGAATCAACGACGATCGGGGTGACCAGCGCGTCACAGGCGGTGAACCGGGCCTCCGCGTGCGGTCAGGGTGTGCCCCCGGGAGGTGGTCCACACCTGATCCCCGAGGGTGGTGGATTCGAGAGTCACCGACACGCTGACCGGTAGCCCGCCGCGGCTGGGGATCGACCCGGAGGCGTGGGCGGCGTTGACCAGGGCGACCAGCCCGTCAGCGCGCCGGGCGGACGCGGGCACGTGATCGGCCTCGCGACCGCAACCGTTCGGCGAACGCCTCCACGGCGGCGATCACCGCCTCACCCTCCACCCGGGGCAGCACCCCGGACAGGATCACCGCATCCGAGGTCACCGCGAACGACACCGACCGGGACTCATAGGCCCCGGCCTCCTCCGAGTCGGGGTCGGGGGGTGGGTGCAGCATGCGGATCACCCGGGCCACGAACGCGGCCACCGCCTGCGGGGACAGCTGCCCCCACAACGCGCTGAGTTCCTCGATCACCGCGGCCACCTCGTCGGGCTCCAGCGGGCCCACGTTGCGGGCGACCGCGTCCACGTGATCGGAGGTGATGATCCCCGCACGCCCACGCGCCGGCCACGGTGGGGTGCTCGGCGGCCAGCGCCCCGGCCCGGGCCAACCGGCGGGCGTGCGGACCGGCCCACCCGCGGGCCCCAGCACCGCCCCCGGACCCAGCAACGGCAGCGACCCCGCGGTGCTGGCGGCGTGCATCCGGCGGGCCAGCTCGTACTCCACCACCGCGAACGCCCCGGCCAACACGTCCACGTCCGCGGTCGGCCGGTCCCCGGCCAGCAGCCCCATCCCGGGCAGCCCCCCACCCGCCACCCCGGTGGCCCGCGCCCACAGGTCGACCACCTCCGGCGAGGCTGACCCGATCGCGCCCATCGCGCGTGGATCGACCACCGTGTGCTGGTCCACTGTCGTGCTGCTCACCCGAACCCCCCGTCGCTCGAACACCTGTACGAACACTATCAAGGGTGGCTGACAACGCCAGAGGGAGCGAACCAACCTGTGGACCGGCTCAGTGGTGGCGGTCGCATTCGGGATTCATGCCGACCGCGGCCGTGGTCCATCACCGAGAACCGGGCCCGGCGACGTCAATCGAGGAGCCCTCAGACGACCTCACCGAGCGCGGCGATCACGTCGGCCTTGCGGGGGGCCCCCGTGGCACGCGTGCGGATCCGTCCGGTCGAGTCCAGCACCAGGACAGTGGGGGTGCGCGTGACGTCCAGCTGGCGCACGAGGTCCAGGTGCGACTCCGCATCGACCTCGATGTGCACAACTCCGGGGATCATCCCGGCGACGTCGCCGAGCACCACCCGGGTGGCTCGGCAGGGCGTGCAGAAGGCCGAGGAGAACTGCAGGAGGGTGGCGCGCTCGCCCAGCGCTTGGCCCAGGTCCGCCGGGCCCAGCACGTCGGCTGCGGGGACCAGGGTGTGGTCGACCACCTCGATCGGATGCCCGTCGACCATCAGCGGCTCGGAGTCGTCCGCGGCCGAGGCCGGGGCCGGGACCGCGCCGTCCGCCGATCCGTCCGAGGCCCCGCCGATGCCCTCCGCGCGGGCCGAGCCGTCCGCCGGACCGCCCACGCCACCCCCCACGCCACCGCCCGCCGGCGCCGGCACCGGGGCAGCCACGACCGTCCGCATGCGGCCGTCGGTGTGCCTGCGCCAGAGCCCGAACACGGTGGCAGCCCCCAGCACGAGGAGGAGCACATAGACGCCGGTCATGGCGGGTACAACACAACGGGCTGGGTGAGGATTCCCAACCTGCCGTATCCTCACCCCCAGGGAATGCCCCACCGCGACGGATCGGAGTCCGCCCATGAGCAGGCTGCTGCTGATGACGGCCTCGCTGGGCCCCTCCGGCGACGTCCTGCCGGCACTGGGCCTGCTTGCCCACCACGTCCGCGTCCTGCCCGCCGAGGCCAGCGCCCTGCTCAACGCACCACCGTCCGACGCCCTGCTCGTCGACGGCCGCCGCGACCTCGCCCACATCCGCGCCCTGACCCGGCTGATCCGCCAGACCGGTGTCGAATGCCCGGTCATCCTGATCACCACAGAGGGCGGCCTGGCCGCGGTCAATGCCGAGTGGGGCATCGACGACGTCCTGCTCGATGCGGCCGGCCCGGCCGAGGTCGAGGCCCGCCTGCGACTGGCGATCGGTCGGGTGGTCGTGGCCGACGAGGCCGACTCCGACGGCGAGATGCGACTCGGGGACCTCGTGATCGACGAGAGCGCCTACAGCGCGCGCATCCGGGGCCGCAGCCTCGACCTGACCTTCAAGGAGTTCGAGCTCCTCCGGTTCCTGGCCAGCCACGGCGGGCGGGTCTTCACCCGGGCCCAGCTGCTCCAGGAGGTCTGGGGCTACGACTACTTCGGTGGCACCCGCACGGTGGACGTCCATGTGCGCCGGCTGCGGGCCAAGCTGGGCGCGGAGCACGAGGGCCTCATCGGGACGGTCCGCAACGTCGGGTACCGCTTCGTGCCGCCGCGCCAGGACGAGGTCCTGGACGTCGCGACCGCCGCGACGCTGCGCGAACCCGTGCGGTGAGTGCACCGGACGTTCGCATCCGGGTCACGTCCCGCCTGACCGAGGCGGAGGTGCGCGACGCCCTGGCCCTGGCCGAGGAGTCGGCCCGCGTCGACGGCGCCTATCCGCTCAGCGAGCACGTGGTGCTGCACCTGCGTCACGGGGGCAGCGACTCCCTGCACCTGCTCGCCGGGCAGGAGGGGGCTGCGGGGCTCCTCGGCTATGCCCACCTGGACCTCAGCGACGCCGCCGAGGGACCTGCCGCCGAGCTGGCAGTCAGCCCCACGGCCCGGCGCAGGGGCCTGGGCGGCATGCTGATCGACGAGCTCGTCCGACAGGCCGAGCCGCACCCCGGGCGGATGCGACTGTGGGCCCACGGGGCGGATGCTGCCGCGAACGAGCTGGCCGCGGCCCGCGGATTCCGTCGCGTGCGCCGGCTGTGGCAGCTGCGGCGCTCACTGTTCGCCCCCCTCGATCCCATACAACTGCCCCCGGGGATCACCCTGCGCGCCTTCGACGCGCGGCGCGACATCGCCCCGTGGCTGGCACTCAACGCCGCCGCCTTCGCCGACCTGCCGGACCAGGGCGGATGGACGCGCGCGGACCTCGAGCAGCGCATGGCCGAGCCCTGGTTCGATCCCGACGGGTTCCTGATGGCCGAGACAGCCGACGGACGACTGGTCGGGTTCCACTGGACGAAGGTGCACAGCCACGGCCACGGCCATCACCACGCCGACGGCGACGCCCCGCACCACGGCGACGCCCCGCACGATCACGCCGCCCTGCACCATCACGCCGGTCCCGGGGATGCGGCACCCGTGGGCCACGCCCACGAGCCGATCGGCGAGGTCTACGTGGTGGGCGTCGACCCGGGCATGCGCGGGCAGGGCCTGGGCCGCGGGCTGACGCTCGCCGGCCTGCACCACCTGCGCGGGCTGGGCCTCCCCGCAGCCCTGCTCTACGTGGACGCGGACAACACGGCGGCGATCGCCCTGTACAAGGCGCTGGGCTTCGCTCCCTGGGACAGCGACACGCTCTTCCGTCGATAGACTCGAACGACACCACACCGGGAGGAGGTCGTCGTGTCAGACACCGCGACACAGCCGCACGTGGAGGAGTCGGCCAGGGCCGGCGCAACGCCTTCCGCCCGCACGACCGCACCGACCCCCGAGCCCCTGCCCGCGGACCGCTTCGCCGATCGCGAGCTCTCCTGGTTGGCGTTCAACGAGCGCGTCCTCGAACTCGCCGAGGACGAGAGCCTGCCGCTGCTGGAGCGTGCCAAGTTCCTGGCGATCTTCGCCTCGAACCTCGACGAGTTCTTCATGGTCCGCGTCGCCGGGCTCAAGCGCCGGATCGACGCCGGGATCGCCGTCCGGGCCGCGAGCGGGCTGATGCCGCGGGACCTCCTCGAGCTCATCCTGAACCGGACCCGCGCCCTCATGGACCGGCACGCGGCCTGCTTCGGCGACTCCGTCCTGCCCGGCCTGCGGGCCGAGGGGATCCAGCTGCTGCGCTACCACCAGGCCACCGACGACGAGCGCGCGGCACTGCAGCGCACCTTCGCCGACAAGGTGTTCCCGGTCCTGACCCCCCTGGCCGTCGACCCGGCCCACCCGTTCCCCTACATCTCCGGGCTGAGCCTCAACCTGGCCGTCGTCGTGCGCAACCCGGGGACCGGGACCGAGCTGTTCGCCCGCGTGAAGGTGCCCCAGAGCCTGCCGCGGTTCCTCCAGGTCGGTCCCGAGCGGTTCGTGCCCCTCGAGGACGTCATCGCCGCGAACCTGTCCGACCTGTTCCCCGGGATGGACATCCTGCAGCAGCACTCGTTCCGGGTCACCCGCAACGAGGACGTCGAGGTCGAGGAGGACGACGCCGAGAACCTGCTCAAGGCCCTCGAGCGCGAGCTCAACCGTCGCCGCTTCGGGCCGCCCGTCCGACTCGAGGTGGAGCGCTCGATCGACCCCTACGTGCTCGAGCTGCTGGTCCGCGAGCTGGGGATCTCCGAGGAGGAGGTCTTCCCCCTGCCCGGTCCGCTGGACCTGACCGGCCTGTGGACGATCGTCGGGCTGGACCGCGAGGACCTCAAGGAGGCCAAGTTCCTGCCCAAGACCAGCCTGCAGCTGTCCGAGGTCGAGACCGCCGCACCGCCGGACGTCCTGGAGGCGATGCGCGACCACGACGTGCTGCTGCACCACCCCTACGACAGCTTCTCCACCAGCGTCCAGCGCTTCCTCGAGCAGGCCGCGGCCGACCCGAAGGTCCTGGCGATCAAGCAGACGCTGTACCGGACGTCGGGGGACTCCCCCATCGTCGACGCGCTGATCGACGCCGCGCAGGCAGGCAAGCAGGTCCTCGCGCTGGTGGAGATCAAGGCGCGGTTCGACGAGCGGGCCAACATCTCGTGGGCGCGCAAGCTGGAGCGCCAGGGCGTGCACGTGGTGTACGGCCTGGTGGGCCTGAAGACGCACTGCAAGCTGAGCATGGTGGTCCGCGACGACGGCGAGCGGCTGCGCCGCTACGTGCACATCGGGACCGGCAACTACCACCCCAAGACCGCTCGGCTGTACGAGGACCTGGGCCTGCTCACCACCGACCCCGCCGTCGGTGAGGACGTCTCGAACGTCTTCAACGTGCTGTCGGGCTACTCGATGAACACCACGTACAACCGGCTGCTCGTCGCCCCGCACTCGATCCGCTCCGGGCTGGTGGAGCGGATCGAGCGGGAGGTCGAGCACCACCGGGCCGGGCGCCCGGCCCGGGTGCGCTTCAAGTGCAACTCGATCGTCGACGAGGCCATCATCGACTCGCTGTACCGGGCCTCCCAGGCCGGCGTCCCCGTCGACATCTGGGTCCGCGGCATCTGTGCCGTGCGGCCGGGGGTGCCCGGCCTGAGCGACAACATCCGGGTGCACTCGGTCCTCGGCCGGTTCCTGGAGCACAGCCGGGCCTACGAGTTCGCCAACGGCGGCGACACCGAGACCTGGATCGGCTCGGCGGACCTCATGCACCGCAACCTCGACCGGCGCGTCGAGGTCCTGGTGAGCCTCGGTGCCGAGCACGCCGCCCAGGTCGCGCGGGTCATCGACATGGGCTTCGACGACACCACCAAGGCCTGGATCTGCCAGCCCGACGGCAGCTGGACCCCGCACGTGACCGACGCGGAGGGCGCTGCGTGCCGCGACCTCCAGGAGCACCTGATCGAGGTCCGTTCCGCGCGGACGCGACGCAAGACCGGCTGAGTCCTGTTCATCTTCGGGTGTCATGCTGACCCCCGCCAGCACCGACAAGAAGCACCTCTGGAAGGCCGATGTGAGCGAGTCCTCGACCACTGATCGCGCCGTGGAGCGCAGGCTGCGCGTCCACGCCCTGTTCCGCATGCCCGACCTCGTGGGCCTCGTCCCCGGGCTGGCGGGGACAACCGTGGACACCGGGATCGCTCGGGTGGACCGGCGCCCTGCCGTGCAGGTGCGGGCGGTCTACCACGACACCGAGGACCTGCGCCTGATCCGGTGGGGCGTGATGCTGCGTCGTCGCGCCGGCGGGGAGGACGAGGGCTGGCACCTCACCCTGCCCGTGGACGATGCCCCGGCGGGCACCGTCGACGAGATGCGGCTGCCGCTGGACGCGGGCGAACCCGGCCAGGTTCCCCCCGAGATGGCCGACGTGGTGACGGCGCTGGCGCGGCGCAGCCCGCTGATCCCGGTCGCCAGCCTGCACACCCAGCGCACCACCCTGGTCCTGCACGATGCCGACGACGTCCCCGTGGCCGAGCTCGTCGATGATGTGGTCTCGATCATGGACGGCGAGGTGGTGGCCGGTCGGTTCCGCGAGCTGGCGGTCCGCGCGCTCGGTGGGGACCCCGCCGCCCTGGACCCGGTCATCGACCTGCTGATGGCCCATGGCGCGATCCCCGGGACGACGTCCAAGGCCGTCAGCGCCCTGGGCCCGGCAGCCAAGGGCGCCCCGGATGTCGACGAGGCCACGAGTGTCAGCCCCGACGACCCCGCCGGCGATGCCGTGCATGCGCACCTCCTGACCCACGTGCGCCGCTTCCTGCTGCAGGACATGCGGGTCCGGCGCGACCTGCCCGACTCGGTGCACCAGATGCGCGTCGCCGCTCGGAGGCTGCGCAGCGGCCTGCGGGTGTTCTCCCCGCTGGTCGACCCGGAGTGGTCGCGCCACCTGCGCGACGAGCTCGGCTGGGCGGCCTCGGAGCTCGGCCTGAGCCGTGACTCGGAGGTGCTGCTGGCCCGCCTCGATGCCCACGCCGACGAGCTCGGCGAGGCTGATGCCGCCACGATCCATGCCCACGTCGACCCGTTGATGCAGGCCAAGGTGGACGCCGGACGGGCTGAGGCCCTGGAGGCGATGCGCTCCGAGCGCCACCTCGCCCTCCTCGACGCGCTGGTCGAGGCTGCGGCCAACCCGCAGCTGACCGAGGCGGCCGCAGCTCCCGCGCGCGAGGCGCTTCCCCCGCTGTTCGACAAGGCCTGGCGCAAGCTCGCCCGGGAGGTCAAGGCCCTGACCCTGGACGGGCCGTCGGACGAGTGGCACGAGACCCGGATCACCGCCAAGCGGGCGCGCTACGCCGCTGAGGCGCTCGTGCCGGTCTTCGGCGCCCCCGCCAAGGGCCTGGCGACCGCGCTGAGCAACGTCACCGAGCAGCTCGGGGAGCACCAGGACGCATCGATCGCCCAGGAGACCTGCCGGGAGCTCGCCGAGCACTTCGACGGACCCACCGGGTTCTCCCTGGGCCTGCTGCATGCCTACGAGGTGGAGTGCGAGCTGATTGCGCGCATCCGGATGAAGGAGCAGTGGCCGGGCGTCCGGGGCCAGCGCAAGCAGACGCGCCTGGGGTAGTGATGTCCAGTCCGTCGCGCGACGTGATCCGCGCCGCCGGTGTCGTGCTGACCCGGGGCGTGGGCAAGGACCTCGAGGTGGCCGTCATCCATCGACGCCGCCGACGGGACTGGTCGCTGCCCAAGGGCAAGTTCGAGGCCGGCGAGCACGCGATCGAGTCCGCTGTCCGCGAGACGGTCGAGGAGACGGGCTTCACACCGGTGCTCGACGTGCCGCTGCCCACCCAGCACTACCGGGTCGACGGTGTGCCCAAGTCCGTCGAGTACTGGCGGGCGAGCGTGGTGCGCGGGGAGTTCGTCGAGAACAAGGAGGTCGACCGGCTGCGCTGGCTGCGACCGAGGGAGGCCGCCACCGTGATGACCTACCCGCGCGACGCCCAGCTGATCGCCCTGGCCGCCCGGACCCCGCCCACGATCCCCTTCATCCTCCTGCGGCACACCAGCGCGGAGAAGCGCGTCGACTGGGCCCAGCGCACCGGCCGGGACCGATCGGACCCCGGTCGCGGGCTCCTGGCGCACGGGGAGTGGGAGGCCACCCGGCTCATCCCGCTGCTCGAAGCCTTCGGGATCCGGCACCTGCACTCCTCGAACGCGGAGCGCTGCTTGGCCACGTTGCGCCCGGCCGCGTGCGGCGATCGGGTCCGGGATCCGCATGGAGCCCACCATCAGCGAGGACGTGTTCCTCGCCGACCCGGAGTCGGGCGTGAGCCGCACGGTGGAGATGTTCAACCAGCCCTGGCCGACCGTCCTGTGCTCCCACCGGCCGGTGATCCCCGTCCAGCTCGACGCGCTGCGCGCCGTCGCCGGCGGGCCGAGGTTCCTGCACCGGGTGGCCCCGGGCAGCTTCTTCGTGTTCCACCGCGCCTGGGTCAACAGGCCCACCGACCAGACCGTCCGCACGGTCGCAGCCGAGCAGCACGACCTCCCCCCCGCCCACCCCTGAGGAGCCCCGCCCCCAGGCGATTTGATCCAGGTTTGCTTCGCCTCCAGCCGATTTGGTCCAAGTCCCGGGCGCTCAACACGCCTGGTTCTTGGACGAGATCGTGATCTTGGGGGGGGATCAGCCGAAGCGGCCGGAGATGTAGTCCTCCGTGCGCGAGTCTGACGGGTTGGTGAAGATCTTGGACGTGTCGTCCATCTCGACCAGGGTGCCGTAGCGGGTGCCGTTCTCCTCCACCTCAGCGGTGAAGAACGCGGTGCGGTCCGAGACCCGGCCGGCCTGCTGCATGTTGTGGGTCACGATGACCACGGTGTAGTCCGCGACGAGCTCGTGCATGAGGTCCTCGATGAGCGCGGTGGCGATCGGGTCGAGCGAGGCGCAGGGCTCGTCCATCAGCAGGATCTCGGGCTTGTTCGCGATCGCCCGGGCGATGCACAGCCGCTGCTGCTGTCCGCCGGAGAGCGCGAAGCCGGACTGGTCGAGCTTGTGCTTGACCTCGCCCCAGAGACCGGCCCGGGTCAGGGCCTCCTCGACCATGTCCTGCTCCTCGGACTTCTTCAGCTTCCACCCGTTGACCTTCGGCCCGTAGGCGATGTTGTCGTAGATCGACTTCGGGAACGGGTTGGGCTTCTGGAAGACCATGCCGACGCGGCGGCGGACCTCGATCGGGTCGACGTCGTGGCCGTAGAGATCCTGGCCGTGGTAGAGGATCTGGCCCTCCACCCGGGCGCTGGGCACGAGGTCGTTGGTCCGGTTGAAGCAGCGCAGCGCGGTGGACTTCCCGCATCCCGACGGCCCGATGAACGCCGTGATCTCGTTGGCTGCGGATCTGCATGTCGATGCCGCGGACGGCCCAGAAGTCGCCGTAGTAGACGTCGAGACCCTTCACGTCGAGGATCGACGGGTGCTCCCCCGGCACGGCAGGCGGGGCAACGTCGAATTCGATCTCTGCGTTCATGTCGTCCTCACCAGCGCTTGGCGAACTTGTTGCGGATGTAGATGGCGATGCCGTTCATCGCCAGCAGGATGGTCAGCAGCAGGATGCTCGTGGCCGCCGCAAGGGTCTTGAACTCCTCCTGGGGGGCGCTGGTCCAGTTGAAGATCTGGATGGGCATGGTGGTGAAGCCCGACATCAGCCCGTTCGGGTCGTAGGTGATGTAGACCGCGACACCCAGCAGCAGCAGCGGGGCTGCCTCGCCCATGGCACGGGACAGCGCGAGGATGGTGCCGGTCGAGATGCCGGGCAGCGCGGCGGGCAGGGTCTGGCGCCATGCGGTCTGCCACTTCGTGGCGCCGAGGGCCAGGGAGCCGTCCCGGATCTCCTGGGGCACCGCCCGCAGCGCCTCCCGCGTGGTGATGATGATCACCGGCAGGATCAGCAGGGCCAGCGCGAGCGCCCCACCGAAGACGATGTTCTTCTCCTTGAACCCCATGGCCCCCATCAGGCCCAGCGTGAGCAGGCCGTAGAGGATCGCCGGGACCGCCGAGAGGTTCTGGATGTTGAGCTCGAACAGCCGGTTGTACCACCGGTCCTTGTTGGAGAACTCCTCCAGGTAGAGCGCGGCGCCGATGCCGACAGGGATGGCCATCAGCGCCGTGAACGCGATCACCATGATCGAGCCGAGGATCCCGGCGCGGGCACCGGCATCCTCCGGCGTGGTGTTGTTGTAGTTCGTGAACAGCCGCGAGTCGAAGCGACCGATCCCGTCGAGGAAGGTCGTGACCAGCAGCGTCACCAGGAACCCGAAGGCCACCAGCAGGCTGAACCAGAGGATGCCCAGGAAGATCAGTGACCTGCGGTTCGTGTCGCTGTTGCTGGCCCGCCGGCCCGCCAGCTTGATCTCCGGGCTGTACTTCTCCGTGGGCGCGGGCATCAGTAGGCCTCCCTGAACCGACGGACCATGCGGATGCTGATGATGTTGACCACGAGGGTGAACAGGAACAGCAGCAGGCCCACGGCGAACAACGTGTCGTACTGCAGCGAGCCGACCCGGGAGTCGCCCAGGGCGGCGCTGGCGATGAAGCCGGTCATCGTCTGGCCACCCTCGAAGGGGCTGGTGACCATGTTGGGCCGCTGCCCGGCAGCGGTGGCCACGATCATGGTCTCGCCCAGGCCACGCGAGATCCCGAGGACCACCGCCGCGGCGATGCCGGAGATGGCAGCGGGGAAGACGACGCGCACGGTCGTCTGCATCTTGTTGGCCCCCAGCGCGAAGGAGCCCTGCCGGATCGCCAGCGGCACCGCGCTCAGGGCGTCCTCGGACAGCGAGGCCACCGTGGGGATGATCATGACGCCCAGCACGATGCCGGCCGACAGGACGTTGAACGTGCCCACCGGCAGATCCAGCCAGTCCTGGAGCACGACCTTGGTCATGAACTCCAGGGCGAAGAAGCCGTAGACCACCGAGGGGATGCCTGCCAGGAGCTCGAGCATCGGCTTGAGGGTCTTGCGGCGACGCTCCGGGGCGTACTCGGCGAGGTAGACCGCCGCGCCGAGGCCGAAGGGGACGGCGACCAGCAGGGCGATCCCGGTGGTCCACAGCGTGCCCATCACCAGGGGCAGGACGCCGTAGGCCGGCGGCTTGAACCGGGGCGCCCACTTGGTGCCGGTCAGGAACTCGACGACCGACACCTGCTGGAAGAACGCGATCGCCGGGGCGATCAACGCCCAGGCGATCCCGATCGTGATCAGCACCGACAGGGCACCGCAGGCGAACAGGCTGGCGATGATCAGCTTCTCGCCATAGCGCTTGTTCGTGCTCTGCAGCGAGAACCCCTCGGGCGGACCCGCGGGGCGGGGGCCCGCCATGGTGGTTGGCGGGCCCCCGATCCGGTCAGTGCTCACGTGCTGCCTCTTCCTGCCAGAGCGGTGCGCTTATGAGCGCGAAACTACCCGACCAGCGAGGCCAGGGCGTCCTTGGCCGCCTGCTGCTGCTCGGCGCTCAGCGGGACGAACAGCGCCTTCTCGGTGACGGCCGCGTCGTTGTTCACGTAGAAGTCCACGAACGCCGCCACCTCGGGGCGCTGCATGGCCGACTTCGACGGGTAGATGAACAGCGGACGGCTCAGCGGGGCGTACGTGCCGTCCTGGGCGGTCTGCGAGCTCGGGGCGACGCATCCGGCACCGTTGTCGATCTCGACCGCGGTCAGCTTGTCCATGTTCTCCTCGTAGTAGGAGAAGCCGAAGTAGCCCAGGGCGCCCTTGGTCCCCTCGACACCGGTCACGGTGACGTTGTCATCCTCGGTCGGGTTGTAGTCCGTGCGGGAGGCGCCCTCCTCACCGTTGATGACGTCGGTGAAGTAGTCGAAGGTGCCTGAGTCGGTGCCAGCGCCGAAGAGCTCCAGCGGCACATCCGGGAACCCATCGCGGACCTGGTTCCAGTTGGTGATCGTGCCCTCAGCCTCGGGGGCCCACATCTTGTTCAGCTCCGCGACGGTCAGGCACTTCGCCCAGTCGTTCTCCTTGTTGACCACGACGGTCAGGGCGTCGTTGGCCACGGCGATCTCGGCGTACTCGACACCGGCGTCGGCGCAGGCGGCCGCCTCCTCGTCCTTGATCGGCCGGGAGGCGTCGGAGATGTCGGTCTCACCGGCGCAGAACTTCTTGAAGCCGCCGCCGGTGCCGGACTGGCCGACGGAGATGTTGACGCCAGCACCCTCCGGCGTGGCCTTGAACAGCTCGCCTGCGGCCGCGGTCAGCGGGCCGACGGTCGACGAGCCGTCGACGCGGACCTCTCCGGAGGCGGCGGCGCCACCGCTGGCGGCGGAGTCGGTGCCGGACTCGTTCTGGCCGCCACAGGCGGTCAGGAGCAGGGTGGGGATGGCCAGTGCAGCGGCCACCTTGATTCGGGTGCTTGCCATGGTGTTCCTCTTCTTGGTCTGGGGATGTGCGAGGTGTGTGCTCACGGGTCGCACCGTAGGGACCCTTGTCGACGCGCAGGGGGGACGCGGGTGAACGCCAGGTGAACTCGCCCCGACCACTGCGCGGCAACCCCCGCATTCCGCACCGGAAAACGGACGAATGTGACGCGGTTCACAGCCGTCAGCCGATCGGGAACGCTCCCGCGCGCGGCAGGTACGCCGGCAGGTCGCGACCCAGCTGCGCACCCAGCCACTGGCTCGCGGCGATGGCCGCCTCCAGGTCCACGCCCGTGTCGTACCCGCTGCGGTGCAGGGCGTAGACGAGGTCCTCGGTGGCGATGTTGCCCGTGGCCCGGGGAGCGAAGGGGCAGCCGCCGATCCCCCCGAGGCTGGCATCGAGGACGGTGACCCCCGCGTCGGCAGCCGCCAGGGCGTTGGCATACCCGGTGTTGCGGGTGTTGTGGAAGTGCGCGCGCAGGCGCAGGTCGCCGATGAGCTCCCGGACGGCGGCCACGCGGGTCGTCACGTCCCGGGGGACGGCCACGCCGATGGTGTCGGCGATCGCGACCTCCACGACGCCGGTCGCGGCCACCAGCTCGACGACCCGGCGGACCCGGTCCACCGACACCTCGCCGGAGAACGGGCAGCCGAAGGCCACCGACAGCGTGACCGTGGGGATGATGCCGGCCGCCCGGGCCAGGGGGACGACCTCGGCGACGACGGCGATCGCCTCCTCGGAGGTCATCGCCTGGTTGGCCTGGGAGAACTCGTCGGTGACGCCCACCACGCAGTTGACCTCGTCGACACCGGCCGCCGCCGCCCGGTGGAACCCCCGGGTGTTGAGCACCAGCCCGATCCACGACGCCGGGCCCGGCACCGCCTGCGCGCACACCGGCCACGACGGCCTCGCCGTCGGCCATCTGGGGCACCAGCTTCGGGTTCACGAACGAGGCGATCTCCGCCCGGCGCAGGCCCGCCGACGCGCATCGCGCGATGAGCTCGACCTTCTGCTCGGTGCTCAGGCGGGCGGAGTCGTTCTGCAGCCCATCTCGGGCGCTGACCTCGACGACCTCGATCGTGGGCACGGCTCAGGCCAGCACGTATCCGGCCTCGTCCACCGCAGCCGCCATCTGCTCCCGCGTGGGGTCGGCGGCGGCGGTCACGGTGACGGCGCCGGTCTCCAGGTCGACCGCCACGGACTCGACGCCCTCGATCGCGGAGACCTCCTCGGTGACCGCCTTCACGCAGTGCCCGCAGGTCATCCCGGTGACTGTCCAGATGCTGGTCGACATGGCCCCAGCGTACCCGTTCACCCGGGGCGCGTAGGGTGCGGTCGAGGGAGGTGGTGGGCCATGGGCAAGGACGGCAAGGGTGACAGCCCCTTGCACCTGGTCGAGAAGGGCAACTTCACCCAGGCGCGCTGCGAGTGCGGCTGGAACGGGCCCGGCCGGCGCTCCCGCAAGAAGGCCCGCGAGGACGCCGCAGCCCACCTCGAGGACCGCTGCAAGGCGTTCAAGAAGAAGTAGGGTCCGACCTCAGATCGTGAGGCCCTTGCCCACGGCGACGATTCCGTGCTCGGACACCGTGAACCGCTCGCGGTCGGCGTCGAGGTGCACGCCCACCTGTGCGCCGTCGGGGACCACCACGTTCTTGTCCAGGATCGTGTTGCGCACGACCGCCCCACGCCCGATCCGCACACCGGGCATCAGGACCGCACCCTCGACGTAGGCGCCCTGCAGGACGCGTACGTCCTGGGCCAGCACCGAGGAGCGCACGTGCCCGCCGGCGATGACCGACCCGGCGCCGATGATCGACTCGTGGGCGTTGCCACCCTCGACGAACTTCGCCGGCGGGGGCGAGCCCAGCGACGAGGTGATGATCGGCCACTGGCGGTTGTAGAGGTTGAAGATCGGGTGCACGCTCACGAGGTCCATGTGCGCCTCGTGGTAGGCGTCGATCGAGCCCACGTCCTTCCAGTACCCGCGGTCGCGGTCGGTCTGGCCGGGGATCTCGTTGGTCCCGAAGTCGTAGACGTGCGCCAGCCCCTGTGACGGTCAGCGCGGGGATGATGTTGCCGCCCATGTCGTGCACCGAGGCGTCGTCGGCGGCGTCCGCGCGCAGGGTCTCGACCAGCCACTCGCGGGTGAAGATGTAGTTGCCCATCGAGATGAACGACTCGTCCGGGGAGCCGGGCACGGCCGGCGGATCGGCCGGCTTCTCGTGGAACGCCTCGATCTTGGTCGAGTCCGCGGCCTGCTCGATGACGCCGAACTCCGAGGCCTCCGACCGGGGCTTGCGGATGCCGGCGACGGTCACGGCCGCACCGGTGTCGATGTGCTGCTCGAGCATCTGCCGGGGGTCCATCCGGTAGATGTTGTCCGCGCCGAAGACCAGCAGGTAGTCCGGGTCCTCGTCCTCGATCAGGTTCATGCTCTGGTAGATCGCATCGGCCGAGCCCGTGTACCAGCGCGGGCCGAGCCGCTGCTGCGCCGGGACGGCGGTCACGTAGTCACCGAGGATCGCGGGCATGGCCCAGGTCTGGGTGACGTGCCGGTCCAGCGAGTGCGACTTGTACTGCGTGAGCACCGCGATCCGGGCGAACCCGGCGTTCACCAGGTTGCTCAGGACGAAGTCGATGAGCCGGTACGAGCCCCCGAAGGGCACGGCGGGCTTGGCGCGGTCGGCGGTCAGGGGCATCAGGCGCTTGCCCTCTCCACCGGCGAGGACGATTCCGAGTACGCGAGGGTTCGACATGGCAGCCACGGTAGTCACCGGACCGCCCGCAAGGCGCGGCGGGCGGGCGCGTCCGGGCAGCGCGCATCCGCACCGCGCCCGGACCTAGGCTGCCGGGCATGAGAATCGGATTGCTGACAAGGGAATGGCCCCCGGAGGCCTACGGTGGTGCCGGCGTTCACGTCGAGTACCTCGCGCGCGAGCTGCGCAAGCTCATCGACGTCGACGTGCAGTGCTGGGGGGCCCCGCGCACCGACGCCAACGCCCATCAGGTGCCCGAGACCCTGGCCGGGGCCAACGCCTCGCTGCAGACCATGGGCATCTCCCTGGCGATGGTCGCGGCCAGCGAGGGGGTGGACCTGCTGCACTCGCACACCTGGTACGCCAACTTCGCCGGGCACGCCGGCGGGATCTACCTCGACGTGCCGCACGTCATCTCGGCGCACTCGCTGGAGCCCAAGCGGCCGTGGAAGGCCGAGCAGCTCGGCGGCGGCTACCGGCTGAGCTCCTGGGTGGAGAAGACCGCCTACGAGGGCGCGGACCGGATCATCGCCGTCAGCCACGGGATGCGCGGCGACGTCCTGGAGTCCTACCCGAACGTGGACCCGGCGAAGGTCGACGTCGTCCACAACGGCATCGACACCGAGCTCTACCAGCCTGACCGCGACACCGACCTGATCGAGTCGGTCGGGATCGACCCGAGCCGGCCCTACGTGCTGTTCGTGGGCCGGATCACCCGCCAGAAGGGCATCGCGCACCTGCTCAAGGCGGCCGCCCAGATGGACCCGGACATCCCCCTGGTGCTCATCGCGTCGTCCCCGGACACCCCCGAGCTCGGGGCCGAGGTGGAGGCCGGAGTGGCCGCGCTGCGGGCGAGCAAGGGCGAGGCCAACATGCTCTGGGTCAACGAGCACCTGAGCCGGGCGCACCTGGTCCAGGCCCTGACCCACGCAGGGGTGTTCGCCTGCCCGTCGGTGTACGAGCCCCTGGGCATCGTGAACCTCGAGGCGATGGCCTGCGAGACGGCCGTCGTGGCCAGCGACGTCGGGGGCATCCCCGAGGTCGTCGTCGAGGGCGAGACCGGCCACCTGGTCCACTACGACGAGTCCGACCCGGTCGGCTTCGAGACCGGGGTCGCCGACGCGCTCACGAAGGTCATGGCCGACCCGGCCCGGGCCGCGACCATGGGCGTCGCCGGGCGCCAGCGCGCGGTCGACGAGTTCGGCTGGGACAAGATCGCCCGGATCACCGTCGACGTCTACCAGAGGGCCATCGACGGGCGCGGATGACCCAGCGCGGAGGAACGCATGCCTGAGTTCGACCCCCAGCGGGGGATCGACTTCCCGATCGTCAACGGCCAGCAGTCCTCGATGGACACGGGGCGGGCTGTGTTCGCCGACGCCGCGCGCGCCACCGACGCCGACCTGGCCGCCCGCATCGAGGCGACCGCGAACTGGCGCAAGGGGTACATGGCCCCGGCACGCGACCTGGTCGTCTCCGGGCTGCGGGCCGGGGGCGGCTCGGTGACGATGAGCCGGGACGGGCTGGACTCCCTCCACCGGCGGTTCACCTTCACCCGGGACGGGCAGGCGACGGACCTTGCCGAGGCCTTCGCGACCCACACCGAGCCCCGGTTCGCCACGGCTGAGGTCGTGGGCAAGGGTCGCGGCGTCACCGACCTCGTCATCCCGTACCACGGCCGCCGGCTCGCAGGTCCCGACCTGCGCCACCAGCTCGACGTGTGGGTGGCCAACGGGATCGTGGAGCCGAGCTTCGCCCACGCCCTCGAGACGGTCATGGCCCACCCGGAGTGGCTGGACCTCACCGGGGTGGACTTCGCCGTGCTCGGCGCCGGCGCCGAGATGGGTCCGCTGGCGTGCCTGCTGGACTGGGGTGCCACCGTCTGGGCCGTCGACCTCCCGCGACCGGACCTGTGGCGGCGGATCATCGCCGATGCCGAGGGTCGGGCGGGGCGCCTGCGCGTCCCGATCCCGAGCGACGGTCCGGACCGGACCCAGCTGGAGGGCGCGGCCCTGGCTGCGGTCGCCGGCGCGGACCTGCTCACCCAGGCTCCCGAGGTCCGCACGTGGCTGGCCGGGATCGGCCGGCCCTTCACCGTGGGCAACTACGTCTACGCAGACGGACCGCTGCACGTGCGGGTGTCCCTGGCGATCGACGCGATCAGCATGGACCTCGTTCGCAGTGGCCACGACGTCATGTTGGCCTGGCTGGCCACGCCGACCGACGTCTTCGCCGCCCCGATCGAGGCGGTCGAGGAGTCCCGACGGCGCTGGCGCTCGGCCGGCCTGTGGCGCTATGCCCGCTCGCCGCTGCGGCTGGCCGGGCAGTTCGAGAAGAACTACCCCGACACCGTGTTCACCTCCACGGGCGTCGAGTACGGGATCAGCGACTGCCTCGTGGGGCAGCAGGGGCCCAACTACCTGCTCGCCAAGCGGCTGCAGCGCTGGCGGGCCATGGCTGCGCGCGAGGACGGCATCCGGGTGTCGCTCAACGTCGCCCCGAGCACGCGGACGAAGTCGGTCGTGAAGAACAAGGCGCTGGCTGCCGCCTACGCCGGCGCCGGGCGGTTCGGGCTGGAGATCTTCGAGCCGGACACGTCGAACGCCATCATGGCGGCACTCCTGGTCCACGACCTGCGCAACCCTGCCTCCACGGCGAACCCGACCGTTCCGATCTCGCACCCGATGCAGCTGTTCGTCGACGGATCGTGCCACGGCGGGCTGTGGCGCTCGGAGTACTCGGCCCGGTCGGTTCTCGGGATCGCGGCAGTCGCCGGCATGTTCGAGCGCAACGCCTGATTCGCGGCGTCCGGAGCTAGAGTCGGCGCGTGGACGCGGGACTGACCGGCTCGAGCAATACGAGCGCAAGTCTGCGACCCGGTGTAGCGAAGGCGCGGGCAGCGGGGCTCAAGCGATTCTGTTCCGGCGACAACATGCCTGCGCGGGCGATCAGGGGCGCCTGGCCAGTCGGTAGATGCCGTAGCCGACGGCGAGCAGGAAGTCCACCATCATCCAGAAGACGATGATCATGAAGACTCCGATTCCGGTGCCAACGGCGGTTGCAGCCTCGCAGGACTCAGCGTCGAGGGTGCCACAGTCCCCGGGGGCCAGCAGAGCCGACCCCGGCAAGATCCAGAGCAAGAACAGGGCCTGGACGGCCAGGAAGGTCCACAGGAAGACGCGACGCTCTTGCGCGCGACGGGGGCCGGCGGGGCCCTGCTCCGCGGTCCTCGACGCGGTCCGGCTCCCAGCCTGGCGCGCGGCGCGCCGGACATGACGAGCGACGTCGCCGCTCGGGCGCCCGCAGCTCGCACCCACCCGCCGCTCGCCGCGGTTCCGACCCGTCGTCACGACGGTGAACTCGCCGCCTGGGCGTCGCCTCGGCCTGAGCATGACGGGTCGCCTCGGTGTCGACCCCCTGCACGTCGGACGGTGAACGTCGGACTGGCCTCCCGGACTTCGCCACCCGATCGACCGGTGGTGGACTCGCCCTGCGCGCCTCGGTGGGACCCGTCGCCTAGCCGCCCGCATGCGCCATCGCCGTCGGTCAAGGACGGTGCACGTGACGACTCCGGGTCGACGCGGTCGGCGAGGCTGGCGTGCGCCGATGCCTGCAGCATCGTCCGTCACCGCCCCGCAGCCCGGTGCCCGTCAGCCTATGTCTCCGTCGGCGCTGGTCCTCGGTCGCCGACGATGAGGACGAATCCGTGCGGTCCAGTGGCGCCCGTCACCTGCCGCTCAGCATGCGCCACCGACGACCACCAGCCCCAGAGCCCGGCTGCACCGATGCCCAGGATCTTGCTGGCCGCCGCCGCTCGGGACATGTCGAGTCCGGGTGGTGGTCGCGGCCGCCGCCAGCGGCAGCCAGTCCGGCCGGTCGACATGGCCACTGGCCACATCGCCGCGGCTGGTACTGCTCGTGGTCGAGGCCTGCCGGCCTCCGCCTCGGGATGTCGGACGGGGACGCAGCTCGCCCCTGACGCTGCACCGGTCCACGGACGGCACCTCGCCACGGCACGGCCACGTCGCGTACAGGCTTCAGCCCCTCCGCACGACCAGCCCGAGGTGGTCGACGACGCCGGCTCATCCACGACCGCGGCGAGCCCGATCCGAGCGGTCGCCGACCTGGCGCCCTGTCGCGGTCAAGTGTCCACCGCAAGCCCGGCCCCGAAGCGGATGCACGACGGACCGCGCTCGGCCCACCGGTGCCCGAGCCGCGTCTAGACTCGCAAGTCGAGCACACCCCGGGAGGTGCCCATGAGTTCGGCAACCGTCACGGCGGACGCGCCACAGCCCACACCGGCCAGCCCATGGGGCGGGTCGGACGAGGCCCGGCGCTCGGGACTGCGCCGGATGAAGGCCGTGGCCAGCGGGCTGTTCGTCCTCGCCGCCCTCATCTACACCGTGACGGTGGTCGCCTTCGGCACGAGTCCGGAGGGCTGGATCGGCTACCTGCAGGCGGGGGCCGAGGCGGCGATGGTCGGCGCCCTGGCCGACTGGTTCGCGGTCACCGCGCTGTTCCGCCACCCCCTGGGCCTGCCCATCCCGCACACCGCGATCATCCCCACCCGCAAGGACCAGATGGGGGCCACCCTGGGCGAGTTCGTGGGGACCCACTTCCTCACCGACGAGGTGGTCCGCGAGAAGGTGACGGGGGCCGAGGTCACTCGCCGGGGTGGGCAGTGGCTGGCGGAGCCGGACCACGCCGCACGCGTGGCCGGGGAGATGGGGAGGGCTCTGCGGGGCCTGATCGCCGTGCTCGATGACGAGCAGATGCGCACCATGATCGAGCGGGTGCTCGCCGACCGGGTCGAGCGCACGGAGGTCTCCCCCGCCCTGGGCCACCTGCTGGGGCAGGTGGTCTCCGACGGGGCGCACACCGGGATCGTCGACGTCCTGGCGGATCGCACCTACGCATGGGTGGTGGCCAACCGGCGCTCGATCATCGAGCTGGTCACCAAGCAGGCGCCGACGTGGACGCCCAAGTTCGTCGACGGCGTCGTCGGCGACAGGATCCACCTCGAGCTGGTCCGCTTCCTGGCTGCGGTCCGCGACGATCCGGAGCATGACGTCCGGATCGCCATCGACCGGATGCTCGTGCAGTTCGCCGACGACCTGCGCGCCAACCCGAGCACGCGGGAGCGCGTGGAGCGGGCCAAGGTGGACATGTACGACCACCCGGATGTCCAGCGCTCGGTCGGGCGCATCTGGGAGACCGCGCAGCGCGTGGTCCTCGAAGCCGCCGACGACCCCAGCAGCGAGCTGCGCATCCGGGCGTCCGGCGCGCTGGCGCAGCTGGGGCAGACGCTGGCCACCGACCCGGACCTGCAGGGCAAGCTCGACGGGTGGATCACCGACACGGTGGTCGGGCTCGTCTCTGACTACAAGGTGGAGCTCACCAGCGTCATCACCGACACGGTGCAGCGCTGGGACGGCCCCCAGACGGCCGAGCGGATCGAGTTGGCGGTGGGCCGCGACCTGCAGTTCATCCGGATCAACGGGACCGTGGTCGGCGCCCTGGCGGGGCTGGCGATCCACGCGCTGGCGCAGCTGGCCTGAGCCCTTGGCCAACGCCGGGCGTCCCGTAGATGAACACAGGGTGAACAAACCCCGTGAGTATCAGGTACCGGGTGACGTCCGGATGAATTGCGGCCCAACACAGGCCTAGCCTTGACCCAGCAGGCTGGGCCTGCCTGAGCAGTGAATGGGGATCCCCATGGACATGGTCCTGGTCGCAGTCGTCGGCGTCGTCCTTCTGGCGCTCCTCTTCGACTTCACCAACGGCTTCCACGACGCGGCGAACTCGACGTCGACTGTCGTGGCGACCCGCGCGATGAAGCCGCGTCACGCGGTCTACATGGCCGCGTTCTTCAACTTCGCCGCCCTGTTCGTGGTCGGCACGGCCGTGGCCAACACCGTGGCCAAGACCGTCGACGTCGAGGCCCTGGGTGTCCAGTCCGGTGGAGTCCCGATGGGGCTCGGGGTCGCGTTCGGCGCCCTGCTCGGCGCCATCTTCTGGAACTACTTCACCTGGTCGATCGGAATGCCGTCCTCGTCGAGCCATGCGCTCATCGGGGGCCTGCTGGGCGCCGGGCTCTCCGCCGGCGGCCTGGACGTGATCAAGTGGAGCAGCATCGAGAAGGCCGCCCTGGCCATCGTGATCTCGCCCCTCGTGGCCTTCACGGTCGCGTTCCTGGCGATGTTCCTCGTGGGACTGCTGCAGCGGATGACCCACTGGGAGGACGACGCCAAGCCGTTCAAGTGGCTGCAGATCGTCTCTGCCGCTGCCGTCTCCTTCGGCCACGGCGCCAACGACGCCCAGAAGACGATGGGAGTGATCGCCTTCGCCCTGGTCTCCGGCGGCTACATCAGCGCGGACTCCGGGATCCCGGTCTGGGTGGAGATCGCCGCCTACTCGATGATCGCCCTGGGCACCATGTGGGGCGGCTGGACGATCATCGAGACGATGGGCCTGCGGATCACCAAGCTGAACGCCAACTCGGGCGTCGCCGCCAACATCGGCGCCGTCACGTCGATCTTCGGGGCCACGGAGCTCGGCGTGCCGATCTCCACCACCCAGGCTGCGGCCGCCTCCGTGATGGGGTCGGGCGCTGCTGCCGGCACCGGCCTCAACGGCCGGAAGATCGGCGAGATGGTCATCGCGTGGGCCTTCACCCTGCCGGCGGCTGCGGTCGTCGGCTTCGTGGCGTTCAAGCTCACGACCTTCCCCGACCCCTGGGGCTGGGTCGCCAGCCTGTCGGCGATCGCTGCGCTGGGCATCTGGGCAGGCAGGCTCATGATGCACGCGGAGAACGCCGACGACATCGAGCAGATGCTGCCCAGCGAGGCCGAGCTGCACCAGTTCCACACGGTGCCGCATCCCGACGTGCACCCGTACGAGGGCCCGCCGCACATCAACCACCACGAGCTCGAACAGCACCCCGATCGCACCCCGGGCAACCCGCAGGACACCACGGGCAGCCCGCTCCCCTGAGGCACAGGGACGGCCATGCCGTAGCGTGTGGGCATGCGCAGCGACATGTTCCACAACACCGAGGCCGCCTCCGACCCGGGCAGCTTCACCAAGCAGAACAAGAAGATGCTCAAGGTCCGCCTGTCCGGGACCAGCGGGTACTTCTATGCCAAGCAGGGCTCGATGGTGGCCTACCAGGGCAACGTGGACTTCGCCTACGAGGGCAGCGGGGGCATGGCCAAGATGCTGAAGAAGGCCATGACGAGCGAGGGCATGGCCCTGATGAAGGTCAGCGGCGACGGTGACGTGTTCCTCGCCGACCAGGCCGACGAGGTGTTCCTGCTGCACCTCGAGGACGAGTCGGTGACCATCGGCGGCAACCACGTCCTGGCCTTCGAGAGCTCGCTGACCTGGGACATCAACAAGGTCGAGGGCGCCTCGATGATGAGCGGGGGGCTGTTCAACACCACGTTCACGGGCACCGGCACGCTGGCGATCACCGTCCACGGGACTCCCGTGGTGCTCAACGTGGATGTCCCGACCTTCGTCGACATGCAGGCCGCCGTCCTGTGGTCCACCTCCCTGACGTCCGGCGTCCGCAAGGACCGCCAAGGCCGGAGCTCTCATCGGCCGCGGATCCGGCGAGGCCTACCAGCTGACGCTGTCCGGCCAGGGGTTCGTCGTCGTGCAGGCCTCCGAGGGACACCCGGTCCCGCGCGCCTGATCGGTTGCGGTAGTCGTTCCGGTCGATTGGATCGACCGAAACGACGACCAGTTTCAGGGTGTGAAGGTCAGGAAGCTGCTGTTCACCCCGAGGGCCGACCGGATCGCCGAGTCCGAGGCCAGGGTGCAGGTGCGCAACGTCCCGACGATCTCCATCTGGGAGATCCGCCCGCCCCACGACCCGGCACCCTCGCGGGCAAGGACCCGCACAGCGGTCACATCGCCGGCCCCTCGACACCGGGCGCGAAGCTGCGCCACGGAGACGCTGTCGGTCCAGGCAAGGCGCGGGTTCTTCGCGGCGGTGGAGTCCCAGGGGTCCGGCTGGGGCACCATGTAGGCCAACGGCGTGGCGGCCGTCGCACCTCCGTTGGACGAGCTGAACTGGGTCAGCGCCGGGGCGCCTTCCACCGTGACCTGCACGCCGGCGGTGTCCGCGATGGCCGCATCGGTGTTGGCGTGCTCGCGGTTGCGGATGACGCGCCACGAGGAGTCGTAGGCGACGGCGCCCGGATACGCCTGGGAGCGGGTGGAGTCGTACACGTCGAAGGACCGCGTGGCCTTCCCCAGGGCCTCGTGTGCGGCGTAGCTTCGGGCTGCGACGGCCTGCGCGCGCAGGGCCTCGACCGGCCAGGAGGGCGACACCTCGGCGGCGACCACGGGCCGCAGGTAGAGCTCCATCGGCAGGGTGTTCACGACCTGCAGCGAGCGGCTGCCGGTGCGGATGGCGGTCACGGTTCCGCGGTAGCCCCGGCGGACCGATCCGTTCTTGGTGCCGACGAGGTCCCCCGGGACGGCGAACTCCAGCGTGTCGCCGGCCACCTTGTCGACCGTGCGCCACCTGCCGCAGTACGCGGCCAGGGTCATCCGCGACCCGGATGCCCGGACCCGCCACAGGGACGCCGGCGTGGCGCAGGTGCTGGGTGTGACGGGCAGCTGGATCGCAGCCTGCCCTGCTTGCGTCACGGTCAGCCCGGGGGTCGCGCGGACCACCAGATCACGGCCGGTGTCCGCGGCGAGCAGCACCCGCACCTGAGACTCCGGCATGGCAGCGAGCACCGTACCCGGGTAGTAGAACGCCAGGATCTGCGGATGGGCCACCCCCACGGACGCAGCCTGGTAGGCGCCCCACTGGCTCATCCCGCGCCCGTGGCCCCAGCCCGATCCCTGCATCCGGAACACCCCATCGGCAGGCGCCGGGTACACCTCGGGCTCGACAGCGGATGCCGGCGCGACGAGCCCCAGGGTCGCCGCCATGAGGCTGGCAGTGGCCACCAGGACACCGGCCACGGGGCTCAGGGCAGGGACACGCATAGTGGCATCATCGGCCACGAGGAGGGCGAACCCAAGCAATTGGGACGTATCAACGACGATATCGGCAGGCTAACGCGCCTGGCCCGGGCCAGATCGACGCCCGTGCGACCCCTCAGTGACCGGCCGCGTGCCCGGCAGCAGCCCGCTCGGCCGGGTCGCCGCCGTGCTCGAGGAAGCCATCGGTGATCTCGAAGACGCGGTCGGTGTACTCGACCATCCGCAGGTCGTGGGTGACCATGATCCCGGTCTTGCCCCGGTCCTTGATCTCCCGGCGCAGGAGCTGGACCACCTGACGGCCCATGGCGGTGTCCAATGCGGCCGTCGGCTCGTCGACGAGGACGAGGTCGGGGTCGTTCATCAGGGCACGGCCGATCGCGACGCGCTGGCGCTCGCCGCCGGAGAGCTTCTCGGGCACGTTGCCCGCGCGCGCAGACAGGCCCAGCTCCTCGAGCAGCTGGTCGGCGCGCTGGCCGGCCGCCTTGCGTGCGGCGCGCCCCTTCTCCGTACGCAGGCCGGCGACCCAGAGCAGGTTCTCGCGGGCCGTCAGGAACGGCACCAGGTTCGCGGACTGGAAGACGAACCCGACCCGCTCGGCGCGGAAGCTCGTCAGGGCCTTGGAGTCCAGGTCGCTGACCGTCACGTCCCCCACCTGGATGAGCCCGGAGGTGGGGGTCAGCAGGCCGCCGATCATCGAGATCAACGTGGTCTTGCCCGAGCCCGAGGGACCCAGCAGGGAGACGAACTCCCCCTTGCTGACCTGCATCGAGGCCTCGTGGACAGCGGTGACCGCGGTATGGCCCTCCCCGTAGGTCTTGGTGACCGCCTCGACGGTGAGGATCGGCGGCGCTGCCTCGGTGGCCGGCCCGGCGGGTTGCGGCGTGGCGTCGGTGATCACAGGGTGCCTCCTAGGGCGGTGGCCGGATCGATCCGGCTGATGCGGCGAAGCGACAGCAGGGCGCCCACGACGCCGGCGGTCACGGTCAGGACAGCGGAGAAGACCAGCGTCTGGGGACGGAACAGGAAGGGGATGTCGTTCGGGAGCAGCGCTCCGACGAGCCACGCGGCGGTGGCCCCGACGATGACGGCGGTGACGGTCGCCCCGATCGCCTGGAGCACGACCCCGCTGCCGAGCTTCGCGGTGGAGGCCCCCAGCGCCTTGAGTGCGGCGAAGAGCTCCCGCTTCTCCAGCACGACCAGCGCGAAGAACAGGGCCACGACCAGGCCGGCCACTGCCAGGCTGGCATAGATGATCGCGTTCAGGCTGGACTTCTGCTCTCGTACTCCGGGGATGGACAGGTAGGTCTCCTCGGTGCTGGCCACCACGATGCCCGCCGGGGGTTCGAGCTGATCGGCCGTCACCCCGTCGGCCAGGATCAGGCCGAACACGGACGGCTCGACCTCCTGGCCGGCGAACTCGGGGCGCACCGCGGTGCGCATCTCGGCGTAGGCCTCCAGCGCGATCCAGGCGGTGGGCAGGCCCTGGTAGCCGGCGTCCGCGACGATGCCGACGACGGTCTCCGTGACCCCGCCGACATCGAGGGTCGTCCCCAGTCCCAGCCCGGCATCGGCCAGGGCCTCATCGACGGCGACACCGGAGGGATCCGCAGGGGTGGGCAGACGCCCCTCGAGGACCGTCGCCGGGACCCCCGCCGGCTCGGCCTCGGGAACGAAGCCCATCACGACCAGGTCCGCACCACCCGGGACGCTGGAGGTGGTCGTGATCAGCGCGCCGATGGCGGTGGCCTGCTCGACCCCGCCGACAGCCTCGAGCTCGGACTCCGCGGACAGCGGCAGCCGGGAGCGGATCAGCGAGCCCTCGGCGTCGGAGGAGAAGGCGTAGGCCTGGGCGGTGCTGGAGCGGATGGCTCCCGTGCCGCCGAAGAACAGCCCGTCACCCAAGGCACCGAGGATCAGCACGAGGAAGACGATGAGCGACAGCGCGCCCGTGATGGACACGAAGCGGCCCTTGGCCCGGCGGAACTCCGCAATCGCGAGATTCATCGCGCACCTGCCGCAGTCGCGGGGTCCAGCGTGGCGATCCGCCGCACCGAGAGCAGCCCGGCGCCCAAGGAGGCGAGCAGCACGGCAGCGACGACTCCCCCGATGGTCATCGGGTCGATGCTGACCGGCAGCCCGGTGGACAGCCCCTGCAGGGCGCCCCACGCGAGCACGACGGCGATCGCCGACGCGATGAGGATCACCGCCGCGATCTGCCCGGTGACCGTTCCCGCAAGGGACCGGGTGGAGGCCCCGGACGCCCGTAGCAGCGTGAAGGTCCTGAGCTTCTGAACGGTGAGGATCAGGAAGAAGAAGCCCACGACGACGACTCCGATCACGAAGGTGATGCCCACGAGCAGGCCGAAGGTCTGGCTCACCGACTCCACGCCGGGGATGGCCGCGATGGCCGCGCTGCGATCCAGCGCCTGGGTCCCGTCGACGGCCTGCTGGACCTGTGCGGCCACGGCGACCGCGTCGGCCCCCTCGTCGACGGTGAATGCCACCGCGTTGATCGGCACGGCCGGCAGCCCCGGGTTGAGCTCCGTGAGCAGCGCGGCGTAGCCCTCTGAGGTCATCCACGCGGTGTCGGTGCCGAACTGCGTCCCGACCAGGGTGCCGGTGACGACGAGGTCGGCCTGCGACCCGTTCACCCGGATGACGTCCCCGATGGCCACGTCGGCCTCGCTGGCGTCGACGGCGACCTCGGTCGGCGACTGCGGGAAGCGACCGTCGCGGATGCCCTCGGGCTCGCTCGGGCTGCCGGGGGTCACGCCGATCAGCTGGAGCTCGTCGGGCTCGCCGTTCACCGTGGCATTGGCCGACAGGACCGCAAGGGGGCCGACCGCGGCGACGCCCTCGACCGCAGCCACCTGCTCGACGACCGCGGGATCCAAGCGGCTGGCCTGGACGTTGGCCCGCGCGGACTCGGAGTACACGAGTCCATCGGCGGGCAGCGACTCGAGGGCGCCGGTGAAGGCCCGCAGCAGTGCCCCGGAGAGGCTCGAGAGGAAGACGATCAGGAAGACCAGGAGGGCCACGGCAGCCGTCAGCAGGCCGAAGCGCAGCTTCGCCCGCTTCATCTCGGTCAGGGCCAGATTCACGTCCACAAGTCTGCGGGGGGCCTGTGCAGGTTGTCAACCGAACTTATCCACAACTTGTGCAAGACCTGTGCACACGCGCGCAAGAAGGTGACCAACGGCACATCCCCCAGCGCCCTCCGGCGAGCAGGATGGAGGTGCGGGGGTGAGAGGTGGTGCGTGATGCCCGAGACACGTCCTTCGACGCACATCGCCGATGCACTCGACACCCTGGTCGCCCGGGGCACCATCACCCCCGACCAGCGCGAGGCCATCCTCGCCGAGATCTCCGGCCCCTCCCAGGCCGACCTGGCGCCGGCCACCGGGGTGCGGGCCGGGCCCACCGTGCGGGCGCACCGCAGTCTCTCCGAGGTCCTGATCGAGGTCGGGCTCTACGTCGGCTCGGCCCTCGTGGTGGCCGCTGCCGTGGTCCTGGCCGCCCAGAACTGGGAGGCCATGAGCCTGGGCACCCAGATCGCCAGCATGGCCGGCACCGCTCTGGCCTGCGGCGCGGTGGGCCTGTACCTGGCGCACGGCGCCCGTTGGGGCACCGCCCGGCGCCGGCTCGCCGGGGTCCTGCTGACCGGCGCGGCGGCGAGCTCGGCCGGAACCGTCGCCCTGGTCATGGCCGACAGTGAGTACAAGGGCATGATGGCACTGGCCGTCGCGGTCGCCGTCATGGTGCTCGCCCAGGTCGCGGCAGCGAGCACCGTGACCGAGCTCGGGCTGTTCGTGGCGTCCTTCGCATGGCTCCAGATCATCATCGAGGACCTGCGCCCCGAGGGCGAGCTGGTGCCGGTCGACGCCTATGAGTACACCTACGTTCCGAGCGACTGGGAGCTCTGGACGCCGGTGGCCGTCATCGCGTTCGGCCTGTTCTGGGCGCTGGCGGTGTCCCGCTGGGTCACGCAGCGGACCCTGGCTGTCGCCGTGGGGATGCTGGCCGCGATGAGTGGGGCGCTGCCCCTGATCGGGCAGGAGGAGACCCGGACGGCTGGGCTGGTCGTGATGGCCGCGATCGCTGCTGTGAGCTTCTGGAGGTTCTTCGCCGAGTCCCTGTGGCCCTGGCTGGTGGCCGCCATCGCGAGCCTCACGGCCTTCGTCTTCTGGCTGGCGGGCGGAGCTGAGCGTCCGGCTCTGGCGATCCTGGTCGCCGGACTCGCGCTGCTCGCGTCCAGCGCCTTGGGGATGCAGGTGGTCCGCCGGCGGCGGGCGGTCGTGGGTCGCGCCGAGACCCCCGTCCGAGCAGGGGCACCTCCGGCGGCCTGAACGTGGTCGTGCGATCACGTGCGGTGACATTTCGTGCGCAAGAAGGCGAGTCCGGTGGGCAGGTGACATCCGGAGTCACGTAGATTCGACTCCGTGGGACCTCAGTGGCTCGACGGGCTGACGTGGTGGCACGTGTATCCCCTGGGCTTCTCGGGTGCCGAGCAGGAGTCGACCCAGGTCCATGGGGTGGTGCACCGGCTGCGGCACCTGTCCAACTGGTTGGACTACGCCCATGACCTGGGGTGCCGTGGGCTGCAGCTCGGGCCGGTCTTCGCCTCGGAGACCCACGGCTACGACACGACCGACCACCTGCACATCGACCATCGCCTCGGCGACGAGCGCGACTTCGACGAGCTCGTGCGCGGGTGCCAGGACCGGGGCATGCGCCTGCTGCTGGACGGGGTCTTCAACCACGTCGGCTACGGGCATCCGATGTTCCAGGTCGCGCGAGCCGCCGGTCCGGATCCGCAGGGTGCTGGCGCCCAGGCGGCGCGGTGGTTCGACCTGCGCTGGGCCCAGCCCGACGGCGAGCCCGACTACGACGTGTTCGAGGGCCACGGCAACCTCGTGGAGCTGAACCACCGGGATCCGGCCGTCATCGCCTACGTCGTCCACGTGATGGACCACTGGCTCACCCGTGGAGCTGACGGCTGGCGGCTGGACGCGGCCTACGCGGTGGCTCCGGAGTTCTGGCGCGAGGTGCTGGCGCGGGTCCGGGCCCTGCACCCGGACGCCTGGTTCGTCGGCGAGTACATCCACGGCGAGCCGACGCAGATCCTGGCCGAGACCACCCTCGACTCCGTGACTGCCTATGGCCTGTGGCGCCCCCTCTGGCGCTCGCTGAACGAGGGGAACTACTTCGACCTCACCTGGCAGATCGAGCGCCTGGCGGACTACGCCAGCGAGCACCCGCCGCTGACGTTCGTGGGCAACCACGACACCACGCGCATCGCCAGCAACCTGGAGGACCAGCGCCACTTCGGCCACGCCATCGCGGCCCTGTTCACGCTGCCCGGGACGCCGGCCGTGTACTACGGCGACGAGCAGGCCTTCCGCGGGATCAAGGAGGATCGCTTCGGCGGCGACGAGGCCGTGCGCCCGATGTTCCCCGACCGCCCCGACGGCCTGGCGCCGTGGGGCTGGCCGATCCACCACATGCACCGGCAGCTGATCGAGATGCGCTCCCGGCACCCGTGGATGACCCGCTCGCGGGCCACCGTCGAGCAGGTCACCAACACCGCCCTGGCCCTGCAGGTCGCCCCACCCGGCGGACACGGCCGGCGGGTCACCGCCCTGCTCAACATCGCGGACCAGCCGATGCGGTTCGAGGTGGAGCTGGCCGACCCCACGGTCGAGGTGCAGTCCGAGGCAGCCGGCCACGAGGCCGACCTCCTGGTCGTGCCCGGGCATGCCTGGCGGGTCCTGTCGCACGGGGCGCCGCACGGGTCCTGAGCCCCACCCGCGCCACGCTCAGACCGCGACGACCAGTGCCCCACCGCCGCGCCGCCCATCGGCGACCGCCCGGACCGACCCGTCGGGCGTCCGCTGCACCGCGTTGACCCCACCGAAGAACAGGTTGTGCGCGGGCCACACATTGACCGGTCCGATCGCGCACGCGCGCAGGCCGTCGATCAGGTCGGCCGGCAGCATGGGCTCCACCTGAAGGCCCCGGTCGTCGGGGTGGACGCGCGCCGCCGACACCGCCTGCGCCAGCGTCTGGCCGCCGTCCATGATCCGCATCAGCACCTCGACCATCGACGAGCGGATCCGCTCCGACCCACCGGTCCCCAGCGCGAGGACGCCGCCGTCCGGGGAGACCAGGATCGAGGGGCTCATCATCGATCCCATCCGTTGTCCCGGCGGCGTGGCGTGGAATCCATCCGGGTTGAGGTCGGCCTCCCCCAGCATGTTGTTCAGCTGGATCCCGGTCCCCGGGATGACGAAGCCGGAGGTGACGCCGTTCGACGTGGTCATGGAGGCGACCATCCCCTCGGCGTCGACCGCGCTGACGTGCGTCGTGCCGGTCGCGGTCAGGGGTGCGGTCGCCCCGCCACGGCGGTGGATCGTGGCCGCGACGAGGGTCTCCACGAGCCCGATCCAGCCCCGGGCGTCCTGCGGGTCGAACCTCGGCGCGGCCGCGATCGTGTCGGCGATGATCGAGCCGCCGAAGGACGGCGGCGGGTTGGTGAAGAACTGGTGGCCAGCCCGCTCGGCGACGACCGGATCCCGATGGATCACCTGGTATCCATCGAGGTCGGCCGCGGTGACCAGCCCGCCCTGGCGCATGGCGGCGAGCAGCGGAGCGGCGAACGGGGCGCTCTCGAGGGAGGAGACCGTGCCGTCGGCGAGCAGGTCGAGGAACCGCGCGAGGTCCGGGTTGCGGATCGTGTCACCGGCGACCAGCCACCGCCCGTCGCGCTCCACCAGTCGGCGGCTCTCCGGCGACAGTCCCACCAGCTCCCGGATCAGGCCGGTGAGGATCCCCTGCGCCGGCTCCATCACCACCCCGTCGGCCGCGTAGCGCCGCGCGGGCGCGACAAGGGTGGCCAGCGGGAGCCGGGCGAACTCGTCGTGCGCGGCCAGGATCCCCGCCAGCAGCCCCGGCACCGCGACCGACCCCATGCCGACGTGGAAGGTCTGGACCGTGCTGGGGTACTCGACGTCCATGGGCAGGAAGTGCAGGTCGAGCGCCTCGACCGGCAGGCCCCGGCCGGGGGTGTCCACGAAGGAGTCGCGGACGTGCACCTCGCCGTCGGGGCGGCGGACCATCAGGAACCCGCCGCCGCCCAACGAGGCGACCGCCTGCTCGGCGACCGTGGCCGCGAACGTGGCGGCGAGCACCGCATCCACGGCATTGCCGCCGGCCGCGAGCGCCTCGGCCCCCGCTCGCGCGGTTGCCACGCTGCCCGCCGCGACCGCGGCCGAGCCGGGACCGCCCTGCGCCACTGCGCTGCCGACGGGATCAGGAACCACATGCAGAAGGGTAGTGGCCCTAGCCTGAGCCCAGTCACGCGTTCCCACGCCCGAGGAAGACCATGCTGATCCCGTTCACGAGCTCCCCGGCCCACACCCTCGGGGTGGAGATCGAGATGGGCCTCGTCCACGACGAGACCGACGAGCTGGAGTGCGCAGCCCCCGAGGTGCTCTCCGAGGCCAGCGCCGCCTACCCCGGCAGCGCACATCCGCGGATCCATCAGGAGCTCTTCCAGTCGACCCTCGAGCTGATCACCGGGGTGTGCGCGACCCCCGCAGAGGCGCACGCCGACCTCGCCGCGACGGTCGCCGAGCTCCAGCCGATCCTGCGCCGGCGGCACCTGGCGCTGATCGGCACCGGGGTGCACCCGTTCTCCAGCTGGAACCGCCTGCGACTGACCGAGGACGATCGCTACACCCGCCTCGTGGAGAAGATCCAGTGGCCAGCGCGGCGCATGATGATCCACGGTGTGCACTACCACGTGGGCGTCCCCTCGGGTGATCACGCCGTGGCCGTCACGAACGCCCTGACCACCCTGCTGCCGCACTTCGTGGCGCTGTCGGCCTCGAGCCCGTTCTGGTTCGGCGACGACACCGGCCTGGCCTCGATGCGCACGAAGGTGTTCGAGTCGATGCCCTCGGCCAGCCTGCCCCCCGAGCTCACCGACTGGGCCGACTTCGAGCGGCTCGTCGAGATCCTGGTCCGGGCCGGCACGGTCGAGACGGTCAAGGAGCTCTGGTGGGACATCCGCCCGAGCCCCGGCTGGGGCACCGTCGAGCTGCGCATGTGCGACGGCATGGCCACCCTGACCGAGCTCTGCGCGCTGGCCGCGCTCGCCCAGGCCGCGGTGGCGTACCTGTGCCGACGCCTCGACGCCGGGGAGACCTTCGTCCGTGAGCCGGACTGGGTGCTGCGCGAGAACAAGTGGCGGGCGGCGCGGTACGGCATCGAGGCCGAGCTGGTGCACGGCGACGGCTCGGTGACCCGCCTGGCCGACGAGGTGCGCGAGTGGGTGCAGCGCGTGCGGCCCGAGGCGCTGGCCCTGGGTACCGAGTCCGACCTCGACAGGGTGCTCGATATCTTGGACCACCAGCCCAGCTATGTCCGTCAGCGCGCCGTGGTGGCCGAGGGTGGCACCCTGCGCGACGTCGTGGAGCTGCTGCGCCGGGAGTTCGCCAACGATCGCGTCGGAGGATGAGTGTGAGCGTCACTGTGCCGGGACCTCCGATCGAGGACCTCGGTCCCGACCTCGCGGGCATGCCGATCGACCCGGAGCTGCTCCACGTCGTGCAGGCCATGGTCGAGCACAAGTCCGGGGAGCTGGTCTACACCCGCCGCTGGCTGCACGCCCGGCCGGAGGTCAGCCGCGCCGAGCACGAGACCACCGCCGCACTGCGCGAGCGGCTCCAGGCCGAGGGGCTCGCGCCCCGGGTGCTCACCGTGGGGACGGGGTTGATCTGCGACATCGGCCACGAGGGCCCGCTGGTGGCGCTGCGCGCCGACATCGACGCGCTGGTCATGCACGACGCCAAGGACGTGCCGTACCGCTCGATGAACGACGGCGCCTGCCACGCGTGCGGGCACGACGTGCACACGTCCGTGGTGCTCGGCGCCGGCCTGGTGCTGCGCGAGCTGATCGAGTCGGGCCGGATCCGCGGGCGGGTGCGGCTGGTGTTCGAGCCGTCCGAGGAGTCGCTCCCCGGCGGGGCGCTGGACGTGATCGCCGACGGCGGGATGGACGGCGTCCAGGGCATCTTCGGGGTGCACTGCGACCCGAAGATCGACGCGGGCCAGCTCGGCTGCCGGATCGGGCCGATCACCTCGGCATCGCACCACGTCGCGATCCGCATGACCGGTCCCGGCGGGCACACCGCGCGGCCGTCGCTGACCGTCAACCTCACCGACGAGGTGGCCCGCGTCGTGCGCGAGCTGCCCGGGGTGGTGCAGGCAGCCGCGGACGGGCTGGCGGCCGACCCGGCGCGGGGCGAGGTCCGGCTCGTCTTCGGCACGATCCACACCGGGTCGGCGTCCAACGTCATCCCGGCTGAGGCCGACCTGACCGGTTCGGTGCGCACGCCGGATCCCACGGTGTCCGATGCCCTGATGTCGATCGTCCCGCAGGCGATCGCCCACGTGCTCGGGACGGACTTGCGCCCCGATGCCGAGGGCCACGAGGGATCCCGCCCCGACGGGCTGCACTGGTACCTGCGCCATCGTCCGGGCGTGACCCCCGTGATCAACGACGCCGCCGCCACCCGCATGATGGCCGGCGCCGCGCTCGTGGCCGGCGGACCGGACGCCGTCTGCGACACCGCGCACTCGTGGGGTGGTGACACCTTCGGCTGGTACCAGGGACTCGTGCCGGGCTGCTACGCCCGCCTCGGGACGCACTGGCCGGGGCGACCCGACCGCCTCGACCTGCACCGACCCACCTTCGACGTCGACGAGAGCGCGATCGCCTTCGCCACCAAGACCCTGGTCCTGGCCGCCATCGGCTGGATGTCCGCCCTGGCATAGCCCCCAGGCCGGCGACCGTTCGCTGCGGGGCGGCCGCCCGGATGCGAGGATGGCTGCATGGCTGACCTGACTGTGTACGGGGCCGACTGGTGCCCGGACTGCCGGCGTTCCAAGAGGCTGCTGGACCGACTCGCGGTCCCCTACACGTACGTGGATGTCGATGAGGACGCCGCAGCCATGGAGACGATGATGTCCCTGAACGGGGGCCGCCAGTCGATCCCCGTGGTCGTCTTCCCCGACGGCCACCACCTGACCGAGCCGTCGGACCCGGCCCTGCGCACCGACCTCGAAGCCGCGGGCCTCATCCCCGGGTGAGGCGGTACCGCGGCTGGGCCCTGGCCAGGGCAGGCGCCCAGATCGTCTCCCGGAATGTCCGTGAACGGGCGTTCGGATGGGGTTTGGGATCGGCCCGGGCGGGTAGCCTGCTGCCACTTCCCTGCACGAATCCCATGGGCTCCCCATCCGAGGAGCCCATCTCCTTGTCATGCGAAAGGTTCTTCCTGTCATGAGTCGCAAGCTCGGTGCTGAGTTCGTCGGCACCTTCCTCCTGGTCTTCCTCGCCGTCGGCGCGGCCGTGTTCGGCATCGGCGGCGGCGTCGGCGCTGACGCCGCCGGCCCGGCGTCCGGCACCGTCGGCGTCGCGCTCGCATTCGGCCTCGTGGTGCTGATGCTGGCCTACGCGTTCGGCCCGGTCTCGGGCACGCACGTCAACCCGGCGGTCACGCTGGCCATGGTCCTGGCCAAGCGCATGCCCGGCCGCGAGGGCGCTGCCTACGTGGGCGCGCAGTTCGCCGGCGCCATCGCCGGTGGCGCGATGCTCAAGCTGTTCGTCTCCTCCTTCGGCGTCACCGACCGCACCGGCGCCCTGGGCACCAACGGCTACGACAACGGCGCGATCAACCTCCAGGGCGCGTTCGTCCTCGAGGCCCTCCTGACTGCCGCGTTCGTGCTGGTCATCCTGCTCGTGACCGAGAAGGTCGCCACCCCCGCGCTGGCCGGCCTGGCCATCGGCCTGTCGCTCACCGCGGTCCACCTGGTGGGCATCCCGCTGACCGGCACGTCGGTCAACCCGGCGCGCTCGTTCGGCCCGGCGCTGTTCGAGGGCGGCACGGCGCTGTCGCAGGTGTGGCTGTTCCTCCTGGCCCCGCTCGTGGGCTCGCTGATCGCCGTCGGCGTCTGGAAGCTGACGCGTGTCGAGGATGCCGCTGACGAGGTCATCGAGCTGCGCGGCGACATGGAGACCTCCGAGTCCCGTGAGGCAACCACGGTCTGATCCCCACGCCGGCAGCCCATGCCGGCAGCACCGCACGATGCCCGCCCCGGACTCCGGAGGCGGGCATCGTCGTGCGGGGCGGCAGGCGTGCGACCGGGCCGCGTCGCGGTGGGCCATGCGCCTCGGCGACAATCGCGCCATGGAGTTCACACGGCCGGACTGGGACGAGTACTTCCTGCAGATCGCCGCGGCCGTGGCCGTCCGGGCCGACTGCCGGCGACGGAAGGTCGGTGCCGTCCTGGTGTCCAACCACCGGATCGTGGCCACGGGATACAACGGGGCCCCATCCGGTGGGCCGTCCTGCCTGGCGGGTGAGTGTCCTCGCGGGCTGCTCGACTCCGCGACGGTCGCCCCCGGGAGCTCCTACGACACCGGTGCCGGCGCCTGCGTCGCGCTGCACGCCGAGCAGAACTGCCTGCTGTATGCCGACCGCAGCCGGGCGGAGTCAGCCACCATCTACGTCACCCACGAGCCCTGCGACGGCTGCCGCCGCATGATCGCCGGCTCGGGCGTGACCCGCGCCGTCTGGCCCGACGGGCAGTGGCAGGTGCGCATCGACTGACGGGGTCGGCGGGAGCGACCGGGAGCACGTCCGGCGGGAGCCACCGCACCGCCGACCCGATCGGGCCCCGGCGCCTCAGCCCAGGTGCAGCCGTTGCCGGCCCTCCCACACCCCACCGGCGGGCAGCACGACCGGCACCACGGCGGTCGGCTCGATGCACACGAACCGCGCCTCGTCCCCGGCCGCCACATCGGGCAGCGTGTGCCCCGGACCGGGGTTCCAGACCACCCGGTTCGAGAAGCCGTCCGCAGTGATGTGCACGGAGCCGAGCACTGCGTCGTGGAGCACGATGGGCGCGACGGCACCACGGATCACGAGGTCCTGGGTGTCGAGTGCCCGGATCCGCCCCCCGATGCGCTCGGAGAAGTTCGGGGACTGCGTCGAGACGCCGTCCCAGGCGTGACACCCGGCGAGCCCGTCGATCCACGCGTCCGGATCGGCCACGGACAGGTAGGTGTGCAGGCCGCCGGTGAACCGGGCGACGTCCGGCCCGCGGTTCTCGACGGTCAGGCTCATGGTCAGGTCGATCGGAGAGGCCGAGATGCCCAACCGGGCGCGGAAGGGGTGCGGCCACACCGCGCGCGTCGCCTCGGAGTCCGTGAGCTGGAAGGACAGCGTGGCACGTCCCTGCTCTGCCGGGGCGCGCACCTGCTGCCAGTCCGCGGTCCGGGCGAAGCCGTGCTTGGGCAGGTCGCCGAACGTGCCGAACTGCGGGAACAGCACCGGCACCCCACCGCGCAGGGCCTCTGCCTGCCCATGGCGTGAGAGCGGACTCATCCAGAGCCGATCGACGCCGTGGGTCGTCCAGGTCATCAGGTGCGCGCCCCGGGCGCTCGCGGTGATCCGGACACCGGGGGCCTCGGCGACGATCGGTCGATCAGTGCTGGTCACGGGGCTGACCCTACGCCGATCCCTCAGAGCCGTGTGGACAGCGCGGCCACGAGGGCACCTGCCGACACGACCACGGCGGCACTGTCGTGCCACGACCATCGGACCGGGCGGGCGATCGTGCGGGGACCCTCCGGGCGCAGGCCGCGCGCGTCCAGGGCGATGGCCAGGCGACCGCCCCGACGCAGGGCGGCCACGAGCAGCCGGAACGTCATCGAGGCGAACTGCCGGGCGCGGGCCCGGACCCCGGAGCCGCCCAGGCCACGGGCACGGCTCGCCCGGCCCAGGACCGCCCACTCGTCGGCGAGCAGGGGCAGCAGGCGCAGCCCGGCCAGCACGGAGTAGGCCGGACGGGCCGGCACCCGCAGCCGCACGACCAGGGCGTCGGCCAGGCCGGTCGGATCCATGGCCACAGCCGCGACCAGCCCGGGCAGGGCGACCGCCAGCACACGGCTCGCCGGCAGCGCGGCAGCCGCCCAGGAGTCCAGGGCGGCCACCCCGCCGGCGCTGAGCAGGGCGTTGGAGAACGCCACGCTCGCCGCCGCGAGCAGCGCGGGTGCCGCCACCAGGGTCACCCGGCGGGCGGGCAGCCCACCGACCAGCGCCGCCAGCACGGCGACGAGGGCCAGGACGAGGTTCAGCCGGACGGAGAAGGAGACGAGCGCCGCCGCGCTGAGCAGCATCGCCGCCCCCAGCAGCGCGAGCGGGTCCAGCCGCCGCAGCCCGGCGGCAGGCGGCGGGTGGCCACGCGTGACGTCCAGCGGGTCGCCGCGGTCGGCCCCGAGCCGGTCGGCCCCGCGCCGGGCAGCTGTGCAGGTTGGGAACCATAGAGGGTCGACAACCCGCACGGTTCGGCACCGGAGGTGCCGGCATCACTCGGCGTCGAGCGGCGCCCGGGGTCTCACCGTCGGACCCGGCCGGCGGCGGCGCGCCGAGGCGGACCTCGCGGGCGGCCAGGGCCTGGACCAGGTCGGGGTCGTGGGTCGCCATCACCACCGCACCACCGGCGTCGCGATGGTCGGCGATGATGCCCACCAGCTCAGCCCACGTGGCCGGGTCCTGTCCGAACGTCGGCTCGTCGAGCAGCAGGATCCCCGGATCGAGTGCGAGCGCGGTGCCCACGCTGAGCCGGCGCTGCTCGCCTCCCGAGAGGGTGAACGGGTCTGCGGCCGCAAGGTCGGACAGGTGCAGTCGATCGAGCATCCGGGCCGCCCGCTGCGCTGCGTCGCGCTCGCCCACTCCGGCGCTGACCAGCCCGTGGTGCACCTCGTCGACGACCCGTGCCCGTGACGAACTGGTGCTCCGGGTTCTGGAACACCACCCCGAACGTGCGCGCGATCTCGACCGCGGGCCAGCGCCACGGATCGACTCGCCCCACAGCCCCCGACGCGGGCTCGACCCGCACCGTTCCGGACGTCGGCTCGCTCAGCCCCGCGAGGCAGGCCAGCAGGGTCGACTTGCCCACGCCGGGGGGACCCGTCACCGCGACCACCTCCCCGGCATGGACCTCGAGATTCGTGACCGGCAGCCGGTCGGCGACCTCGACACCGCGCGCGACCAGCACGGCCGCACCGGGCGGGGCCTGCGGGAGCCGGCTGGGCAGATGGGCGTGGTCGACCCAGACCCGCGCAGCGGAATCGGGGTTGTCGTCGAGATGGGCGGCAAGACCCGCCGGGTCCAGGGGGAGGACCGTGCCGTCCTCGACGAGAAGGACGCGGTCGGCGCGGGCCAGCCACGCCTCCACCCGGTGCTCCACGACCACCACCGTGCAGCCGTGGGCCGTCCGCACCGCCTCGACCGCCGCCAGGACCTCGGCGGCCGACGTGGGGTCCAGGTTCGCCGTGGGCTCGTCGAGCAGCAGCAGGTGCGGATCGGCCACGGAGCCCGCCGCGATGGCGAGCAGCTGCTGCTGGCCACCGCTGAGCCGGGAGGTGTCACGGTCCAGGGGCACGGCCAGCCCGGCCCGCTCGAGGGCGCCCACGACCCGCGGCCAGATCCGCTCCGCCGGGACGGCCGCATTCTCCAGGGGGAACGCGACGTCATCACCGACCCGCTCCATCACGACATTGCCCTCGGGCTCCTGCTGGACCAGCCCGATCCGGGCTGACGAGCGACCTGGCCCGGGACCCGCCACGACGAGCGTCCCGGAGTCACCGCCGTCCGGCAGCGTCCCGGCCAGGGCCGACAGGAGGGTCGACTTGCCCGATCCGGACGCGCCCATCAGGACGACCAGCTCACCCGGCTCGATGGTGAAGGACACGTCGGACAGGGCGACGGCCGAGCGTCCGGGATACCGGAATCCCCATCCGAGCGCGGTGATCCGCGCACCCGCTGACTCGCCCATGCGTGCTCGGCCGCCTAGACGCCGACGCGCTCCCGCCCGAGGGGGAATGCGTCGAGGACACCGGTGCTCGCCAGCCGGCGGGCCAGGGCCCACGACCCGAGGCCGGCGATGAGTGCCGACGAGGCGATGCACGCCAGGAGGTAGGCCAGGGTCCACCCGGCGGTCCACTGCGGGTACCAGAAGATCGGGTCCAGGACCCCGGGGACAGCCCCCGCCGCGGCACCAGCGGCGATCGAGGTGGTCCGGCCGAAGGTGCGGTACCGACCGGCGGCGAACACCAGCTCCGGGGCCAGGCCCTGGAGCACCCCGTACCAGAGCACCGACAACCCCCACCACGCCCCCAGCAGCCAGGACACCGCCGCCGCGAGGAAGGCGGTGGCCAGCGCCGCCCCGGGCCGGCGCACCACCAGCATCCCCAGCACGCCGGGCACCAGCCAGACGCCGTACAGCAGCGCCTGCGCGGGCGGGAAGGCGGCGAACGCCGGGCCGGTGGCGGTCCAGAGCAGGTTCCACGCCCAGAACACCACCCCCGAGACGACGGCGAGCACGGCGACGGTGACGATGTCGATGGTGCGCCAGCGGCGCGACGGTGCTGTGACCACGGGTCCTCCTGGTGGGACGGGCCACGCCAAGTGGGCGGACGACTTCCTTCGCCGGCATGACCCGGATCAGGTTCGAGGGTCTGCGGTCTCCGCCGCACTCTCAGCGCTCGTGGCGCTCCCCTGTCGTGGTGACCCCACGGTAGCACCACCCACGGGACTGGGCACTGGACGCGGGGCGCCCGCCGGGTGGATGGTTGTCCTACGCCGAAGGGGGCTGCCATGGTCAGGCGAACAACGATCGTGCTGGGGACGTCCCTGATCCTGGTTGCGGGGTGCGCCTCGACACCGGACTCCACGGGCGACGAGTCAGGATCACCGAGCGCGACAGTCGCCGGCAACGGGACGGTCTACACCTCGCTCTGGGACACGGAGACGTCAGCGCGCACCATCACCGGGTACCCGATCGGGGCCGATGGATCGATCGGCGCGGCCACGCCCCTGCTGTCCGGGCCCGCGGATGACACCAGCTTCCCCGGCGTCGTCGACGGGGTGGGTCCCCTGGCCCTGTCGGGGATGTTCACGGACTACTGGACCACCGACGGTCGAGGTCCGCTCCGAGGGACAGGTGGCGGCGGAGGTGCCGGCGCCGCGCTGGTGTGGCGGCGAGGGCCTGGCCTACAACCTCTGCACCCTCCTGGACGGCACCCGGCTGGCCCGCACGACCGAGCTCGGCCGGGATCCCGTGTCCGGCGAGGGCCCCACGGAGGGCTCGATCATCGTGTCCTCCCTGACTGACGGCGCGACCATCGCCGAGTACGGTCCGTTCGCCGACCTGTCGATGCTGCTCGGCACCGGCTCGCCCGACGAGGTGCTGCTCGTGACCACACCGGCGCAGTCCGCCGAGGACCCCAGCGTCCCGAGCACGGTGATCCGCCTGGATGTCCGGGACGGATCGACCAGCGAGCTCGGGGACTCCCCGGCAGGGTGGGTGCCGCTGTGCCCGATCGGCGCTGACTCGGTCCTCGGCTTCACGTCCGACGGTGCCCTGAGAGCGTCCGTGGTCGGGCCGGCGCAGGTCGCCGACCTCACGTGGGATGACCAGGACTCGCTGGTGGGCTGCTCGGCCGACGGGCGATTCCTCTACGTCCAACGGATCCCGCAGCCGCCCACCGAGGAGACCGACGACGCGGAGCCCGCGAACCCGTCGACGGCGCTGGAGCGGATCACGCTGGCCGATGGCAGCCGCAGCCAGGTGCTGGTCCTCCCGCCCGGTGAGGTCGCTGGGCCGACCACCCGCTAGGCAGCGCCGAGCCTCGTCGACCCGGCGATGCCCCGGCGGTGCGCCTGCGTCAACCGGCTGCGCGACCCACGACGGTGCCGAGCGCCACAGCGGCCATCCCGAGCCCGATCGTGAGCGCTGCGTAGGCCAGGGCCCCCCGGCCCCGGCTCTCGCGGATCAGGCTCCAGGACTCCCAGGAGAAGGTGCTGAAGGTGGTGAGGCCACCGGCGAACCCGATCCCGATGATCAGCTCGAGCGTCCGGGCCGATTCCGCCTGGTCAGCCGTGCCGGCCGAGGCGACCTGCGCACTCCAGCCCAGCATGAGTCCGAGGATGAGGGATCCGACGACGTTGACGGCCAGCGTCGCCCACGGCAGGCGGGTGAGTCCCACCCGATGCGTGATGGTGCGGTCGACGGCTGCCCGGCACACGGCGCCCACGCCGGCACCGAGGGCCACCCCGACCAGATGCAGCTGGCTGATCGCCTCCAGGGCGCTGCTCACAGCACGACCACCTCGCTGGCCAGCGGGACGACCCTCTGCGCCGTCCACCAGCCGAGCGCGGCGGCACCGACGCCCAGGGCTGTCGCCCCGAGCACATAGGCCACCGCGAGGAGCTCGAAGCCGTCGACGACGAGGTCGTACGTGTCGGCCATGAACGTCGACCAGGTCGTGAACGACCCGAGGATCCCCGTGGCCAGGAACGGTCGCCACGGATGGGACACGTGACCGCGTCGGACCCACCCGCGCAGCAGCAGCCCCATGATGAAGGCGCCCACGAGGTTGACCCCGAGGATCCCCCAGGGGATCTGCCCCGGCTGGGCGGGGATCGCGAGCCCGACCACGTAGCGAAGGGACCCGCCGAGCATCCCGCCGACGAGCACCGCCAGGTAGACCAGCCAGGCCGGCGGGATCGCACGCGGCGCAGGGAGCGGCGCGGCGGGGTCCATGGGCACATGATGGCCCACGTGCCCGGGGGTCAGCCCTGGCGACTCACTGGGGCTCCAGGACCCTTCCCAGGACGTCGGCGGCCTCGGGGTGGTCGAGCAGTGCCATGTGGCTGGCGTCGTCGATGATCACGCGCTGCGCGATGACCTGAGCATCGACGGCGAAGGCGCTGTCGAGGGTGACCAGCCCGTCCCCCAGGGGTCCGAGCACGCTCGAGCGGGCGCGGCTCACCACGCCCCTGGCGTCCCCCTGGGCCAGCGTGGCCGCGACCAGGTGCCACCGTGGCCCGGCCGTCGCAGCGGCGACATCGGCGATGCCGAGGTCCTTGATCCCGGTGCTGCGCTCGTCGCCCAGGGCGACGATCGGTGCCGCAACCGGCCACCAGGACGCGAGGGCCAGGCCACGGACGGCCACGCGCTCCAGGGGGGCACCGGCATGCGGCGTGCCCAGCGTGATGACATCCGAGACCAGCTCCACCCAGGGTCCCCCGGCGGCCAGCCCCTCGCGGATGACCAGGCCCCCCATGGAGTGGCCGACGAGGACGATCCGCTCCACGGCCATGGGCCAGCGGGACACGAGCGCGCCGAGCAGGTCAGCGAGCTCGGCGCCGGAGTCGGCGATCGCCTGGCCGGTCGTGTAGCGCACGGTCAACGGGGTCGCGCCATGGGTGCGCACCACGTCGAGGTAGGCCTGACCCCACATCGACTCGTGGTTGCCCAGGCCGTGCACGAACACGACCACGGTCGGGCAGGGACCGTCGGTGGGGTGGGCGCCGGTCGGGCTCCCCACGATCTCCACGAGAGCTCCCCGGTGGCGCAGGGACATCGGCACGGTCAGGGCCCGGACGCGGTCGTCGTCGACGAGGCGGTCGCCGAAGGCGGCCCCGAGCGCGGCAAGCCAGCTGACGGCCGGAGGGTGCTCGGAGGCCGGCCTCGCCTCCTGCGCCGCCGACGCCTCGAGCAGGGGGGCCGCCACCGCAGCCACCCCACGGGCGCCGGTCTCGACGGCGGCGAAGTGGAACCGGGCCATCTGCGCGGATGCCTCGAAGGGCAGCCTCCCCACAGGACCGAGCGGGGTCAGCCCCGCGCGGACCACCTCGGTCATGGCCTCGTGCGTGCCGGCCACGGCCCGGGTCACCCGGGCGACTGCCCCACCGACCGCATGCGCGGCCGCGGCGCGCTCCCGACCGTCCATCAGTGGACCCCGGCGGCGCGCTGCCCGGGGGAGGGAGTCATGGTCATGCGACGATTCTCCCCGCCCGAACCGGACATAACACCGACACGCGGGCGGAAACCGGGCGACGCGATTGTGCCGAGGTGACAAATCGCGCGGGTGGGTAGCATCGCCTGATGGATTCCACCGACCACGCGGCACATCCGGCGGGGGTGTCGGTGGATCCGGTGACCCATGCGGTGACCTTCCGGGTCGACCTGGACGCGCGCTGCACCCCGCGTCGGGTGTGGTTCCACCTGCGGGACTTCGGCGCGGACCCGACGTTCCACCTCGAGGGCGACCAGTGGGTGGCGCGCATCCCCCGACCGCCTGTCGATCGGCTGGAGTACCTGCTCGTGCTCGAGTGGGCCGACGGGGGCGAGTCGATGGTCACCGACCCGGCCAATGCGCACCGGGTCCGGTCGGTGTTCGGCGACAAGTCCGTCATCGAGTTCCCGGGGTATGCCCGCCCGTGGTGGCTGGCGGTCGCCGACGCCACCGACGCCCAGGCCCGCCGGGACGCCGAGGCCGACGCGGCCGCCGCCCGCCGCGCCGCGACATCAGGTCGCCCGCGGACCCGCACGCGACCGGCCAGCGCCACCCGCACGGGAGGTGCGGGGCTGATCCCGGTGGCCCGCCCGTCGACCCTGGCCGACGACGCCCGCGACCTGAGCGACCAGCAGCCCGGCGAGGGCGTGGCCTCGGTGCGCGTCCGTGCCCCGCTGCGCCGCGGCGACGAGCGGATCCGTCGCTCCCCCGAGGGTCGCAGCCACCCGGCCGGGGCGCTGGTCGTGGATCCCGGGACGGCCGAGGTCCTCGACCCGGACGCGCGGTGGCCGTCGTCGGGCAGCTCCACGTCCCCGCCGACTCGACGCCCGAGGAGCCCCTGCCGCTGCTCGTGGTCCATGACGGACCCGAGTACGCCGATCTCGCCCAGCTGCTGCGCTACATGACCACCCTGGCGCGCATCGAGCCCTCCCTGCGGTGCCGCGTCCTGCTGCTCGAGCCGATCGAGCGGGACCGCAGCTACTCGGCCTCGCCCGCCTACGCCCGGGCCCTGGTCACCCGGATGCTGCCCAAGGTCACCGACGCCGTCGCGACCGAGGGCAGGCCGGTGGGTGTGGGGGCCAGCCTCGGCGGCCTGGCGATGCTGCACGCGGCCAGCAGCTTCCCGGGCACCTTCGCGGGGGTGTTCAGCCAGTCCGGCTCGTTCTTCCGGCCCCGCACCGACGGGATGGAGCGCGGCTACCGCCACTACAACCGGATCGTGCGCTTCGTCGACGACCTCGACGCCGCCCCCGAGCGGCTGGCCGACCTGCGCGTGACGATGACCTGCGGGACCGGCGAGGAGAACCTGGCGAACAACCGCTCGCTGGCGCGTCGGCTGACCCGGCAGGGGGTGCCCACCCAGCTCATCGAGAACCCGGACGGGCACAACTACACGGCCTGGCGCGACTGCCTGGACCCCGGCCTGCGGCTGCTGCTGCGCACGGCGTGGGGCCGGACGTAGCGGTCGCACCCTGACCCCGTGCTGGCTCGCGCCGCTGCTGTGTCATCGATCCTGCACGTGGATGGTCGGATCGATGACACAACACGGAAGTGGCGTGAGGCCGGACGGGCAACACCCCGGACTGACGCGACAGACTGCGCGCATGCGGCGCGATGAGTGGCAGGTCTGGTCCCCCACGATCGGGACCTCGGGTCACGTGGTGGCCTACGGGCACTGGGGCACCCCGGTGCTGTACTTCCCCTGCGAGGGCGGCAGCGCCTACGACATGGAGGACCACGGGATCATCCACGTCCTGGCGCCGGCGATCGAGGCCGGGCGGATCAAGGTCTACGCCGTCGACGCCAACGACCATGCGTCCTGGTCCAACACGTCGATCCCCAGCGAGGAGCGCGCGCGGCGCCACGATGCCTACCACGTGTGGATCACCGACCAGGTGGCTGCGGCCATCCACAACGACTGCGGCGGCTGGGTGCCGATCGTGACCGCCGGGGCGAGCATGGGGGCCTTCCACGCGGTGAACCTCGCCCTGCGCCGGGCCGACCTGTTCCCGCACGCGATCGGGATGTCGGGGAACTACGACCCCGGCAGCTGGCACGCCTGGGGCGAGATGGGCGACGCCCTGTACTTCAACAACCCGGCGGCCTACGTGCCCAACCTGTACGGAGACCACCTCGACTGGCTGCGCAGTCGCGTGTTCATCCAGCTCGTGGTCGGCTCCGGGGCGTTCGAGGAGCACCCGACCGGGGCGCTGCCCTCCTCGTGGGCCCTGGCCCACGCCCTGTGGGCCAAGGGCATCCCGTGCGACCTGGACGTCTGGGGCAGCGACACCCCGCACGACTGGCCGTCATGGCAGCGCATGGCCGTCAAGCACCTCGCCTCGCTCTGAGGGGCGCACCCGCCCCGACCCCGACCGCCGACCGCCTCACCCCCTCCGGAGGACACCATGGACGCCACGACCCGCTCGCACCTCGTGGGGCTTCTCCTGGGCACCGAGAACGACTGGCCGGTGGCCTTCGAGTCGCTGGTGCGCGCCCTCGGCCCGATCCCGGACGCCCACGGGACCACCCACGTGATCGAGACCGAGCGCACCACCATCGAGCCGTTCAACCTGCGCGACAAGCCCCGCCAGGAGCTGGTGATCGACCGGCTGGCCTACTGGTACTACGTGCCGCGCGAGTGGCTGAAGAAGGTCGCCCTCATGGACGACGTGTACCTGCTCAACAGCCCGTTCACGTTCCAGTCGATGGAGAAGCACTCGGCCTACTGCGCGATGATGCGCCTCGGGATGAAGATCCCCGAGACCGTGCTCGTGCCGTACAAGAACCCGCTGGACCACGCCAAGTACGCCTACACCGCCGAGCGGTACAACCAGCCGTTCGACCTCGCCGCGCTGGCCGAGCAGGTGGGCTACCCGATGTACATGAAGCCCTTCGACGGCGGCGGCTGGCGCGGGGTCTCGCGCATCGACTCGGAGGCCGACCTGTTCCGCGCGTATGACGACTCCGGCGAGATGCTGATGCACCTGCAGGCTGCCGAGGACCACGACGTCTTCGCCCGCGCCCTGTCCATCGGGCCCGAGACGATGGTCATGCACTTCCTGCCCGACCAGCCGATGCACGCCCGCTACGCCGTGGACCACGACTTCCTGTCCCCGCAGGCCGGCGACGAGTGCATCACGATCAACCGCACCGTGAACGCCTTCTTCAAGTGGGAGTTCAACTCCTGCGAGATGCTGGTCAAGCGCGGCACGGACGGCCAGCCCGATCAGGTGTACCCGATCGACTACGCCAACGCCTGCCCCGACGTGGCGATCACCTCGCTGCACTACTACTTCCCCTGGGCGATGAAGGCGCTCGTGAAGTGGAGCGCGTACTGCCTGGTGACCCAGCGGCCCACGACGGTCGACATGCAGTCCTCGCGCTACAACGCGATCGCCGACCGCGACGACCTGACCTACGAGGAGAAGCTGGCGGCCTACCGCACGCTCTCCGACGAGTACTTCGAGGCCGACCGGTACTACGACTGGTGCGACTCCCGGCTGCGGAACTTCGACCAGATCGCCCTCGAGTGGTTCAGCGGACCCGAGATGGACGCGGTGATCATCGACACCGTCCGGGCGACCTTCCCACCGCACGAGCACGACCACTTCATCGCGCACTACCGCGGCCTGATCGCCCTCTGGTGCCGCGACGAGGCCGCCCGACTGAGCACCGCGCAGTTCGTCCACCCCTGAGCAGCCATGACCCGCCCAGCCCCACGAGACCCGAGGAGCCCACGATGAGGATCGCCGTCGCCAGTGACCATGCCGGATTCGCCCTCAAGGAGGAGATCAGGGAGGTCCTGACCGGCCAGGGGCACGAGGTCGTCGACTTCGGGGCACCGAGCGAGGAGGCCATCGACCTGCCGGACACCGTCTACCCCGCGGCCCTGGCCGTCGGTGCCGGGACGGTGGAGCGCGGCATCTTCGTCGACGGCGTCGGGTACGGCAGCGCGATGATCGCCAACCGGGTCGCGGGGGTCTATGCGGCGGTCTGCCAGGACCCGTTCTGCGCCGGGCTGGCCCGCTCGCACTCCGACACCAACGTGCTGTGCCTCGGCGGGAAGATCATCGGCTCGGCCCTGGCCCACGAGATCGTCCGGGTGTGGATGAGCACCGAGTTCCTCGACGAGGAGAAGTACCGCCGACGGGTGGCGAAGGTGCGCGAGATCTCCGAGCGCCACCTGAGGCCGCTGCCGATCTGACCTGCGCGTCGCCAGCCTCCTGGCAGTCGCGAACGTGCCTCGGGACGCTACTCCGTGGGGGTGGCCGAGTCAGCCGGGACGGGCGCCGCGGCCCGGACAACCCCACCCCGGGCGAGCTCGGCGGCGGTCAGCCCGTCGAGGTCCACGGCATCGGTGTCCTGGCCCCAGCGGGCGAACTGGGCCTTCACCGCGTCGCGGGCGTTGGCGAACCGGGAGGCCACCATCCGCCGGGTCGCCCACTCGCGCTCGTTGTCGCGCAGGGCCGCCTCGATCCGCTCCGCCTGCTCATCCGTTGCCGGGAGTGCGTACACGCGCTGCACGGCCTCACGCAGCTCGATCCGGTAGTCGTGCCCCAGGCGGACGAACTGCCCCGGCTTGGAGTTCATGCCGTTCTTGAGGTCGATCAGGGTGATGATGAACGTGATGACCGGCCGGAAGGCCGTCTCCCGGGGGACGCCGGGCGGCCGGGTCTCCGGCGGTCCCATCCACCACGGCGCCCGCACCAGCGCGGCGTAGTCGAACTTGTTGATCGGGTCATCGTGGTGCACGACCATCACGTGCCGCGCGGACTCGGGGAGATCGGCGATCTCGCTGGCCTGCGAGACCAGCCCGATCAGGCCCTTCGGATCGGCCAGGGCCCGCTCGGAGAACCAGCGCACCCACAGGGCGGTGCGGAACGGCGTGCCGAGGTAGAGGCCGGCCTCGACGCCGAGCTCCTCGAATCGGTGCGTGCCCGAGGCGGCCACATCCAGGGCCACCTCCGCCCCCAGGCTCTCGCCGAACTGCACCAGCCGGGGGCGGGAGCCCTCGGGCATCTGGGCGATCCGGTCGCGGATGCCGGCCAGGATCAGCTCCTGCTGGGCCTCTCCCTGCAGGGTCTCCTTGAGGGCCAGGGCGCTGGGCACCAGGGCGTACTGCGGGACCACGATCGCGCAGTCCCCGCGGGTCAGGTACTCCACCGCCTCGGCGAACGAGTAGTTGACGTAGCCGACCCCCGTGGGGGCGGCGACCACGATCAGCGAACGGTCGAACCCGCCGAGGCGCTCGAGCTCCGCCAGCGCGATCTTCGCCCGCTCCTCGGGGGTCGAGGCGCTGCCGAACCCAGCGACGGCGCGCACGGGCGGCTTCGCGGGCTCGCCCATCACCTCGGTGATCTGCTCGGGGGTCAGGGCCATCAGGACGAAGCGCCGACCCTCCTTGCCGATCGCGTCGAAGGCCACGACGCTGTTGGGCCCGGCCGTCACGTGCGGGTTGGTGGGCGCGTCCGGGTAGGCCGGCTCAACGATGTCGTCGGCGCGCATCACATGCCAGCGGATGCGGTTGAGCGCGACGGCGCCGGTGACTGCCAGGACAGAGGCGGCGGCAACATGCCCGACCAACGGGGTCACCGGGTTGGCCGGGCGTCCCATGAGCTTCGAGACCAGGATCGGCGTTCCCTCAGCGATGCCGAACTGCACGCCCGCCAGGGCGATGAGCCCGCCAGTGACCGCACCTCCGATCGCCACCGAGCGTCCCAGGCTCTTCGGGGTCGGTGCGACCTCGACCGCCCTGCGTTCCACGGGACGCCCCTCGCCGTGCGTGCGCGCCCGCCGGTTGCGCAGGGCGATCGCGACGCCAGTTGTCGCGGCGCCCAACCCGCCGGCGATCACCAGGTTGACGGGCAGTGCCCGCGGGCCGGCCACGCGGTCGAGGATGCGATCCGAGCCCAGCACGAGCGCGCCTGCGACGGCCCCCGCTGTCATGACGCGCGCGACCGACTGGACAGTGGCCAGGGGCAGGGAGACGCTGTTGTCGTCGGGGACCGCGGCGATCACGGCCGTGCCGGCAGCAGCGACGATCGCCGAGGCGGCCAGCGCGATGTTCTCCGGGTTCCCCTCCCTGCGGTTGGCCACGATGATCTCTGAGACCGCCTCCGCGGTCGACAGCCCCAGCGCGGAGAAGCCCAGGGCATACGCGGCCGCCGCGCCGGTGACCATGGCCTGGTCCGTGGCCGAGCGGGGCAGCAGGCCGCGGGCGAAGGAGGGCCCGATGCTCGCCACGGCCGTCGCGACGCCGGTGCGCAGGGCGAGGTAGCGACGCTCACGGACGAACGTCCATGCGGGCGTGACCTCGACCATCTGGACCTCCAGGGCGCGGCGGACTCGGGCGGGGCCATGCTAGGCCACGACCTCGGTGGGGCGCCCGGCGTCAGGCGGTGACGACCATCGCCACCGCGACCCTCAGGCGGTGACGACCATCGCCACCGCGACGTACTGCACGAGGTAGGCCGCGATCGTGAACGCATGGAAGAGCTCGTGGAAGCCGAACCACTCCGGATGCGGGTTCGGCTTCTTCCGGGCGTAGATCACGCCGCCGATCGAGTACAGGACACCACCGATGGCCAGCAGGGCGACGGTGGCCGCACCGAGGTCCCGGTAGAAGGCCGGGAGGAAGAAGACCGCGACCCAGCCCAGCGCGAGGTAGGAGCCGGTCACCAGCCAGCGGGGGGCCGCCGTCCAGGCGACGCGGACGATCAACCCGACGAGGGCGATCCCCCACACGAGCCCCAGGATCGTCCAGCGCAACGCGGCCGACGGGAGCGCGGCGGCGAACGGGGTGTACGAGCCGGCGATGAACAGGTAGATGTTGGCGTGGTCGAGCTTGTGCAGGAAGTCGTTGACCCGCGCCGAGCCAGCGCCGAGGTGGTAGGCGGCACTGACGCCGAACAGCAGGACGGTCGTCAGGACGTAGACCGCCACTGCAGCCCGCAGCCCCGCGGTGGGTGTGACCACCAGCAGGACCAGGCCGAGCACGAACGCCAGGGGCGCAGCGCCGAAGTGCAGCCAGCCGCGCAGCCGGGGCTTGAGGGCAGCGACCCCGTGGACGTGCGGATCACCAGCGAGGGGCTCGGCGACCTGATCCGGATCCACCGGCCCAGTGTGGACGCCCGGGGCCCCACCAGTCATCACGAACTCCTCCCCGGGCGCCGCGGCGCACGGTCGCCCATCAGGGGATCCAGCGTAAGTTACGCTCGCGTAGGTTCCCAAATCCCACCCCCGCCGCACCGCCCGCCGCACGCGCCCGCCGCCCCGCGCCCCCGCGATCCTGGGAGGTCGTTGCTGCTCCTGGGGCAACAACCCTCCGAACTGTGGCCGGACGGGGCTCCGCTCGCCCTCCCCACGGCGTAGGTTCGAACCAGGACCCCCCATCGTGCGGGACGTCACCCGAGGAGGCCCGGATGCTGCCGACGACATTGACGCTGGGCCTGCCGGCGTGGGTGAGCGCCGTCGACGCCCCCGACGCGGTGGCCCACCTCGCGGACCGGATGGAGCTGGTCCTCGGCCTGGCGAGCGAGAACATCGACCGCGGCACGGGCGGGCCGTTCGCAGCAGCCGTGTTCGAGGAGGGGTCCGGGCGGCTGGTCTCGGTGGGGGTCAACCGGGTGGTGCCGGAGAACAGCAGCCTGGCCCACGCGGAGGTGCTCGCGATCGGGCTTGCGCAGGCCGCGCTGGGGACCTACGACCTCGGCGGGACAGGACGCCCGCGCCTGCAGCTGGTCTGCAGCAGCCAGATGTGCGCGATGTGCCTGGGCGCGGTGGTCTGGTCCGGGGTGAGCCAGGTGGTGTACGCGACGACCTCCGGCGACGTCACCGCGACGGTGGGCTTCGACGAGGGCCCCACCCCGCCGGACTACACCGCGCAACTGGTGCACCGCGGGATCTCCGTCGTCGCGGGTGTCATGCGCGAGGAGGGGCTCGCGGTGCTGCGACGCTATGTCGCATCCGGGGGCGTCGTGTACAACGCCCACCACTGAGAGGCCACTCGTGGAGTTGCTCCTTGCCTACCTCGTCGTGGCGAACCTCGTCTCGTTCGCCATGTTCGGCATGGACAAGCAGCGGGCCCGCGCGGGGCAGCGCCGGATCTCCGAGCGGGCGCTGCTGACCTCCGCCGCGGTCTCCGGGACCGTCGGAGCCTGGGTCGGCATGAGCGTGTTCCGGCACAAGACCGCCAAGCGCTCGTTCCAGATGAGCATGGTCGCGGTCACGGCGCTGGACGTCGCCGTCGTCGTGGCGGTGCTCGTCCTGCGCTGACCGACCGGGTCAGCCCATCGTGGCCATCTCGTGGCGCACGGTCTCGGTCCAGCCGTCCGCCAACGGGCGCGGGTCGTAGCCGAGCTCGCGTCGGGCCTTCGCGTTCGAGCCGAGGTAGGTCGGGCCGGCAATCACCCGAAGACCCTCGGCGGAGTACTCCGCGGGCAGCGGCAGCACCTTGCCCAGCAGCCCGGTCACCGGTGCCATCGCGCGCATCCCGCCTGCGGGGATCCCGATCGGCGCCCGCGTCCCCGCCACCTCGGCGGCCAGCCGCATGCCCTCCAGGAGGGTGGCCGACTGGCCGGCAATGATGTAGGTCTCCCCCGTCGGCGCACTGTCCATCGCCAGGAGGTGGGCCTCGGCGATGTCGTCGACGTGCGCCCAGGAGTAGGCGGTGCCGGTCGGCACGGCGGGCAGCCGACCGCGCAGGAGGTTGCGCAGGGAGACGCGGACAGCGCTGGTGTCCTCCGGCCCGTAGACCAGGCCCGGGCATGACGATGACCAGCGGCAGGCCGTCGGCGATCCTGGCCCGGGCGATCCGATGCGCCTCGGCCTTCGTTGCGTCGTAGCGGCTCAGGTGCGTGCCGACGAAGTGGTAGGACTCGTCCACCTCGACCCCGTGGGTGTCGGAGTTGACCGCCAGGGTCGAGGTGTACACGCCCTTGGCGATCCCGAGCTCGGCCATCACGTCCAGGACGTTGCGGGTTCCGTCCACGTTGGTGGCCCACGCCGCCTCGCGGTCGTCGACCCCGACCTTGTACCACCCGGCGATGTGGAACACGCCATCCACCTCGCGCATCGGCCGCACCAGCGAACCCCGGTCGGAGACGTCGCCCCGGGCCAGCTCGACCCCCTGGTCGGCCAGGTGGCGCGCCCGGCCCGGGTTGCGAACGACGGCGACCACGTCGTCGCCGCGCGCCAGGAGCTTGCGCACGACCACGCCGCCGATGAATCCGGTCGCTCCGGTCACGAGGTACCTCATGGTCGGATCGTAGGAGCCGGGCCGCGGTGTGCGCCACCGGCTGGGCGGCGGTGCGCGGCGGCTTGCGGCCCGCACCCGGGGCGGCGACCATGACTCCCGTGACCAGCCGTGAGCCCGTGACCCGCCCCCAGCCGTGCGCGCGCTGCGGCGGGGAGGCGGACTTCGACATCGCGTCCCTCTGGCTGTGCGTCGACTGCTACCACATCGCCGGATCCACGTGCGCCGGCATCGGTCGGGCCCCTGCTGATCGTCGAGGCCCGGACAGCGGCGATCAGGTCTGCTGACACGCCCGGTCGACCGGGCGTGGATGACCATCGGTCGGAGGGCGCGCACAGGACTGCGGTCCCGACCGGGTCGTAGCCTTCGGCCATGTCCCGAAGCACCGCGCTGCTCACCGACCACTACGAGTTCACGATGCTCGACGCGGCGATGCAGGCCGGCACCGCGCACCGTCGGTGCATCTTCGAGGTCTTCGGCCGCCGACTGCCCAAGGATCGGGCCTACATGGTCAACGCCGGCACCGGGCGGGTGCTGGACCTGATCGCGGACTTCACGTTCGGCCCGGCGGAGCTCGACCACCTGGCATCCCGGCGGATCGTCTCCCCGGCCACCCTGGAGTGGTTGGCCGAGTACCGGTTCACCGGCGACATCGACGGCTACCCGGAGGGCGAGCTGTTCTTCCCGGGCTCACCCCTGATGACCCTGACGACCGACTTCGCCACCGGGGTGGTCCTGGAGACGCTGGTCCTGAGCGCGCTGAACCACGACGTGGCCGTGGCGTCCGCAGCGAGCCGGATGTGGGTCCAGGCCGACGGACGGCCCCTGATCGAGATGGGATCGCGGCGGACGCACGAGGAGTCCGCGGTGGCCGCGGCGCGGGCGGCCTGGATCGCCGGGTTCGCGACCACGAGCAACGTGGAGGCCGGCCGCCGGTACGGGCTGCCGACCGCAGGCACCGCGGCGCACGCGTTCACCCTGCTGCACGACACCGAGCGGGAGGCGTTCGCCGCCCAGGTGGCAGCGCTGGGCGTGGGCACCACGCTGCTGGTCGACACCTACGACACGCACGAGGGCATTGCGACGGCCCTGGACGTGGCGGGCCCGCAGCTCGGCGCGATCCGGCTCGACTCCGGGGACCTCGGGCAGCTGGCCCGCGACGCCCGGGGGATCCTGGATGCGGCGGGCGCGACCAGCACGAGGATCGTGGCGACCTCCGACCTCGACGAGTACGCGATCGCCGAGCTGGCCGACTCCCCCGTGGATGTCTACGGCGTCGGGACGTCCGTGGTCACCGGGTCGGGATCCCCTGCGGCGGGGCTGGTGTTCAAGGTCGTCGAGGTCGACGGCCGGCCGGTGGCCAAGGCGTCGGCGAGCGGGAAGTCCAGCATCGGGGGACGCAAGCAGGCCTCGCGCCGGATCGGCCCCGACGGCGTGGCCGCGGCGGAGGTCATCTGGGCCGCCCACAGCGCGGAGCACTCCGCGGGTGAGCCTGGAGCGTCGGAGCGCCCGCTCGTGGTCGCGCTCATGCGCTCCGGCGAGCGGGTCGACACCCGATCGCTGGGCGACGCGCGAGATCGGCACGCGGCCTCGGTCCGCGAGCTCCCCGAGCCCGGGCGCTCCCTGCACGCCGAGGGCCCGGCAATCCCCACGATCAGGGTGTGAGCGGACTCACGCTCAGCCGGAGTCCCGGCAGGCGGCGCACAGCCCGAACAGCTCGAGCTGGTGGCTGACGTCGCTGAACCCGTGCTCGGCCGCCACTGCGTTGGCCCACTTCTCGACAGCCGGCCCGGCGATCTCCACGGTGCGCCCGCACCCGCGGCAGACCAGGTGGTGGTGATGCACGTCGCTGCACTGCCGGTAGAGGGTCTCCCCGTCGTCGCGCACGAGGGTGTCGACCTCGCCCAGCTCGGCCATCAGCCCGAGGTTCCGGTACACCGTCGCCAGCCCGACCGAGTCGCCACGGGCCCGCAGCGCGGCATGGATGTCCTGGGCGCTGCGGAACTCCCCGGACTCCGCCAGCAGCGCCGAGACCGCGACCCGCTGCCGGGTTGTCCGCTGGCGCGGCTGGGTGGGACTGGGCATGGGCGCAAGCGTAACGGGCCCGATGCGCCCCACCGGCGAGCGCGGAGCGTCACCCGCCCCCGGCCACGGCCACGGCCGATCAGGAAGTGTTCTCATTTGCGACGCCCGCCCCCGCAATCTAGACTGATTCTCATTCGTTGCAGGAGCTGCGTGCGCCAGAGAGGACCGATCATGACCCGACGGACGACGCCGGTGGCCCTCGCCGGCATCACTGCCGCCCTGGTGCTGGCCGGATGTGCCAGCTCCGACACAGGGACAACGGCCTCCGGCTCCGCCGGCTCCGGGGCATCGATCGTGGCCACGACGACGATCTGGGGTGACATCACCCGACAGATCGTCGAGTGCGCCGGCGCCGGGCAGGTGACCACCCTCATGCCCGTGGGCGCCGACCCGCACGACTACTCCCCGTCCTCCCAGGACGTGGCGGCGATGGTCGGGGCCGATCTGGTGGTCGCCAACGGCCTGGGCCTCGAGGAGGGGCTGCAGAAGAGCATCGAGTCGGCTCAGCAGGACGGCGCGAACATCCTCGAGGTCGCCCCGTTGCTCGACCCGATCCCCTTCGGCGGGGAGGGCGAGGAGGCCCACGCCTCCGGCGACGACCCGCACGTGTGGCTCGACGTCACGCGGGCGGGGACCGCCGCGGCCCTGATCGGCGCCGAGCTGACCCGGATGACAGGCAACGCCGCCCACACCCAGTGCGGCGAGGACCTGCAGGCCGAGCTCACCACCCTCAATGAGGCGGTCGCCGCAACGCTGGCGACCGTCCCCGAGGACGCCCGCATCCTGGTCACCGACCACGACGCGTTCGGGTACTTCGCCGACGCCTACGACTACACCGTGGCCGGCGTCGTGATCCCCGGTGGCTCGACCCTGGCTGAGCCCAGCTCCGCCGAGCTCGCCGAGCTCACCACCACGGTCGCGGAGGCCGGTGTCCCAGCGATCTTCGCCAACACCGCCAACCCGCAGGCCCTCATCGACGCCCTGGCCTCCGAGGTCGGCGACATCGAGGTGGTCCCCCTCTACGTCGGCAGCCTCGGAGGCCCCGGCTCCGGGGCCGAGACCTACCAGGACATGATGACCACCAACGCACAGCTCATCTCCGACGCGCTGCGTGGCTAGGCTGCTCGCGTGAGCCTGATCGACTGGCTGGCCGAGCCCTTCGCCCTCGGCTTCCAGCAGCGCGCGCTGGTCGGGGGCATCCTCGCCGGGCTCATGTGCTCGATCGTGGGAACCTGGTTGGTGCTGCGCGGGATGGCGTTCTTCGGCGACGCGTTCACCCACGGCGTCGTGCCCGGGATCGCCGCAGCCGTCGCGTTCAGCTTCTCCCCGCTGCTGGGGGCGGCCATCGCCGCCGCAGTGATGCTGCTGCTCATCGAGATGGTCCGGCGGCACTCGGCGCTCAGCGAGGACACCGCGATCGGCCTGCTCTTCGTGGGCATGCTCGGCCTGGGCGTGGTGATCATCTCCAAGGTGGACAGCTACACCGGGAGCCTGACCTCCATCCTGTTCGGCGACGCCCTGGGCGTCACGCGTGAGGACCTCGTCTGGCAGGTGGCTCTCGGCGCGGTCGTCATCACGTGCTCGATCCTGCTCTACCGCCCCCTGCTGGCCCTGTCGTTCAACGAGAACAAGGCCTACCTGCTGGGCATGCGGCCGAAGCTGGCGCACGCCGCGCTGCTGGTCCTGATCGCCACGGCCGTGATCGGAAGCTTCCAGGCGGTCGGCACCCTGCTGGTCTTCGGCCTTCTCGTGGGCCCCCCCGCCACGGCGTCGCTGGTGGCCCGGACGGTTCCCCGGATGATGCTCGGGGCCGCGGCGCTGTCCGTGGTGTCGGTGTGGCTTGGCCTGGTGCTCAGCTACCACCTGGGCACGGCAGCCTCCGCGACGATGGCGATCATCCCCGTGGCGCTGTTCTTCCTCGTGCTGCCCTTCTCCAAGGCGGTCCACGCCCGCCGCCAGGTGCGGGACAACGACCTGGCCGAGCTCCCGGGCGATGACGTCGGGGCGATGGCCTGATGGAGTCCACGATGCCCAGCCAGGGCGGGCACGTCCACCGTCCGGGCACCGGCTCCTCGGACGGGGCCCTCATCGTGGAGGCCACCGACCTCGAGCTGCGCTACGGCAGCTTCGTCGCCGTCGCCGCGTCGACCTTCGAGATCCCCCCGGTCGGCGTGGTGTCGGTGATCGGCCCCAACGGGTCGGGCAAGTCCACGCTGCTGTCCGCACTCCTCGGGCTGGTACCCGTGGCTGCGGGACGCCTGCGGGTCCTGGGCGTGGACCCGGAGTCAGCCCGGGATCGGGTGAGCTACGTCATGCAGGCCACGCCGGTCCCCCGAGTCACGCCCATCACGGTGCGCGAGGTCGTGGGCCTGGGTCGGTACGCCGAGCGCGGCATGTTCGGCCGGTTCCGCGCCTCCGACCATCGGGCGATCGACGATGCCCTGGCGCGGATGGAGATCGGCCACCTGGCCCGCCGGCACATGCACGAGCTCTCCGGCGGACAGCGCCAGCGCGTCCTCATCGCGCAGGGCATCGTGCAGGAGCACGAGCTGCTCGTCCTCGACGAGCCCCTGACCGGGCTGGACATCAACTCGGCCGCCACGATCGACACGCTCATCCACGAGAAGCTCGCCGATGGCTGCACCGTCATCCTGACCACCCACGACCTCGACGAGGCGCGCGCCGCTGACTGGGTGGTGCTGGTCAGCGGCCGGGTCGTCGCCTCCGGCCCTCCCGCGCAGGTGTGCACCCGCCGCAACCTCGAGGTGGCCTACGGCCTGGGCAGCATGCACGAGTGGGAGGGCTTCCTCGACGACCCCGCCCACGACACCCACCACCGCTGACTCCCGGTCCTGGCGGTTCAGCGCAGCGGGAGGTCCACCAGCACCATGTTGTGGTCCGAGGCCCTGTAGTTGTTGTCGAACGTGCCCTTGGCTGTGAGGTGCAGGACGACCTCGTGACGCTGCGGGGGCACGGTGGAGAAGATGTAGTCGATGCGCGTCGTGTCCCGGCCGTAGAAGTACGGCCGTGGCGGGAAGCCCTTGTACTTGCGCGTCTTCGGGGTGTAGTTCACGGTCGAGTAGTTGCCGTTGACCTTCACCGGGGCGGCGAACCCGTCGATCAGGCCCGAGTTGGACAGGACCGACTGGGCGCCGTACGGCTGGCGGCGCTGGTAGGAGTTGAAGTCACCGCCGATGACGATGTTCACGCCGCTGAGCCCGCTGCCCGCGATGAGCGCATCGGCCCACGGCCGCATCGCCGAGGCGACAGCAACGCGCAGGCGCTCCCCCTCGGCGGTCTTCTCGGTGGGCAGATGGGCCGACATGAACAACGTGGTACGGCCGCTGCCCACAGGGGTGAGGAAGGCGTAGGCGACGTTGCGGTCCTGGGTGCCGCCGAAGTCGACCTGAGCGATCGTCGACATCCCGGCCATCCCGGCCGGAGCGGCGCCGGAGGGAAGCGCCGCGAGGCTCATCCGCGAGGGCTTGAAGAAGATGTGCGATCCCCGCGTGCAGCCCAGGGTGCACTGGGTGTAGTCCGTGGACGCGATCTGGTAGCCGAGGCCGCCGAGCAGGCCCCTGACGTCCTCGATGTGGGTGGATCCGCCCCAGCGCTGGGTGTTGGCCTCCTGGACCGCCAGGACATCGGGGGAGGCATCGCGCACGGTGTTCACCAGGGCGCCGCGACGCTTCGACCACGACCACTTCGCCTTCATGCGGGTCGTCTTCATCACGTTGTAGGTGGCCACGCGGATGACGTCGTCGGCCGGTGCCGACCTCGGGACGCTCGCCTGGGCGATCGGCACGGTCCCGGCGAGCAGGCTCAGGGTCGTGGCGGCCGCGACGGCCAGGGTGCGCACGGATCCGTACACGCCAGGTGCCCCCTCGGTGTCAGTCGAGCCCCGGGATGGGGCATGTTCCTGCGTACGTCGGCACACCCTGCACCAGAACTTGACCGATGGCACGCACATTCGCCCCCTCGCGGGCACAAGGGTTGGCAAAGACGGGCCCATCCGACGCCCGCGCGCGGCGTAGAATTGCGGTCATGTGGTGCCGTCCTCGGCGCCCGTCGCCCTGGCTCCTGGAGTGCGTGGGCCCGTCCACCGAGCACCGGGGAGTCCCATGAGCGAGCCATCGTCCGGCCCGGGAACCACGGTGACGATCGGTGTCGGGTCGGTGTCCGCGGAGGCGGGCCGCCGCCGGACGTTCGCCGTGATCAGCCATCCCGACGCGGGCAAGTCGACCCTGACCGAGGCGCTGTCGCTGCATGCGCGGGCGATCGGGCAGGCCGGTGCCGTGCACGGCAAGGCCGGGCGCCGTTCGACGGTCTCGGACTGGATGGAGATGGAGCAGGCCCGCGGCATCTCGATCAGCTCCTCGGCGCTGCAGTTCACCTACCGCGACATCGTCCTGAACCTCGTGGACACCCCCGGGCACGCGGACTTCTCCGAGGACACCTACCGCGTGCTGACCGCCGTGGACAGCGCGGTGATGCTGCTCGATGCCGCCAAGGGCCTCGAGCCCCAGACGATGAAGCTGTTCGAGGTGTGCCGCAGCCGGGGCGTGCCGATCGTGACCGTCGTGAACAAGTGGGACCGTCCGGGCCGTGATCCGCTGGAGCTCATGGACGAGATCCAGACCCGCACCGGGCTGATCCCCACACCCCTGACCTGGCCGGTGGGGATCGCCGGGGACTTCCGCGGGGTGCTGGACCGCACCACCGGCGGCTTCATCAAGTTCACCCGCACCGCGGGTGGGGCCTCGATCGCCCCACAGCAGTTCCTCGACCCGGACGCCGCACTGGCCAGTGAGGGCGCCGCCTGGGCCGAGGCGGTGGGCGAGCACGAGCTGCTCGACGCCGACGGCTACAACCACGACGAGGCGCAGTACCTGGCCGAGCGCACCACCCCGGTGCTGTTCGCCGCGGCTGTGCTGAACTTCGGGGTCGGGCAGCTGCTGGACGTCCTGTGCGACCTCGCCCCGCCCGCGGGCCCGCGTCCCGATGCCGACGGCGTCCCACGGCCCGTCGAGTCACCCTTCAGCGCCCAGGTGTTCAAGGTCCAGGCCGGGATGGACTCCGCGCACCGCGACCGCCTGGCGTTCGCGCGCGTCAACTCCGGGGTCTTCCACCGCGGCGATGTGCTGACCCACGAGCCCACGGGCCGCTCGTTCGCGACCAAGTACGTGCACGCGGTGTTCGGCCGGACCCGCGAGACCCTGGAGGTGGCCTACCCCGGCGACGTGATCGGGCTGGTCAACGCCGGGTCGTTGCGCGCCGGGGACACGCTGTACGCCGAGGCGCCCGTCCGGTTCCCGCCGATCCCGAGCTTCGCCCCCGAGCACTTCCGGATCGCGCGGGCCAAGGACCCGTCGCGGTACAAGCAGTTCCAGCGCGGCATCGACCAGCTCGACCAGGAGGGCGTGGTCCAGGTGCTGCGCTCGGACCGGCGCGGCAACCAGGCACCCGTCCTGGCGGCCGTGGGTCCGATGCAGTTCGAGGTCGCCGCGCACCGGCTCGAGCACGAGCTGCGGGCGCCGATCCACCTCGAGATGCTGCCCTACACGATCGCCCGGCGCACCCGCCGGGAGGACATCGCCGCGATCGAGGCACGTCGGGGCACGGAGGTCCTCGAGCGTGGCGACGGGGCGCTGCTGGCCCTGTTCACCGACCGCTGGCAGGTCCAGTGGGTGCAGCGCGACCATCCCGACGTCGTGCTCGATCCGCTGGTCGCCGAGGTCGACGAGGCCCAGACGGTAGCCGCTCGGAGAGACGGCGGGCCGGAGGCGATCGACGAGCTGGTCCTCGTCAGGCACTGCGCCGGTCGCGCCCGCGGTTCCTGGCGCCCGCGGGGTCACCCCTGGCACTCGGGGCGCGGGGTGACGGTCGGCAGGGCAAGGACATGGATGCCGTCGGAGACCCAGACAGTCACATACCCGTCGGCCTGGGCCTGGCGCAGCACGTCGACCGACGGCCACTTGTCGTGACCGACCGTGGGCTGCGTCAGGTCGATGGCGACGTAGTCCGCCGTGGGAGTCGGGACAGGCCGGGGCGGGTGACGCGGTTGGTGCGCGTCAGGTGCGGGGCCAACCGGTCGTCGACAGCCACGCACACGCCGGGCGGGATCTGGGCGACGGCCTGCGCCAGGCTCTGCGCGTGTGGCGTGGTCCGCCAGGCGGATCCGTCCACCACGCGGCGCAGCGGCGACTGACCAACGGCGATGAGCAGCACCTGGCTGACGATCAGCCAGCCGATCGCCGCCGAGCGCAGGGCCGGCCGGCGCCACACACCCAACCGGCCCCCTGCGTCGATCATCGCCAGGGTGAGGATGATCCAGATCGGCGCGTCATAGTGGAAGTCGGTCGTCCAGAGCCGCTCCCGCGAGTTGAGGAACCGTTCGGCGAGGAGCGGGAGGGCAAGCAGTGCATAGGGCGACCCGAGTGGAAGCAGGGACAGCGGCACCATCAGGAGGGCGAGGGTTCCGACCTTGACCGCGGGTGTGACGAAGGCACGGGCGACGTCCCATGGCTGGGTCACCAGGTGCCGGATCGACGAGGGCAGGTCGGGGCCGAGCGCGTCGAAGGTCCAGTAGACGAAGGTGCCACTCGACGACATGGTCGGGATCACGAGCTGGGTGACCACCAGGAAGGCCGCCACTCCGGCCACCATGAGCCCCACCCCCACGCGTCGGGGCCGGTGCAGTGCTCGCAGGGCTCCCAGGAGGAGGACCACCGCGCCCATGTCCTCCCGGACCAGGAGCAGCACCAGCGACCATGCGATCAGCGCCCGGTCGGAGCGCCGGTCCAGGGCGTCGATCGCCAGGGCGAGCACGGGAACGGCGAACGCCACCTCGTGGAAGTCGAAGTCGACCATGGCCGCGATCGGCCAGCCGAGGGCATAGCCGGCTGACAGCGCCAGGGCCCACCCGGAGGGCATCCGGCGCCGGGCGAAAGCGTGCACCACAGGGATGCTGGCGGCGAGCAGCAACGCCTGGATCACCAGCAGCGTCCGGGGATCGTCGAACGCCCAGTAGGCGGGGACCACTGCCAGCAGGATCGGGTGGAAGTGGTCGCCCAGGATGTTGAAGTCCGAGCCCTTGAGCGGGACCAGCGGCTCGGCGAACCGCGCGTACGCGCGCACCGCCTGGTCGAAGATGCCCAGGTCGTGGCCGGCGGTGAGGAACTGGCGGTGCCGCGACAGGGCATAGGCGGCGTAGACCACGAACGCAGCGAGGCTGAGCACCCAGACCCAGCCGCGCGCACGGGACCGACCCGGTCCCCCGGGGCCCTGCGGATCGGCCGGCGAACGATCCGGGCCGACCTGGGCACGCAGCCTGCTCGGACGGTCGGTCACCCGGTGGATGCTACCCAGCCCTCCGGGGTGTCCATGGCGCCGTCGCGAGCGGCTGCCTTCGCAGTCGGTGGGTCCATCTGCCGGGACGTTGGTGTCAACCGCAGGTGTCAATCCCCCGGAAACGACCGTCGTTCGTGCTCAGATGTGGGCCCCGCGGGGCTCGAACCCGCAACCTACGGATTAAAAGTCCGCAGCTCTACCATTGAGCTAGAGGCCCAGGTCGGGCCCGCCGTTGGGCGTGCCCCAGAACCAGGCACGACTCTACGCGACACGAGAACCGTCGGGCGGGCCATCGGGGCAGCGGGCCATCGGGCCACCACCGCGACCGCCTGCGCCAGCCGCCTCGCTCGAGGGCAGGGCAGGCGCTGCCGCCCAGTCGCACTAACCGCCGGACTTGCGCCGGAACATCCGCTGGCTCGGGCCCGCGCTCTGGGAGTGCCCGGACGTGCCGGCGTCGCCGTGGCCCTTCTTCGCCGCCCCGGACGCCCCGTGCTTGTGGGCCATGGCGTCGCGGTACTTCTGCTTCATCAGCTCGTCAGGATCGGTCACGGCAGCCTCGGGCTCGCCGTCGACGGTCGCCTCCACCGGGTCGCTGTCGGGGGTCGGTCCTGCGTCGGTCATGGGAGTCTCCGCTCACTGGTGATGCCTCCAATCTATCCCCGGATCCGGGGCGAGGCGCACCGGCCATCAGGGCAACCCGACCGCGGCGACACGATGATGGTCCCGTGACCGCACGGCTCTTCATCGCGCTCTGGCCGGACGAGGCGTCCCGTGATGCCCTGGCCACCACGGTCCACGAGGCGCGCTCGGCCGCCCCGGACATCCGCTGGCAGCCGGCCGCGAGGTGGCACGTCACGCTGGCGTTCCTCGGGCTGGCCGATCCCGAGGAGAGCCGGCGCCGGATCGCCGCCCACGTTACCGCCGGCCTCCCGACCCCGGAGCCGATCCGCCTCACCGGTGCCGGAGCCTTCGGTCCGGTCATCTGGGTCGGGGTGGAGCACGGTCCCTGGCTGGGCGAGCTCGCCAACGGGCTGCAGAGGGCGCTCCGGGTGGCCGACCGACGGTTCCGGGCGCACGTCACCGTGGGTCGGGTCCGCGGTGGGGGTGGGCCGGCGCGCGCCCGGGAGGTGGTGCCGCTGCTCGGCCCGCACCACGGACCGGAATGGACCCCCTCGGAGATCACGCTGGTCGAGTCGACCACTGGTCCGGCACCGGAGTACCGGATCTGCGATCGGTGGCCGCTGGGACCGCCCCGACCAGCGGCACGACCGGCCACGAGCCTCGACACCCCCGTCCCCAGGATGCCAGACTCGGCCGCGTCAACCACCGTGGAGGTGCCGTGACCCCGTTCCCCGCCACCGAGCGCGTCGTCCACAGGTCCGTGACCGTGACCGCACCCGTCGAGGATGTCTGGTGGGCCTGGACCACCGATGCCGGCATCCGATCGTGGCTGGTGGACGACTCCCGGATCGAGCTGCGCGTCGGTGGGCCCTACGAGTGGTACTTCCTGACCGAGGCGGAGCCGGGGTCCCAGGGGTCCGAGGACTGCCACGTGATCGGCTTCCAGGCTCCGACGATGCTCACGGTCACGTGGAACGCACCACCGCACCTGGCCGAGGCACGCGCCCAGCGCTCGGTGGTGCTGCTGCGGCTACGTCCGGAGGACGCCGACGAGAGCACCCGGGTCGAGGTCACGCAGCTCGGATGGGGCGACGGCGGGCAGTGGGACGAGGCGTTCGACTACTTCGACGCCGCCTGGGGCCGGGTCCTCGACCGGCTGCGTGCGTACTTCGCCGGCGAGGACGAGCTCCCGGAAGCCTGACCGACCGCCGCTCGCCCCCAGCCCCCGGGCCCGACCCGGCGCCCCAACGCCAACTGCCCACTCCGCTCGGTCATCCATGCAGGTTGGCGACTCTCTAGCCCACCGAACCTGCATGGATCACCGGGACGGGGCGGGAAGCTCCGATCACACCGCGGGGGGCGGCTGACCACGGTGCCGTGCGGCCAGGGGCCGTGCCCTCGAACGGCAGCCGGACATGCGAACGGGGCGGGACCCGACGGTCCCACCCCGACATTCGCGCTGGTTCGCGCTACAGGCTCTGGACGTCGGCCTGCTTGGCGCGCACAGCCTCGGCGGCCTCCTTGAGCCCGGCGAGCTCGGTCTCGGTGAGGTCGCCCTCGACCACCTTGCGCACGCCCTGGCGACCGATCTCGGCCTCGACGCCGAGGTACACGCCCTCGATGCCGTACTCGCCGTCCACCCACGCGCAGACCGGCATGACCAGCCCGGAGTCCTCGATGACGGCCTTGGCCATCCGTGCGGCCGCCGCGGACGGCGCGTAGTACGCCGATCCGGTCTTGAGCAGCGCCACGACCTCGGCGCCACCGTTGCGGGTACGCACGACGAGCTCGTCGATCTTCTCAGCGGGCAGCAGCTCGGACAGGGGCTTGCCGTCGACCGTGCAGCGCGAGGGCACCGGCACCATGGTGTCGCCGTGCGAGCCGAGGGTCAGGGTCTTCACGGAGCCGACCGGGACACCGAGCTCGACGGCCACGAAGTTGGTGAAGCGCGCGGTGTCGAGCATGCCGGCCTGGCCGATGACCTGGTTCTTCGGCAGCCCGGACGCCAACTGGGTCAGGGCGGTCATCTCGTCGAGGGGGTTGGACACCACAACGATGACGGCGTTCGGCGAGTGCGCGACGACGTTCTCAGCGACGTTGCGCACGATGCGCGCGTTCGTCTCGATCAGGTCCATCCGGCTCATGCCCGGCTTGCGCGGCAGGCCCGCGGTGATGACGACGACGTCCGACCCGGCGGTGGCCTCGTAGCCCGCACCCGTGGCGGGGTCGGTGGTCTGGCCGATCACCGTGGTCTCGAAGCCCTCGATCGGACGCGACTGGTTGAGGTCCAGGGCCAGGCCCTCGGCGCGGCCCTCGAGGATGTCGGTCAGGACGACCGTCTCGAAGACGTTGTACTCAGCCAGGCGCTGGGCGGTGGTGGAGCCGTAGAAGCCGGCGCCGACGACGGTGACCTTGCCGTTCAGGGACATTGGTTTCCTCTCTCGCGCGTCGGTCCACCGACGCTCTCAGGTGCCCGTCCAGCCTACTGCCCCCGATTCGCGCACCCCGATGGGCCTCCGCCCGATCTGCCCGCATGGAGGGGCTGCACCGGGTGGACACCGACCGCCCAGCACCCCTCACCCAGCGCCCCAACGGCTACGACGGCGGCGGGACGATGAGCGCGAACACCGAGAGGCTGATCCCGAGGAAGCACAGGCAGAGCAGGTCGATCCCCTTGCTGCGCACGGCGAGCCAGCCGGCCTCCCGCTCGGACAGGAACAAGCGCAGGAAGAACGCCCCGACCACGAACCCCGCGAACAGCACCGCCCCGCGGCGGAAGTGGTCGTCGGCGACGACGGCGAGCGAGAAGAGCAACCCCCCGAGCACGACCATCAGCGGCCACTGGAATGCAGGACCGGCCGCACCACGGACCGCATCAACCGAGAGGGCCGCATCCTCCTCGACCCGGTCGCGGGTGAAGCCCAGCTCCACCGGCTCGTGCTCCGCAGCCGGGGGCCACTGCGCGCCAGGAGGGAGGTCGGTCATGACCGCGCCGCGGCCTCGACCACGTTGGCCAGCAGCATCGCGCGGGTCATCGGACCCACGCCGCCAGGCATCGGGGCGAGGAACCCGGCGACCTCACGGACGTCGGGATGGACGTCACCCACGAGCCCGTCAGCGGTCCTGGTGATGCCCACGTCGAGCACCGCGGCCCCGGGCTTCACGAGGTCGGCGGTGATCAGGTGCGGCACCCCCGCGGCAGCCACGACGATGTCGGCGGTGCGCGCATGGGCGGCGATGTCGCGGGTCCCGGTGTGGCAGAGGGTGACGGTTGCGTTCTCGGACTTGCGGGTCAGCAGGAGCCCGAGCGGCCGGCCGACGGTCACCCCGCGACCGATCACGCACACCTCAGCGCCGTTGATCGGCACGTCGTAGCGGCGCAGCAGCTCGACGATGCCGCGTGGGGTGCAGGGCAGCGGCGCCGGCGACCCCAGGACGAGGCGGCCCAGGTTCACCGGGTGCAGCCCGTCGGCGTCCTTGGCCGGGTCCATCGCCTCCAGCACGGCGTTGGCGTCCAGCCCCTTGGGCAGGGGCAGCTGCACGATGTACCCGGTGCAGGCGGGGTCGGCGTTGAGCTCGCGCACGGCCGCCAGGACGTCGGCCTGGGTGGCGGTGTCCGGCAGGTCGACACGGATCGACTCGATGCCGACCTCGGCGCAGTCGCGGTGCTTGCCGGCGACGTAGGCGCGGCTGCCCGGGTCATCCCCGACGAGGACCGTGCCCAGCCCGGGCACGACGCCAGCCGCCCGCAGGTCGGCACACCGTGGCCGCGAGGTCACGCTTGACGGCCGCAGCGGTCGCCTTGCCGTCGAGGATCGTCGCACTCACAGGCAGCATTGTCGCAGGCCGCGCACCCGGGTTCGCCCGGTCAGTGCCGACACACGCAGAACACGTTGCCCTCCGGGTCGCGCATGACCTGCCACGACTCGCCGCCGAGCTCGTGCCACCCACCGTCGACCGGGCGCGCACCCAGCGCGACGAGCCGTTCCACCTCGGCAGCGAGCGCCGCCGGAGTGTCGACGTACAGGTCGAGGTGCAGCCGGTTCTTGCCGGGCGTCGGATTCGGGACCCGTTGGAGCACCACCTTCGGGCCGATGCCGTCCGGGTCGCGCAGGGCGCGGAACGGCCCGAGCTCCCCGCTGACCTCGTACCCCAGGGCGCCCGCCCAGAAGCGCGTCATCTCCTCGATGTCGACGCAGTCCATGTTCACGTTCACGGTGAATGCAGCCATCAGCCCTCCTCGTCACCTCAGTCGGGGCATCGCGTACGTCGCGGAGACGCCCGACTCGTCCAGCATCCTCCGTGCGCGGGCGAGGTCAACCTCGTCGCCGTCGAGCAGCGAGTCCCCGTGGATCCCGGTCGCGATGAACAGGCTGTCCAGGCCCTGTCGCTGGGCACCCAGGAGGTCGGTCATCGGTCCGTCCCCGATCGCCAGGACCCGCTCGCGCGGGACGACCCCACCGGCGACCTCGGTGAGGACCTCGAACGCGCGCTCGTAGATGGCAGCGTGTGGCTTGCCCGCCTGCACGACCCGCCCGCCGATCGCCGCGTAGGCCTCGGCCACGGATCCGGCGCACCACCGCAGCTCACCCCCCGACATGATCTGGAGGTCCGGGTTGGCGCACAGCAGCTCGAGGTCCCGGTCCCGGGCCGCACGCAGGACCGCGGCGTAGTCGCTCGGGGACTCATGCGCCGCGCGAAGACCGGCGATCGCCATGAACCGGGCCTGGTCGAGGTCGTCGACGAACCGCAGCCCCAGGCCGTCCCACAGCCCGCGATCGCTGTCCCTGCCCAGGCGGAGCACCGGACCGGGAGCCCGCCGCGCGAGCTCACTGCGGATCGCGTCCCCGCTGGTCACGATCGCGTCCCACGCGCCGTCGGGGAATCCCAACCGGGCCAGCGCCCCGGGCATCGTGCTGCTCGGGCCGCGGCACGTTGGTCAGCAGGACCACCCGCACACCGGCAGCGCGCAGCCCGATCAGCGCGTCGCCCGCCCCGGGGAACACCGTCCGCCCGTCGTGAAGCACGCCCCAGACGTCGCAGAGCACGGCGTCGTACCGCCCGGCCAGCTCCCGGACGGATCCGATCGCGTCCATCCGACCTCCCCGGCACCACGTCGAGGTCACGCAACCTGACGCACGCCGCCGCGACGGTTGCCGCGGACCCGACCTCAGTGGAAGAAGTGGCGGGTGCCGGTCAGGTACATCGTGACCCCGGCGGCCTCCGCGGCGGCGATCACCTCGGCGTCGCGCACGAGCCCCCGGGCTGGACCACGGCTCGGACGCCGCCGGCGATCAGCACCTCCAGCCCGTCGGGGAACGGGAAGAACGCATCCGAGGCCGCGACCGCGCCCCGCGCCCGCTCCTCGCCGGCGCGCGCCACCGCCAGCCGTGCGGAGTCCACGCGGTTGACCTGGCCCATGCCGATGCCGACCGCCGCACCGTCCCTGGCCAGCAGGATCGCGTTGGACTTCGCCGACCGGCAGGCCCGCCAGGCGAACTCGAGGTCGGCCAGGGTCGCGGCGTCCGCGGGCTCACCGCAGGCGAGCGTCCAGGTGGTGGGGTCGTCGCCCGGTGCGTCGATGCGGTCACGGGCCTGCATCAGCAGCCCGCCGCTGATCGGGCGGATCTCGGCGCCGGCGCCGGCCGGGACCGGGGGCGCCACGAGGATCCGCAGGTTCTTCTTGGCCGTGAGCAGCTCGAGCGCGTCGGCGTCATACGCCGGGGGCGACGATGACCTCGGTGAACACCTCGGCGACCTGCGCGGCCATCGCGGCGGTGACCGGACGGTTCGCGGCGATCACGCCGCCGAACGCCGACACCGGGTCGGTCTCGTGCGCACGGGCGTGGGCCTGGGCGATGTCCTCCCCGATCGCGATGCCGCAGGGGTTGGCGTGCTTGATGATCGCCACCGCCGGCTCGCTGAAGTCGTACGCCGCGCGGTAGGCAGCGTCGGCGTCGACGTAGTTGTTGTACGACATCTCCTTGCCGTGCAGCTGCTCGGCGGCGGCCAGGCCGCCCGGGAAGTGCGCCGAGGTGTAGAGCGCCGCGCCCTGGTGCGGGTTCTCGCCGTAGCGCAGGACGGCCGAGCGCTCCCAGGCCGCACCCACCCACGCCGGGAACCCGGAGCCCTCGTCGGTCGGGGCGACGACGTTGCCCATCCACGACGCCACCGCGATGTCGTAGGTGGCCGTGTGCACGAACGCCTCCGCCGCCAGCCGTGCGCGCTGGGCCAGCGTGAACCCCTCGCCCCGCACCGCCGCGATGACCTCCGCGTAGGCGGTCGGGCGACGTCACGACCGCGACGTTCGCGTGGTTCTTCGCCGCCCCGCGGACCATCGACGGCCCGCCGATGTCGATCTGCTCGATGCACTCCTCGGGGCTGGCCCCGGAGGCGACCGTTGCGGTGAACGGGTAGAGGTTGACCACGACCAGTCCGAACGGCTCGATGCCCAGGGCCTCCAGCTGCGCATGGTGGTCGTCGAGGCGCAGGTCGGCCAGGATCCCGGCGTGCACCTTCGGGTGCAGCGTCTTGACCCGGCCGTCGAGGCACTCGGGGAAGCCGGTCAGCTCGGAGACCTCGACCACGGGGACGCCCGCGGCGGCGATGCGCGCAGCCGTCGACCCGGTGGAGACGATCTGGACCCCAGCGGCGTGCAGGGCAGTGGCCAGCTCCTCGAGCCCGGTCTTGTCGTACACGCTGACCAGCGCGCGGCGGATCCTGATCGTGCCGTCGGGGTTGCTCATGTCAGGGTGACCTTCCTGCCGGAGATGTGCACGTTGTGGGTGGCCAGCCGGCGGACGACATCGACGAGCAGCGCGCGCTCGACGACCTTGATCCGCTCGTGCAGTGAGGCCTCGTCATCGTCGTCGTCGACCTGCACGGGGCGCTGGTCGATGATCGGGCCGGTGTCCACGCCCTCGTCGACCAGGTGGATCGTCGAGCCGGTCACGCGGACCCCGTGGGCCAGCGCGTCGCGCACCGCGTGGGCGCCGGCGAAGCTGGGCAGCAGCGCGGGATGGGTGTTGACGACCCGCATCGGGAACGCCGAGAGCACGTCCGGGCCGAGGATGCGCATGAACCCCGCCGACACCACCCAGTCGGGCTCGAAGGACTCCAGGGCGTCGCGCAGGGCACGGTCCCAGGCGGCCCGGTCGGGATACCCGGCCAGCGCGACGGGGATCGCCGGGACCCCGGCGGCGCGGGCCCGCTGCAGTCCGGCAGCATCGGCGGAGTCGGCCAGCACCCCCACGACCTCGGCGGGGTAGTGCGGGTCGGCACTGGCGTCGAGCAGGGCCTGCAGGAGCGTCCCCGAGCCGGAGATCAGGACGACGAGGCGGGTGCGTGGCACGCGGTCATCCTAAGTGGGCTCAGGGGGACCGTCCCGGCCACCCGGGCGATCGCCCATGGGGTGGGCGGTCCACACTGTGATCCGTGACGACCTCGGATGCCACCACGGCCTACCCGCACCTGCTGGCCCCCCTCGACCTGGGCTTCACCACGCTGCGCAACCGCGTGCTCATGGGTTCCATGCACACCGGACTCGAGGACGACTCCACGCGGTTCGGGGACCTCACCGACTACTTCGCCGAGCGCGCCCGCGGCGGCGTCGGCCTGATCGTGACCGGAGGCTTCGCGCCGAACATCGAGGGGTGGACCAAGCCCGGCGCCGGCACGCTGTCCACGAGTGGCGCGGCCCGCAAGCACATCCCGATCACCGAGGCCGTGCACGCCGAGGGCGGTCACATCGCGCTGCAGATCCTGCACACCGGTCGCTACGGGTACCACCCGCTGATCGTGGCGCCGTCGCGGATCAAGAGCCCGATCACGCCGTTCACCCCACGGGCCCTGAGCGAGCGCGGGATCGAGCGCCAGATCAAGGCCTTCGTGAACTGCGCGACGCTGGCGCGCGAGGCCGGGTACGACGGCGTGGAGATCATGGGGTCCGAGGGCTACTTCATCAACCAGTTCCTGGTCACCCACACCAACCGGCGCACCGACCGCTGGGGCGGCTCCTACGCCAACCGGATGCGCCTGCCGGTCGAGATCGTCCGGCGCACGCGCGAGGCGGTCGGCCCGGACTTCATCATCATCTACCGCCTGTCGATGCTGGACCTGGTCCCGGATGGCAGCACCTGGGAGGAGGTCGTCACGCTGGCCAAGGCCATCACGGCGGCAGGGGCGACGATCATCAACACCGGGATCGGCTGGCACGAGGCGCGCATCCCCACGATCGCCACCAGCGTGCCGCGGGCGGCATTCACGTGGGTCACCCAGAAGATGCGCGACGAGCTGCGGGCCGACGGCATCGACATCCCGCTGGTCACGACCAACCGGATCAACACCCCACAGGTCGCCGAGCAGGTCCTGGCCGGGGGCGCCGCGGACATGGTCAGCATGGCGCGCCCGCTGCTGGCCGACGCCTTCTTCGTGACCAAGGCTGCGGCCGGCCAGTCCGACCGGATCAACACCTGCATCGCGTGCAACCAGGCATGCCTGGACCACGCGTTCAAGAACAAGACGGTCTCCTGCCTGGTCAACCCGCGCGCCGGCCACGAGCGCGACCTCGTGATCACGCCCACCACGCGCCCCAAGCGGATCGCCGTGGTGGGTGCCGGTCCGGCCGGGCTGGCGGCCGCCACCACCTTGGCCGAGCGTGGCCACGACGTGGACCTCTTCGAGGGCGCCGATGAGATCGGCGGGCAGTTCAACCTCGCCAAGCGGATCCCCGGCAAGGAGGAGTTCACCGAGACGCTGCGCTACTTCGCCCACCGCATCGAGGACACCGGCGTCCGGCTGCACCTGTCGACTCGGGTCGCCGCCGACGACCTGATGGCCCTGGGCGTGGACGAGGTGGTCCTGGCGAGCGGCGTCACCCCGCGCGACCCGCACATCCCCGGTCAGGACGGCCCCCACGTGGTCAGCTACATCGACGTGCTGGCTGGCGGCGCCCCCGTGGGCGAGCGGGTCGCGATCATCGGCGCCGGCGGGATCGGCTTCGATGTCGCCGAGTTCCTGGTCGTCGCGCCGGGCGAGTCCCCCACGATGGATCTCGACCAGTGGCGCGCCGAATGGGGGGTCGGCGACCCGGCCGAGGTGCGCGGTGGGCTGGTGCCGGCGCAGCCGGTGCCCGCCACCCGCCAGGTCACCCTGCTGCAGCGCTCGCGCGGGAAGCTCGGCGCCGGACTGGGCAAGACCACCGGCTGGATCCACCGCTCGACGCTGATCGCCAAGGGTGTGACCATGCTGCCCGGGGTCAACTACGAGCGGATCACCCCTGAGGGGCTGGTCGTGTCGTTCGGCGAGAAGCATGAGCGCGAGCACCTCGTCGAGGCGGACACGATCGTGCTCTGCGCCGGCCAGGAGCCGCTGCGCGAGCTCGAACCGGCGCTCGTCGCCGCAGGCATCCCGGTGCACGTGATCGGCGGCGCCGACGAGGCCGCCGAGCTCGACGCCAAGCGCGCGATCGACCAGGGCACCCGGGTCGCCACCGCGATCTGAGCGTCCGTGCTGACGATTCCGACGATCTGATGGTCGGAATCGTCAGCACAGCGACGGTGGGCGGCGGCCCATCGGCGGTGGGCGCCCGGCACAGGGCCGACGGATCAGGGCCGTCCCGGTGATCCATGCAGGTTCTTGCCGCTAGATCGACAACAACCCGCATGGATCATGACCAGCGCCGGGGGCGGGGCACCGACGCGTCCCCACGGCCGGACTCACACCTCGATCGTGCCCTCGCTGACGAGCACCGACCCGCCACCGATCCACACCCCGGCCACCTCGCCGCCGACCCGCTGGGCCCGCGCGTCCAGGACGCTCGGGCGGCCCATCTCCACGCCCTGGGCGATGCGCCACGATCGGTTCCCGTCGAACCGGTCGAGGCTGGCGAGCAGGCCGACCAGCGCGCAGTTGGCGCTGCCCGTTGCCGGGTCCTCGGGCACGCCGTCGAAGGGCGCGAACATCCGGGTCCGCAGGTCGAAGCCCTCGGCGTCGTCGGCTGCACAGGCGACGTAGACGTGGATGTCCGCAGTGGCCGCACCAGCGGCGAGCAGTCGCTCGAGCGCGGCCGAGTCGGGGCGGGCGCGTTCGAGCGCCGACCGGTCGGACAGCTCGGCGACCACGAACTCGAGCCCCACCGAGGCCACCCGCGGCGCGTGCCGGTCCACGACGATGTCCTGCGGGGTCAGGCCCACCGCGTCGGCGACCGCCGCCACGGGCAGCACGGGGCCGAGGGACAGGGCCGCGGGCGCCCTGAGCTCGCACCAGATCCGGTCGCCGTCGCGCCGGACGGACACGGGCACCAGCCCGGCGCCCTCCTCGAACACCACGACGCGCGGCTCGTCCAGGGGACCCAGCTCGCCGATCGATGCGAGCACGAACGCCGTCCCGACGTTCGGATGACCGGCGAACGGAACCTCCCGCGCGGGGGTGAAGATCCGCACGCGCCGGTCGTGGCCCTGCTCAGCGGGCAGCACGAAGGTCGTCTCGGAGTAGTTGAACTCGCGGGCGACCTGCTGCATCTGGGCGTCGCTGAGCCCTTCGGCGTCGAGCACCACGGCCAGCGGGTTGCCGCCGAACCGGGTGTCGGTGAACACGTCGCACGTGACGAATCGACGGCGCACAGGGCCTCCTCAGGGATCGGACGCCCATCATGGCGGGTCGGACCCACCCCACCGCACCGGCCCCCGGGAATCCCCCCAACCCGTCCAGCGTTCACCCCACGCCCACGTGCGCACGCGATCCATCCCCCTTGCCGACCCTCCTGGGGCCAGCCTGAAGGACCCCCCACGTTGCCGACCAACCCATGAGGAGACCCGTGGCCTCGCCCGTGACCAGCCCGACCGACCCCGGGGATCCGGGCAGCGAGTTCGATCGCCAGATGGCGGCCTACGCCGCGCTGGGGGTTCCGGGGCTGCATGGCGTGACCGACGCGGCGTTCGCCGATCTCGTCCGGCCCCTGCGGGCCGTGGCCATCGAGAGGTCCCCCGGCCGGTCGGCGGGAGCGCCCGATCCGGCGGCGGCGCACGACCCGGCCGCGGCGGGCGATCCGGGTCGACTGCCGTTCGTCCTGGTCGTCCCCGGTGCGCCCGCGGAGCAGCTGATGCCCCGGACCCGGCAGGGCGCTCACGCCGGCTACGTCGACATGCGTCCCGTCGATCCCTCGGTGTTCACGCCGCTGCCCGAGGCGGCTGTCCCGGGATCGCCGTACCTGATCCTGGACGTCGACACCGGACGGCAGACCCTCGGGATGCATCCCCTCGACGCGACCGAATGGCTGGCCGCCCGCCAGCGACTCCCGCTCACCATCGACGAGGGAATCGCCGCCCTCCTGCTGAACCCGGGCCTGCTGCGCGCCGCCAACTGCTACCAGATGCCGGCCTCACGGGACGGGTCGAAGCGGATCCCATCGCTGTGGGTCACCGGCACCGGCGACCCACGACTGGGCTGGTGCTACGAGCGCATGCCGCACACCTGGCTCGGCTCTGCCTCGTGCGCCGCCCGCGCCACCGCGTGACCACCGGACCGATCCATCGACCGCCGCGGCGCGACTGCCGCACCGTCCCGCCTACCCGGGTGGGGCCAGCGGCGTGACCGAGCCGTCCGGCTCGATCGTGGCGAGCCACAGGTCACTGGTGTACCGGATCGGCGCCAACGACGGGTACAGGCTGTGCGGCCAGCGGGCCATGGGCGTGCGCACCCACGGGTCGGGCCAGGCGCCGGACCAGGGCACCAGCTCGCGGGCGTCGGTCATCACCAGCACATCACCGCCCCAGGCGTCCCGGATCGCGGCCAGCTCGTCCTCCGTTGCCTTCGGCCCCACCTCGACCACATCGACGTCGCACATGATCCGCAGGGTCGGCAGCCAGGGCGGCCCGTCGTCGCGCACGACGATGACCCGCGTCCCGGACACCGCCTGGCACACCTGCGCCACCTGGTCAGCCCGCCCGCCGTACTCGGTGGTGACCACCAGCGTGCCCCACGTGGCCAGCGGGGGGAGCAGGACCCCGGCCACGAGCACGCCGGCTCCGACCCGCTGCCCGCGGGTCCGGGCAGCGCGGTGGATCCGGGGCAGCGTCCACCCGGCCAACAGCAGTGCGGCCGGGATCACGGCGGGCAGGAACCGGCGCATCGCCCACACCTGGTCGGGAGTGATCGCCGGGCGGATCAGGTACAGCAGCGCCGGGATCCCCAGCGTGGCCAGCAGCACCAGCACCTCGGGGCGCCACCCGACGATGGACCGTCGCAGCAGCAGCGCCGTCCCGGCCACCGCGAGCACCAGCGTGATCGGCCCCAGGTACCAGCCGAGCCAGAGGACGGTCATCTCGTCGTAGCTGCGTGTCCCGTCGACGGCCACGCCGGCCGAGCGCTGGGCGGCCGCGATGAACCACTCCTGGACGCTCCCCGGCCGGATCAGTCGCTGTTGCATCCACAGCGGTCGGCTGGCCAGCACGACCGCCGCGACGACCACGAGACCAGCAGCGGCCGTGCCCAGCGGCTCCCGGCGGGCAGCCAGCCAGGAGCGCAGGCGCCCCCAGCGCAGCACCACGACCAGCGCTGCGACGGCCACCAGGCAGACGCCGAGCAGCGCCAGGAGCTGCACGTACAGGCTGCGGTGGTTCTCCAGGTACCCGGCGCTGTGCAGGGCCAGGTCGAGGTACCCGAGCCCGACCATCAGCAGCGCGGCTGACGCCGCGACGAGCAGGCCCGCGACCCGAGCCCGGCGGTCGGCCCGACCACTCACCGCGGCGACGACGCCGAGCCCGAGGATCAGGCCCGCGGACACGGCGGCCCCGTCGATGCGGCTGAGCGCCGTGGCCCCGACCATCGCACCCCCGAGGGCGAAGCGCGACAGCCGCGGGTCGCGGAACGCGCTCCAGAGCACAGCCAGACCGCCGAAGGTGAGCACGATGTTCGTCGGCTCGGTGAACGCGCTGCGGCTGAAGTAGATCATCGGGGTGCTCAGGGCCAGGGCGGCCACCGGCACCAGCCCCCACCGCGGGCTGATGAGCCGACGGGCCACGTCGTAGACGGCCAGCAGGCCGATCGCGCCGATCAGCAGGTTGCCGATGAGCACCCCGCGCAGACCCAGGACCCACCCGACCATCGCCAGCAGCCCGGGGAAGGTCTTCGCGCCCTGGGCGTGGATCTCGTCGCCGAACCGCCAGAACGCATCCGAGGTGACGCCCACGTCCGGTACCTGGCCGGAGAGCCCGGCGGCCGAGCGGATCGGGATGCTCGGGTCGGCGTTCGTGGTCAGCCAGTGAGCCTCGAGGGTGAGGAAGCCGGGGTCCCTCTGGACCAGGAGCACCTCGCCGGCGAACGCGAGGTTGACCAGGAACCAGGCGACGGCCAGCCCGAGGGCCCATGCCGCACCCTTCGCGAACTCGCGGGTGGCCGGGACCCGCTCGGGGGCCATCCGCCAGGTCGCCGCCACGACGAGCACGATGACCGGCAGCACGACGGCAATCCGGAAGACCCCCAGCATGATCGTCAGGCACACGACCAGCGCGGACCAGAAGAAGACCACGGGCACCCGTGAGGGCAGGGCGCTGACGGCCAGTGCGATCCGCCCCGGCACCGGAGTGACGGTCAGCACCCACCTCAGCGGGGGGGCCGCCTGCAGCCGGGCGTCGCCGTGCGTGGCACTGCCCGCGGGGACGCTCACCGTGAGTGGGGCTGCGCGTCGAGGAGCCCTCCAGGCTCCCCCGCGGCCGAGTGCGGGTCCGCCGCAGGGGAGGTGGCTCCCCCGGTCCGGGCAGCGGCCGGAAGGGACGCCGGGCCCGACCCAGCGACCGGGTCGCCCTCGTGATGGCCCGTCGGGACCGGGTCAGTCGTCACCGTCCCGGTCGCGGTCGAGGAGGGGACGCGGGCGTCGGCGTAGAGGGTCCCGTAGTGCATCTCCCGGGTCTCGCGCAGGGTCCGGATCCCGATGGCCCGCAGGCTGGAGATCTGGTCGGCGATGACCCCGAGGGCGAACATCTGCACGCAGGAGATCGCCAGGACCGCGCCCAGGATGATCGACTGCATGTGGCCGCTGGCGTTGCCGTCCTGCATCCAGTCGAGGGTCCACGGCAGCCAGGCGACGAGGGCCCCGACGGCCAGGAACGCGGCCATCGTCCAGAAGAACTTCAGCGGCGTGTAGTACGAGAGCACGCGGAACAGCGCCAGGGTGTTGCGCCGCACGTACCCCCACATCGAGCCGAAGAGCCGGCTGGGCCGGACGGAGTCGTTGCGGGTCACCGGCACGTTGGCCAGCGCGAGGCGGCTGTTGCCGGCCTGGATCAGCGACTCCAGCGTGTAGGTGTACGGCGTGGTGATGACCAGGGAGAGCGCGGCTGCACGCGAATAGGCACGGAACCCGCTGGTGGCGTCCCCGACCGACAGCCCGGACAGCGAGCGGACGACGCTGGTCCCGGCGGTCTGCAGCGCACGCTTGAGCACGGAGAACTCCGCGACCCTGCCCGTCTGCCGGTCGCCCACGACGATGTCGGCCTCGCCGGACAGCACCGGCGCGACGAGCGCGGGGATGCAGGAGGAGTCGTACTGGTTGTCGGCGTCCGTGTTGACGATGACATCCGCACCCCGTCGCAGCGACTCCTCGATCCCGTAGGAGAAGGCCGCCGCGAGGCCGCGATTGCGCGGGAAGCCGATCACGTGGTCGACCCCGCACGCCAGGGCGACCTGGCGGGTGTCATCCGTGGACCCGTCGTCGATGACCAGCCACTCCACCACCTCGAACCCCGGAACCGTGCGCGGCAGGGTGCTCAGGGTTGCGGGCAGGTGGTCGGCCTCGTTCAGGCAGGGGATCTGGATGATGAGCTTCACAACGACCTCGCAGGTACGGACTCGCACCCCGTGGCAGGGGCTCTGCGTCGAGGATAACTGCCCGCTGCGGCTGGCCCTAGTCGGTCGCGAGCCGCTCACCGCGCGACCGGACCGCTCGGGCGGCCCCACCGACGCCGAACAGGGCCGCCATCACCAGGTCCACGCCGAGCAGGACGACGCGTGACACCAGGCTGACGGTCAGGGCCGCGGGTGCGCCGATGGACCCTGCGAGCGTCGCCACGAGGACCCCCTCGCGCACACCCGCACCGGCCGGCAGGGGGACGACGAGCAGCCCGGCGACGAACGCCAGGGCGAAGGCGCCCACGGTCGGGGCGAGGTCGGACGCCCCGGCGCCGAGCGGGCGCGCGAGCAGCCAGGCGTGCAGGCCGAAGAAGCCCCAGCAGGCGATCAGCCACGCCACCGACGCGGCCAGGGACCGTCCCGGGAGCTCGACCGGTGGTGGGGTCCGGCCGGCTCGGGCGAAGACCCAGGCCAGGCCCCGGTTCATCCCGCCGGGCCACAGGAGCGCTGCACCCACGATGGCGGCCAGCAGCAGCGTCCACAGCGCCATGGCGTGCGGCGCCCCTGCCCCGAGCAGGACCAGCAGGCCCACCAGTCCGCCGGTGGCCACGGCGATCATCAGCGCCACCACGTAGCTGACCAGCATGGTCGATCCGGCGATGCTCCGGCGCCGGCCGAGATCGGCCTGGATGGCCGCGGTCCACACGGATCCCGGGACGTACTTGCCCAGCTGTCCGGCGAAGAAGATGGTCAGCGCCGGGTGCACCGGCACACGCGCGCCCAGCCCCGCCAGCACGACCCGCCAGCCCATCCCGGAACAGGTCACCGCCAGGGCCCCGGCGATCCCGGAGGCGAGGAGGTCGACCCACGAGAGCGTCTGCAGGTCACTGCGCACGGCCTGCCAGTTGCGCACGAGCGCCACCCCGAGGAACACCGCCACGACCACGACCAGCCCGAGCGACACCCCCCGGCCCCTCCAGCCCCCCGTGCGGAATCTCTCCAAGTCCTCAGGGACTCCTGGAGCTCGCGGAGATTCGGGCAGGGTGGGGAGATTCTGCGGGGTGGGGTCGAGGGTGGGGTCGGGGTCCGGGACCAGGGCGGGGTCCGGGCCCGGGGCGGGCTCGTCCGGGGTGGGGTCGGTCACTTCGGGGCGCGGGCGATCAGGACCAGTCCGGTGCCGGCGTCAGGGCGGCGGCGCTGCATCCAGATCCCGGGAGCGGAGGCCGCCTTCGTGGCGCGACCCGACCACGACGGGGGCTGCAGGAACGAGCTGCTCTGCTCCGTGGCCGCAGCGACCGCGTCCTGGCTGCCCGCCTCCCGATCGGCCCTGGCCAGGCGTCGGGCGGCCACGGTGTTGCGCACCTTCTCGAGCAGGTAGCCGAACGGGTACCCCACGTGGGTGACCCGCACGTCGACCAGGCCGCAGTCCTCGGCCATCGCGGCGAGCCCCTCGGCCGAGTAGCGCCGGAAGTGACCGGCGATCTCGTCGGCGGCGCCCATCCGATCCGGGCCGGACGGCGTCGAGATCAGCAGGGTCCCTCCGGGGCGAAGGCGCTGCGCCCAGGAGGCGAGTGCCTCCCGGTCAGCCTCGATGTGCTCGATGACCTCGAACGCGCAGACGAGGTCGAAGCGCTCATCCTCGGGAAGGTCGTCCAGCGACGCGACCAGCCGGCCGGGCGCCCCGAGCTGGGCCAACCGCTGCTCGGTGATCGCACGCGTCCGGTCGGACAGCTCCACGCCGGTGTAGGTGCGGCCCGGGGCGAGCCGGCAGGCGACCGCCCCCTCCCCGGGGCCGATCTCCAGCACGTCGGTCACGTCCAGTCCCGCCAGCTCACGGGTGATGACGTCCCAGCGCAGGTGGGCGTTGAAGGTCAGCGGCGGAAGTGCGGCGCGGCGGCCGGGGGCAGCCTCGAGACGTGCGTCCAGGCCGGCGGTGGACGACTCCGGTGAGAACTGCTCGGCGGCAGCACGGGCGCGGTCACGGGCCACGGTGAGCGACTCCTTGTCGAGGGTGAGGTGCCGCAGCGCGTCGGCGAGGGCCTCGGGATCCCCGGGCGGCACGGACACGACTGCGTCCCCGAGGGTACCTGCTGCCGGAGTCCGGGCGGTCACGACCGCGCAGCCCGCGGCCAGGCCCTGGTAGACCTTCGTGGGCACGACCCGCTGGGCCTTGGGCCCGGTGCCGAAGATGCCCAGGCACACGTCATGGGCGGCCACGAGGTCGGGCAGCTCCGCTGCATCGACCCAGTCCAGCCAGCGCACGTGGGCGCTCCCGCGGGTGAGCTCCTTGGCCTCGGCGAGGTCCTGGCCGTGGCCGATCATCGTGAACTCGACCGGCTCGTCGCGCAGCAGGTCGATGGCCCGACCGATCGTCGGTGCGCCCTGCAACGGCGTGAACAGCCCGAAGAAGACCACGCGCAGGGGCGGGGCATGCGTGACTCCGCCCTGGGCACCACGGGGCGCCCTGGGGTCGGCTGCCAGCCGATCGACCGCCGCCCGGTCAGCGGCTGCGAACCACTGCCGGCCCGCCCCGACCGGGACCACGACAGCCCGCACCTGTGCGTCGGCCGGGAGCATCTGCGCCTGCAGCGCCGTGTCCACGACCACCACATCGGCGGCGCGCAGGGCACTGCGGTCGACGAGGTCGAGGAGGCGCAGCCTCGTCCCCCCGCCCAGGCCCCGGTCGCGCATGGTGTCGGACAGCCCCACGAGATGGTCGAGCGCGATCACCGATCGCCGGTAGCGCAGGCGGGCCAGGTGGACGTCGAGATGACCCATGTACCCGACGAGGACGACGTCGGGATCCGTCCCCCCGCGCGAACCCCGGATGAGCCCGGCCCACGACCGCGCCAGCCGGCCAGCCAGGAGCAGCGCTGCTGAGGGCGACCCGGCCGCCGCGACCTTGTCCGAGGTCGCGGCACCCAGCGGGTGGTTGAGCTCCCGGACCTGCCAGCCACGGGCCGCCAGCCCGTCGCGGAGCACGGCCACCCGAGGGTGCAGCTGCGCGTCGTAGGACCCGAAGACGAGCAGGCGCCTGCGGTCCCCTGGCATCCGATCCCTCCCTGGCCCACGCCCCGTGGCGCTAACGGTCCTCAGCCATCCACCAGTCGTCGGCCAACGGGTCGCGTGGAACCGGGACGGTGACCCGGCCCGCACCGGCCAGGCCCCTCTCATGCGCGTGCAGCGCAGCGCCGACCCGGGCCATCGCCGCGCGCAGCCGCTGGGCCCGCAGGGCCTCCACCGGGTCCGGGCGCCGACGGGCGATGTCCGCCAGCCGGTGCTCGGCCCGGATCACCCGGCCGTCGGGGGCGGAGTGCATGTCGGCGTAGACCAGGGCGTCGGCCAGCAGCGAGCGCTCCCGTGGGAACTGGGCCTCGAGGTCGAGGACCCCGTGCTGGGCGGCCGTCATGTCGGCCTCGGAGTGGTGCGCCACCAGGCTGCACAGCCGCTCGGAGAGTCCGATCGCGCGCAGGTGGAGCGCCCCGTCGAGGGGGTGGAAGCCGGTCATCGCCACGCGCGGGGAGTAGCCGACGTCGTGCAGCGTCGCCGCGGCGACGAGCAGCGCGGCCTCGTCGGCGTCGAACAGCAGTCCGAGCCGAGCGGCCATCGAGCCGGCTGTGTGCACGTGGGCCAGTCGCGTGCCCTGGTCGACGAGGAGGTCGCGCGCGATGGCCTCCGCCTGCACCCGGGTGGGCACGGCGCAGGCGACGGGAGGGCGCAGCTCGTCGACGTCCATCGAGCGCATCATCCCGCGAGCGCGTGCCGCCGACAAGTGCCGGAGTCCGCGAAGCGTGCGCACCTGCCCCTCACCGACCGGAACCCCCGCGCCTGTCCTGTGACCTCGCGGACGGGCATGCGCGCTGCTAGCGTCGTGGCGGTGACCACCGACGAGGAGATCCGCCGCAGGATCGTCGATGTGGCCGCCGAGCTCTTCGCCCAGCACGGGTACGAGGGTGTGGGTGTCCGGATGGTCGCCCAGGAGGCCGGCGTCTCCCAGTACCGGGTACGGAAGCTGACCGGCGGGCGCACCGAGCTCTTCGCCACCGTGATGGCCGAGAAGGTCACCTCCGATGCCGCCGACCGGATCGCGCGGGCGGCGCAGGCAGCCCACCCAGGGGTGCCCATGCCCCCGCTGGCGGTGATCATCGCCGCGGCCGGCGAGGTCTTCGCCAACCCCCCGCGCAGCTGGGACCTCCTCGAGCTCGAGGCCCTCACGCGGGCCCACCGGGACCCGGAGCTGCGGGTCATCGAGTCCGAGCGGATCCAGCGCCGCTGGGACAACATCAGGGCCCTCGTCCGGCAGGTCCGTGCCGACGGCGGGATCGACGACACCGTCGACGATGACGTGCTGGCGCACTTCTCCCTGGCCCTCTCGGTGGGGCTGGCCATGGTGGACCCGGCGCTCACGGACCGCCCGCGACGGGAGGACTGGGACGCCCTGATGGCCCGGATCGGGGTGGCCGTCGCCCCGGCGGAGATAGTGGGCGAACCCGATGAGGGCCCTCGGTCCTACTGGCGCATCCGCGTGGACATACCGGATCGCGCCGGGGGAGTGGCGCAGCTGATCCGCGCCGTGGGCGCCCTGAACACGTACGCCTTGGCGATGTACATGATCGACGCTCACGACGGCACGCGCACGGTCGACCTCGCCGTGACCGCACCGGAGTCGGTGACCGAGGATGTCCTGCGCGCCGCCGCACTCTCGGCAGGCCGCAACGCGTACGTCCGCCCCGGGTCCCCCGACGACGCGCTGGACCTGCCGTCCCGGATCATGGACGGGGCGACCGAGCTGGTGGCGAACCCGGGCTGGGCCCCCTTCGCCGCGGAGCAGCTGGTCGAGGCCGACCATGTCCGGGTGGTCGACGCGACCGAGGGGGAGGACGACCGGACCAACGTGCTGCGGCTGCAGTGGACCCAGGACCGCCATGTGCTGCTGAGTCGCAGCTGGGCCCCCTTCGCCCGTGCGGAACAGACCCGCGCGTCAGCGCTGCTGCGCCTGTTCGCGGCGATCGCCAAGGCGGCCGGCGACACGGATGCCCAGGGCTGGATCGAGCCGGTGAAGGCCGGGACCGTGTGGATCCGCCTGGCCCACCCGGAGGACGCCCATGCCGTGACGGCCATGCACAAGCGGTGCTCCCAGCGGACCCTGTACCAGCGCTACGTCTCATCCGGGGACTGGCAGGAGATCCAGATGCGCCGGCTGTCCGGCGGGCACAGCGGCGCCACGCTGGTTGCGGTGGGCGACGAGGGGAAGGTCATCGGTCTGGGCAACGTGTTCCCGGAGCACTCGGGGGACGAGCGCAGCGCCGAGATCGCCGTCCTCGTGGAGGACGCCCATCAGGGCGGCGGCGTGGGGTCAGCCCTGCTGCGACGCCTGGTGCGCCTGGCCCAGCGGCTGGAGTTCGAGGAGGTCGTCGCCGTCGTGCTGGCCGACAACACCGGGATGCTGCGCCTGCTCACCCGGATGGGCCTGGTCTGGACCTCGAGGGTCGAGGACGGCATGACCACACTGCGCGCGCCGTTGGCGGGCTGGACCCCGGAGTCCGCCGCGGCACCCACCGATGCCACGCCGCCGGACGGCGATGGGCCCGACTGACTGGGCTACTCCCGCTGCTGCGCGAGCAGCTCACGGCGCCGGGCCGGCATCTGGTCGGCGGTCCAGCGCTGGTCGCCGAGCGAGGCCCGGGTGCTGACCTTGCGCGGCTGGGCGAGCTCGACCGCGATGTCGATCGCGCGCAGCGAGTCGGCCATCCAGCGGTCCCGCTCCCCATGGGAGAAGAACTGGTAGGCCAGGCCGTCACGGAAGGCCGTGAGGATCGTGGCCAGGGCGTTGATGTCGCTGTACTCCTCACCGGCCGCCACCGAGATCTGCACCAGGCCGTCACGGGTGAACTCCCACGAGGAGTCCCGGGTGTGGCGCAGCTGCAGCTCGTGCGGATCCTCGGACCGGCAGCCCAGGGACATCTGGTAGCGCACCAGCTGGACGTTCGCCTCGTCACCCAGGTGCTCGTACATCCGCTCGGCCGTCCTGGTCAGCTCCGTGCGCAGTCCACCGTCGCCGACGAGGAACACCGCGGTGTAGGTCGCATCCTCGAACTCCAGCAACAGGTCGTTGAGCAGCGTCGAGGTGATCGAGTAGGCCCGGTGCAGGGTGCCCAGGGACCAGCCCAGATGGGCGGCGACGGCGCGCAGGGTGAGGTCCTGGAAGGACGTCCCGGAGCGGAGCATCTCGCGCGCAGCCCCCCGGACCAGCGCCTTGCGTTCGGCCAGCTTCAGATAGGTCCCCATGCTGGGGCCCAGCCTATTCCGGTCCGCCCCGATTCTACAAGTGCAGTTGCACATCCGAGTTGTGGTTTGGAGTTCGATTCACTCCCTGCTTACCATTCCCCCGCGCGCCGGTCCGGGTGCGGGAGGACCCCGCGCCCAGGGATGCCGGCAGGGATGGGCACCGAACCCACGGGGGTGGCCCGGTGCCCATCCCTGCGCTCGCGATCCCTGTGGCGTGCGCGCCTGGTCCCGTGTGACCGGGAACACCGGGATCGCCCATGCCATAGGGGTTTCCGGCGTTCCTGCAGCGGACACAATGAGGGCATGAGCACCGTGGTGCTGGGCTGGGACCCCGACCGGGGCAACCGCTGGACCTCCTCCTACGAGGACTGCGCCCGTCGCTGCCGGGACGGTCACGGCCTGCTGGAGCGCTCGCCGATCGGCGACTGGCGGCTGGCGGCCGTCGGGAGCCGGGCTCACCTGATGCTGCTGGGTGCGCAGCGCGGCCTGGTCGGCCGAGGAACCGTGCGCTCGGCACCCTTCCTCTCCGCGGATCCGACCCGCCCGGGTCAGCTGATCCACCACGTCCTGGTCGAGTGGGACACCCTGCTGCCGCTGGACCGCCGCATCCCCGTCGAGGCGCTCGAGGCCGGCGTCCCCGAGGTGCCGTGGCGCAGCACGTACGCGTCGGCCCTCGCACTCAGCCCGGAGGGCGCCCAACAGCTGGACCTGATCTGGTCGACCCATGCAGCACGGCCAGGGCGTCTCACCCGAACCGCACTGAGACTCCTGCGACGGTAGCGTTGCAGCCGTAGCCACCAGACCGGTGGGCAGAAGGCGGTCACGATGCACGAGTTGTCCTTCCCCGCGGTGATCGACCTGCCGATCACCGACACCCTCTCCTCGATCCCCACCAGGCGCGCCGCGGAGGCCCCGGATCGACCCATGTACGCGCTGCGGGCCGGTGACGGCTGGACCGACGTGACCGCCCGGGAGTTCAACGACCTGGTGCGGTCCGTGGCCCGCGGTCTCGTGGCCCGGGGCATCGAGGTCGGCCAGCCCGTGGCCATCCTCTCCCCCACGCGCTACGAGTGGACCGTCCTGGACTTCGCCCTGTGGACTGCCGGCGCCTTCGCGGTGCCGATCTACGACTCCTCCTCGGCCGAGCAGATCGAGTGGATCCTGCAGGACAGCGAATCCGTGGCCGTGATCGTCGACTCCGCCACCTCGGCGAGTCGAGTGGCCGGCGCATCACTGACCAGCCCCCCGCCGATCTGGGTGATGGACGACGGCCTGATCGACGCACTGGTCGCCGAGGGTGCCGGGATCGCCGACGAGGTCCTGACAGCCCGCTGCGCTGCGGTGACGCCGCAGGACCCTGCCACGATCGTCTACACCTCGGGCACCACGGGCAGGCCCAAGGGCTGCGTGATCACCCACGAGAACCTGATGTTCGTCGCGCGCACGCTGGTCGTGGGCACCGGGCCGGTCGTGACCACACCGGGCGCCCGCACGGTCCTCTTCCTGCCACTGGCCCACGTCCTGGGCCGCGGCGCCGAGGTCTACAGCGCCGAGGGCGGTATGCAGGTCGCCCACTGCCCGAACGTCAAGCTCCTTGCCGGCGACATGCAGAGCTTCCGTCCGACCTACCTGGTGGGAGTGCCACGGATCTTCGAGAAGATCTTCAACGGCTCCCAGCAGAAGGCCTACGAGGCGGGCAAGGCACGCATCTTCGACCGGGCCACGGCCGTGGCCATCGACTACGGGCAGGCCCGCTGGGGAGGCAAGCCCTCGCTCTGGCTGAAGGTCCAGCATGCCCTGTTCGACCGACTGGTCTACAGCAAGCTGCGCGCCGCGATGGGCGGGGAGCTGCGCTACGCCATCACGGGCGGGGCGAGCCTCGGTGCCCGGCTCGGCAACTTCTACGCCGGCATCGGGCTGACCGTCATGGAGGGCTACGGCCTCACCGAGACGACGGCGTCGGGCACCTTCAACCGCGCCGAGGCACCCCAGATCGGCTCGGTCGGCCAGCCCATGCCGGGAACCGCGGTCCGGATCGCCGACGACGGCGAGATCTGGCTGCGCGGGTCCTACGTGATGGCCGGCTACCACCACAACCCCGACGCGACGGCGCAGGTGATCGACGCGGACGGCTGGTTCCAGACCGGGGACCTCGGCAGCCTCGACGCCGAGGGCTACCTGAGGATCACCGGGCGGAAGAAGGAGATCATCGTCACCGCCGGCGGCAAGAACGTGGCACCGGCGGTGCTCGAGGACCGGATGGGGGCGCACAACCTGATCAGCCAGGCGATGGTCGTCGGCGAGGGAAGGCCCTTCATCGGCGCCCTGGTGACCCTCGACCCCGACGCGCTGTCGGCGTGGGCCGCCTCGCACGACAAGGCGGGCCGGACGGCCGCGGAGCTGCACGACGACCCGGACCTGCGCGCCGCCATCCAGGCCGCCGTCGACGACGCCAACGCCGCGGTGTCGAAGGCCGAGTCCATCCGGGCGTGGCGGCTGATCGATGCCCAGTTCACCGAGGAGACAGGGCACATGACCCCCACCCTCAAGCTCAAGCGCGCGGTGGTCACCAGCGACTTCGCCCCGGAGATCGAGGCCCTGTACACGCGCTGACAAGATCGCGATTCGCTCCAAGTCTCGGGCGCGTCACGCGGTTCGATCCAAGTCTCGGGCGCGAGTTCGGCCCGAGACTTGGATCGGTTCGGCACCGCCGCCGGTGGTCAGTCGTTGGGGCCGGGCTCGGGGGCCGTGCCGCCCAGGCGCGCCGGGTGCCACCACTGCCCGGTCCCGTCCTGCGGGTAGCTCTCCTGGGCGCGGCCGACCAGCTCGACGATCGAGTCCCGCAGCCGTGCCGTGGCCTGCTCCGGATCCCCGGAGGGGTCCACCGGCTCGCCCACGTGGATCTCCACCGGGATGCCGTACTGCTTCATGCTCGAGCGCCGGTCATAGCACCAGAGCCGCTGGGTGCCCCAGAGCGCCATCGGGACCAGCGGCACGCTGGCCTCGTCGGCCATCCGCACGGCACCGGTCTTGAACGCCTTCGGCTCGAACGAGCGGCTCATCGTGGCCTCGGGGAAGACACCGACCACCTCTCCGGCACGAAGCGACTCGACGGCGTGCAGGTAGCTGGCGGCGCCGGCGGTGCGGTCGACCGGGATGTGCTTCATGCTGCGCATGATCGGCCCGGCGACCTTGTGCCGGAACACGGAGTCCTTGGCCATGAAGCGCACGAGGCGGTCCGACGGGCGGGCCGCGTAGCCCGCGAAGATGAAGTCCAGGTAGCTCACGTGGCTGCTGGCCAGGACCGCCCCACCCGTGCGCGGCAGGTGCTCGCCGCCATGCACCCGCACCTTGAGCCCCATCGCCGCGAAGGCGCCGTAGCCGATGAGCAGGACGGGCGGATAGACGAGGTCAGCCATTGCGACAGCCTAGGTCCGGCGGCCCGACGATCGCCGAGCAGGCCCCAGCCGGAGAGCCACGGACAGCGCCGCAGTCAGCCCCGACCCAGGACGAGCACCACGCGTGCGCCTCCGAGGGTGCCGGTGCCACGCTCGAGTCGGCCACCGGAGGCATCGGCAAGGCGCTCGGCGATCGCCAGGCCGAGACTCGTGGATCCGGTGCGCTCACCCGGAGGCCCGTGGGGGTCCAGGCCCGGTCCGGCGTCCTCAACGCTCACCTCGACGAACCCCGCGGCGTCGGACCGCACCGCCAGGCGCAGCGCAACCCCTTCGTCGGTGTGCACGAACACGTTCTGCAGCAGGATGTCCACAGCCGTGGTCAGGTCGTACTCGGTCAGCCGCACCAGCTGCGGGCCGTCGCCGGTGCCCTCGACCTGCATGCTGCGGCCCTGGTACTCGGCCAGCACCGCCCAGAAGGCGGCCCGATCAGCGACGACGGCAGCCGCGTCGCAGGACGCGTGCAGGCCTTCACGGCTGGTCCGCCGGGCACTGGTGATGATCTCGTCGGTCGTGCGCTGGAGGGTCAGGACATCGTCGTTGAGTCGCTGGCGCACGACCGGGTCCGCGACTGCATCGACATCCGCAGCCAGGACCGTCAGCGGGGTGCGCAGCTGATGCGCCAGCTCCGCAGCGGCGGCCCGCTCCTCCTCGAGCAGCTCCTGGACCCGCGACGCGAGCCGGTTCAGGGCCACGCCCACATCGTCGACCTCGGCGATGCGCGACGGCTCGGCCCGTGCTGTGAGGTCCCCGGCCGCCATGGCGTCGGCTGTTCGGGCGAGCCTCCTGATCGGCGCCGCCGTGCGCCGGGCCAGCTGCCACGCCGCCAGGCCGGCGCCCACCAGCAGGAGCGCGCACAGCCCGGCCAGTGCGAGCAGCCGGGGCTCCAGCCCCTCGTGCATCTGCTCCGGGCTGGCCACGGCGAGCACCACCCCGGTCTCCTCGTCGAACACGGCTGGGGCAGCCGCGTAGCCGCTGGTCCCGGTATCCACCGATGCCGCGCTTCCGCCCTTCGCCGAGGCCACCACACCGGCTGCCTCCGCCGGCACCGGGCCGCCCACGACGGTGCCATCCGGGTAGACCAGGATCACCTCGCCGGGATCCCCGGGGAGGGTGATGACGGGGGCATCACCCCGGTCCTCACCCCCGTCCGAACCCGTCGCAGCGCTGGCCGCGGACTCCCACGAGTCGGCAAGCGACCGCGCCTCGTCGGCCAGCGCCGACAGGTTCCCGCCGCGCACGAGGTCGCGGGCGGACAGCGCGAGCGGGATCACCAGGACGGTGACCGCGACGGTGACCACGAGCAGCGCGAACGTGACGAGGCGCCGGTACATCAGTCGTGGGCAGGCGCAGCGTCGGACCGGTCCTCGAGCATCACGCCCACCCCACGGTTGACGTGGATGAACCGGGGCTCGGCCGGTGTGTCCCCGAGCTTGCGGCGCAACCAGGACAGGTGCACGTCGACCGTCCGCGCCGCGTCCGTGCGCTGCCACACCTCGCGCAGGAGCTCGCTGCGGCTGACGACCCGCCCGGAGTTCTCGGCCAGGTAGGTCAGGAGGTCGAACTCCAGCTTCGTGAGCTCCACGGGGCGGCCATCCACCTCCGCCGTGCGCCGCGACCGATCGACCCGGAGGCCCCCGACCCGTAGGGGAGGTTCGACGACCTGGTCGCTGCCCGTGGTCACGCGGCGCAGGACGGCACGGATGCGCGCCTCGAGGTGCGCCGGGTCGTAGGGCTTGACCACGTAGTCGTCAGCCCCGGCATCGAGCAGGCGCACGATCAGCCCCTCGTCGTCGCGCGCCGTGGCCACGATCACCGGGACCTGGCTCACGGAGCGGATCATCCCGAGCAGGCGCTCGCCGTCCACGTCGGGCAGGCCGAGGTCCAGCACGACGGCGTCCGGCGATCCGGTGAGCATGGACTGCAGCCCGTCCAGACCGGTGCCGGCCGAGTCCACGGCGTGACCACGGCTGTGCAGGGCTCGCACGACGGACGTGCGGATCCCCGCGTCATCCTCGATCAGCAGGACATGGGCCACGGTCGGAGCCTAGGTCCTGTCCGATCGTTGCAGCCGGAGGGCAGCGGCCGGGCAGGCGGCCGCGGCGAGCCGTGCCGCGCCCAGCAGCGACGCTGGGATCACCTCGCCGCGGGTCGTGACCCCGATCGGGTATCCCCAGGTGTCCAGGGAGATGCGCTCACCGAGCGCGGCGGCACACACCCCGTGCCCGGCGCACCGTTGCCAGTCGAGGGTCAGCACGTGCCCTCCCTGCGTGTCGCGGGCCCGGCTGCGTGATGCGGTCATGGTCATCGGTCCTCCCCGATCAGGTCCAGTGCGCTGCGCAGTGCCGCTACCGCCGCCGACGGGTGCGCGCAGATCCCCCGGCCATCCACCTGCGCCATCAGGTCCGCGATCTCATCGTGGCGACCGGTCCCGTCCGCGACGCCTGCGATGACGTCGGCAATGGCCGGCAGCCCCCGCCAGCACGGTCCGCACTGACCGGCCGTGCCCGCAGCCAGCTCCCGTGCGATCCCGGCCAGGGCGACCCAGGCCGGCAGATCCTCGGGGATCCAGACGAACGCACCCGCTCCCCACCGCCCCCCGAGCTGGGAGAGCGCGTCTCGCGTGAGCTCGGTCCCCGCAGTGAGACCGTCCCACGGGACCCAGCGACCGTGCCAGCCACCGGTGATCAGCATCGTGGGGGTGCCCACGAGCCCCCCTGCGACGAGGGCGAGGTCGGCCACGGTGGCGCCGTCCGGCAGCTCGACGACTCCGGGGTCGCGCACGGCGCCCGACGCGCTCGCGAGCGCCGACCGGCCAGCGACCCCACGCGAGGCAAGCGCCATCCGGGCGAAGGTCTCGGCGTTGCTGAGCATCACGTGCGAGCGCCGACGCGCCACGCCGGTGCGGATCGACGGTGGGCGGCCCAGGTCGGCCGGGAGGGCCGGGCCACCGGTGATCGCCCGGATCACGGCCGTCGCCTCGCCCGCGACGAACGACGTCGGCCCGATCGACACCTCGATCGGCAGGCCGTCCTGACGCTCGGCCAGCGCATGCGCGAGCGAGATCGCCAGGTCGGGGCGATCGGCGCTGATCCGCACGACGATCCGGGGAGCACCGAGGGCCCGGGCCGTCGTGACGGCGCCGTCGAGGACCAGGTGCGGGACGTGGCCCAGCAGGACCCCGTCCTTGCCGCTGGCGGTCTCCCCCTCGGCGCCGTTGACGATGACGTGCGAGACGCGCGAACCTGCCAGCGACGACAGCTTGCGATCGGTCGGGAAGCCCGCGCCCCCGGCACCGACGATCTCGTGGGCGGCCACCCGGGCGACGAGATCGTCGAGGGCCAGGATCGGCGTCGTCGCCCAGCGCCGCCGGTGCTCCACGAGGTTCACCGGCCTGCCGGGCTCAACACCGGCCAGGAGCAGCGTGCCGGGGGCGAGCAACTCCCTGGGGAGCCGACCGGGGAGCCGACCGGGAAGGGCGAGTCCCGGCAGGCCCGTGACCGGGCGCGGACCGGGGGCGGCGGTGAGCGCGGCACCCGCACCGAGCGGCGTGCCTGCCAGCGGCGCGGTCATCGCCCGACCCCCGTCGCGATGAGGTCGGGCCGCACTGCGTGAGCGGTCGTCGGCCGGATGAGCAGCCGGACCGCGAACCCGAACAGGACGACGGCCAGGCTGACCATCGCGAGGGCCTGCATGACTGCTCCGTCGGTGCCGACGAGGAGCCCATGCCCCACGGCCAGCGCCCACACCGGGTAGGCCAGCAGATGCGCCCGGCGCCAGAGCCCCGGACTGTGCATCCGGGTGGCGGTCGTGACCAGGACGACGATCATGAGGTCCACCGACAGCGCGCCCAGGGCGACCCCCCACCGCTCCCACCCGGCCACACCGGGCAGCAGCGCAGCCGGCCAGTCCAGCACGATCCACCTGTCCAGCAGCGCCAGGATGATGTGGGCGACGATGAGCAGCGTCCCGGCCACGGAGGCGGCCCGGTGCACGCTGATGCTCGTGAGTCGCGCCGTCGGCCGCAGGCGCGGCCCGATCAGCCCGAGCAGGACCGACACCGTCAGCAGGCCCACGGCCACGAGGCCGCTGGAGCGCATCACGAACCATGTCCAGGGGACCTCGTTCATGCGGCGTCCTCCATCCCGGGCCACTGGCCCACCGTGTGGGAGGTTGCCCGCCCCGACCCCGACCACCGGGTGAACAGCCCGTGCAGGCCACGCTCCGCGAACCACGCTGGGGCGTCTGCGTCCAGCAGCATCCCTGCGGTGGCGGCGACGTTCGCCGTCGTCGCGCTGGCGGCCAGCGCGGACACCGCCCACCAGCCGGTGTCGGCACTGCGACCGGTGCGGGGGTCGATGAGGTGGTGCGCCGGGCCCGCCGTGGTCAGCCACCGCCGCCGACCCTGGCCGCTGGTCGCCAGTCCCCCCTCGGCGATGCTGATCAGCCGCTCGGGCACCCCGGGGACCTCGTGGTCGGCACCGACCACCCAGCCGGGGGCCGCGACGATGGCCCGCAGGTCGCCGCCCATGGTGGCGATCACGTCGAGTCCGACCTCGTCGGCGATCCGCTCGGCCACCTCGTCGGCCAGCCAGGCCTTGGCCGTCGCCCCCAGGTCGAGGGCAACGCCAGGGGGGATCCGGACCCGACCCGGGGCCACCTCGACCTCGCGCCACCCACCCGCGCCGACGGGAGCCGGCAGTGCCGGATCGAGGACCGAGACGTCGCCGGCCGCCCACGTGCGGTAGCCGGCGGCGTCCACCTGCCGGCCGAGGCACGGGTCGACCAGGCCGCCCGTGGAGTCGGCTGCGGCCAGGGCCACCTCGACGAGTTCCACGAGCAGCGCGCTGGAACGGACCCACTGCCCGGCGGCCCGGTTGACTGCCGAGATCTCGGAGTCCGCGCGGAACCTGCTGGCCGCCCGCTCGAGCCGGTCGACCTCGGTCATGAGGACCTGCTCGGCCCGACGGATGCTGGCGACGTCCGCCGCTCCCGGTAGCGTCACGGACAGCGTCGTGCGCCAGCGCTGCTCCACGATCTCCACCGTGCCCATGTCGACGGTGCTCATGAGGTCTTCGACGTCGCCTTGGGAGCGCTGGGCGCAGCGGGGGCCGGTGCCGGTGCCGGAGCGACCTTCGTTCGCGACGGTCGCGGTGCGGCCGCCGATGTGGCCGGCTGGCGCTGCGGGGCCGCCTTGGCCCGGGGCGCCTGGGGACGCGGCGCGCTCTTCCCGGCCGGGACCCGGATGTAGACCTTGCGATGGACCACCACGGGCTTGGGTGTGACGTGACGCTCCTCGATCCGCGTGACCACGACGGGCCGGGGGACCGTCACATCGATGACCGGATCCGCGACCACCTGTGCGGCGGCCTCCAGCGCGGCCTGCTGGGACCACTCATCGGACATGTCCGCTGCCAGGGCCCCGACCGTCACACCCGCGCCGACCACGACCGCGCCACTGCTGAGGACGGCCACACCACGACGGACTGACTGCTTTGCGCTCATGACTCCATGGTCGGCTGCGGTCCGGCAAGCCATCAGGGCCGGAAGTGTCAAGGCTGCGTCAAGGCGGGGGGGACACATCCTTGACGCAGGGATTCCTCCACGCGGACTCGCCTGCATGCAGAATGTGGCGCAGCCAACGAACCATGAGGGAGTCTCAGATGCGCAGCGTGATCGGATGGATGGCGGCCCTGTTCGGCAGCGCCCTGCTGGGTGCCGCGGTCTACCAGACCGTCCTGAGCGCGCCACAGCGCGCGCTGGACCCGACCGCCACCGTGGAGACTGTCGGCCGGGAACCGGGGCCCCAGCCGACCCTCTACCGGACTGAGGTCCGCACGGTCGTCGACCCGACCCCCACCGAGGTCGTTGAGGACACGGTGCTGATCCAGGAGGAGGTCGCCCAGGCGAGCCTGCCCCGGACCGCCAACCCTGCGCCGACCAGGACCTCCGCCCCGGCGCCCCAGCCGCGCGCGACGGAGGCCGAGGACGAGGACGACTCGTACGAGGACGCCGCGGAGGCCGAGGACGACGACGAGGACGACGACGCCACGGACGACACCGAGTCCGAGGAGCACGAGGACGACACGGACGACTGAGCGGCGCACCGGGCACGCAGCGGTCGGACCTCTCAGCCCATCCCCAGCGGGGTGTCGTCTCCGGGTGAACGGCCTGCCTGGGTGGCCCTGATCTCGGCCAGGTCGGCCGGATCCAGGACGAGGTCCACGGTCGAGTCACCGTCCTGCAGCACAGGGTCGGAGTCGGCCACCGCGGTCAGGTCGACCGCCACCTCGGAGTCGGGGGTCTGCGTGTCCGACAGGTCCGCCTGCCCACTCACAGGGTCGGCTGCGGACACATCCTCCTGGAGCCCCGCATCCACCAGCGGGCCCGGGACGACGACCGGGATCACCAGGGACTGGCGCGCGGGCGGCGGCTCGCGGCGGCGCGGCGCCGCAGCAGGCCGATCGTCGCCTGCCTCGGTGAGGCCGGCCACATCCGCGGTGTCCTCCACAGCGCCGAGCCGCTCGGCCTCGGCCCCCTCGGCGACCGGCCCCTCGACGTCGGACGTCTCGACGGGGTCGACCAGGCCCCGTGCCGCACGGCGCAGTCGACGATCCTCGGCGCGCTGCTCGGCGCGGTGCAGCTCCCAGCTCAGCTTCAGCGACTGGAAGGCCGCCTCCGCCAGGAACCCCAGCAGGACCAGGCCCGCGGCGGCAGCGGCCACGGGCACCGCACGAGGGCCGACCTCGGCCAGGCGGCCACCTCCCAGCGAGCCCGCGGCCAGCAGCGAGAGGCCACCGACGAGCGCGGCGACCACGCCTGCCAACCCGGCACCGGAGAGCGCGGCACCCGTCAGCGTGGGCAGGTCACGGCCCCACCGGATGCGCCCGGCGAGCACTCCGCACATCACGGGGACGAGGAGCAGCACGGGTCCCCACGCGGGAACGGTCGTCGGGACCGCAGCCAGCACGGGGAGGGCGGGAAGGGACTTGACCTGCCCGCCGAGGATGTCCAATCCGCCCGAGGAGCCCAGGTCGAAGCCCGGACCGACGACCACGGCCATGCCCCAGATGTCCAGGGTGGGCAGGCACAGGACGCCCAGGACGGTCAGCGCCAGCTCGCCGACGGGGCCGGCATCGAGGTCCGCCAGTGTCGCCGTGATCTGGCTGAAGTGCCGGACCAGGCTCACGGTGACCAGGAGGGCACCCACGCCCAGCAACCCGACCACTGCGGCCAGGCCGCCGAGGGCGGTGCGCCAGGCGGCGTCGGAGACCCGGGACCTCGCCCATGCGACCAGCTCCGCCTCGCGGGCGATCCCCCAGGTGGCCCCGACGAGGGCGACCGCGCCGGTCCACAGGAACGCCGACGGGGGGCTGGCGCCAGTCCCGGGACCCGCCGCGAGCCAGGCGACGCCCGCACCGCCCGTGCCGTAGACCAGCGCGCAGGAGGTGACGATGGCCACTGCCTCGCCGAGGGAGGTCCCGGCCAGCAGACGACCCGCCCAGCGACCACTGCGTCGCGTGAGCAGCAGCCCGAGCAGGAGGGCGCCGAGCGGCAGCAGCGTGAGGTCCCGGCCGCCGATCTCCAGGGGCACCTGATGGGCGCCCAGCCACACGGATCCGGCCGCACGCCACGCAGCGGCCGAGTCGCCGACGGAGTGCGGGGACAGCGCCCAGGCCAGCATCACGAGGCAGGTCACCAGGGCCACGCCCACGAGCAATGACCAGAGACCCGCAGCGACGCCCGCAACGATGGGGCGCCGCGACGGCTCGGGCGCGTCGACGTCGGCATCGACGTCGAGCACCTCGGGATCGCGCACGCTCACCCCGGGATTCTCCCCCACCGGGGGTCGTGTCCGGCACCGACCTCCCGCGTGTCGCGGCCGCGGCCGGGTGAACATGGCGGTGCCCCGGCCACGACCGGCCGGGGCACTCACGCAGGGTCAGCGGCCGAGCACCTCACGCATCAGGCGCGCGGTCTCGGAGGGCGTCTTGCCCACCCGGACGCCGACGGCCTCGAGGGCCTCCTTCTTGGCCGCGGCGGTGCCCGAGGAGCCGGAGACGATCGCGCCGGCGTGGCCCATCGTCTTGCCCTCGGGTGCGGTGAAGCCGGCGACGTAGCCGACCACCGGCTTGGTGACGTTCTCGGCGATGAACGCGGCCGCGCGCTCCTCGGCGTCCCCGCCGATCTCGCCGATCATGACGATCGCCTCGGTCTGCGGGTCGGCCTCGAACGCCGCGAGGGCGTCGATGTGGGTGGTGCCGATGATCGGGTCCCCACCGATGCCGATGGCCGTGGAGAAGCCGATGTCGCGCAGCTCGTACATCATCTGGTAGGTCAGGGTGCCGGACTTGCTGACCAGCCCGATCGGTCCCGCGCCGGAGATCGAGGCCGGGATGATCCCCGCGTTGCTGACGCCCGGGGTGATGATGCCGGGGCAGTTCGGGCCGATGATCCGGGTCGTGCCGCGGTTCACCGCATCCTGGAAGAAGGCGGCGGTGTCGTGGACGGGCACCCCCTCGGTGATGACCACGACCAGCGGCATCCCGGCGTCGATGGCCTCGGTCACCGCCACCTTGGTGCCACTCGGGGGGACGAACACCACCGAGACGTTGGCGCCCGTGGCGGCCATGGCCTCGGCCACGGTGCCGAACACCGGCAGCTCCGCGTTCGGGAAGGCCACGGTCTGGCCGGCCTTCTTCGGGTTCACCCCGCCGACGACGTTCGAGCCGGCCGCGAGCATCAGCGTGGTGTGCTTCATGCCCTCGGAGCCGGTCATCCCCTGCACGATCAGGCGCGAGTCGCCATCAAGGAAGATCGCCATGGTCCTACCTCACTTCCCTGCTGCGAGCTGCGCCGCACGGCGGGCAGCCTCGTCCATGGTCTCGACCAGTTCCACCCCGGGGATCTGCGCGTCGCGCAGGATCGCCCGGCCCTCCTCGGCCCGGTTGCCGTCGATCCGGCAGACCAGGGGCTTGTCGACCGGCTTGCCGGCCTCCGCCAGCATCGCCAGCGCGAGCTTCACGCCGTTGGCGACCTCCACGCACGAGGTGATGCCGCCGAACACGTTGACGAACACCGACGTCACCGAGGGGTCGGTGAGCACGATGTCCAGGCCGTTGCTCATCACCTCGGCACTGGCCCCCCCGCCGATGTCGAGGAAGTTGGCCGGGAGCACCCCGCCGAACTCCTCGCCGGCGTAGGCCACGACGTCCAGGGTCGACATGACCAGCCCGGCGCCGTTGCCGATGATCCCGACCGCACCGTCGAGCTTGACGTAGTTGAGGTCGAACGCCTTGGCACGCAGCTCGATCGGGTCGGTCGCCGCGGTGTCCACGAGGTCGGCGTGCGACGCGTGCCGGTAGTGGGCGCTCTCGTCGAGGGACACCTTGCCGTCCAGTGCCAGCACGCGGCCGTCGGTGGTGCGGACCAGCGGGTTGACCTCCACGAGCGTGGCGTCCTCGAGCACGAGGACGTCCCAGAGCTTCACGAGGACGTTCGCCACGTCGTCGGCGACCTCCGCGGGGAACCTGGCGGCCTCGACGATCTCCCGGGCCTTCTCCGGCGGGCAGCCCTCGAGGGCGTCGACGCGGATCATGGCCAGGGCATCGGGGTTGTCCTTGGCGACCTGCTCGATCTCCACCCCGCCCTCGACCGAGGCCATCGCCAGGAAGGTGCGGTTGGCGCGGTCGAGCAGGAAGGAGACGTAGTACTCCTCGGCGATCTCCGCGGCCTCGGTCACCAGCACCTTGTGCACGGTGTGGCCCTTGATGTCCATGCCGAGGATGTCCGCGGCACGGGCACTGGCCTCGTCCTCACCGTCGGCGAGCTTCACGCCCCCGGCCTTGCCGCGGCCGCCGACCTTCACCTGGGCCTTGACCACCACCGTGCCGCCGATGCGGCGGGCCGCCAGCCGGGCGGCATCGGGCGTCTCGCACACGGCGCCGGGCACGACCGGCACCCCGTGCTTGCCGAACAGGTGCTTGGCCTGGTACTCGTACAGATCCACGCGGGGCTCCTCACCGACGAAGGGATGCGGCCCACACTAGTTGGGTCACCCCGTCACCCTGACGGCCGGTCCCCCGGTTCTGCGACGAGCGGTGGCAGCGGAGCGTCAGGCGGCGTGCGCGACGTTTTCCCTGACCCAGTCGACGATATCGTCGGTGCGGGTCCCGGGGGTGAAGACGTGGGCGACGCCCATCTCGTAGAGCATCGGGATGTCCGCCTCGGGGATGATCCCGCCCCCGAACACCCGGATGTCCCCGGCGCCGCGCTCGCGGAGCATCTCGATGACCGACTTGAACAGCGTCATGTGCGCACCGGACAGGATGCTCAGGCCGATCCCGTCGGCGTCCTCGGCGATGGCCGTGGCCACGATCTGCTCGGGGGTCTGGTGCAGGCCGGTGTAGATGACCTCGATGCCGGCATCGCGCAGCGCCCGGGCCACGACCTTCGCCCCCCGGTCATGGCCGTCCAGGCCCGGCTTGCCCACGATGACCCTGATGTGCCCGGCGTTCGATGTGCTCATGGGTGAAGCGTAGCCCTGCCCGATGGGCGCAGGTCGCGTGAGGATGCGCTACCGTGCCCGGGTGCCGCGCAGCCACCAGGCCCACGCCCAGGACCCGCAGGGTCCCGACGACGGGCAGGCCCACGGGGGACGGATCCACCGTGCACGACGGGCCACCCGCCGCGGGATCCGGCGGGTCACCAGCCCCTCGGTGATCCGCGGATCGGCCGTCGAGGTCGCCTGGACGGCCACGCACATCGTGACCTACCCCCTGGGCGTGCTCGAGGAGCAGGTGCGCCATCCGGAGGAGCGGCTCAACCTCGACGGGCTGGACCCGATCAAGCGCGGCCTGATCATCGGCGACGTCGAGAACGCCGGCACCCCGATCATCCTGATCCACGGGGTCGTGGACAACCGCTCGATCTTCGCCCGGATCAAGCGCGGCCTGCGCCGGCGCGGGTTCGGCCGGATCATCACGCTGAACTACTCCCCGCTGACCGACGACGTGCGCGTGGTCGCCGGGCGCCTGGAGGCCCTCGTCGAGGCGGTGTGCATCGAGACCGGGTACGAGCGGGTGCACGTCATCGGCCACTCGATGGGCGGGCTGGTCGCGCGCTACTTCGTCCAGCGGATGGGCGGGGACTCCCGCGTGCACACCCTCGTCACGCTCGGAACCCCGCACCAGGGGACGGCACCTGCCAAGTTCGTGCCGCACCCGGTCGCCCGGCAGATGCGGCCCGGCTCGGACATCATGATCGAGCTCGCCGCCCCGTCGCCGGGATGTCGCACCCGGTTCGTGGCCATCTGGTCGGACCTCGACCAGATGATCATCCCGAAGTCCAATGCGCGCATCGAGCACACCGACCTCAACGCGCGCAACGTGTTCGTGCCCAGCGTGGGGCACAACTCACTGCCGGTCGACGGCCGGGTCGTCCACGAGATCTGCACGACCCTGGCCCATGTGGACCAGGACGGCTCCACCGTCGCCGAGGGTGCGACCTCGATCGCCAGCGCCCCCAGCCGCCAGGGCACCCCGCCGCGACCCGCCCCGCGCTGAGGACTCCCGCCGGCCGCCATCAGCCCCCGCCGCGACCCGGATCCGGTCGGCGCCCAGAGAGCAGGTTGGTCTCGGTCGACGAGCTACGCGCGGCGGCCCGCCGAGAGGGCATAGCCCATCAGCGACGCCAGCCCCGGTGGGTAGGACAGCTGCGTCCTGAGTGCGTCTCGGACCGCCGGGTCCCTGGCCACGAGGCGCAGGGCCCGACCCCACGCGGGGAGCAGCCAGCGCCACCCGATCCAGTCGATCCGGCTGCGAGCCTCGGCCCCGAGCTCGAGGGGGTGGACCTCGAACGCCCGGTCCTCGAGGCCGGAGCGATCCCATCGTTCCTGCCACTCGGCACGCGTGGGCAGCCACGTCCCGAGCACGTCGCCCCGGGCGGCGACCTCCAGCGGGGGACGCTCCCCGAGCCAGACCGTCTCGTTCATGCCCACCCAGCCCTGCGGGCGGGTGACCCGGGCGCACTCCGAGATCGCCCGTTCCTTGTCCTGCACGAACGCGATCACGGACTCCACGACGACCAGGTCGAACCGCCCGTCAGGCAGGTGCAGGTCCAGGACGTCACCCTGCACGGTCGTGATGGCGTCGCTGACTCCGTCACGACGGGCACGCCGCGCCGTCCATTCCAGCATGGCCGGGTCGATGTCCAGGGCCGTGACCCTGTGGGCGTAGTGCCGCGCCAGGTGGACCGGGCCGACACCGATGCCGGATCCCACATAGAGGACGTCCCGGGCACGCCTCGCGTGGCACATCGTGAGCAGCTGCTCGGTGGCCGGGTACCCGCCATTGTGCTTCGTGATCCCGATCGCCGCCTGGACGTCGAGGTAGCTCGGGTCCGCCGCCGTGGCCATCGCGGTCTCCTTCCGCCGACTGGGGCGGGCATCCGCCCAACCCCAGCGTAGGCAGGCGGGACTGCTCGGGGACAGGGCCGAACGGCCGGATACGTGCCCGCCGCCCCGTGGCCCTAGAGCTTCTCGACCGGGGCGTAGCGCAGCAGCAGTCGCTTGACCCCCTCGGAGCCGAAGTCGACCGAGGCCTCGGCCTTGTCACCGCTCCCCAGCGTGCTGACCACCGTGCCCATGCCGAACTTCGGGTGCAGGACCCGGTCCCCGGCGGACAGCGAGATCACCGCCCGGGCGACCGGGCTCCGGGACTCGTAGCGCTCGGCGGCCGCCGACAGGGCGGGGGCGGATCCGTAGCCGCCTGAGGACGGGCCGGTGTAGCGCGCCGGCTCCTCACGCTCCCAGCGGATCAGCTCGGCGGGGATGTCGGCGAGGAACCGGGACTCGGGGTTGTAGCTCGGCGCCCCCCACGCCGATCGGCTGATGGCACGGGTGACGTACAGGCGCTCCCGGGCCCGGGTGATGCCCACGTAGGCCAGGCGACGCTCCTCGGAGAGCTCGAAGGCGTCGGACATCGCCCGCATGTGCGGGAACACGCCATCCTCCATCCCGCTGAGGAACACCACGGGGAACTCCAGGCCCTTGGCGGTGTGCAGGGTCATCAGCGTGACCACGCCCTCGTGGTCCTCACCCTCGGGGATCTCGTCGGCATCGGCCACCAGCGCCACCCGCTCGAGGAAGTCGCCCAGGGTGCCCGACCCCTCGCCTGCCTGCTCGGCCTCCCGGGTGAACTCGGCGGCCACCGCCTCGAACTCGGCCACGTTCTCGACCCGGACCTCATCCTGCGGGTCGGTGGAGGCCTGCAGCTCCGCGAGGTAGCCCGAGCGCTCCAGCACCGCGCGCATGATGTCGGCGGGTCCTGCACCCGAGTCCACGACGGCGGCGAGGTCGTCGAGGATCGCGACGAACGCCGCCACCAGGGTCGCGCTGCGCCCGGCCATCCCCGGGATCTCCGCCGCCCGCCGCAGGGCCTCGCCGAAGGTGATCCGCTCCGCCTCGGCGAACCCCGAGACGTAGGCCTCGGCACGGTCGCCGATGCCCCGCTTGGGCACGTTGAGGATCCGGCGCAGGCTCACGTCGTCGGCGGGGTTGGCCACGACCCGCAGGTAGGCCAGCACGTCGCGGATCTCCCGGCGCTCGTAGAAGCGCGTGCCGCCGACCACCTTGTAGGGCAGGCCGGTGCGGATGAACACCTCCTCGAGCGCCCGGGACTGGGCGTTCGTCCGGTAGAACACCGCCACGTCACCGGGCCGGGCCTGGCCCGCATCCGAGAGCCGGTCGATCTCGTTGCCGACGAAGGCGGCCTCGTCGTGCTCGGAGTCCGCGACGTACCCCACGATCTGCGCCCCGGCGCCCGCGTCGGTCCAGAGCTTCTTCGCCTGGCGGTCGGAGTTCCGCGCGATCACCGCGTTGGCCGCCGAGAGGATCGTCTGGGTCGAGCGGTAGTTCTGGTCGAGCACGATCTGGCGGGCGTTGGGGAAGTCGGTGCTGAACTCCACGATGTTGCGCACGGTGGCGCCGCGGAACGCGTAGATCGACTGGTCGGAGTCGCCGACCACGACCAGCTCCCCGGGCGGGACCTCGCCCCCGGGCCGACCCACCAGCTCGGAGACCAGCCGGTACTGGGCGTGGTTGGTGTCCTGGTACTCGTCGACCAGGATGTGCCGGAACCGGCGGCGGTAGTGCTCGGCCACATCGGGGAACCCGACCATCAGGGCCACGGTGTGCCCGATGAGGTCGTCGAAGTCGACGGCCTGGGCCCGGGCCAGCCGGGTCTGGTAGGCCGTGTAGACGTCGGCCAGCGTCATCTCCGTGTCGTTGGTGGCCTGGGAGCGGTACGCATCGGGGTCGACCAGCTCGTTCTTCAGGCCGGAGATCTTGTTGAGCAGGCCACGGGGCGGCATCCGCTTGGGGTCGAGGTTGAGGTCGCGGGACACGAGGGTGACCAGGCGCAGGCTGTCGGCCTGGTCGTAGATCGAGAAGCTCGACTTCATCCCGAGCCGCTCGGCCTCCCGGCGCAGGATCCGCACGCAGGCCGAGTGGAAGGTCGAGACCCACATCGCCCGGGCCCGGGGACCCACGGCCACCTCGACCCGCTCGCGCATCTCGGCCGCGGCCTTGTTCGTGAACGTGATGGCCAGGATCTCACCGGGACGGGCGTCTCCGGTGGCGAGCAGGTGGGCGATCCGGCGGGTCAGCACGCGCGTCTTGCCCGACCCTGCGCCGGCGACGATCAGCAGCGGCCCGCCGCGATGCTCGACCGCCTCGCGCTGTGGTGGGTTGAGGTCGGAGACGAGGTCCACCATCTCCGCGGCCCGCTGGGCCTCCCGCTGGGCCCGTCGGTCCGCGGCCTGGGCATCGGCACCGCCCTTGGCAGCGGCCACCGCCGCGCGCACCATGTCGGCGGCGCGGCCCGCCTCAGCGGCGCGGGGGGCGTCCGGCCCCGTGCCCGCGGCCCCCGGCGACGTGCGGGCCACCCCGAACAGGGCCCCCTCGTCGGCCGCGCGGTCGGCCTCGCGGTCGGCGGTGTCGCTGGGCATGGTCGTCCGCGGGAGGCGGGGCAGCAGGTCATCCGCGAGCACCCATGGATTCTAGGTGCCCCCGCCGACACCGCAGGGACACGCACCCGGACGCCTCAGCGGACCCGGACCTTCTTGCGGACCGCCCAGGTGGCCCCACCCGCGTTCGCCACGGAGACCGACATCCAGTAGGTCCGGCCCTTCTTCAGGCCCTTGATGGTGCACCTGCGCACGGTCGGCGACGTCGCGCAGGACCCCGCGACGGCAGCGCCGCGCTTGGAGCTCTTCAGCGCCTCCACGCGGTACCCCGTCAGGGCCGCCCCACCCACGCTCTTCGGGGCCTTCCAGCGGGTCGTCACCGCGCGGCGGGCGGACTTGACCGCAACCGACCGTGGCTTGCTCGGCCGCGCGATCGTCGCAGGCGCAGGCGCCGGGGCCGGGGCCGCCACCGCGAACGCGCTGCTGCCCGGTGCGTATCCGATGACCGTGGCCGAGAGGTTCGCCGCGCCGAGGGAGGTCCCCAGCGCGACCGTGCCGTCCGAGGCGAGCGGGACGACCACCGTGGCCGTCGTCGTGCCGATGGGGGTCACGACCTGGCCCGGCGGTCGCGACGCGCCCGAGGACCACGCGGCGAGCGTGGCCGGTGCGTTGCTCGCCGAGGTGACCTGCAGCACGACTGCCCCGACGCCCGCGGGCACCAGCCCGGCGGGGGCGGCGATCGGGTGCAGTGACCTGCCCGCGAGGCTCCGGCACGAGCCGGTGAGCCCCGCACCCATCCCCGCGCGGGTGTCCAGGATCACGGTGGGAGTCACCGGGACCGCACCCGGGACCGCGCCGAGGTCCGGGACGACGAGACCGCTGCCCTCGCCCGGGGTGGCCTTCGAGGACATCGTCGGGCAGTACGGCTGCGTCTGGGCGGTCCCGGCCCACCAGCTGGTGATCCCCGCGGCACCATCCCAGGACATCGACAGGTGCACGTGGTTGCGGTGGCAGGTGGTGTCCAGGCCCTCCCCGGCATTGGTGGGGTCCAGGCACCCGCGGTACTCGGTCCAGCCACGACCCGGGTCATACATGCGGATCATCCGGCTGTCCCAGATGATGTACATGATCCCCAGCCGCCGGGCCATCGCGTGCGGCGTGCCATCGGGAGCCGGGGCGAGCAGCCAGGCGACGAACGCGTCGGCCATCTCCTTCTCCGCCGGCACCCGGGCCGAGCGCATCCAGTCGACGGCCCGGCCATCGAAGTGCTCGCTGGTGCTGGAGGTGCAGGTGCGCGGGATGTAGATGGTGGCCGGGCCGTAGGTCGCCAGCAGGAGGTCCCTCAGGGCCGCGGCCCCCGGACGCGGGGTCGGGTCGCACACCGTCTGCTTCTCGTAGAAGGCGGCGAGGTCGAGCTCGGCGGGGAGCGGCACGGCGGCGGTCGGCACCGGTGCGACCGCCTGTGCGGGCGCGCCGACGAGGGCCACGACCAGGGCAGCCGAGGTCGCGGCAACGAGTGTCCGTATACCCCCCATACCCCTCCCTCGACATCCACGCCCCCGCGCTTGACCCAACCTACGGCGCCCCTCGGCCAAATCCAGTCATTTCGCAGCCCTAAGGCCCCCCTAGGGTGCAGGGGCCGCACCGGGCCCGAGCCCCCGCCCGCGAATCCGCCTACGATGTCCGGCGTGGAGATCCCCCCCGAGCTCACTCGCGTCCTGGTCGTCACCGCACACCCCGATGACGTCGACTTCGGGTCCGCAGGCACGGTGGCCACGCTCGTCGCCGCGGGGGTCTCGGTCACCTACTGCATCGTGACCGACGGGGACGCCGGCGGCTTCGACCCCGCTGTCCCGCGCTCGGAGATCCCCGGGATCCGGCGGGCCGAGCAGGTCGCGGCCGCCGCCATCGTGGGGGTGACCGACGTCCGCTTCCTCGGCTACAAGGACGGCGAGCTCACTGTCAGCCACGACCTGCGCCGCGACATCTCGCGCGTGATCCGCCAGGTGCGCCCGCAGCGCGTGATGACGATGTCCCCGGTGCGCAACTGGGAGCGGATCGCTGCCTCGCACCCGGATCACATGGCGGCCGGCGAGGCCACCGTCCAGGCCATCTACCCCGACGCCCGCAACCAGTTCGCGCATCCCACGCTGATGACCGACGAGGGCCTCGAGGAGTGGGTGGTCACCGAGCTCTGGATGTCGGGCTCGCCGACGCCCAACACGTTCGTCGACGTCACCGAGATGCTCCCGCTCAAGCTCGCAGCGCTGCGCGCACACGTGAGCCAGACCGAGCACATGGACGATCTCGAGGGGATGATCCGCGGCTGGATGACCCAGACCGCCGAACGTGGCGGGCTGCCCGAGGGGCGCCTGGCGGAGATGTTCCACGCGGTCCGGCTGGGCTGAGCCGGCAGAGCGTTTCGCCCGGTTCGTCCGGCTGGCCGTAGTCTTGCGGCCATGAAGATCCTGTTCGAGTCCCTCGTCGTCCTGCACTTCATCGGCCTCGCGGCCCTCCTCGGGGGGTGGCTCGTGCAGATGTCCACGTCACCCAAGGTGGTCAACCGCGCCATGCTCGACGGTGCGTTCACCCAGCTCGCGACGGGCCTGGCCATGGTGGGCCTGGCCGAGACGGTGCTGGCCGACGACGAGGACGTCAACCACATGAAGGTCGGCATCAAGCTGCTGATCCTGCTGGTGATCACCGTCCTGGCCTGGGTCAACCGGAAGAAGGAGTCCGTCCCGGTCGGGGTCTGGGGGGCCATCGGCGGCCTGACGATCGCCAACATCATCATCGCCGTCTTCGTCTGAGCCGCGGGGACGAGCGGCTCAGACCACTCCGCGGGCCTGGGCCCAGCGCGCCAGCTCGTGGCGGTTGGACAGCTGCAGCTTGCGCAGGACCGCCGACACGTGCGTCTCGACGGTCTTGACCGACAGGACCAGCTCCTTGGCGACCTCCCGGTAGGTGTAGCCGCGGGCGATGAACCGCATCACCTCACGCTCCCGTGGGGAGAGCTGGTCGAGCTCGTCGGAGACGGGCGCCGCGCTGCCGGAGAACGCATCGAGCACGAACCCGGCCAGGCGCGGCGAGAACACCGCCTCGCCGGCAGCGACCCGGTGGATCGCGTCGAGCAGCTCGTCGGCGGTCACGCCCTTGGTGACATACCCCCGGGCGCCGCCGCGGACCACGCCGATGACGTCATCGGCCGCGTCGCTCACGCTCAGCGCCAGGAAGCGGGTGCTCGGCAGCTCCGGCACGCACGCGTCCAGGACCGCGCGCCCGCCACCACCTGGCAGATGGACGTCGAGCAGGACCACGTCCGGGCGGGTGGCCCGGATCACGAGGATCGCCTTCTCCACATCCCCGGCCTCACCGACCAGGTCCACGGACCCGGCCAGCTCGTGGGCGACTCCGGCCCGGAACAACCCGTGGTCGTCCACCAGGACGACCCGCGGCAGCGGCGTCCCGGTCGGACCACCCGGGACGTCAGGCACCTCCCGCACCCCTGCTCGGCAGGACCAGCCGGACCTCGGTGCCCTCACCGGGGGTGCTGCGCACCGTGGCCGAACCACCCACGGTGGCCATCCGGGCCACGATCGACTGGCGGACGCCGTGCCGGTCGGAACCCACGGCGTCGATCTCGAACCCACAACCACGGTCACGCACGTTGACCTCCACCTGGTCCTCCTCCACCTCGGCGTACACCGTCGCCGGGGCACCGGCGTGCTTGGCGGCATTCACCACCGCCTCACGCGTGGCCGCCACCAGGGCTGCGAGCCGATCATCCACCACGACGTCGCCGACCGTCACGAGGTCGATCCGCGCGTCGTAGTCGGCCTCGGTGGTGGCCACGACCTCGGCCAGCGCAGCACTCAGCGAGCCGGAGGTGCCCACCGGGGCGTAGAGCCACGAGCGCAGGGCGCGCTCCTCGGCGCGGGCCAACCGGGACACCTCGGCAGGGTCGTCGGCGCGGCGCTGGATCAGGGTCAGCGTCTGGAGCACCGAGTCGTGGACCCGTGCGGCCATCGCGGCGCGCTCCTCGGCCCGGACCGCGGCGTAGCGCTCGGCCTCCAGGCCCTTGATCCACGTCGAGATCCACGGCAGGGCGATCAGGACCACCCCGGCCACGACCGCGCCAGCCGCGGCCATCGACCGCCCGGTCGTGGCCAGGTCGAGCTGCGGCCCGATCACGGCGACCAGGCCCAGCAGGACCAGTCCGAGGCCGACGAGCACGCGGATCCATCCCTGGCGGTCCGACAGCGCCGCCGTGGCCTGGACGCCCTCGGTGGCACGACTGCGGATCGTGGCCCGCTGCAGGTCATCGCTCTGCCGCCACAGGAGCGCCACGCCCGCCCCCACGATCAGGATCGGTCCCCAGAGGGAGACCCGGATCGGGAGGCCCAGGGCCGCCAGCGCCAGCAGGACGCCCAGGCCCAGGGCGAGGATGCCCAGCACGCCGGTGAGGTCCCAGCCGGTGGTCGGCCTCCCGGTCGGTGGCGCTTCCGAGCGGGCGGGGTCCAGGGGCAGGAACACCCACATCAGCGCGTACCCCACGATGCCGACCCCGCCGATGAGCGTGGTCAGGACGAAGGCCGTCCGGAAGATCCACGCCGGGGCGGAGTAGTGCTCCGCGAGGCCGCCGCAGACCCCACCGAGCCAGCGATCCGACACGCTGCGCACAACGCGGCGCGTGCCCACGGTCTGGCTCATGCCCCCATGATCACCCGTGCACGGGCGGGCTGTCCTCAGGGACCCACCCTGAGACCGACTCAGGGTCGGATCAGGGTCGGATCAGGGGGAAACCGGCTACCGGCCGGGGTTGCCCGGGCAGATGCTGGAGCCATGAACGAAACAACACCCACCCCGCCCCCCGTCCCTACGAACCAGCCCGACGAGCAGCCCACCGCGGTGCTCGGCGAGCAGCCGGCCGCCCCGGTGGCTCCGGCCGCTCCGGCCGCTCCGGCCGCTCCGGACCAGCCGGCACCGGTGCTCGGCACCGACGCCACCTGGGTCGAGGCCTCGCAGCCCGGCCCGGCCGCCGGCGCAGCTGCCGGACCGGCCCTCGCCGGCGCAGCTGCATCGGCTGGACCGTCCGTCAGCAGCTACCCGCAGGGTGCCTGGCCGCCCCCTGGCACCTACCCTCAAGCAGGCGCCTACCCCCAGGCCGGCGCCTACCCGCCTCCCTCGGCCTACCCGCCTCCCCCGGCCTACCAGCCACCCGGCGGCCTACCAGGCACCCGGTGGCTACCAGGCTCCCGGCTCCTACCCGCCGCCCGGACCGGCTCGTCGACTCACCCGCAGCCGCAGCCAACGGGTCATCGGTGGCGTCTGCGGCGGCCTCGCCCGCTACTGGAACACCGACCCGACGCTGCTGCGCATCCTCACCGTCGTCCTGACGCTGGCCACCGGCGGCGCCTTCCTCATCGGCTACCTGATCGCCTGGATCGCGATCCCCGATGAGCCCCTGGGCCCCAACGGCCCCTACGGCCCCGCGGACCAGGTCGGCTACGCCGCGGGTGGCAACCCCGGTTATGCCGACGGCCGGTCCGAGTACATCCCCCCGGCCCCCCGGGAGCGCTCCTACCTGGGCTGGCTGGTCCTCTCCGTCGCGATCCTGGCGGCCGGGGTCCTGGCCCTGATCGGCTTCCTCGTGCCGGCGAGCGTGGGGATCTGGGGCGTCATCCTCGGCATCGCCCTGGCGATCCTGGGCATCGGGCTGCTGGTCGGGACCAAGTACGGCCGCGCACGCTGGCTGCTCTGGCTGGCCATCCCGCTGGCGTTCATCACGTTCGTCACCGTCACGGCGAGCAACTTCGTGGCCTCGAACCCGAACTGGGACCGCTGGACCGCGACCGCCGACGGCGACGGCCAGTGGGGCGGCCTGACGATCGGCGACCGCACCTGGCAGGTCACCCCCTCGGAGGCCGCCGAGTCACCGCTGGACTTCCAGCTCTCCGCCGGCGCGCGCCGTTCTGGACCTCACCGAGCTCACCGCGATCGGCGGCTCCGAGCCCGGTAGTCCCGGCCAGCGCGTCGAGATCGACGCCGGCGTCGGGGTGGGCGAGCTGGTCATCCTGGTCCCCGCGGACATGCAGCTGGACCTGACCGGCACCGTGGACATCGGCCAGATCAACCTCCCCGGCTCCACCCCGACCGAGGGTGACGGCCTCGAGGTCGACACCACCATCACGCCCCTGGCCGACGGCCAGCCGGCCTACATCGTCACTGTCGACGCCGCGATCGGCGCCGGGAACCTGGAGGTGCGCCGTGAGGCCGCATGAGACCGACTACCTGTCCCTGGCCGCTGGCCTTCTGTTCACCGTCCTGGGCGTGCTGTTCGCCGTGAGTGCGGCAACAGGGTGGCAGATCGACGGGCGCTGGATCGCCCCGACGGTGCTGATCGCCCTGGGCGCCGGCGGCGTGGCCGCCTCGCTGGCCGCGTCCAAGCGCCAGCAGCGCGACGCCGAGGCCCTGACCGCCGCCGAGTCGAAGGACTCCTGGCCCACGGACCCCTTCGCCTGACCCCGTCGCCCCCGGCCAGCCGGGACGACGCCCCCGCAGGACCCCCTCAGGACCCCCCGAGGGGGTCCTGCCCTGTCCGCAGACGCCGCCGCCCCGGGCGCGATCGCGAGTTGCTCCAACAATGCGGCTGTCACGGCGCTCCAGAGCTGGACGAAGCCGCCTGGAGCGCCCGAGAGTTGGATGAAGTCTGGGGACGCCGGCGCTACTCCCACTCGATGGTGCCGGGGGGCTTGCTGGTCACGTCGAGGACGACGCGGTTGATGTCGCGCACCTCGTTGGTGATCCGGGTGGAGATCCGGGCGAGCAGCTCGTAGGGCAGGCGCGACCAGTCGGCCGTCATCGCGTCCTCGCTGGAGACCGGTCGGAGCACGACCGGATGGCCGTAGGTGCGGCCATCTCCCTGGACGCCGACTGAGCGGACATCGGCGAGCAGCACCACCGGGAACTGCCAGACGTCGCGGTCCAGGCCTGCTGCGGTGAGCTCCTCGCGCGCGATGGCATCGGCCTCGCGCAGGATCTCCAGCCGCTTGCGGTTGACCGCCCCGATGATCCGGATCGCCAGGCCCGGACCGGGGAACGGGTGGCGCCAGACCATCGCCGCGGGCAGGCCGAGCTGCTCGCCGACGTGGCGGACCTCGTCCTTGAACAGGGTCCGCAGCGGCTCGACGAGCTGGAACGCGAGGTCGTCGGGCAGGCCCCCGACGTTGTGGTGGCTCTTGATGTTGGCCGTGCCCGTGCCGCCGCCGGACTCCACGACGTCCGGGTAGAGCGTGCCCTGGACCAGGAAGTCCACGGTGCCCCCGTGCTCGCCGCGCTCGGCGACCACCTGGGCTGCGGCGTCCTCGAACACCCGGATGAACAGGCGGCCGATCGTCTTGCGCTTCTCCTCGGGGTCGGTCACGCCGTCGAGCTCGGCCAGGAACCGGTCGGCCGCATCGACCACGACCAGCCGGATGCCCGTGGCGGCGACGTAGTCCCGCTCGACCTGCTCCCGCTCGCCCTTGCGCAGCAGGCCGTGGTCGACGAACACGCAGGTGAGCTGGTCGCCGACGGCCTCGTGGACCAGCGCGGCCGCCACCGCGGAGTCGACCCCGCCGGACAGCCCGCAGATCACCTGGTGGTCGCCGACCTGGGCGCGGATGGCCGCGACCTGCTCGTCGACGATCGAGGCCGTCGTCCAGTCCGGGGCCAGGCCGGCGAGGTCGTGCAGGAAGTGCTCGAGGATCGCCTGGCCGTGCTCGGTGTGCAGCACCTCGGGGTGGAACTGCACGCCCGCGCACCGGGTGGCGGGGTTCTCGAAGGCAGCGATCGGCGCCCCCGCGCTCGAGGCGGTCACGGTGTACCCCGCCGGAGCGGCCGAGACGGAGTCGCCGTGGGACATCCAGACAGAGAGCTCCGCCGGGAGTCCTGCGAACAGGGCTCCGGGCTCCTGGACCTCCAGCGGCGTGCGCCCGAACTCACTCAGGCCCGTCTGCGCGACCTCGCCGCCGAGGGCCCTGGCCATCGCCTGGAAGCCGTAGCAGATGCCGAGCACGGGGATGCCCGCGTCGAACAGCGCGGCATCGATCGAGGGGGCCCCCGGCGCGTACACGCTGCTCGGACCACCGGACAGCACCACCGCGACCGGGTCCCTGGCCAGCATCTCGGCCACCGGCATCGTCGAGGGGACGATCTCGGAGAACACACGCGCCTCGCGCACGCGGCGGGCGATCAGCTGGGCGTACTGCGCGCCGAAGTCGACGACGAGGACAGGCCTGGGGTTGCTCACGGGCGGCAGCCTACGCGGACCGGATCGTTGCGAATCCCAGCGCGGCCACGGACCAGTCGATCGATCCGGATCTCGGGCGATCGCCGGTCGGGCATCCGGATCGATCCGCGATCGGGCCACTCGATGGCGGACCGATCGCGCGGGGTTCCTGGTCGGCTACCCCTCGGGGCGGACGGTGGGGATGCCGAGGTCGACCGGCAGGCGCAGGGCGCCGGGGGCGTGGTCCGGCACGACCGGGTTCTTCGGTGCCACCGCGGCGATCCGCACGTACCCCCGACCCTGCTCCGGCCGGAGGTCCTCCTCGCCGGCGTTCGGCCACAGCGACATCGCCCGCTCGGCCATCGCGGTGATGGTCAGCGACGGGTTGACCCCGACGTTGGCCGTGATGGTCGAGCCGTCGACGATGTGCAGTCCGGGGTACCCGTGGACCCGGTGGTACGGGTCGATCACGCCCTCCTCGGGCGTCAGGCCGATCACCGCACCGCCGATGAAGTGCGCGGTCATGGGCGCGTCGATGACCTCGCCCCAGTTGCCCATGGGGAACCCGCCGATGAGCCGGGCCAGCCGGCGCATCGCGTCATTGGCCACGGGGATCCAGGTCGGGTTCGGCTCGCCCTCGTGCTGCTGGCTGCGCAGCCGGAAGCGCCCGCCACGGGTCCGCTCCCCGAACACGACGATGGAGTTGTTCACGTTCTGCATGACCAGCGCGATGATGTCGCGCTGGGAGGCGCCCCGGACCCACATGGCCTGAAGGGCGTGCTTCGGGTTCGCCCGCGCCGCCTTGAACCACTGCCGGTAGCGGGGCACGCCCTCGGCGCCATCGCTCATCACCGTCGCGAGCAGGAGCATCGCGTTGGAGCCCTTGCCGTACCGGACCGGCTCGATGTGCGTGGCGGGGTCGGGGAAGAAGGACGACGTGATGGCCACGCCATGGGTGAAGTCGCCCTCGCCGGGAGGTGTGGCGTTCACGACGCCCACGAGCGACTCGGAGTTGGTCCGGGTCAGCGCGCCCAGGCGGGGCGAGAGGCCGGGCAGCTCGCCCTCGAACCGCAGCCGGTGCAGCAGGCTCTGGGTCCCCCACGTGCCAGCGGAGAAGACCACGTGCTCCGCGGTGAACGTGCGCACGGGACCGTCAGGAGCGGCCGCGGCCCCAGCTGCGGACGCGGCCCTGCGCGCCGCCACCTTCCCCTTCGCCGCCCCGACGGCCTTCGCCGCCAGGGACTCGGTCGCCCGGGTGTCGACCGCCCAGCGCCCGTCCGGGAGCGGGCGGACATCGGTGACGGTGGTCAGCGGGTGGACCACGGCGCCAGCGCCCTCGGCCAGGCCGAGGTAGTTCTTCACCAGGGTGTTCTTCGCGTTGTGCCGGCAGCCCGTCATGCACTCGCCGCACTCCATGCAGCCGGTGCGCTCCGGGCCCACTCCCCCGAAGAAGGGATCGGGTGCGGTGGCCCCTGGCCCCTCGCCGAAGTACACGCCGACCGGGGTCCTCTTGAACGTGTGCCCCACGCCCATCTCGTCGGCAACTGCCTTGAAGGCCACATCGGCGGCGGTCATCGTGGGGTTGGTCACCACGCCGAGCATCCGCTGGGCCTGGTCGTAGAACGGCAGGAGCTCGTCTGCCCAGTCGGTGATGTGCGCCCAGTGCGGGTCCTTGAAGTACCCGTCGCCGGGGACGTAGAGGGTGTTGGCGTAGACCAGCGACCCGCCGCCGACGCCGGCTCCGGCCAGGACGATCACGTCGTTGAGCCGGTGGATGCGCTGGATGCCCGTGCAGCCGAGCTCCGGGGCCCACAGGTAGTCCTTGACCCGCCACGAGGTCTTGGCGAAGTCCTCATCGGCGAAGCGTCGCCCGGCCTCCAGCACGCCGACCCGGTAGCCCTTCTCGGTCAGGCGCAGCGCCGTGACGGATCCGCCGAAGCCGGAGCCGATCACCAGGACGTCGTAGTCAGTGGCGGTGCTCTCGGGCCCGCCGTCCGTGGTGCTCTCGAAGTCGCCCATGACATCGACGATATCGCCGACGGGGGCGGTCCGCCCCACCGGGCGACCAACGCTCCGGCGCGGAGCCTCCCCGACCTGACGGACCCTCCCGGAGCTCAGGGAGATTCCACCACATTGCGGAGATTCTCCCCGGGCGGGACGGGCGACTACTTGAAGCCGACGGCCTTCAGGGCCCGGAACCCGCGGATGATGATGTCGCCCCAGTCGTCATGCTCCATGCCGAACGGCGTGCCCAGGCCGATCCCGCGCTGGATGGCGATGGTCTGCTCCTCGGTGAACCGGGTCAGGCCATGGTCGCCGTTGCGCCGGCCCAACCCGGACATGCCCCGACCGCCCATGGGCGCCCGGGTGGAGCCGAAGGTCGCCTCGTAGGCCTCGTTGACGTTGACCGAGCCGGTGCGGATCTGGCGGGCGATGGCAGCGCCCCGATCGTCGTCCTCGGTGAGCACCGACGCGTTCAGCCCGTAGGGCGAGTCGTTCGCCAGGCGGATCGCCTCCTGCTCGGAGTCCACGCGCTGGACCGCCACGACCGGGCCGAAGGTCTCGGCCCCGAAGCACGCCATGTCCTCGGTGACGCCGGTCAGCACGGTCGGGGCATAGAAGAAGGGCCCGATCTCCGGCAGCGGCCGACCGCCGGTCACGACGGTGGCACCCTTGGCCACCGCGTCCTCCACCGCCGCCGTGGTGCGCGCCAGCTGCTCGGCGCTGATCAGGGAGCCGAAGTCCGTGCCCCACCCGACCGAGGCGCCCATCCGCAGCGCGCCGATCCGCGAGAGGAACCGCTCCATGAAGGCGTCATAGGCCCCGGGAAGCACGTAGATCCGCTCGATCCCGACGCAGAGCTGTCCGGCGTTGTCGAAGCATGCGCGCACCGCGATCTCGGCCGCTCGCCCCGGGTCGACATCGTCGAGGACGATCATCGGGTTCTTGCCGCCGAGCTCCATCGAGCAGCCGACCAGCCGCTCGCCGCACCTGCCGGCGATCTGGGCACCCACGGCGCTGGAGCCGGTGAACATCATGTAGTCGGCGCGCTCGGTGATCTCCGGGCCGAGCTCGGGACCGTACCCGAGGACCACCTGCATGACCCGGCGCGGGATGCCGGCGCGGTGCATCAGGTCCACGGTCCACAGCGCGGTCAGCGAGGTCTGGTGGTCGGGCTTGAGGACCACGGCGTTCCCGGCCATCAGGGCGGGGATGGCATCGGCGGCCGCGAGGAACAGCGGGTAGTTCCAGGGGGCGATGTCGCCGACCACGCCGACCGGGTGGCGCTCCACCGACACCTTCGTGAGCACCGGGAACAGCCCCACCTTGCGGTCGGGCCCGAGCAGCCGTCGGGCGTCGCGCGCGTAGTGCCGGGCGATCGTGCACACCCCGAGCAGCTCCTTGAGGGCGTCCATCCGGGTCTTGCCCGTCTCCCACTGGATGAGGTCCAGCCCCTCATCGCGGTGCGACAGCAGCAGGTCGTGGAACCGCAGCACCGCGCGCTTGCGGTCCGCGAGCGGGGTGGCCGCCCACCGCACCTGGGCCGCGCGGGCTGTCTCGAAGGCCATCTCCACGTCCTGCGCCGTGGAGTACGGGATCTCGACCAGCGGCTGGCCGTCGAACGGGGCCACGGTCGCGTGCCGCTCGGCGCCCGGGTGGACCACGGGGATGGTCAGCAGCGCCTCGATCAGGTCCCGGTCGAACCCGATGCGGGGGGCAGGTGCGGTCTCGACGCTCATGCCGGTCAGGCTACCGCGCGGAGCCGACGGACCGATGGGTTCTCCCCGTTCCCTCCGCTGCCGTCCGCACGCACCGACGCGCGGAGGGGTCCGACTCGGCCGACGGCCCTCGGTGTGACTCCCGTCACGTGCCTCGGGGCTGATTCCTCCCATGCCATCGGCATTTTCGCCGTTCGGGACACTGTGGATGAATCGGCTCACCGTGTGGACGACGCCGTCGGTTCGTGTGGGGAGCCGCCCCGATCGCCCTGTGGATAACTGGCCGTCCGCTGTGGACATCAGCGCCCGGGCGAGACCATGACGTCGACGCGCTGGAACTCCTTGAGGTCCGAGTACCCGGAGGTCGCCATGGCCCGACGAAGGGCGCCCACGAGGTTCATGGTGCCGTCCGGGACACGGCTCGGCCCATGCATCACCTGCTCCAGGGACCCCACCGTGCCGGTCCAGTGCCGCTCCCCGCGGGGCAGCTCGGCGTGCACGGCCTCCATCCCCCAGTGCCAGCCACGCCCGGGCGCCTCGGCTGCCCGGGCCAGCGGCGAGCCGACCATCACGGCATCCGCGCCGCAGGCGATCGCCTTGACGATGTCACCGCTGCGACCCATCGCCCCGTCGGCGATGACGTGCACGTAGCGGCCCCCGGACTCGTCCATGTAGTCCCGGCGCGCGGCGGACACGTCAGCCACCGAGGTGGCCATCGGCACCCGGACGCCGAGCACGTCGGCGGTCGTGTGCGACGCGCCGCCGCCGAACCCGACGAGGACACCGGCCGCCCCGGCGCGCATCAGGTGCAGCGCGGCGCGGTAGGTGGCCACCCCGCCGACGATCACGGGCGCGTCGAGGGTGTAGATGAACTCCTTGAGGTTCAGCGCATCGTCCTGGGCGCTGACGTGCTCCGCGGAGACCGTGGTCCCACGGATCACGAACAGGTCGACGCCCGCCTTCGTGACGATCGGCGCCAGCTCGGTGACCCGGTTGGGCGAGAGCGCCCCGGCGACGGCCACCCCGGAGGCGCGGATCTCGGCGATCCGCTCGGCGATGAGGTCGGGCTGGACCGGCTCGGAGTAGAGCTGCTGCATCCGGGCGTTCGCCTGCAGCTCAGGGAGCTGGCCGATCTCCTCGTACGCGGCCGACGGGTCCTCGAACCGGGTCCAGAGCCCCTCGAGGTTGAGCACGCCCAGGCCGCCGAGCTGGCCCATGCGGATCGCGGTCTCCGGGGAGATGATCGAGTCCATCGGCGCCCCGATGATCGGATTGTCGAAGCGGTAGGCATCGATCTGCCAGCCGGTGTTGACCAGCTCCGGGGCGCGGGTGCGCCGGCTGGGCGCGATGGCGATGTCGTCGAAGGACAGCGCGGAGCGGCCCCGCTTGCCCAGGCCGATCTCGATGTCGTTCATGTGCTCCTCCTCGACGTCCGGCCCGCGTCAGCGGCCCTGGTAGTTGGGTGCCTCGACCGTCATCTGGATGTCGTGCGGGTGGGACTCCTTGAGCCCTGCCGGCGTGATCCGGATGAACCGGCCGCGGGACTGCAGCTCGCCGATGGTGCGCGCGCCCACGTAGAACATCGACTGGTGCAGCCCGCCGACGAGCTGGTGGGCGACGGCCGACAGCGGGCCGCGGTAGGGCACCTGGCCCTCGATCCCCTCCGGGACGATCTTCTCGTCGGTGCTGACATCGGCCTGGAAGTAGCGGTCCTTGGAGTACGAGACCCGCCCACGGGAGGCCATCGCGCCCAACGACCCCATGCCGCGGTAGTGCTTGAACTGCTTGCCGTTGACGAAGACGAGGTCCCCGGGGCTCTCCTCGCAGCCCGCCAGCAGCGAGCCGAGCATGACCGTCTCGGCGCCGGCCACCAGGGCCTTGGCGATGTCCCCGGAGTACTGCAGCCCACCGTCGCCGATCACGGGCACGCCCGCGGGTCGGCACACCCGGGCGGCCTCGAAGATGGCCGTCACCTGGGGCACGCCGACGCCGGCCACGACGCGGGTGGTGCAGATGGAGCCCGGGCCGACCCCCACCTTGACCGCGTCGGCACCGGCCTCGACCAGGGCCTGGGCACCGGCCTTCGTCGCGATGTTGCCGCCGATGACCTGCACGTGCCTGGTGGCCGGGTCGGACTTGATCCGGGTCACCATGTCCAGCAGGAGCCGCGCCTGGCCGTTGGCGGTGTCGGCGACCAGGACGTCGACGCCGGCCTCCACCAGGGCGGTCGCGCGCTCCCAGGCGTCGCCGTAGAAGCCGATCGCCGCCCCGACCCGCAGCCGGCCCTCGGGGTCCTTGGTGGCCATCGGGTACTTCTCGGTCTTGACGAAGTCCTTGACGGTGATCAGCCCGGTGAGCCGACCGGCGGCGTCCACCAGCGGCAGCTTCTCGATCCGGTGCTTGGCCAGCAGGTCGGCCGCGTCCTGCCGGCGGATGCCCTCGGGCCCGGTCACCAGCGGCATGGGCGTCATGACGTCGCGCACGAGCGTCGTGGCGAACCGCTCGGCGGGCAGGAACAGGATGTCGCGATTGGTCACGATCCCCAGCAGGGTCCGGTCGGCGTCGATGACCGGCAGGCCCGAGACCCGGTAGCGGCCGCACAGCTCGTCGAGCTCGAGGACGGTGGCGTCGGGGCTGACGGTCACCGGGTCGTGGATCATCCCGGACTCGCTGCGCTTGACGGTGTCGACCTCCGCCGCCTGGTCGGCGATCGACAGGTTCCGGTGCAGCACGCCGATGCCACCCTGGCGGGCCATGGCGATGGCCATCCGGGACTCGGTCACGGTGTCCATGGCGGCCGAGACCAACGGCACGGCCAGGGTGATCCCGCGGGTCAGGCGGGTCGTCGTGTCGACCTCCGAGGGCACGACGTCGGAATGGTCGGGCAGGAGCAGGACGTCGTCGTAGGTCAGTCCGGTGAACCCGAACATCTCCTCGGCTGCGGCGCGGTCCGCTGGATCGATCACGTGGTGCCCCTCTCCCATTCGGGATCAGGGTATCGGCCCCGGGGAGCCCCGGGAGCCCACCGGTCGCGGCGCGCAGCCGCCCGTCAGCTCAACAGGCCCCAGCGGAAGCCCAGCGCGACGGCCTGGGCCCGGTCGGCGGCACCCATCTTGCGGAACATCCGCCGCGCGTGCGTCTTGACGGTGTCCTCCGACAGGTAGAGCTCGCGGCCGATCTGCGCGTTCGACTTGCCGCGCGACATGCCCTCGAGGACCTCCACCTCGCGACCGCTCAGCGAGGGCCCGCCCGCCATGGGGCGCACCGGAAGGGCCACGACGTTGCCGGTCCTCAGGACCGGAGCCGTGGCCGCAAGGCTCAGCATGGTGGCCGTCTCCTCGCGGGAGGCGTCCTTGACCATGTATCCGCGCGCGCCGACCGCAACCGCGGCGGCGACCCCCTCGATGTCCTCACCCATGGTGAGCATCACGACGACGGCACCCGGGTAGGCCGCCATCAGGCGACGGGTGGCCTCCACGCCGCCCATCCCGGGCATCCGGACGTCCATGAGCACGACGTTCGGCCGCTCGAGCGGATAGCGGGCCAGCACCTCCTCGCCCGACCCTGCGGCACTGACGCGCTCGATCCCCGGAACCGAGGCCACGGCACGCCGCACTGCCTCCCGCGCCAGGGGAGCGTCGTCGCACACCAGGACCGTTGTCATCGGGGTACCTCCTTCCCCGGTGTGTTCGACACGCCCGCCTGCGCACTTGAGTGGGCCGGTGCGCCCCCGCAGTCGGGCTCAGCCCAGGAGTGCGCGGATGTCGCGGCGGGCCAGCCACTCGGCGGCCAGCAGTGGGGGCAGGTCGGCCGCGATGCCGCGGATCACGGCGCGGGCCGCCTCGAGGCTGCGCTCGGACTCGGCCGGGGACGACCCCGCCAGGAGCGCGCCCAGGAGCCCACGGCTCGGCCAGACGAGGGGGCGGGCACCCAGCCCCTCAGCCAGCACGGCTGCGCGGGCCAGGAGATCCACGGCGGTTCCCTGCTGCCCGTGGGAGGTTGCTGCGACCCCGGCGAACAGCAGGGACTTGGCCACGTGCCGCGGCGCGCTGGCCGCCTCCGCGGCGTCGAGCGCCCGCTCGGCAGCGGCCCGCGCCTGTGCCGGATCGCCGTCGAGCAGGGCGACCTCCGCGCGGACCCAGTCCGTCCGGATGTGGTGCCGCCACCACAGGGGCCGCTCGGCCAGGACGTGCCCGATGCGGGCGAGCACCTCCCGGGCGGCCTCCGGCTCCCCGAGGCCCACCGCATCCGAGGCCAGCCCGAGCAGCGCCTCGCACTCGGCCTCCGGATCGTCGGCCGCATCGAGGGCCGCCTGGTCCCAATCACGGCCCTCGGCATGTCGACCGAGCTGTCGCTGGATCGCGCCGACCGCGGACGCCGGAAGCGAGCGCAGCTCGGCAGCCACCTCGGGGTCGCTGGCCGCGGTGGTCAGGCCGGCGAGGGCCTGGCCGTAGGTCCCGGTCGCCGAGCGGCAGACGCCAAGGAGCCACGCGGCACGGGTTCGGCGGGCGATGTCGCCGCGCTCCCCCGCCAGGGCCTCAGCGCGCTCGAGCGGCACGAGACCCTGCCCGGGGACACCGCGGAACACGGCCCGCTCCCCGGCCGCGAGAAGACCAGCGAGCTCCTCGTCGACCACGTGCCTCACCCTAGAAGGTCACAGCCCCATCGCCGTGCGCACCGCGCCGACTGCGTGCTCAAGATCGGTCACGTGCTCCACCTCATCGGGAGTCGCCGCCCACCCGGGGCCGCCCACCAGGACCGTCGTGGCGGGTCGGCGGGCCGGCAGCTCGGGCATGCGCGCCCCGGGCATCTGGGCCCAGAGGAACACGACCGGGGGACCGAGCCGGTCCAGTGCGTCACGGAGCGCCGCATCCGGGGTCCGGGCCCCGATGACGTGACTGCGGATCCCGACATCGGACAGTGCCGCCTGCAGGACCATCAGGGGCAGGTCGTGGAGCTCGTCGGGTGCACTGGCCAGGACGACGGGTCGGCCGTTGCGCGCCCGCTCGAGGCGCGCCGAGTGGGCCGCCAGGGCACCGGCCAGCACCATGGAGAACGAGTGCTCGACCTCGATCCCACGGCTGGTCTGCTCCCAGCGCTCCCCGATGGCGACCAGGACCGGGCGGATCAGCTCCTCCCAGGTCGCGATGACGCCCCGCTCGGCCAGCGAGGCGCCCACGGTCCGCTGGCAGCTGTGGGAGTCCAGGGCCATCGCGGCGCGCGCCAGGCCCCGTGCCGACCTCGGGCTGCGGGGCATCGGCAGCACCCGACCGCCGCCGTGCGACCCCGCGCCCGAGTCGGGGGCCGGTTCGCGGGCCTGCCCGTGGGACGCCCGCGCACCCTCTGCAGCAGGTGCGCCCAGGAGTGCTGCGTAGGGGTTGGACGCATCGACGGCCTCGGCCCCGATCGAGGTGTTGATCGCTGCCCTCGCCGCCTCCGCCGGGGGCACGCCCTCCTGGACCAGGCGGTGCATGACCCCGAGGCGCGCCAGGTCGATCGGCCCGTACCGGCGGTGCCCGCCCGGGGTGTGCAGGCTGGGCGCAAGGCCGTAGCGCCGCTCCCAGCTGCGCAACGTGCCGGGGGCCACGCCCAGGCCACGGGCGGCTCCCGCGACGCTCAGCGCGACGCTGGGCTCGTGATCGGCGTCACCACCCTCGCCGGGGCCCTCAGGGACGTCCAGGACCGTTGCGCCGTCGGTCGCCTCCGACGTCTCCACGCCCTCGGCGGCAGCCGCGCCAGCCGGCTGTGGCGCGGCCACGGGACGCGCTCCATGAGTGATCACGTCGATATTGTGCAAGACCTTTGCAAATCTCGCCTCCTGACGTGGCCGGATCAGTGCGGGGAACGGGAACATGGCGGGATCCCCCCGTGTTGTCACGGATACAGGGAGCAGCTCGGAAGTGGTTCGCAGGGACACTTGCACAGGATTCGCACAAGTTCTAGGATGGAGTGACGACGACGATGAGAGGACCAGCCATGGCGGATGTGTCGAGACTCCCCGGACCGAACGCGGACTTCTGGGACTGGCAGATGCACGCGGCCTGTCGCGGTGTCGACTCCGAGATGTTCTTCCACCCCGAGGGGGAGCGCGGCGGCGCGAAGGAGGCCCGCGAGCGCGAGGCCAAGGCCCTGTGCGCCAGCTGCCCGGTCCTCATGCAGTGCCGCGCCCACGCACTGAAGGTGCGCGAGCCGTTCGGGGTGTGGGGCGGGCTCACCGAGTCCGAGCGCGCCGTCATCTACCAGCAGGAGTCCCGCTCCGGCCAGCGCGCCACCGCCTGAGCCCGGGCCTGCGCGCGTCGCGCAGACCCTATCCTTCCCCCACGACGAAACGGCCCCGCCCCGACCAGGTAGCTGGTCAGGACGGGGCCGGTGTCGTCTGCGATCAGTGCGTGTGCCCGCCGGGGCCGTGGCTGTGGCCGTGACCGTGGCTGTGACCCTGGTCCTCGGTCTCCTCGGGCTTCTCGACGATCAGGACATCCGTCGTCAGCAGCATCCCTGCGATGGACACCGCATTCTCCAGGGCGGATCGCGTGACCTTGACCGGGTCGATGATCCCGGCCGCGACGAGGTCGACGTACTCCCCGGTGGCCGCGTCCAGGCCCATGCCGGGGCCGTGCTCGCGCACCTTGGAGACCACCACGTAGCCCTGCTCCCCGGCGTTCTCGGCGATCCAGCGCAGCGGCTCGTCGAGCGCCTTGCGCACGACGTTGACCCCGATCAGCTCGTCACCGGAGCGCCCGAGGCCGTCGGAGAGCGCCGAGGCCGCGTGCACCAGGGCGGCGCCGCCACCGGCGACGATCCCCTCCTCGATGGCGGCACGAGTCGCGGAGACGGCGTCCTCGATGCGGTGCTTCTTCTCCTTGAGCTCCACCTCGGTGTGCGCCCCGACCTTGATGACCGACACGCCGCCGGCCAGCTTGGCCAGCCGCTCCTGGAGCTTCTCGCGGTCCCAGTCGGAGTCGGACTCCTCGATCTCGCGGCGGATCTGTGCGACCCGATCCGAGACCGCGGAGGCCTCGCCACCGCCGTCGACGATGGTGGTGTCGTCCTTGGTGATGACCACGCGCCGCGCGGACCCGAGGACCTCGAGACCGACCTGGTCGAGCTTGAGCCCGACCTCAGCCGACACCACCTGGGCGCCGGTCAGGGTCGCGATATCGGCCAGGATCGCCTTGCGCCGGTCGCCGAAGGCGGGGGCCTTCACCGCAGCGGAGTTGAACGTGCCGCGGATCTTGTTCACCACCAGCGTGCTGAGGGCCTCGCCCTCGACATCCTCGGCGATGATCAGCAGAGGCTTGGACGCCTGCATGACCTTCTCGAGCAGCGGCAGGATCTCGGCGATCGCGGCGACCTTGCCCTGCACCAGCAGGATCAGGCAGTCCTCGAGGACCGTCTCCATGCGCTCGGGATCGGTGACGAAGTACGGCGACAGGTAGCCCTTGTCGAACTGCATGCCCTCCGTGAACTCCATCTCCAGCGAGGTCGTTGAGGACTCCTCGACGGAGATGACGCCGTCCTTGCCCACGCGGTCGAACGCGTCGGCGATCAGCCCGCCGATCACGGCGTCCTGCGAGGAGATGGTCGCGACCTGGGCGATCTCGTCACGGCCCTCGACGTCGCGGGCCATCCCGGCCAGAGCCTCCGTCACGGCATCGACTGCCGCGGTCATCCCGCGCTTGACCAGCACGGGTGCGGCTCCGGCGGTGACGACCTTCAAGCCCTCGCGGACCAGCGCCTGGGCCAGCACCGTCGCGGTGGTGGTCCCGTCGCCGGCGATGTCGTTGGTCTTGGTGGCGACCTCCTTCGCGAGCTGCGCGCCGAGGTTCTCGTAGGGGTCCTCCAGCTCGATCTCGCGGGCGATCGTCACCCCATCGTTGGTGATGGTCGGCGCGCCCCACTTCTTGTCGATGACGACATTGCGCCCCTTGGGCCCCAGGGTCACCTTGACGGTGTCCGCCAGGGCATTGACACCACGCTCGAGGCTGCGGCGGGCGCCCTCATCGAAGTCCAGGATCTTGGCCATATGTGCTTTCTCTGCTCTCGTGGAGTGCGATGCGTCGAGCCCCGGCCCCGACGTTCCGGAACCGGGGCTCGACGCGCGGGTGTTCGGCTACTTCTCGACTACCGCGAGGACATCGCGGGCCGACAGGAGCAGGTACTCCTCGCCGTTGTACTTGATCTCGGTGCCGCCGTACTTCGAGTAGATGACGACGTCATCGACCTTCACGTCCAGCGGGATGCGGCTGGTGCCGGCATCGTCGAAGCGGCCCGGGCCCACTGCCAGGACCTTGCCCTCCTGGGGCTTCTCCTTGGCGGTGTCGGGGATGACGAGTCCCGATGCCGTGGTCTGCTCGGCGTCGAGGGGCTGAACGAGGATGCGGTCCTCGAGTGGCTTGATCTGTGCCACGGTCTGACCTCCCTTGAGGGGGTTCGCAGGAACGGATGTGTGCTGCGGGCCGGTGCGTTCCGTCGTCGCGGTGCCGGGACGACCTGCGTCGCTGCTGGCACTCTCTTTGCGTGAGTGCCAGACGGAACACTAACACCCTTTGGCACTCGGTGCACACGAGTGCCAGCGCCGGGGTCGGGGCCGACCGCTGGTCACCGGCACCCGCACGGAACGAGGCTCAGGGGCGCACAATGGCGCGATGGAGCGCACAGCCGGCGGCGCGGACCATCCGGTCCAGGAGTCACTGCTGACGCCCGAGGGGCGGGCGCTCGTGGAGTCGCTCACGCCCTACGACCCAGGCACGACCATGGCCATGCTCAGCCGCGCACGGTCCGAGGAGCGCTGGGCGGATCGGCCCGAGGTCGTGGCCGCTGCGGCCACCCAGGCGCGGCTGCGCACCCGGGCGACGAGTCGCTTCCCCGGGCCACCGCGCTGGTGGACGCCGGACGGGTTGGAGCAGGCGACCCGGCCCGCGGTGGCTGCCAGGCACGCCCAACGGTTCGTCCGCGCCGGGATCCGGACCGTGGCCGACCTCGGCTGCGGCGCCGGCAGCGACGCCCTGGCCATGGCTGCCGCGGGCCTGCACGTGCTCGCCGTGGACCGCGACCCCGAGGCCCTGTGGGCACTGGCCGCGACGGCCGCGGACCTCGGACTGGGCATCGGGACCGCCGCCGGAGACCTCCGCACGATGCCCGCACCCTGGAACGACACCGCCCCCCCACCGGGCCTGGGATGCTTCGTGGACCCGGCGCGGCGCAGCGCCGGGAGTCGCGCCATGGCCCCCGAGTCGTGGTCACCACCCTGGTCGTGGGTCCGATCCCTCTCCCTGCGGGTACCGGCGACCGGCGCCAAGGTGGCACCGGGCATCGACCACGGCGCACTTCCCCCGGGAACGCAGACCGAGTGGATCAGCGTCGGCGGGGACCTCGTCGAGGCCGGCGTGTGGTGGGGGCCGTTGCGCACGGATGGGGCCACGCGCCGGGCGACCGTCCTGGCGGGTGGCCCCGGTGCGGACTGGACCCGGCCAGAGGCACCGGACGAGGAGTCCCTCGACGACCTCGCCGGCGTCCCCGCTGCCCCCCTTGGCCCGGTGTCCGGATGGCTGGTGGAGCCCGACCCGGCGGTGATCCGGGCCGGCCTGGTGTCCGTGCTGGCCGAGCGCCTCGACGGACACCTGCTCGACCCCCGCATCGCCTACATCGCCGCCAGCAGCGCGTCGCCGGTGGGGCTGCTGGGTGCTGCGTTCGCTGTCCTGGACGAGGTGCCGTTCGGGCGCAAGCAGATGCGCGCCTGGCTGCGCGGCCACGGATACGGCGACGTGATCGTGAAGAAGCGCGGGATCAACGTCGTCCCGGAGCAGCTGCGTGCGGCCCTCCGCCTGGGCGGGGACGGCCCGACCGCGACCCTCGTGCTCACCCGGACCGACGCCGGACCGCTCGCCCTCCTCGTTGAGCGCCGTGGAACGTCAGGTCTCGAGGTGCAGGAAGCCCGCACCGTCGGCCACGAGGAACCCGCCGTAGAGCCCCGGCCATCCGGCTGAGGGCCCAGGGCACCCGGCGTCTCCCCCGGCCGCGGCTGAGCCGACGTCGGCAGCGCCCTGCTCGGGGACCCGCTGTCGGGCCAGGCGCACGGAGACCTCGGCCCGTTCGCCACGATGCAGGTCGACCAACCCCGCGCCGTCGAACCCGGCGCTGCCCACCCACTGCACCGGCAGGTAGTCGCCGTTGCGGCTGCCCGGGTACACGATCAGCGAGTACTGCCCCGGGGGAACCGGACCGAACGTGAACGCTGGTGAGGTCGGCGGCGGCGCGCCGGGATCCTCGACGACCCGCGCGAGGAAGGACCGCCGGGGGTCGTCGACATCCGCAAGCACGGCCGACGCCCCCGGGATCGGCGCACCGGTCTGCCCGTCGACGACCCGGCCCATGAGCACGGCACCCCTCGTGAGTGCGAAGTCGATGGCGTCGAGGACCTCGCCCGCCGCGAGGTCGAACTGGGTGCCACCGCCGGGTCCGGATGCGCCATACCACTGGCTCAGCAGGCCGACGTCGGTCGCATCCACGAAGGCGCGCAGCCCGGGGGCGGCGGGCACACCGGTGAACCGGTACGCCCCCTCGTCGTCGGTGACCACCGTCATCGGGCACCGCACCGGGCACCGCATGATCGTGACAGCCGCCCCCGGGACCTCCCGGCCCAGGTCGTCGCGAACGACCCCACTCACCTGACCGCCCTCCCGCAGCCGGATCACGATGTCCGAGGTCCCGGGCTGGACCCGATCCGCCTCGCCGTAGAACCCCGCACCGTCGTACCACTGCCCCAGGTGGTTGCTCCCCGTCGGCGGGCGCACCTGCAGGGCGACCGGGACCGGCGGCACCCCGGTGATCACGAACTGCCCAGGGCCCGACGCAGGGCCGGTTGATCCGACGGGCTCCCAGCCGGGTGCGGCGTCCACATGGGCCGTGACGCGTGCCCCGAGGACCGGGTCCCCGGTGACCGCATCCACCACTCGACCGCTCACCGATGCCCCGACAGGGAGGTCCACATCAGCCGTCGACCCCGACGCAGCCACGCTCAGGATCCCCGCCGTCGAGAACGCGTACGCCTGCGGCCAGTACGTGCTGGCACGGCCGCTGAACGACGGGGCACGCACCTGGATCTTGACGTGGTGGACGGACAGGTCGCCGAACACGTAGCGACCGCGCTGGTCGGTCGTCGTCTGCACCGGCCGCCCCGCCCAGTCCCCCGTCGGGGTCACGGGCATGAGGGTCACCCACGCGACGGCCACGGGCTCGCCCGCGGCCCGGACGGTTCCGGACACCGAGCCGACCTGCTCCGCCGAAGCGGGGGCGGTGGGACCCGGGAGCAGCAGGAGACCCAGCAGGAGACCCAGCAGGACCGCTCTCAGGCCTCCGCCCGGCTCGTCCACGACCCGCACGCCCACCTCCTCACCGCCGGCCCCTCCATCGTGCGCCCGGCGGTGCCGCCAGGCAAGCGGATCGGCCTCAGCGGGTGGGCTGGTCCGGGCACTGCGTCGCCACGGGATCGACCGCGCCCGCGAGATCCGAGACGGTCGCCGTCGGGTCGTCGAGGATCGCGACGACCCGACGCGCCCTGGCCAGCGACGCGGCATCCTCCTGCTCGACGGACTGGTCGATGAGCACATCGACCAGGTGCGCCGCGCGGGCCCGGAGCACCACCTGGTCGCTGACGGATCCGCCGAGGGCATCGAGCACCTCCGCGGCTGCGGCACACACCTCCGCGGCGGTGGAGGCCTGGCCCGGCTCGGCCCAGTCCCGCACGACCAGGGTGACGGTTCCCGCCGCTGCCACGGTGAGCAGACCCGCCGCGACCACCGAGCGCGTTCACCGGGCGGGCGCCTCCGAGCCCGGTTCCGCGGCGAGGAACCCGTCCTCGACGGCCGCCTTGCGCATGTCGGACTTGGTGCGGACCTCGCGATGCGCCTGCGCGTACTTGGCGCGCACGCGGTCGAGGTACTCCTTGGCCGTGGCAGGGCTGACGTTCATCCGACGGGCCACCGAGTCCAGCTTCATCCCCGACGCGTACAGCCGCAGGGCCGAGAGCTCCTGGATGCTCAGGTTGGGCACGTCCTGGGGGGACTCGGCCAGGATCGCCGCCATCTCCGGGGTGAGGAACCCCTCGCCCGAGGCCACCGCGCGGATCGCCTCGAGGAGCTCGGCGGGATCCTCCCGCTTGGACATGTAGCCCAGCGCACCTGCCGCCAGGCCCTGGCGCACGATCCGCGGGGACCCCAGCGCGCTGACGATCAGGACACGGCACCCCTGGTCCTGGAAGCGCCCGACCAGCTGCGGCAGCGGTGGGACGTCGGCACCGAGGTCGAGGTCGAGCAGGACCACGTCGCTGCCGGACGCCGCCTCCAGGGCACGATCGACGTCGGCCCCCGCATAGGCCACCTCGATGCTCGGGCCCTGGGACTGCAACCAGGCCATGAGTGCCTGGTGGAACAGCGCGTGGTCATCCAGGATGACCACGCGGATCACTGCCTCCATGGCAGGAACCTACCGCCGACGGGCCTCCGCCGCCGGCACCGCCTCGGTCCAGCGCCATTCCAGGGTGGCGTCGTCCGGGGTCAGGTCGCACCACGCGGTGCGGGCGACCCGCTCGATCCGCTCGGCCAGGGCCGGCCCCGCGGCGAGTACCTCGGGCCCGGAGACCGAGAGCACGATCGTCGGGTCGGGATCCGACCAGGACGAGAGCGTGACCGACGCCCGCGGGGCCAGCGCGCAGACGACGTCGATCACCCCGCCGACCTCTCCGACGACGTTCGGCGGTGCCTGGCACGTCCCGAACGACCCGCGCACCCGGATCGGGCATGCCGCGGCGTGCACCAGTCGCAGCCAGATCCGGGCGGGCCTGCGCACCGACATGGGAGCCTGGCCGACGGCGAGGAGAGCGCGGAGGAACTCCGCCTGCGCGGCGCAGTCCGACCGGGTGCGCGGGTCGCCCGGGTCCCGGCGCCCCGCGGCGATGTCATCGAGGAGCTCCTGGGCCGACGACAGCGTGTCGGCCACCCAGAGCTCCTCCTCAGCGCGGACGCTGAGCTCCGTGCCCATCCGCACCTGCGCGGACAGGGCCTGCTCCCGGGCCCCGGCGAGCTGGGCGCTGACCCGGTCGATGCGTTCCACGAACAGCCATGCGGCCGCCAGCGCCGCCACCACGTAGACGCCGGCAGTGGCCGTGTCCGGCCCGCAGAGCAGCCATCGCTCGTTCCACGCCAGTGACCCGCCGAGGTGCGCGAGCCCCACCGTGGCCACGACGGCCCCGAGGACACCGGGGCGCGGTGCCACCAGCAGGAGCATGGCCATCATCGGGGCGCGGGCATCGAGCATGACGCCCTCCCCGAGCAGCGAGGAGCAGAACGGATCGGCCAGGAGGGCCGCAGCGCCCACCAGCACGTAGGTGGCGCAGGCAGCGACCACGTGGCTCGCCCCGATGCGCCTGCCCTCGCGCGCCTCGCCGAGGATCGCGGCGCCGACCAGCACCGGCGCGAAGGCCCCCGCCAGGGCCAGCCACGGGACGTCGTACGCCGACCAGCCGAGCACGACCAGGGCGCTGGCGACGCCGGCCAGGAAGGTCGCGACCATCAGGACGATGCCGGCCGTGCGGATCAGGAGGTCCGCGCCGATCTGCTGGGCGGGAGGTGCCACCGGATGCCACTCCAGGAGCACGACCGTCCCACGTCCCTGCGGGCCGGGGCCGATCAGGGCGGTGCCGCCCACGGCGTCCATCCGCTCCCGGATCGACTGGGACACCCCGAAGCCGTCCGAGGTCGGCCCGGCACCCACGCCGTCGTCGGCGATGAACACCTGGACCCCGCCGGGATCACGCCGTGCCAGGACCGTGGCGTGGGCGACGCCCGCGTGCTTGGCCACGTTCGTCAACGCCTCGGCCCCCGCGCCCGCCATGGCACCGAGGACCGGCTGGGGAACCAGTACCGCAGGGGTTCCGGAGGTGCCGGGGTCGCCGGGGTCCACGTCCGGGGCACCGACCAGCGCGATCTCCACACCCAGGCCCAGCCGCCGGCCGTGCTCCTCGAGCCCACGGAGCAGCTCGGGCAGGTCCGCGATGGCCGCCTCGGAACGCCAGGAGGCCAGCTGGTCGAAGTCCGCGCGACAGCGCGCCACGACGACCTGCCGGTCGAGGTGGTCGCCGTGAGCCGCGATCGTCTCGAGGGTGTTCAGGGCCGTGTCGTGCAGGGAGCGCTCGACCTCCGCAGCGACCTGGGCCGAGGCCCGGACCGCCTGCTCGCGGACCAGGATCTCGTCACGCTGGTCCAGGGAGCGCTGCAGCGCCTGGGCGGTGCGTCCGAGCGCCCACAGCGCCAGGGCGACCGAGAAGCCGGCGGCCACGATGGCGATCGCCGGGACCGCACCGGCCAGGGACGTGCGCAGCAGCGGGTCGCCGCCGGTGTCCCCGAGCGGGGTGATGAGCAGGGCAGCGGCCAGGACGACCGCGGAGATGCCGCCGATGAGCGGGCCGCGCCAGACCGTGACCGAGGCCACGACCAGGCCCGTTGCCACGATCTCCGCCGGCCAGGGGCCGGACAGTCCGGTGGCGCTGCGCAGGATCGCCAGGCTGAGCAGGCAGCCGGCGCTGGAGACCACGACGAGCCAGCCGGGCGGTGGCACGTCGGCCCCGTCGGGGCCCGTGCCCCGCAGCACCCCCATCGTGAGGCAGAAGGTCGCCCACACCAGGCAGACGAGCCCGGCCAGGAGGCCCACCGCCACGACCTCGTCCGGCGGCCTGAGCACCGGGTGACCGCCTGGCCGAGCAGCAGCAGGATGACCAGCCAGTAGACGAGGAAGGCCACACCGTCGGAGGCGACGGAGGCCAGGGTCCGCTCGGGGGGCACCGGGGCGGGGGCCGGGGGGAGTGCGGGCGGCACCCGGGTGGTGGTCACACCCGCACCACGTCGACAGGCAGCGAGGAGTCCGCCCCCACATCCAGCTGCGAGGCGGGCAGCCCTCGGGCCACCACCTGCGCGCCCAGGGCAGCCACCATGGCCCCGTTGTCGGTGCACAGGCCCGGGCTCGGGATCCGCAGCCGGATCCCCGCGGACTCGCAGCGGGCCGCCGCCAGTGCCCGCAACCGGGAGTTGGCCGCCACCCCGCCACCGATCTGCAGGTCGCTGACCCCGTGCTCGCGGCACGCATCGATCGCCTTGCGGGTCAGCACGTCCACCACGGCCTCCTGGAACGCGGCTGCCACGTCGGCGACCGGCACCGGCTCGCCGTCGGCCTCCCGGGCCTCGACCCACCGGGCCACCGCGGTCTTGAGCCCCGAGAACGAGAAGTCGAACCGGTGGCGGGCCATGTCCTTCCCGGCCGTCAGGCCTCGGGGGAAGGTCACGAAGGCCCGGTCGCCACCGGTCGCCACCCGATCGATGTGCGGCCCACCGGGGAACGGCAGGCCGAGGACCCGTGCCACCTTGTCGAACGCCTCACCGGCGGCGTCGTCGATCGTGGACCCCAGGGGACGCACGTCGCTGGTCACGTCCGGGACCAGCAGGAGCGACGAGTGACCGCCGGACACGAGCAGGGCCATCGTCGGCTCGGCCAGAGGACCATGCTCGAGGGCATCCACGGCCACGTGGGCGGCCAGGTGGTTCACCCCGTACAGCGGGACACCCATCGACAGCGACAGCGCCTTGGCCGCAGAGACCCCCACCAGCAGGGCGCCCGCCAGGCCGGGACCGGCCGTGACCGCGACGGCGTCGACGTCGGCCAGGCGCACCCGCGCGCGACGGCAGGCCTCCTCCAACGTGGGCACCATCGCCTCGAGGTGCGCCCGGCTGGCCACCTCCGGGACGACGCCACCGAACCGGGCATGCTCCTCGACGCTGGATGCCACGACGTCGGCGAGGAGCGTCATGCCGCGCACGATCCCGACGCCCGTCTCGTCGCACGAGGTCTCGATGCCCAGCACCAGCGGCTCGTCGGCCCTCACTGCCGCACCCCCTCGACCACACCGGCGCCGGGGCCGCCGGGCACATCCAGGACGCTGCAGGACATCAGCAGGGCGTCGAGGCCCCGGCCGTAGTAGTCCCGGCGGCGGCCATCGGCCACGAAGCCCATCGCGGTGTAGAGCCCGATCGCCGCGGCGTTGTCGGCCCGCACCTCCAGGTGCAGGACGGCGGCCCCCTGGGATCGGACCCGCTCGATCAGGGCGCCGAGCAGTGCCCGGCCGGTCCCGCGGCCCTGCTCCTCGACGGCGACGGCGACTGTCTGGACGTCCGCCTCCGGGAGGACGACGTACACCCCGGCGTACCCGACGACCCGTGAGCCGCGGCGGGCCACCAGGTACCAGCGGGACTCCGGGACCCGGGCCAGCTCCGACCAGAACTGCCCAGGGGTCCAGGGCGACTCCGCGAACAGGTCCCGCTCGAGGGCCTGCACCTCGTCGAGGTCCCACCAGCGCAGGCGCGCCAGGACCAGCGCGTCACTCGGGGGGCTCGTGCGGGCTGGCGCCACGCCGGGCAGGCTCATAAGGGGGTCACCCGCTTGCGACCGGGACTCACGGTCGCGTCCGGACGCCGGAGGTACATCGGTGACAGGTCGGCGGGGACCCCGGCCCGCACGAGGTCGGCGGCGATCCGCGCGAGGGTCGCCCGGATCCGGATGCAGCGGCCCCCGGTGCCCGGGGAACTCATCGGCGTACTTCGCCGCACCGGCACCGACCGCAGGCACGGATCGATCGGGGATGTCCTCGGCGGCGGCGACGTGCGGACCGTCCACCCGGATCCCGGCCGCGTCGTACCGGGCCCAGTAGACCTCACGGCGGCGAGCGTCCGTCGCGACGAGGAACGCGCCGGCCACCCCTGCAGCGCGGGCCTGGGCCGCCAGGACATCGAGGGTGCACACGCCCTGCACGGGGATCCCCAACGCCCACCCCATCACCGCGGCATGGACGAGGCCCACCCGCAGCCCGGTGAACGGACCGGGGCCCCGACCCACCCCGATCGCGCTGAGATCGCGGGGCTGGACGCCGGCCAGCTCGAGGGCCTGGGCCACCAGCGGCGCGAGCTGCTCGCCGTGCGCGGCGGGGCCGAGGAACCCCGCCCGGCCCAGGACCGCGTCCTCGGTGGTGTCGACCACGGCGGCGCCGACTGCCTCCGTGGCGGTGTCCAGGGCAAGGATGAGCACGACACCCAACCTATGCCCGGTCCAGGCGCAGGTCCGCCCACCGGGGACCCACCCCGCGCACGAGGACGGTCCGCTCGCCCCCGGAGGGGTCGTCGAGGTCGACCGGCGCGCCGACGTCCCGGCGGATCAGGACCTCCAGCCGGTCCGAGGCCAGGCCCTCGACCTTGCCGGCACCCCACTCCACGACGGTGACCGCGCGCTCCAGGTCGGCGTCGAGATCGAGGTCCTCGACCTCGACCGAGCCCCGGAGCCGATAGGCGTCCACGTGCACGAGTGCAGGGCCGGGTCCGGGGTGGCTCCGGGCGATCACGAACGTGGGGCTGGTCACCGCGCCACGCACCGACAGCGCCACGCCGATGCCCTGGGTGAAGGTGGTCTTGCCCGCCCCCAGCGGTCCATCGAGGATGAGGACGTCACCAGGGGCCAGGTGGGCGCCCAGGTCCGCACCCAGGGCGCGCATCCCGTCGGCGTCGCGCGCCGTGGCGCACCACGCCTGGCCGTCGCGGTGCCACCCGGTCACCGGCGGCTCCCGGACCCCGGGGCGGCCTGCGCCCGGGCAGCCGCGCCAGCGGCTTCCCCCGCCAGCTCGTCGCGGACCCGTTCCACCAGGCGCCGCAGCTGGTGGTTCACCTGCGGGTAGTGCTCGAGGATCATCATGTGCCCGGAGTCGGGCATGATCTCCAGCTCCGAGCGGGGCAGGCGGCGGGCCATGTCCAGGGAGTGCTCGGCCGGGGTCATCCGGTCGCCCTGTCCGACCATGACCAGGGAGGGCACCACGGCCAGCGTGTGCAGCGCCGCCTGGCGCTGGTGGCGCTGCAGCGTGGGGAGGAACTCGGCGACGACGTCGATGGAGGTCTCGCCGATCATCCGGTGCGTGAAGTCGGCCACGGCGGGCGACGCGGCGGACCCGAACGAGTACAGGCGGGTGAACAGCAGGCTCAGGTCGTTGACCCGCGAGCGTCCCATCTCGATGAGGTCGGCGTTGCGGACCAGCAGGGCGGCGGTCACCGGCAGCATCCGGTGCAGCGGTCGAGCGGCGATCGCCGGCAGCCCGAGGGAGACGTCGCGCAGCCCACCGGGGGAGGTCGAGAGCAGGGCCACCCCACGGATGCGCGTGCCGAACAGCTCCGGGTGGTCCAGGGCGAGCTGCATGATCGTCATGCCGCCCATGGAGTGCCCCACCAGGATGATCGGGCCGGAGGGGACCACCTGGTCGAGGACTGCCTTGAGGTCCAGGGCGAGCTGCTCGATGGTGTTGGTCTCGGCCACCGACCGGCCCGAGCGGCCGTGGCTGCGCTGGTCCCAGAACACGAGGTCCCCGAGGGCGCGCAGGTCGCGGCGCTGGTAGTGCCAGCAGTCCTCGTTCAGCGCGTACCCGTGGCAGAACACGATCGTGAGGTTCTCCGGGTTCTCCCGCGTGCACCTCTCGACCTCGGCGTGCAGCGTGCCGCCGAGGGAGTCGATGACCACCACGGCGGTCCCGCGCAGGTGGCCGAAGGGCTCGTCGGCCTCACGGTCGGCGCGGCCCGCCTTCGCCACGACGGCCCGCTCGGCCACCACCCCGGCCGCGGCGCCCACCGCCAGCAGCCCGGCAGCCACCCCGACGGCACTGGCCACCTTGCCATAGTTCGGGTGGTTCACGCCCCCACCCCCCGGGTGACCCGCTGGATCCGGGGACCGAGCCGGGTGATGATCTCGTAGCCGATGGTCCCCGCCGCCACGGCCCAGTCCTCGGCCGTCGGCTCCCCGCGCTGCGGGCTGCCGAACAGCACGACCTCGTCGCCGGCCTCGGCTGGGTCGTCGCCGAGGTCGAGCACGAACTGGTCCATGCAGACGCGCCCGGCGATGGTGCGGCGCCGCCCGGCCGCCAGCACGGGACCCCGACCACCGGCAGCGCGGGGGATCCCGTCGGCGTAGCCCAGGGGCACCAGCCCGAGCGTCGTCGGCACGGTGGTGACGTACTCGTGGCCGTACGAGACGCCCTGCCCGGCCGGGACCCGCTTGACCCCGGCGAGGCGGGCCCGCAGCGTCATCGCCGGGGCCAGCCCGTAGTGCTCGGGAGGGCCCAGCTCGCCGCCGGGGGACACCCCGTAGACCGCGATCCCCGGGCGGACCAGGTCGTAGTGCGCCGCCGGGGACGCCAGCGTCGCCGCCGAGTTGGCGATGTGGCGCACACGCGGGGTGAGTCCGGCCGCGGCCACGACCGCGAGGGCTGCGTCGAAGGCGACCAGCTGATCGGCGTTGGTCCGGCTGCTCGGCGCGTCGGCGACGGCGAAGTGCGACCAGACGCCGGTGACCTCCAGCGTGCCGCTGGCCTGCAGCTGCGCGGCCCGCTGCACCAGGACCGGCCAGTCGTCGGCGGTTGCCCCGTTGCGGCCCAACCCGGTGTCGACCTTGAGCTGCACCCGAGCACGCACCCCGGTGGCGTGCGAGGCCGCGGTCAGCGCCTGCAGCTGCCACAGGGAGCTCGCCGTGACGTCGATCTCGTCACGCACGCAGGCCACCAGGTCGTCGTCACCGGGCGCCCACAACCACGCCAGGACCGGGACCGTGACCCCCTGCTGGCGCAGCTCGGCGGCCTCGGACAGCAGCGCCGTGCCCAGCCAGTCGGCGCCCCCGGAGAGGGCGGCCCGGGCCGCGGGGAGCAGCCCGTGGCCGTAGGCGTCGGCCTTGACCACGGCCAGCAGCGCCGCCGAGGGCGCATGCGCGCGCAGGACCTCGACGTTGGCCGAGATCGCATCCAGGTCGACCTCACAGACGGCGCGCGCACCCACGCCCCCATCCTGCCCCACGGCGAGGACGGGTGCGTGTCAGGTGAGCGCCGCGGCCGCCGCGGCGTGCGCGGCCCGCAGATGGGCCAGCACCTCGACCGCGGTCACCGGTGCGCCGTCCCCGGCTGCCAGCCGGCCAGCCAGGCCGTGCAGGCCCACGGCCCTGGCCGCGACCAGGGCGGCACCCGCCGGATCCAGATCGCCGGCCCGGACTGCCGTCGCGAGCATGCCGGCGATGAGGCCGGCCAGCACGTCCCCGGATCCGGCCGTCGCCAGGGACGCGTCTCCGAAGGTGTCCACGTAGGTCGCGCCCGGGGCTGCGACCACGGTCCCCGGCCCCTTGAGGACCAGCACCGCCCCGGACTCCTGGGCCGCCCGACGGGCCGCCACGAGGGGTCCGCCGGACGGGTCGAACCCCGCCCGGGCGAACTCACCGGCGTGCGGGGTCAGGACACTGACCCATCCCGCCCCAGCACGATCGGCGAGCGCCCTCCGACCGTCCTGGCGGGTCAGCACCGCCAGCGCGGAGGCATCAAGCACCAGCGGCGCCGGGTCAGCCAGGGCGCGCAGGACGGACTCGGTCGCGTCGCGGTCCCGACCCAACCCCGGGCCGACGCACCGTGCGTCCACGGCACGATCGCCGCCGTCCAGGACGACATCCGGGTAGCGCGCCAGCACCAGGGCGGCGACCGGGTCCAGTCCCGCCGGGTGGGCCGGTGTCGCGCGGATGCCGGCGGGCCACTCCGGTGCGGGCGGCTCCCCCCGGGGCGCCGGTCCGAACGCCACCAGCCCCGCTCCGGCCATCCGGGCACCGCCGACAGCCAGGACCGCTGCCCCGGGGTATCCGGGACTGCCCGCAGTGACGCCGACAGTCCCACGGGAGTACTTGTGGGCCTCGGGCGCGGGGCCGCGGACGACGAGGTCGGCCAGCGACAGCGCCCATGCGGTCGGCTCAAGATCGTCGGGGCGCAGGCCGATGTCGACAACCGTGACGGCACCGGCGAGGGAGCGCGCGGGCGGCACCACCAGAGCCGGCTTGAGCGTCCCGAAGCACACTGTGACGTCCGCCGCCATGGCCAGCCCCGGTACCGCTCCGGTGTCGGTGTCCACCCCGCTGGGCACATCCACCGCCACCACGGGAACGCCGGACCCGAGCACGGCGCGCACGGCGCGGGCAGCCGGCTCACGGACCTCCCCGGCACCGCCGATGCCCAGGATCCCGTCGAGGACGAGATCGGCGGAGGTGATCGCGGCCGCGACCTCAGGACTCTCCCAGGGGATCACGCGGGTCCCTGCGGCCCTGGCTGCCGCAGCGCCATCGCGGTGCATGCGCCCCGGGTCGCCGACGGCGGTCGTCGCCACGCCCCGCCGGGCGAGGAGCGCCAGGGCCCACAGGGCATCCCCGCCGTTGTTCCCCGACCCGACCAGGGCCACCACACGGGCACCCAGCACGCGCGGGCGGTGCCCCCGCAGCAGGTCCAGGCAGATGCCGGCGAGGGCCGTCGAGGCCCGCTGCATGAGCACCGGCTCGGGCACACCAGCCCCGGCCTCGGCCCGTCGGACCGCCTCCACCGAGCAGATCGCGCGCATCTCCACCTCCGAGATCCCTGCTTACCACATACCGACACACAGCCCGGGACAACCCGGATTATCCGTACCACCCGTCACATTGGTAACGTGCGGCACGGTCCCACCCGGGATCGCGTCGGAGGTCGCCGAATCCCGCCCCCTCCGATACTTCCCCAACCAGGGCGGGAGCGGGGGACCCACGCACCACTGGGTTCGCACGGGCCACCAGCCCGTGGAAACCCTCGGGGTCCCGGCAGCACCCGGCGCACGACCGGCCGGACGCTGCGGCGCATGCCTGAGCATGCGCACGGGACCCGACAGCTCACCTCGCAGGCGATGAGGGATACACGATGAAGAAGACTGTGGGGTGCACGATCCTCTCGGCTGCGCTCGTCAGCGGGCTCGGCCTGCCGGCGCAGGCTCTCGGGCTTCCCGGGGCGGACCCGGCGGAGACCAGCCAGAGTGCGCCGGTCCAGGCCCTGGCGAATGCGGCGACTCCTACCGCTGCTGCCGCAGCCGCCGCGGCCACGCTCCGCCCCGCACTTCGGCTGGGCTCACGCAGCCCAGCAGTGGTCTACGTGCAGACCACGCTCGGCGTGAAGCCAGCCAGCGGCTACTACGGCCCCCTCACTGCCAAGGCGGTCCGGGCGGTCCAGAAGCGCCACGGCCTCAAGGCCACCGGGAAGGTCTCGGCGAGCACCTGGACGGTCCTGCTCAGCTCAGCGTCGACCTCGACCCCGGCAACGGACCCGGCCCCTGCGACCGAGCCGGCCGATCAGCCAGCAGCCGCGGAACCCACTCCGGCGCAGGCCGCCCAGGAGAAGCCGTCGCTGAAGGCGGGCTCGCGCGGACCGGCTGTGGTGTACGTCCAGGAGAAGCTGGGGATCGCCCCCGCCACCGGCTACTACGGCACCGTGACCCGGGCGGCCGTGACCCGGCTGCAGAAGGACAAGGGCCTCACGACCACCGGCACGGTGGGGCCGGCCACCTGGAAGGTCCTGCTCGCCTCCGAGGGTGCCATCGAACTGCCCCTGGACGCCGGGGGCACGCCCGCCACCCCCGCCACCCCGGATGCGCCCCCGACCACGCCCGCGCCCCCCGCCCTGACCCCGGAGCAGGCCGCGGCCGCCCGACCGGTGCTGACGTCCGGGATGGGCCCCGGCGACCCGGCGGTCACCTACGTGCAGCAGTACCTGCGGGTGTCACCAGCCACCGGGTTCTTCGGCCGGCTGACGACCGGCGCGGTCACGGCCTACCAGGCAGGTCTGGCGATCCCCGTCACCGGGACGGTCGACGCCGCCACCTGGGAGGCCATCCTGACGGGGCGCACCGTGCCCCCCACGGCCCCGACAGCACCTCCCGCTCCCCCGACCCCGGCTCCCGCCACGATCCCCACGCCCACCTTCACGCTGCCCGAGAATCCCACGGCAGGCGACCGGGCAGTCGTGTTCGCCCTGGCCCAGGTCGGCAAGCCCTATGTCCTCGGCGGCAACGGACCGGCGGTCTTCGACTGCTCCGGCCTCGTCCAGCAGGCCTACCTGACGGCGGGGGTGAAGCTCCCGAGGTTGGCCTCGCAGCAGCGCTTCGCGGGGACGAAGGTGGGCATCGACGCCCTCCTCCCCGGGGACCTGCTCTACTACCAGGACGGCTCATCCCCGCGCAAGGGCCACATCTCGATGTACGCCGGCGACGGCCTGGTCGTCGAGGCTGCCAACCCCCGCCGCGGCGTGCGCGTGCGCACCCTGCACGAGGCCTGGTACCGCGACCGCTTCGTCGCCGCGGTGCGGATCGGCTGAGTGCGGCCCTCGCCTACTCGACCGTGACGGACTTGGCCAGGTTGCGCGGCTGGTCGACGTCGTGGCCCTTGGCCGTGGCCAGCTCGCAGGCGAACACCTGCAGCGGGACGGTCGACACCAGCGGCTGCATGAGCGTGGGACACGCCGGGATCCGGATGAGGTGGTCGGCGTAGGGCGTGACCACGTCATCGCCCTCCTCGGCGATCACGATCGTGATCGCCCCCCGGGCCCGGACCTCCTGGATGTTGGAGATGATCTTCTCGTGCAGCACCCCGCGACCCTTGGGTGACGGCACGACGACGATCACCGGGACGCCCTCCTCGATCAGGGCGATGGGGCCGTGCTTGAGCTCGCCGGCAGCGAACCCCTCGGCGTGCATGTAGGCCAGCTCCTTGAGCTTCAGGGCCCCCTCGAGGGCCACCGGGTAGCCCACGTGCCGGCCGATGAACAGCACGGAGCTCGCCCCGGCGAACTGCTGGGCCAGCGCACGGACCCCCTCGACGGTGTCCAGGACCAGGTCCACCTTGCGCGGCATGGCCGCCAGCTGGCTGACGATCGCGGCCACCTCGTCGCCGAACTTGTTGCCGCGCACCTGGGCCAGGTACAGCGCCACCAGGTAGACCGCCACGATCTGCGTCAGGAAGGCCTTGGTCGAGGCGACCGCGATCTCCGGACCGGCCTGCGTGTACAGGACCGCGTCGGACTCCCGCGGGATCGTCGAGCCGTTGGTGTTGCAGATGGCCAGCACGCGGGCGCCCTGCTCGCGGGCGTGGCGCACGGCCATCAGGGTGTCCATGGTCTCCCCGGACTGGCTGATGGCGATGACCAGGATCCGCCGGGTCAGGATCGGGTCCCGGTAGCGGAACTCACTGGCCAGCTCGACCTCCGTCGGGATCCGGCACCAGTGCTCGATGGCGTACTTGGCGACCAGCCCCGCGTGGTAGGCCGTGCCGCAGGCCACGATCACGATCTTGTCGATCTCACGGAGCTCGGCCACGGGCAGCCGGATCTCGTCGAGGCGCAGCAGGCCGTCCGGGGCGATCCGGCCCAACAGGGTGTCGGCCACGGCCTTGGGCTGCTCGGCGATCTCCTTGAGCATGAACAGGTCGTAGCCGCCCTTCTCCGCGGCCGAGGCATCCCAGGTCACGGTGAACGGGCTGACCTCCACCGACCGGCCGGCGAAGTCGGTGACGATCACCTCGTCCGCGCGCAGGTCGACGACCTGGTCCTGCCCGAGCTCGATCGCGTCGCGGGTGAACTCGATGAACGCCGAGACGTCGGAGGCCAGGAAGTTCTCCCCCTCGCCGATCCCGACGACGAGCGGGGAGTTGCGGCGGGCCGCCACGAGGCGCCCCGGCTCGTCGGCGCTGACCGCCACCAGGGTGAAGGCCCCGGACAGTCGCTGGCAGGCGGCCCGCATGGCATCCGCGAGGTCCCCGGTGTCAGCGAGCGTGACCTCCAGGAGATGCGCCACGACCTCGGTGTCGGTCTCCGAGGCCATCACGACACCGCGCTCGGCGAGCTCGGCGGTGAGCTCGGCGAAGTTCTCGATGATGCCGTTGTGGATGACGGCGATGCGGCCCCCGCTGGACTCGTGCGGATGGGCGTTGATGTCGGTCGGACCGCCGTGCGTCGCCCACCGGGTGTGCCCGATGCCGGTCGTGGAGGGCTCCATCGGGTCGGCCGCGAGCAGCGTCTGGAGGTTCACCAGCTTGCCGGCCTTCTTGCGCACGTTCAGCTGCCCGTCGGCGACGACGGCCACACCGGCGGAGTCGTACCCGCGGTACTCCAGACGCTTCAGGCCGGCGACCACCACGTCGACGGCCTGCCGATGACCCGCATACCCCACGATTCCGCACATGCGCCCAAGAGTAGTCGGCCCGTGTGCGGCCCCGGGCCGGGCGCGCGCCTACGGCAGCGGGATCTCCCGGGCCACCGCGCCCGCCAGCGCCTCGGCCACGGAGCGTGCCTCCGCGTCGGTCGGTGCCTCCACCATCACCCGGACGAGGGGCTCGGTGCCGCTGGGGCGCAGCAGGACGCGACCGGTCTCGCCGAGCCTGGCGCTGGCGGCGTCCACCGCGGCGGCAAGGCCCGGCGCCGTGCCGACGGCCGCCCGGTCCACCCCACGCACGTTGATCAGCACCTGCGGCAGCTTCGTCATGACCGAGGCGAGATCCGACAGGGACCGGCCGGTGTCGGCCATCCGGGCCAGCAGGTGCAGGGCCGTCAGCGTCCCGTCCCCGGTCGTCGCGTAGTCGAGCAGGACGACGTGACCGCTCTGCTCCCCTCCGAGGCTGTACCCGTGGGCGCGCATCGCCTCGAGGACGTACCGGTCACCGACGCCCGTCTCGACCACGGTGATGCCCTCGCGCTGCATCGCGAGCTTGAAGCCGAGGTTGGACATCACGGTGGCCACGACGGTGTTGTCCACCAGCCGACCCCGGTCGCGCTTGGCCAGTGCGAGCACGGCCATGATCTCGTCGCCGTCGACCAGGTTGCCCTGGGCGTCGACGGCCAGGCAGCGGTCAGCGTCACCGTCATGGGCGATCCCGACGTCGTAGCCGTGCTCGACGACCGCCGCCCGCAGGTCAGCCATGTGCGTCGAGCCGCAGCCCTCGTTGATGTTGTAGCCGTCGGGGCTGGAGTGGATCGCCAGCACCTCGGCGCCCATGCGCCGCAGCGCACGGGGTGACGCGCCGGCCGCCGCGCCGTTGCCCGTGTCGACGACCACCCGCAGGCCGTTCAGGCGGTTGGGCGTGCAGGAGAGCAGGTGCTCGACGTAGTCGCCCAGCGCGTCGTCGTAGTGCACGACCCGGCCCACGCCGGCACCCACTGGTCGCTCCCAGCCCTCATCGAGCCGGGCCTCGATCTGCGCCTCGACCTCGTCGGCCAGCTTGTGCCCGCCCCGGGCGAAGAACTTGATCCCGTTGTCCGGCATCGGGTTGTGCGAGGCCGAGATCATCACGCCGAGGTCGACGCCCAGCTCGGCGGTCAGGTGGGCGACCCCGGGCGTGGGCAGGACCCCGAGCACGAGCACGTCGAGGCCCGCACTGGCCAGGCCGGCGACCGTGGCCGCCTCGAGGAACTCGCCACTGGCACGGGGGTCGCGGCCCACCACCGCGCGGGGGCGCGCCCCGGGTCGCCCGGCATGCAGCTCACCGAGCTCGCCGAGCACGTGCGCCGCGGCGCCCGCCAGGTCCAGTGCGAGGTCCGCCGTCAGGTCCCGGTTGGCCAGCCCCCGCACCCCATCGGTTCCGAACAGCGATCCCACGACGTACCTCCTGCTTCGGTGGCTCCCCGGCGACTCTACCCGTCGTCATCAGCGCGGCCGCGCGCCAAGCCCGGGCCGAGGGCGCACATCGGGCCCTCCGACCATTGCCCATCCGCTGCGCCCGGACGACGCTGGAGGTATGGCGAGGCAGGGTTCAGGCACACGGTGGCCCACGTGGATGCTGGTGTCCTCCGGTGCCATCGTCGTCCTGACCGCGGCTGCCGACCCCTGGATCTGGATGGTGATGGCGACGTCCCTGGTCGCGGTCGTGTGGCTCGCTGTGACCCACCTGGGGGCCCAGCTGCAGCGGGCAACCCGGTGGCTGAGCCGGCGATCGCGGCTGGACGCCTCGACCGACCCTCCGGCCCCTGACGATCCATCAGCTCCCGAGGTCTCAGGGGGCGAGACGGTCGAGCATGACGCGCGGGGAGATCTGGCCTGGCCCGGCAGGTGAGCCCACGTCCACCACGCGCGAACGCCGGTGCGCGGACCCGAGGATCCTGCACCGGCGTTCGGACGATCTGCGCGTGCTGTCATCCCGCGGTGCGGGATGCAGCTGCGCTCTTCGGTCAGGTGGACACGCGGGCGTGTCCACCCTCTCTCAGCGCTTGCTGTACTGCGGAGCCTTGCGGGCCTTCTTGAGGCCGTACTTCTTGCGCTCCTTGATCCGGGCGTCCCGGGTCAGGAAGCCGGCCTTCTTCAGCGCGGGGCGGTTGGCTTCCTCATCGATCTCGTTGAGGCAGCGGGCGATGCCCAGGCGCAGGGCGCCGGCCTGCCCGGTGATCCCGCCACCGTCGATGCGGGCGATCACGTCGTAGGCGCCGTCGAGCTCGAGGGTGCGGAAGGGCTCGTTCACCAGCTGCTGGTGGACCTTGTTCGGGAAGTAGTTCTCCAGCGTCCGGCCGTTGATCGTCCAGACGCCGGTGCCGGGGACGATGCGCACGCGGGCGACGGCCTCCTTGCGCCGGCCAGTGGCAGCGCCGGGGGCGGTCATGACGGGGCGCGGTGCCTTCGTCTCGGGGGTCTCGGGGGTCTCGGTGGAGTAGTCGCCCTCGATGACCTCATCGACGGCCTGCGTGGTCTCGGTGCTCACAGCCACGGGTTCCTTTCGTTTGACGGGGTCGCCGTGGCGCTTACTGCGCGACCTGGGAGATCGTGAACGGCACGGGCTGCTGCGCCGCGTGCGGGTGCTCGGGGCCGGCGTAGACCTTGAGCTTGGCGGACTGGGCGCGGCCGAGCTTGTTGTGCGGGAGCATGCCCTTGACGGCCTTCTCCACCGCACGACGCGGGTTGGTCGCCAGCAGGTCGGCGTACGAGGTGGCGCGCAGGCCGCCCGGGTACCCGGAGTGCCGGTAGTCCATCTTCTGCTCGCGCTTGGCGCCGGACAGCGCCACCTTCTCGGCATTGATGATGATCACGAAGTCGCCCATGTCCACGTGCGGGGCGAACGTCGGCTTGTGCTTGCCGCGCAGGAGGACGGCGGCGTGGGAGGCCAACCGGCCGAGGACGACGTCGGTCGCGTCGATGACGTGCCACTGGCGGGTGATCTCGCCAGCCTTGGGGCTGTACGTGCGCATCAGAGCCTTCGTTCGTGTCCGTGTGATGGTCGAACGGCTCGGGCACCGGCGGTGGCCGCTCGCGCGACCCGTCGATCGCGCTCCGGGACCGTTCAACACGCGCAGGGCGAACCCGCGCAATGCTCCCTCTAGGGTACCGGGGCGAGGCGGGGGCGCCAAATCGCCGAGATGCCGCACAGTCGTCGCCCGTGTGGGTCGCTTCGTCCACTCAGCCGAGAGCGCCCGGGAGGGGCGCGTCGTCGCCTCATCCGGAGGTGCCCGGGAGGGCGCTTCGTCGACTCATCGGAGAGTGCCCGCATGGGCGACGATGCGCGACACTGGGCGCGTGCTGCCCACGCCGTTCGCCGAGCGCGTGCTCGACCTGGTCGCGACCATCCCGCCGGGGCGCGTGCTCACCTACGGCGACGTCGCCGAGCGACTGGACTCCCGAGCACCGCGGGCCGTCGGCACGACCCTGGCCCGGTTCGGCGGCGGGGTCCCCTGGTGGCGCGTGGTGCGAGCCGGCGGGTACCTGGCGCCCGGCCACGAGATCTCCGCCACCGAGCACCTGAACGCCGAAGGGGTGACCGTTCTGCCGGGGGCGAAGGGACCGAGCGTGGACCTGGACCGGCACCGCTGGGTGCCCAGCGACTGACCCCACCACCAGCTGGATCCTCGCCCCGCCGCAGGTGATCCATGCAGGTTGTTGCTCCTAGAGAGGCAAGGACCTGCATGGATCATGGGGTGCCGTCGGGCGGGGCGCCGCCGGGACCGCGTGGGTCCGCCGGGGGGGCCCACGTTCGCCGGGGGCGGCGTGCTCAGCCCAGTGGGTCAGCGGGCGGCGCGGGCCTCGTCCCACACGGGGGCGTCCGTCTCGCGGACCCGGCCGTCGGCGCCGAACACCAGGAACCGATCGAAGCCGCGAGTGAACCAGCGGTCGTGGGTGACCGCCAGGACGGTCCCCGCGAAGGCCGCGAGCCCCTCCTCGAGGGCCTCGGCCGAGGCCATGTCGAGGTTGTCGGTCGGCTCGTCGAGGAGCAGCATCGTGGCACCCGACAGCTCGAGCAGCAGCACCTGGAACCGCGCCTGCTGACCGCCGGAGAGCAGCTCGAACACCTGCTCGCCGGCACGGGCCAGCTCGTAGCGGTCCAGGACCCGGGCCGCGGCCTCCCGGCCCAGGCCGTCGCGATGCTCGTCGCCACGATGCAGGATCTCCAGCAGCGTGCGGCCCACCCACTCCGGATGGGCGTGGGTCTGGGCGAACCAGCCGGGTCGCACGCGGGCGCCCAGCCGCGCCCTCCCGGAGTGCATGACCGGCTCGATCACCACGTCCGAGACCGGCTCGTGCTCCAGGTCGGGCTCCGAGCCGCCGGCGGCGAGCAGCCGCAGGAAGTGCGACTTGCCCGAGCCGTTGGCGCCCAGGACGGCGACCCGGTCGCCGAACCACACCTCGAGGTCGAACGGTGCCACGAGCTGCTCACCGGCCGGCGTGGACAGCGAGAGTCCCTCGCACACCACGGCCCGCTTGCCCGTGCGCCCACCGCGCAGGCGCATCGTCACCGCCTGCTTGATCGGCTGGGCCTCGGGTGGGCCGGCCTCCTCGAACTTCGCCAGGCGGGTCCGCGCGGCCTGCAGCCGGGAGGCGAGGCCGTCGTTGTACGCCGCCTTGACCTTGTAGTACTGCACCAGGGCCTTGAGCTTGGCGTGCTCCTCGTCCCAGCGCCGGGTCAGCTCGTCGAGCCGGTCGAACCGGGCGGCGCGAGCCTCGTGGTAGGTCGTGAAGCTGCCCGGATGGGTCCACGCGGTGTTGCCCGCGCCGCCGAGCTCGAGGGTCACGATCACGTCCGCGGCGTTGGCCAGCAGCTCGCGATCGTGGCTGATGAGCAGGACGGTCTTGGGCGTCTCCCGCAGCCGCTCCTCGAGCCAGAGCTTGCCCGGGACGTCGAGGTAGTTGTCGGGCTCGTCGAGCAGCAGGACCTCGTCCGGGCCGCGGAACAGCGCCTCGAGGACGATCCGCTTCTGCTCCCCCCCGGAGAGCGTGGCCAGCTCCCGGTACTGGGCCTGGGCGAAGGGGACGCCGAGCGCCGAGACGGCCACGACGTCCCACACGACCTCGAGGTCGTAGCCCCCAGCCTGCCCCCAGTCGGCGATGGCGTGGGCGTAGCGCATCTGTGTGGACTCGTCATCGGCGTCCATCATCGCCAGCTCGGCGGCGTCGAGCTCGGCCGCGGCCGCGGCCAGCGACGGCGGCGCCACCGCCAGCAGCAGGTCGCGCAACGTCCCGGTCGCCATGTGCCCGACGAACTGGCGCATGATCCCCAGGGAGCCGACCCGCGTGATCGCCCCGGACTGCGTCGGCTCGTCGCCGGCGATCATCCGCATGAGCGTGGACTTGCCCGAGCCGTTGGCCCCGACCAGGGCGGTCACCTTGCCCTCGGCGACCCTGAACGACACCTCGTCGAGGAGCACCCGCCCGTCGGGCAGCGCGAAGGTGACACGCGCGATGTCGAGGTGGCCCATCGGGACATCGTCGTGGGCACGGGTCCGATCGGCCAAACCGGGGGTCGTCCTCAGCGGCCGCGCCAGCGCCGGGCCCGCTCGGCCTGCGCCGCGAGGTCGGACTCCGGTGGATAGCCGACCTCCACCAGGGTGAGGGGATGGGCGGGCGCAGTCTCGATGACGGGCACACGCTCAGCAGCGGCCAGCAGCTCGGCGGGGCGCTCGAGCGGCCAGCGGCCGTCGCCCACGGCGATGAAGGCTCCGACGAGCGACCGGACCATCGAGTGGCAGAAGGCGTCCGCACGCACGGAGAACTCCACCGGGGAGCTGGCACCGGCGCTGCGACCGACCCGTCGCCAGCCGATGTCGTGGATGGTGCGCACGCTCGATGCGCCCTCGCGGGCGCGGCAGTAGGCCGCGAAGTCGTGCTCCCCGACGAAGGGGGCTGCCGCAGCGTCCATCGCCTCGACGTCCAGCGCCCGGGGATGCCAGAGCACGTGGCCGCGGGTGCGTGGGTCCTGGCCCGCGGGATCATCGGCGACCAGGTAGGAGTAGCGCCGCCAGGAGGCCGACCAGCGGGCGTCGAACCCTGCCGGGGCCACACCGACCTGCCGCACACGCAGGTCGGGGGGCAGCAGTCCGTTGAGGCGCCGGCGGACCGCGAGGGATGGGTCCGGAGAGGCCCCGGGCGTCCGGCGCCCGAGCGAGGCCGCCCAGGCCGCCGCGGGGACATCGCTGTGGCAGACCTGCCCGACCGCGTGCACCCCGGCGTCGGTGCGCCCGGCCACCGCGACCCTGACCGGGATGTCCGCCTCGATCCGCAGCACGGCCCGCAGGGCGGACTCGAGCTCGGCCTGCACCGAGCGCAGGCCCGGCTGTCGCGCCCACCCGCAGAAGTCCGCACCGTCGTAGGCGATCTCCAGGCGCAGCCGGATCTCCGGCGCCCCCGGCAGGTCCGGGACGCCTGGCCCACCCACGACGCCCTGGACGCCGACGAGCCCGCCGGCGCCGGATTCCTCCGGACGCCCAGCGGGCTCGATGACGGGCGTGGTCACGCCGTGGTGTCGTCCTCAGCAGCAGCCTCGGCTGCCTCAGCGACGTCGGCGCGCGGCGCTCTCGGTGACCTCGGCAGCGTCGGCCGCCACGGCCTCGACCGCCTCGGTCTCGACCGCCTCGGTCTGCACCGCGGGGGTCTCGACCACGTCGGTCTCGACGACCTCGGCAACCGCTGGGGCGGCCGCAGCCGGGGCCGCAGCCTCCTTGGCGGCACGCTTGGTCGCGGCCGTGGCCTCGGAGACCGTGCGCTCCGCGAGCGGCTCGCACAGCTCGATCACGGCCATGGGGGCGTTGTCGCCCTTGCGCGGGCCGATCTTGGTGATCCGGGTGTAGCCACCGGGGCGGGTCGCGTAGCGCGGCCCGATCTCGGTGAACAGCACGTGCACGACGGACTTGTCCCGGATGACGGTCATGACCTGACGGCGGGCGTGCAGGTCACCGCGCTTCGCGAACGTGATCATCCGCTCGGCCAGCGGCCGGACGCGCTTGGCGCGCGCCTCGGTCGTGGTGATCGCTCCGTGCTCGAAGAGCGCGGTGGCCAGGTTGGCGAGCAGGTGCCGCTCGTGGGCGGGGGTGCTGGCCAGACGGGGGCCCTTGCTGGGCGTGGGCATAACTGACTCCTACTGTTACAAAGGTTCGTTCGAGGGCGGTGGCTGGCTAGAGCTGCTCGTCCTCGGCGAAGTCCCCGTCCTCTTCCTCGACGTATGCCGGCACGAACCCGGCGGGGCTGTCCTTGAGCGCGAGGCCCAGGGAGAGCAACTTGTCCTTGACCTCTTCGATCGACTTGCTCCCGAAGTTGCGGATGTCCATCAGGTCCGCCTCGCTGCGGCTGATGAGCTCACCCACGGTGTGGATGCCCTCACGCTTGAGGCAGTTGAAGCTGCGCACGGTGAGGTCCAGGGACTCGATCGGCGTCGAGAGCTGCTCGGCGACCAGCTCGTCGGCCGGCGAGGGACCGATGTCGATCCCCTCGGCGTTGACGTTGAGCTCGTGGGCCAGGCCGAACAGCTCGACCAGCGTCTTGCCCGCAGAGGCAACGGCGTCGGCCGGGGTCATGCAGGGCTTGGTCTCGACATCCAGGATCAGCTTGTCGAAGTCGGTGCGCTGCTCCACACGGGTCGCCTCGACCTTGTAGGTCACCTTGAGCACCGGCGAGTAGATCGAGTCGACCGGGATCCGGCCGATCTCCTGGCCGGGCAGCTTGTTCGCCGCCGAGGTCACGTAGCCGCGCCCGCGCTCCACGACGAGCTCGATCTCGAGCTTGCCCTTCGCGTTGACCGTGGCCAGGTGCAGGTCGGGGTTGTGGACCTCGACCCCGGCGGGCGGGGCGATGTCGGCTGCGGTGACCGCACCGGGGCCCTGCTTGCGCAGGTACATCACGACCGGCTCGTCATGCTCCGAGGAGACGACGAGCTCCTTGAGGTTGAGGATGATCTCGGTGACGTCCTCCTTGACACCCGGGATCGTGGTGAACTCGTGGAGGACGTCCTCGATCCGGATGCTGGTGACGGCCGCACCGGGGATGCTCGACAGGAGCGTCCGGCGCAGCGAGTTCCCCAGGGTGTAGCCGAAGCCCGGCTCGAGGGGCTCCAGGACGAACCGCGAACGGTGGTCGCTGACGCGCTCCTCGGTGAGGGTCGGACGCTGGGCAATAAGCACGGGTTACCGTTCCTTTCCGTGGCGACCACCATTTGACGCCACGTGCTGCAAGGCTGGGTCGGGCGGCGGCAGGAGCTGCCGCCCGACGAGGGTCACTTCGAGTAGAGCTCGACGATCAGCTGCTCCTGGACGGCGGTGTCGATGGCCCCGCGCTCCGGAACCGCGTGCACGAGGATGCGCATCTGGTTCGGGGAGACCTCGAGCCACGCCGGCACGGGACGCTCGCCGGCCTCGGCGTGGGCGACCACGAACGGGGTCAGCTCACGCGAGGACGGGCGCACCTCGACGATGTCCGACGGGGACACCCGGTAGGAGGGGATGTCGACCTTCTTGCCGTTGACCATGATGTGGCCGTGGCCCACGAGCTGGCGGGCCATGTCGCGACTCTTGGCGAAGCCGCCGCGGTACACGACGTTGTCCAGGCGGGTCTCGAGGATCTTGAGCAGGTTCTCACCCGTCTTGCCCTGCTTGCGCTGGGCCTCCTCGTAGTACCCCCGGAACTGCTTCTCCAGGACCCCGTAGATGCGCGCGCACTTCTGCTTCTCACGCATCTGCAGCAGGTACTCGCTGTCCTTGGTCCGGCCGCGGCCGTGCTGGCCGGGCGGGAACGGGCGCAGCTCGATGGGGCACTTGGGCCCATCGCACTTGCTGCCCTTGAGGAACAGCTTGGTCTTCTCTCGGCGGCAGCGCTTGCAGTCTGCCCCTGTGTATCGAGCCATGATCGTGAATCCTTCGGGTCAGACGCGGCGGCGCTTGGGCGGACGGCAGCCGTTGTGGGCCATGGGGGTGACGTCGGAGATCGAGCCGACCTCCAGGCCGGTCGCCTGCAGCGACCGGATCGCGGTCTCCCGGCCGGAGCCGGGACCCTTGACGAAGACGTCGACCTTCTTCATGCCGTGGTCCATGGCACGACGCGCGGCGGCCTCAGCCACCATCTGCGCGGCGTACGGGGTCGACTTGCGCGACCCCTTGAACCCGACCTGGCCGCTCGAGGCCCAGGCGATCACCGCACCCGAGGGGTCGGTGATCGACACGATCGTGTTGTTGAACGTGCTCTTGATGTGCGCGTGGCCGTGGGCCACGTTCTTCTTCTCCTTGCGACGGACCTTCTTGGCCGCGCTCTGACGAGTCTTGGGAGGCATTGCGTTCCTTTACGTGAGGTCGTCGGTCCGCTGGTCGGCGATCCCGCCCCGCTCGGGGGCCGGGTCGCCGCGGTGGGCAGGTACCCACCCGGACCAGTCGGACTACTACTTGCCGGCCTTCTTCTTGCCGGCGACCGTCTTGCGCGGACCCTTGCGGGTACGAGCGTTGGTGTGCGTGCGCTGCCCGCGGACCGGCAGACCCCGGCGATGCCGGATGCCCTGGTAGCAGCCGATCTCCACCTTGCGGCGGATGTCGGCGGCCACCTCACGACGCAGGTCACCCTCGACCTTGAGGTTGCCCTCGATGTAGTCGCGCAGGGGGACCAGCTCGTTGTCCGTGAGGTCCTTGACGCGGGTGTCGGGGTTGACCCCGGTCGCGGCGAGGATCTCAGCGGCACGGGAACGGCCAATGCCATAGATATAGGTGAGCGCCACCTCAACGCGCTTGTCGCGCGGGAGGTCGACGCCGACGAGACGTGCCATCGGGCAGGACCTTCTTCCTGTTCTTCTTCCGGAGGTGTGGGTGCGTGACCGGTCCCACCGCCCTTTGTGGTGGGTCCCCAGCCTCCGAGCCGGGGGTGGCGTCCCCGAGGGCCCTGGCAGGGGCCCGGAGTCGGGATGACGGGATCACGCATCTTCTGTTGTGGCCCCCACACCGGTCTCCCGGGTGGGACGCGCCAGGTGGCGCGCTGCCTGTCGTGCTGTTCTGCTGTGCGCGGTCACCGGCCGGGGCCGGCGACGATCAGCCCTGGCGCTGCTTGTGCCGGGGGTTCTCGCAGATCACCATCACGCGACCGTGACGGCGGATCACCTTGCAGTTGTCGCAGATCTTCTTGACGCTGGGCTTGACCTTCATCGCTCTTTCCTCGCAGCCTTCACCACCGGTGGAACCCGGAGGGCATCTGTCACTTGTACCGGTAGACGATCCGTCCACGGGTCAGGTCGTAGGGCGAGAGCTCCACGACCACCCGGTCGTCGGGCAGGATGCGGATGTAGTGCTGACGCATCTTGCCCGAGATGTGGGCCAGGACCTTGTGGCCGTTGTCGAGCTCGACCCGGAACATGGCGTTCGGGAGCGACTCGCGGATCGTGCCCTCGAGTTCGATGGCACCTTCTTTCTTGGCCATAAGCTGCTGATCCACACCTTGCTGTCGTCGGGTTGGGGCTCGGGCGGCCGCGGTTCGGTCGATCGAGTGTCTCGGCGCGTCGTGCACTGCGCGCTCCGCAGGCAGCCCCAGGGGGCGGACGTACGGGGACGCGCAGACGCAACGCTGGCCAAGTCTACGGCCTGCCGAGCCTGTGGACCAAAACGAGGCACACGCACCCCGGACCGGACGTGAGCCCAGGCGCCGCGTGCCTCAGATCACGGAGAAGTAGCTGTCCACCGCGTGATCCGCGCTGGTCTCGGTCAGGACCGGTGCAACCCCGCGGAACCGCGCCTCGTTGAGGACCTGCAGCATCAGGTCCCGGGGATGGCAGAAGCGCAGCGGCCGGTTCTCGCGGCGGTAGTGCACCCGGATCACGTGGTCCACGGCGCCCGGGGCCAGTGCGACCCCGAGCTCGGCACCCACCAGGTCGAACAGCTCGCGGAACTGCCCCTCGGTCGGGTCACCCACGGGGATCTTGTACGGGATGCGGCGCAGGAACGCCTCGTCGAC
>CAVQQP010000008.1:0-8746 GCA_963714995.1 uncultured Actinomycetes bacterium | reverse complement strand
CGACGCCCACGGCATCCCCAACATCTACGCCGACACGACCGAGGACCTGTTCTTCGCGCAGGGCTACGTGCATGCCCAGGACCGGTTCTGGCAGATGGACTTCAATCGGCACATCACCGCCGGGCGGCTCTCGGAGCTCGTGGGCGAAAGTGGGCTTGACACCGACAAGTACCTGCGCACGATGGGCTGGCGCCGGGTCGCCGAGCAGGAGTGGGAGCTGGCCAGCGAGGAGAGCAAGAAGGTGCTGCAGGCCTACGCAGACGGGGTGAACGCGTACATCGCGGATCGCTCCCCAACCGAACTCAGTCTCGAGTACATGATGATCCGCCTCACCGGTGTGAGCGCCTCGATCGAGCCCTGGTCGCCCGTGGACACGCTGGCCTGGGGCAAGGCGGTCGCATGGGACCTACGGGGCAACGCCCAGGACGAGATCGACCGTGTGCGGTACGCCAATGCGGTGGGCGGGGTGCGTGCCAGCCAGCTGTACCCCGACTTCCCGTTCGATGAGCACCCGGTGATCGTGCCGCAGGGCACCGTCGTCGACGGCGAGTTCGACTTCGAGGCCGAGTCCCCCGCGGATGACCCCGGATGCACGGGGACCGGCTGCCCGGCTCCAGGCGCGCTAGACCGGATCGAGATGGCCGAGGAGGCGCTGCTCGGCCTGGGCGTCGGGTCAGCAGCCCAGTCCGGGATGTCGCCGCTCGCCCGGGCGACGGCCAAAGCCCTCGATGCGGTGGATCCCGCGCTGGATGAGCTGGCCCGCGTCGAGGCGAAGCTGGCCGCCTTGATCGGCCCAGTCGGCGATGGCCTGGGATCCAACTCCTGGGCGGTGGCACCCCGCGAGTCCACAACGGGCAACGCGCTGCTGGCCAACGACCCGCACCTCGGTGCGGCCATCCCCTCGCTCTGGTTCCAGATCGGGCTGCACTGCCGCAGCATGTCCGGCGCCTGCGGCTACGACGTCTCCGGCATGAGCTTCCCCGGCATCCCTGCGGTGCTCTCCGGGCACAACCAGCGCGCCGGATGGGCCGTCACCAACTTGGGCCCAGACGTCACAGACCTGGTCCTGGAGAAGGTCACCGACTCCGGCTACGTCGTCGACGGGGAGGTCCGTCCCTTCACCGTCATCGAGGACGTGATCAAGGTAGCCGGCAAGGAGGATGTCCCCATCACGATCCGCCTTACCGAGCACGGCCCGCTGATGAGCGACGTCGGGGAGACCGAGCAGGAGATCGGCGCCGATGCCCCCGCCCCGGCCGATGCCCCCGAGCGGGCCGACGGGTTCGGGGTTGCCTATCGCTGGACCGCGCTTCAGCCGGGCCGGACCGTGGAGGCAGTCATCCAGTTGGCCCGGATGACCGGCTGGGACGACTTCCGCGCGGCGGCGGCGAACTGGGCCGTCCCGGCGCAGAACCTCGCTTACGCCGACTCCCAGGGGAACATCGGGTACCAGACGCCGGGCCAGATCCCGATCCGCACCGGCTACTCGGGCAAGTACCCGGTGCCCGGCTGGGACTCCTCGTACGGCTGGGACGGCTTCATCGAGTTCGACGCCCTGCCTACCATGCTCAACCCCGACACCGGTCTGGTCGTCACGGCCAACAACGCCGCCGTCGGCGAGCAGTACCCGTACTTGATCACCGAGGACTGGGACTACGGCTACCGCGCGCAGCGGATCACCGACCTGCTTGAGCAGGCCACCCGGGGCAAGGCACAGATCGATCCCGAGGGCATGTCGGCCATCCAGCTCGACACCTACAACGCGAACGCCGCGCTGCTGGTCCCGCGCATTCAGTCATCCGCTTCCGGGCTCGACGAGCAGACCGCGAAGGCCCTCGCACTGTTCGAGGGCTGGGACTTCTATGACGACGCCGACTCGGCCGCCAGTGCCTACTTCAACGCTTTCTGGCGCAACCTGCAGGAGCCGCTCTACAACGACGAACTCGGCGAGGACGCGCGCTCCAATGGCAGCGATCGCTGGTGGTACGTCACGGGCGGCCTGTGGGACCGCCCCGATGACCCCTGGTGGGACGACGTGACCACTCCGGATCGCGAGGCACGAGACGCCACGGTTGCAGCGGCCCTGACCGCGGCGGCAAGCGAGCTCAACGACCGGTTCGGGGCGGACACCGCGGATTGGTCGTGGGGCCGGATGCACACGCTCACCGTGGTCCACAACCCACTTGGCCTGTCCGGCATCGCGCCAATCGAGGGGATCTTCAACCGGGGACCCGTCGAGCTGCCTGGTGGCAGCGGGATCGTCAACGCGCTCGGCTGGGACGCCTCAGTCACCTGCGACGAGGACAACTCCGACGAGCCGGAGTGCGCGGACTTCCCGACCGTCCAGCCTGCTTACCAGGTCGACTGGATCCCCAGCTTCCGGTCGGTCGTGGACTTCGCCGACCTCGACGCCTCGACGTGGGTCCACCTCACGGGCGCCAGCGGCCACGCCTTCCATAAGCACTACGACGACCAACTCGAGCTCTGGGCGGCGGGCCAGACGCTGCCCTGGCCGTTCACGCAGGCGGCGGTGGAGGCGGCCGCCGAGGACACCCTCACGCTGAACCCCGCGGGGTAGCGCCGCTGGGTGTGGGTTCGCCCTGTGCTGACGATTCCGACGATGAGACGGTCGGAATCGTCAGCACAGCGCTGGGACTGGGGTGCCGTGCGGGGTCCGCGGCGGTGGTGGTAGTCAATTCGGTCGATCAGGACGTCGGAATCGACTACCAGTACGGGCCGTCCCGCCCCACGCGGCACGTAGGGTCGGATCGTGCAGCGCGCATGGCTCCGGCTCCCCGTCCTCGTGGCGGTGTCGGCCCTGCTGGCTGGCCTGGGCGCCGTGGGGCAGGTGCGAGCGGCCGTGGGGCCGGGGGTGGCGTCCGATCCGCGCACGCCTGTGGCCGCCCCGGTGCTGAAGCCGCTCACTCTCGGATCGACGTCGGAGCCGACCTCACCGGGACCGTCGACACCCGGGGAGTCCTCGTCGGCGCCCTCCGCGCCTGCGCCGTCCGCGCCCTGCGCGCCTGCGCCGTCCGCCCCTGCCCCGGTGCCGACCCCGCGCCCGCGCCGTCCCCGAGTCCGCCTGCCACCGGTGCCCCACTCGATCCCGACGCTGTCGAGGCCGCGCTCGCCCCGCTGCTGACCGGGGGAGCGCTCGGCCCGGGTCGCAGTCCCGCGCACGTCATCGACGTCGCGACCGGTGAGGTTCTCTACGCCTCCGCCGACGACCCGACAGTCCCCGCATCGACCATGAAGCTCGTCACGGCCGCCTCGGTGCTCGATGCCCTCGGCCCGGACACCAGGCTGCGCACCCGCGTGGCCGTCATCGATCCGGAGGCGACCACCCCGCGCGTGGTGATCATCGGCGCCGGGGACCCCAGCCTGCGCTCCACCGGGGCGAAGGTCGGCGGGGCCGGGACGAGCCTGACGCCGGCGTCCCTCCAGGAGCTGGCCGCGTCGACCGCCCGGGCCCTGGTGCTGCGGGGGATCACCGCCGTGAGGGTGAGGTTCGACGCCTCGCTGTTCACAGGTCCGGCCATGCACCCCAGCTGGGCGAGGTCCTTCCCGGCGGCCGGCGTCGTCGCGCCCGTGAGCGCGCTGGTGGTGGATCAGGGCCGCCGGACGCCCAAGGGTGTCGGCCGCGTCGCCGACCCCGCAGCCGAGGCCGGGCGGGAGTTCGCAGCGCAGCTGGCGGATGCGGGGGTGACCGTCCGGGGTGCGCTCAAGGAGCTGACGACACCGGAGGAGGCCTCGACGCTCGCGTACGTCGAGTCCCCCACGGTCGGCGTGCTGGTCGAGCGCATGCTGGCCACCTCGGACAACGACTACGCCGAGATCCTGGGTCGACTGGCGGCCGCGGCCAGTGGCGAGCCCGCCAGCTTCACCGGTGTCGCTGACCGCGCCGCTCAGGTGCTCGACGAGCTGGGCGTCGCTGATTCCGGTGCCAGGTTCGCCGACGCCTCCGGGCTGTCGCGGGGCAACCGACTGGCTCCGTCCACCCTGACCGACCTGCTGGCGGCGACCTCCACCGGGTACGGGTCGATCCACTCCGGGCTTCCGGTTGCCGGCGCGACGGGCTCACTGGCCGCCCGCTTCCGGACCAGCGACCAGCGCCCCGCACGCGGCGTGGTGCGCGCCAAGACCGGCACGCTGACCGGGGTGAGCGCCCTGGCCGGGTATGCCAGCCGACCGGATGGACGCCTGCTCGCCTTCGGATTCGTGGATGAGTCGGCCCCCGGTGGCGCCCTGGCCGCGCGTGCGGCGCTGGACCGGGCGGCCGCGGCCCTGGTCGCGTGCGACTGTGCGGCGGCCCCGTGACGGGCGATCGCGCCCTCGTCGCCTGCGGCTGATCCTGAGAGGCCTCGTCCAGCTGCCCCCGCTCCAATCCCGATCTGATCCAAGTTCGGGGCCGAGCGGGCGACCGAGACTTGGACCAAACCGGGAAAGGCGCCCGAGATCCGGATCAAGTCGCGATCTTGGCCGGGCGATCGACCGGTCGGCCGGCCTGCCACTTGGCCCCCAGCGGCGGCCGGACCCGTGTCGGCGGGCGCGCCTATGCTTCCCATGTGGCGAACCTCGTGGACTGGACCCTGGCCGAGCGGATCGGGCTGCGGTTCATGCCCAAGGGCCCGACGACCACCCCGACCGAGGCGCACAGCACGGTCGCCGAACTGCGTGAACTCGCCCAGTTGGCGCGTGAGCCGGTCCGTGCCCTCACCGGCCTCGACGCCGACCCGGAGCACGCGCCGGCGGTGGTGGTCGACCGCGGCGAGTGGATCCAGTCGAACATCGCCGGGCTCGGTGTGGCCCTGGACCCCTTCGTGTCCGCGCGCGCCGAGCGGGAGGCGAACCCCGGGATCGAGGCAGTGGGCTCCCGGCTCACCGCTGCGCAGCTCGGGGGGGCCATGGCCTGGCTCTCGGGCAAGGTCCTGGGGCAGTACGAGGCGTTCACCGCGCCCGGCAAGCCCGGCAGGCTTCTGCTCGTCGCGCCGAACATCGCGCTCGTCGAGCGTGAGCTGGAGCTCGTCCCCCGGGACTTCCGCTACTGGGTCTGCCTGCACGAGGAGACGCACCGGGCGCAGTTCGGCGGGGTTCCGTGGCTGCAGGACCACTTCCTGAGCGAGGTGCAGTCCTTCGTCGCCATCAGCGACCTGTCGGTGGCGGAGTTCATGGCCCGCCTCGGCGCGGTCGCGCAGTCGGTGGTCGGTGCGGCGCGCGGGCGACCGGGCCCGAGCCTGATGGAGGCGGTCCAGACCCCGGCCCAACGGGAGATCTTCGACCGGCTCACCGGTCTGATGTCCCTGCTCGAGGGCCACGCCGACTACGTCATGGACGAGGTCGGTCCTGATCATGTGCCCACGGTGGCCCTGATCCGGGAGCGCTTCGCGGCCCGACGCTCGCAGGCGGGGACGGTCGACGGGTTCGCGAGGCGGATGATGGGTCTGGAGACGAAGCTGCGCCAGTACACCAGCGGTGCGGACTTCGTGCGCGCGGTCGTCGCGACGGCCGGCGACCAGGGGTTCGCGCAGGTCTGGGAGGCGCCGGCGAACCTGCCCTCGGCGGCCGAGATCGAGGACCCCGCGGCGTGGGTGCGCCGCGTGCTGGGCTGATGGCCGTCCAGCGGCCCCCGCGGGCCGCGGTGCGCGCGGCGGTGCGAGCATGCCTCGGCGACCTCGAGCCCGGTGAGCGTGTGCTCGTGGCGCTCAGCGGGGGTGCCGACTCGCTTGCGCTGACCGCGGCGACTGTCGCCGTGGGCGCCGAGATGGGGTTCCTGTGCGAGGCGGTGGTGATCGACCACCAGCTCCAGGCGGGGTCCGGGGAGGTGGCAGCCAGGGCGGCCGGGCAGGCCCGGATCCTCGGGTGCGCCGAGGCCCGGGTGATCGCGGTCGAGGTCCCCCGGGGGTCGGGCTCCGGCGGGCTCGAGGCCGCAGCGCGTGCCGTGCGGTACGCGGCCCTGGACACTGCCGCGGGGGTGGCGGCGGGGGGCGCGATGTCGTCCCCGGCGGGCCCGGCGGAGTCGTCGCCGGATCGCCCGGTGGTGGGCACGGTCGGGGGGTCGCCCAAGTCGCCACCCGCGGCCGCCATCCTCCTGGGACACACCCGTGAGGATCAGGCGGAGACGGTCCTGCTGGGCCTCGCCCGCGGATCGGGAACCCGGTCGCTGGCGGGCATGGCCACGCGTACGGGGCGCTACCGACGACCCCTGCTCGACCTGCCCCGCGAGGTGGTGGTCGCTGCCGCCTCGGAGGCTGCATCCGAGGATCCCCGGCTCGAACCTTGGACGGATCCGCACAACACCGATGCGGCGTACGCCCGGGTGCGGGTGCGCCGTGAGGTGCTGCCGGTGCTGGAGGCCGTGCTCGGCCCCGGCATCGTCGAGGCTCTTGCCCGTACGGCAACCCTCGCCCGGGAGGACGCCGATGCCCTGGACGCCTGGGCCGACCAGGTGTGGTCCCAGGTGCGAGACCGCGCGGGGAGCCGGCCCCCCGCCGAGGTCACCGCGTCGGAGGTCCCGGGGCACTCGGCCGGGCCCCCCGCCACGCCGTCTGCGGTGCCGGCCCCGTCGCGGGCCGATGATCCAGGAAGGTTGTTGACGCTAGAGGAGCAAGAACCTGCATGGATCATCGGTCGGTCCCCGTCGGCCGGCCCGATCGGGAACGGGGGCGGCTCGCTCGGGAGTGCCGGCGACCTGAGCGCGCCGGACGCGACCCCGCCCGCCGACGGTCCCGGACCGATCGCGCTGCCGATCGCTGCGCTCAGCGTCGACGGGGTGCCGCTGCCTCCGGCCATCGTGCACCGCGTGGTCCGCCGCTTCCTGCTCGAGGCCGGGTGCCCGAGCGGCTCGCTGACGGCCGGTCACATCCGCGCGGTGGCCGCGCTGCTCGATCCCCGGACCTCCGCACGCGCCGAGGTGGCCCTGCCCGGCGACCGACGTGCCCGAAGGGAGGTCGGAGCCGTCGTTGTGAGAGTCTGACCCCCGTGGACGCCGCTGACATTGGTACCGATCTCGAGAAGGTCCTCATCGACGAGGAGACGCTGCAGGCCCGCCTGCGCGAGATGGCCGCCCAGGTCGACCTCGACTACGACGGCCGCGACGTCCTGCTGGTCGGAGTGCTCAAGGGCGCCGTCATGGTCATGGCCGACCTCGCGCGCGCGATGAGCATCCACCTGCAGATGGACTGGATGGCCGTCTCCTCCTACGGATCGTCGACGAAGTCCTCGGGCGTCGTGCGGATCCTCAAGGACCTCGACACCGACATCACCGGCCGGCACGTGCTGATCGTCGAGGACATCATCGACTCCGGGCTGACCCTGTCGTGGCTGATGCGCAACCTGACCGCGCGGGGCGCTGCCTCGGTCGAGGTCCTGACGATGCTGCGCAAGCCCGAGGCCGTGAAGGTCGAGCTGGAGCCCAAGTACATCGGCTTCGACATCCCCAACGAGTTCGTCGTCGGGTACGGCCTGGACTACGCCGAGAAGTACCGCAACCTGCGCGAGATCGGGACCCTGGCCCCGCACGTCTACAGCTGAGGAAACGCCACCGGGTCCAGGAGGCTCAGCCCTCCCCTGTCACCCAGATGGCCTAATCCGACGGGTGGGATTCACCCGGCCGGGTGACGCCTTGGCACTGTCGGGTCACACCCCGTGACACCGCGGCCGGGCGCCGATAGCCTGCTCGCACCTTGAGCCCGGAAGGTCCGACATGTCCCGCTCGCACCCGCTCGCCCTGGTCCTCGCCGCCGCCCTGACGGCCGCACTCGCCCCAGCCGCCCTGGCTTCGCCCGCAGCCCCGGCCAAGGCCGATCACGCGAAGTCCGAGCACGACCGGATCGTGGCCTACTGGACCCCCGAGCGGATGAAGGCCGCCAAGCCCCGCGACTTCGTCCGCCAGCAGGACGGATCGTTCACCCTGGCGCCGACTCCAAAGGCCAGGCCGAGCAAGCCGGGGGGTGGGACGACGACCACGGCGGTCACCGGGGCATCCTGGACCCTGAACGACGTCGAGGTGAGCGAGAGGACGGGCAAGGTCTACTTCCAGTTCACCGAGACCGATGGATGGATCTGCTCAGGGGCCGTAGTGGATGACAGCGGTGCCCAGACAGCCTCCTTGGTCCTGACTGCTGGTCATTGCGTGTTCGACCAGGAGACACAGCGCTTTGCCAGCAACTGGATGTTCATCCCTGATTTCGACGAGAAGCCGACGTACACCTGCCTCGACTCGGCATACGGGTGCTGGACGGCTGGCTCCCTCGTGGCTCATGCCGGATTCACAGGTCAGACGACTTTCAATACCGAGGCGACCCTTCACGACTTCGCTATAGCGGTCGTCGGGAAGGGGACAGGCGGGGGTACGGACCTCGACAAAGTTGTCGGCGGTACGTCCCCCATCACGTCTCGCCAGCGAAGGGTCACGTTATGAGTGCCTTCGGCTACCCGCGGGGTCGCCCTACACGGCACTGACCTGACGTACTGCTCCGAACCCGTCGGCGAAGACCGGCTGAACGGCAACCGTACTTGGGGCATGTCGTGCCCGATGACTGGTGGATCGTCTGGAGGTCCATCGGCTCGCCTTGGGGGAAGCGACGGCTTGAACCTGACGACCGGCCATGGCGGCGCTCTCGCGCCGCTGCACTCCTCGGGTACGCGGCCAAGAAGTTCATCTACGGCCCAGTTCGGCGCGGCGACCCTGGCGCACACCGGCAGCAAAAGACTCGCCCAGTGGCGAGGTCATCGTCAAGTGATCTGA
>CAVQQP010000007.1:0-179482 GCA_963714995.1 uncultured Actinomycetes bacterium | reverse complement strand
CCCGCAATTCGACTTCGAACCCGAGCCTGTGTGCCATGTTGCGAACCGATGCCACATTTCCCAGCCCGACATCGACCACTGCGATCACAGGCAGATGCTACCTGCCTGCTGGCACAAGTCAGACGCTCTCAGTCAGCCCCGATCCGAGAGGCGGTCTCGGAAGCGGGTGTAGACGCCGGAGTCCATGAGCGCCCTGGCCTGCTCGATCCGCGCCGGGGCCTCCGCGACGCTGACGGGCCGAGCCCGCAGGAGGTCCCGGCGAATCGCCCTGAGTGTCACGTGAACTGATCCACGGGAGTCGCTCGGGGCCATCTCCGCGAGTGCCGCGAACACCGCTGGTCGGTTCCGATGCAGCCCAGAGGAGGCGCCCAGCGCCAGCGTTGTGCGTGCGCTTTCCAGGGTCTCCTCGAGCCGGCCGGCATCCCGCAGGGCCAGGAGCGCTCGGATTCGGGACATGGAGGTCCCGTGCTCCATGCGGGCGGTGTTGTTGGAGTTCTGGCCCGGATGGATCCGATACAGCGTCCCCGGCTCGTCCATTCCCGCGAAACGCAGGCCCAGCGCCTGCATCCGCAACCACAGGTCCGCATCCTGGTCGAACGTTCCCAGGACGGGATCGAAGGGGCCCACTTCATCGAGCACCTCACGGCGCAGGAGGATGCTCGTCCCATTGATGGGATTGGCGAACAGCAGCCCCACGAGCGTCTGTGGTGGATCGAGTTGGCGCAGGCCGCGATCCAGGCGGAGCAAGCGCGGCCAGCCTGATCGAACAATGCGTGAGTCCCGTGTGCTTGGTCCCTGCATCGACGCCCAGTCGAAGACCCCGGAGAGGTGCGGGTCGGACATCGCCGCCACCTGCCTGGCGGTCTTGTGAGGCGACACGAAGAGGTCATCGGCACTGAGCCACGATATGAGCTCCCCTCGGGCGTCCTCGATTCCCCGCGTGAGGGCAGCGGCCGTCCCCCCGTTGCGTTCCATCCGCAGGACGCGGACAGAGTAGTCGGGGCCGTGGAGCTCGTTCACCCGTGAGCGGGCGACCTCACCCGTGCGGTCGGGGGAGCAGTCGTCGACGACGATGTGCTCCATGGGGCGGTAGTCCTGGGCCCACACGGACCGCATGGTTTCGGCGATGAACTCCTCGGCCATGTACGCCGGGGTGATCACGCTCACGAGGGGGCGTCCGCCCTCCACTGATCATCGGAGTCCACTCCAGAACCTGTGCTGCGGGGCTGTCGACAGGATCACGTTGGCCACGCGCTCGCTCGTGTTGGTGACCTCGTAGTCCACGGGTGGCGCTGGGGCCACCGGACGGGCGGTCACGAACTCGATGCCGTTGAGCACCAGTTGGGCGTCGAGGTCTGTCATGGTGATGGACCCGGTGTCCAGCGCCTCCGGGCGCTCGATCGAACTGCGGAGGGTGATGGCAGGGAACCCCAGGATGCTGGACTCCTCGGAGACCGTGCCGGAATCGGACAGGACGCAACGCGCGTCCTGCTGCAGCCTCACGTAGTCGAGGAACCCGAACGGCTGGTGGAACCTGATCTGGGCGTGCAGCTCGGGTCCTTCGGAGGCTGGCCAGACGGGCCCGGGTGCGTGGATGCGTCGAAACCAGGACGGGCATCTCCCCAGCGGTCGGCAACTGCGTTGAGGCAGTCGAGCAGGGCGGACAGCCGCACGGGGTTGTCGACGTTCTCCTGGCGATGGGCACTGACGACGAAGTACTCCCCGGGCTCCAGTCCGAGATCCTGATGGATGGTGGATCCGGCTATGTCGCCTGCGTACATGCTGAGCACTTCGGCCATGGGTGAACCCGTCACGAAGATCCGCCGAGCGGGCAGACCCTCTCGGATCAGGTTGCGGCGGGCGTGCTCGGTGTACGCCAGGTTGAAGTCCGCGATGTGATCCACCAGCCTGCGGTTGGTCTCCTCGGGGACGTTGGCGTCGAAGCAGCGGTTCCCCGCCTCCATGTGGTACGTCGGGATCTCCATCCTCTTGGCCATGAGCAGGGAGATCGCGCTGTTGGTGTCACCGAGCACCAAGAACGCGTCGGGGGACTCGGCTCGAAGCACCTCCTCGGTCTTGCGCAGAGTATCCCCGAGAGTGGCCCCCAACGAGCTGACATCGACCTCGAGGACGTGATCCGGGGCGCGGAGACCCAGCTCCTCGAAGAAGATGCCGTTGAGTCGGTGGTCCCAGTTCTGGCCAGTGTGCACAAGCACATGGTCGATTCCCGCCATGCCGTCCAAGCGCTTCATGAGCGCGCTGAGCCGGATGATCTCGGGTCGGGTTCCGACGACGGTCATCACCTTCACGATGGGGACCCCTGTTCGACGGTGGACGCGCGCAGCCGGTCGTAGTCGTGTGTCGCTGCATCCGCCGCCATCACCGCGATCAGGTCGGGCCAAGGCGGTGCACGGTAGCCGGTGGCCTCGGTGAACCGCTCCGAGCGCAGGCTGCGGTCGATGGTGAAGGCGTTGTTGGGGCGGATCTCGACGTCGGCGGCGAAGGCGTCCCGAATGGTCTGCAGCAGGGTGAGCTTGTCGATCGGACCGGCGGAGACGTGGTAGACGCCAGCAAGGTCGACCCAGCGTTCGGCCACCTGGAGCATCAGCCCCGCCAGGTGGACGGTGGGCAGCCCGGAGAACACAGCTCCTGGGTAGCCATCCACCTGACCACCACGGTTCCCGAGGAACCACTCCACGAGGCCCCGAGACCCCGAGAGCTCGCGGCCGATGATGGATGTTCGGATCGTGAGGTGTGGCTCGGGGACCTCGCCGAGCAGCTTGGAGCGACCGTAGATGTCGCTCGCGTCGGGGATCGAATCCTCCGTGTACCCGCCGGTCGCACCTGAGAAGACGCAGTCGGTGCTCACCGTCAGCAGCCGTGCGCCGGCCTCGGTGCAGGCCGCAGCGAGCTCACGGGGAAGAAGCGAGTTGAGCCGTACGGCCGCGACCGGGTCCAGCGTGCCCCCGACCGGCTTGAGTGCGCCCACGGCGTTGAGAACGATGTCAGGTCTCACATGTCGCACCAGCTCGGTCACCACGGAGCGGACGTCGGGTCCACCAACCTCAACACCTGACATCATCCGGGACTCGGCTACACCGAAGTCCGGCAAGCCGCGGCTCAGGTCGCCGCGTCGCCACCCATGTCTCGTGAGAGGCCGAGAATGCGGCCGCCAACTGGTGGCCCAGCATCCCTGATCCCCCGAGCACCAACGCCCTCATGCTCGACCGCCAGCCACCTTGGCGAACTCCGGAAGGGACAGCAGCAGCTCGGCAACTCCTTCCACGTCCAGCCGTGTCGTGTTGTGACTGGTGTACTCGTCGACCTGTGCGATGTGCGCGTCCCCGTGCTCGAAGTACATCCCGTAATCGAGCGAACGAGCGTCCAGAGGGACCCGGTAGTAGTCACCACAGTCCTCGGCCTTGGCCATCTCCTCGCGGCTCAGAAGAGACTCGTACAGCTTCTCGCCGTGGCGCGTGCCGATCACGGTCACCTTCGCATTGACGCCCAGAACCTGGGCGACGGCCTGCGCCAGATCGGCGATCGTGCTCGCCGGCGCCTTGCGCACGAACAGGTCCCCGTGCTGGGCGTTGCGGAAGGCGTAGTCGACCAACTCGACCGATTCGGCCAGGGACATGAGGAACCGGGTCATGTGCGGGTCCGTGATGGTCACCTCCCGACCCGAGCGCAACTGCTCGACGAACAGGGGGATCACCGAACCCCGCGAGTACATCACGTTCCCGTATCTCGTGATCGACACTGTCGTGGGCGACTCGGGGTGGTTCCGGGCGAAGGCCTGGGCCACCTTCTCCATCAGAGCCTTGCTCATGCCCATTGCGTTGATGGGGTAGACGGCCTTGTCCGTGCTGAGGCAGACGACTGACTTGACGGCGCACTCGTGCGCCGCTCGAATGACGTTGTCGCTGCCGAGCACGTTGGTGGCCACGGCCTGCTGCGGGAAGAACTCGCACGAGGGGACCTGCTTCAAGGCTGCCGCGTGGAAGACGCGATCGACGCCGCGCATGGCCTCCATGACCGAATTGAGATCACGCACGTCTCCGACGTAGAAGCGGGCACGCGAGTCGGACAGCCAGCGGCGCAGGTCGTCCTGCTTTGCCTCATCCCTGGACAGGATGCGAACCTCGGCCACGTCGCCGGAGAGCAGCTGCCGTGTCACCGTGGAGCCGAATGAGCCTGTCCCGCCAGTGATCAGGACGATTTCGCCGGTCTGCATGTGAACCTCCCGCGATCACCCTAATGCCCGGATCGGGGTCCAGCGGGGAGGGCCTGCCGCGGGTGGGGCAGTCTCATATGCGATGTCCACGGCGTGTTCTGTCGGTGGGAGTGGGCCCGACACCGACGTGGGGAGCGAGGAGCCGGGTATCCTCTCCCCTGTCGATCTCCGGCGGCCACCACGAAACCCGTGATGCTCGCGAGGAGACCGCCCGGCCTTGGTGCAGCCGGCCGGGAGAACAGGAGTCAGGTCGTGCGGCTGGCGTTGGTCCTGGCGAACTACTTGCCGCACGTGGGGGGCGTCGAGAAGCACGTGGCCTCACTGGTCGCGGAGTTGCGCACCCGTGGCGTTGAGTCCTGGGTCTTCAACCTGGAGCCGCCGGGTCGCCGTGAGCAGGATGGCATCCAAGTCGTCGGCCTGGGTCGGCGCTGGGAGACGGGAGGGGTCCTTGCGTGGCCAGGTTCGCGGTGCGCGAGGTGTCCTGCGTCAGGCTCTTGTGGCCAACGGGGTCACTCACGTGTCGGTCCATACGAGGTTCTTCCCGGCGACGTGGCTCGGACTGAGCGTTGCGCGCGATATCGGGCTCCCGACAGTCCTTACCGAGCACGGCGGCGGTCCGGTCGAGACGGGGTCCCCGCCGTCCGGCTCGCCTCTCGAGCGGTGGACGCATCCGCGGGGAGGTGGGCACTCCGGCAGGCTGATTGCCTTCTCGGCCGTGTCCTCCAGGAGTGCCGACTTCGTCGCGCATCTGTCCGGGCGGCCAGCGACCGTTGTGGGCAACGGGATCGACGTCGACTGGTGGCAGGGCGGTGACCGCGCTGCGGATCGGGCGCGGCTTGTGTTCGTGGGAAGGCTGGTGCCGGAGAAGGGCTGGGCTGAGTTCCTTGAGGTCCTCTCGGCCTGCCCCCCTCAGTTCGACGGGGTCATCGCCGGCTCAGGTCCCGGATGAGTCCCGGCTCAGAGAGCGGATCGTGTTGCTGGGCTTGGAAGGCCGAGTGAAGGTCTTGGGTCAGGTCGCCCCGGACGTTGTTGCGCAGCCACCTCTCGGGATCCATCTACGTCAACCCGTCGCGCGCCGCCGAAGGGTCTGCAGACTACCCTGCTCGAGGCGGCTGGCGCGGGTGCTCGGATTGCGACATACGACGTCGGGGGGGCTGCCGAGACCCGTGATATCGGCGCTCAGGTGCGGATCGTGCCCGTTGGAGAGCTGCAGGGACTGACGAGGGCGACCATCGAACTGTCCACGCTTCCGTCCAAGACGTCCACCGGCTTGGGGAGATTCGGCTGGCCCCAGGTGGCTGACCGGTACCTGGCTGCGCTCAGCGAATGCGGGCCAGGCATGAGGATCGGCTACTACGTGCCGCCGACGCTGCTGGCGCATGCCGGGATCGCGCGTCGAGTGAGCGCCTCCGTCGAGGCATGGCGGAAGCTGGGCCATGAGGTGGAGGTCCTGGGTGCTCCTTCGCGAGGCGTCAGGACACCCCTCGTCGAGCACCTCATCGGCGATGCCCGGGTGGCTCGCGATCTCAGGCACCGCAGCGACCTCGACCACGTGCACGCACGGCTCTTCCTACCCACCCCCGGGTGGGTGGCTCTCGCGCAAGACAGTCCCCCTGACACTCGAGGTGCATTCGGGGGTGTTCATGGCGGAATCCCGTCGTGACCTCGTCCGTGTCGGCCTCGGTTCGCCCACGGCCCATGTCTTGGTGGGACGGTCCAGGGGTGCTGCGTTCGTGACCAGGCAGCTGTCGGACCTCCGGGAGTACCGGCACCTGCCACTCAGGGAGGTCATCGGCAATGGGATCACCCTCCGAGAGCCGTTCCCCGCACCTGTGAACGCTCGTCCACGAGTCGGAATGGCGGTCGGCACCGCCGCCGCTTGGCACGGACTCGACCGCTACGCCGAGTTGTCAGAGATGTGCCGTGACCTGGAGTTCGTCGTGGTATGCCCAGACTCGCTTGCCAAGGCCATAGACCGGATGGTCGACGGCTCTCGGGTGGGAGTCATCACCAGCCGGGACGCCGCGCAGTACCAGGAACACCTCGCCAGCTTCGACGTGGCAATGGGATCGCTGGCCATGGACAGGGCTGGCCTGACCGAGGGAGCGCCGCTCAAGGTTCGGGACTACATCAATGCAGGGGTGCCCACGGCGCTTCCGTATCTGGACACAAACCTCTCTGGCGTCGCCGATCCCGGCCTGTTCGACCTCCGTCCCTCGACGTCCGGAGAGTTTCGCGACTGGGTGCTCTCCGTTCGCGGCCTCAGGGTCGGTGCGGCAGCCAGAGCCGCAGTGGACCTGGAGGCCATCGAGGCGCGCCGGGTCGGCCTATTCGCCGATTCCCGTCATGGCTGGAAGTAGGCGGGCGGAGATGGGCACTGCCCGGCGTGTTGTCGGGGAGGCTTCGACCTACATGGCTGGGCTCGCGGGCGCCGCCATCCTGCAATTCTTGGCCGTTCCCGTGTTCACGAGGTACTTGGGTCCTGACGAGTACAGCCTCCTCGCCCTTTCACTCGCGGTCTCGACGTCGATCTCCGGGCTGCTGCTGATCGGAGGCGATCTTGCGCTGTCCAGATTCTGGTTCAGTGCCGGAGATGGTCACGAGCGCCGCAGCTTCACCGTCACATGGATCCTGTTCCTGACTGCGTGGTCGATCCCGGTAGTCGCTCTGGCATGTGCCGCGGCACCGATGATCTCCGGTTGGGTTTCCCCCAGCACCTCCATCACAGTCGAGCTGCAGATCGCCTTCGTGATCCTGGTGCCGGCTCAGTTGTCCCGCATGCTTGCTCAGGTCATGCGAAATGAGTTCCGACCTTGGCCGTTCGCCGTCACATCAACCGCGATCGCCGGGTTGTCATTGGTGATCGGACTGTGGCTGGCGGTCGGCCTGGATCTCGGGGTCGCAGGCGTCCTGATGGGATCCGTCGCTGGTGAGTCTCTCGGGGTGTTCATCCGTGCCCCACTTGTGATGCCTGCTCTCCAGGGTAGCCTTTCGAGGCGGCTGATCCGTGCCCCGCTCCTCTTCGGGCTCCCGTTCGTCCCGGCCTCTGTCGCCTTCTGGGTATTCACCGGGATGGACCGAGTCGCGGTCGGCAGGTTCATGTCGGAAGCGGATCTTGGGGCCTATGCGGTCGCGGGCATGCTTGTGGCTCCCTTCACCATTCTGCTGACCGCATTGGGCCAGGCTTGGGTTCCGAGGATCACCCAGGAGTTTGAGGCTGACTCGCGAAAGGCATCACTGGCCACCGGGGTCGGTCTGGAGCTGTCGCTGATCGCCTATGGCATGGCTGCAGTACTCGGTGGGCGCGTGTGCGCCCTGGCTGATCAGCATCGTCGCAGGCCCAGGCTACGAGGCAGGTGCGGAAGCCCTACCCATGTTGGCTATGGGCTCAGCACTTCTCGGCGCCTCTCTGTTCGCCTCCACCGGGTACACATTGGCCAAGCGAACGCGGTGGGTCCCCGTCATCACTGTCGTCGCCGCAGCCCTCGATGTCGTGCTGTTGTGGGCTCTGGTCCCACGTTTCGGGCTGCTGGGCGCGGGAGCAGCGGTCGCCGTGTCCTACTTCACCTTGTCTGTCGGCTCTTTGTTAGTGTCGCAGTCCTACTTCCCAATACCGGTTCGGTGGGGTCCTCTGGGGATTGTCGTTGCAGTCCTGGCCGCTGTGGCCCTTCGGCAGAGCCTTGAACCGGGGGACGTGACGACGTTGTTCATCTCAGGTACAGCACTGGTGTTCCTGCTCGTGATGGCCGCTCGATCACTCGCGCGACTCAACGGTGGAGCGGCGATTCGTCCCGGGTAGAGTCCGTCAACCGGGTAGGAAAGACTCGGATCGTCCTGCACTGGTCGCATGGAATCGATGGAGCATCTCCGCGACGGTCACTGCAGCCTGCCCCCCTCCGAAGGGCTGTGTCCGCGGCCCGCTTGGGCGCCTCAACGCCGCGTCGCCGAGTGAGGTCACGTCCGTTTCCAGGGTGTTCCATCCCCCGGTGATCGTCTCCACCCACTCGGTCTCGTGGCGCAGCGTCGTGCAGGGGGTGCCGAGCAGGTAGGCCTCCTTCTGCAGGCCGCCGCTGTCGGTGAGTACGGAGCGGGCGTTTGCCACCAGATGGACCATCTGGGGGTAGGGCTGGGGGACGACGGTCCGCAGCGCTCCGCCGGTCAGGCTGAGGCCGGCGTCGGCCACTCGGGCCCGAAGTCGAGGGTGGGCCATGAGCACGACGGGCAGGGGGAGATCGCGGAGTGCGTGGATGATCTCGGCGAGCCGGCTGGGGTCGTCGGTGTTCTCGGCCCGGTGGATGGTGGCGACGAGGTACTGGTTCGGCTGGAGACCGAGTTCTGGCAAGGGCAACGGTCTGGGACGCGACCGCAGTCGGCAACCCTCAAGCAGACATCGGCCATGACGTCCCCGACGAGGACAGAGCGTTCAGCCAGGCCCTCCCTCGCCAGATGGTCCATCGCGGTCTGCGTAGGCGCCAGCAGGAGGTCGGCGGCATGGTCGGTGAGGACCCGGTTGTGCTCCTCGGGCATGCGTCGGTTGAAGGAGCGGAGGCCGGCTTCGAGGTGGGCAACCGGCAGGTGCATCTTCACCGCGCTCAAGGTGCCGGCCAGGGTGGAGTTGGTGTCCCCGTACACGAGCACCCAGTCCGGTGCCTGCGCTGCGAGGACCGGGTCGAGCGCCGCCAGCATGGCCCCGGTCTGGGCGCCGTGGGTGCCCGAGCCGATCTCGAGGTTGATGTCGGGCGCGGGGATGGCCAGGTCAGCGAAGAAGACGTCCGACATGTTGGCGTCGTAGTGCTGCCCGGTGTGGACGATCACGTGGTCGATGCCAGCCTGGGTGAACGCCTCGGCGATCGGGGCCAGCTTCACGAACTGCGGCCGGGCACCGACGACGCTGACCACCCTCATCGCTGACCCTGTCCGATCTGGATCACCCGCACCCCCGGCCAATCTGGCCGGCTCGAGCATCCGACGGCCGTCCACGACCGTGACGGCTCCGGGGAGGTCGCCGGGCGTCAGCGAGCGGTACTCCAGGTGGTCGGCCTGGATGACGGCGCGCGTCGAGGGGCTCACCGAGGTGGTACGGGGTCCACCCGTAGCTGGGCCAGTTCGGCGTCGGTGAACATCGGGTCGTGGACTGCCACGAGTGCACCAGCCGAGCGGAGCGCGGCGACGACCGGGAAGACCCCGGAGAACGCGGTCTCCTTGACCCCGCCCCGATAGGAGGCGCCGAGGACGGCCACCCGGGCGCCGGTGAGGTCGCCGTAGGCCTCCGCGAGCCTGCGCGACCGCGTACTCGGGCATCGCCGCATTGGCGGCACGAGCCGCGGCGACGATGGTGGCGTCCGGGTCGTTGTACAGGTAGAGCCGCGGATACACCGGGATGCAGTGCCCGCCGACCGCGATCCCGGGCGAGTGGATGTGGCTGTACGGCTGGGAGTTGCAGGCCTCGATCACCGCCTGGACGTCGATGCCGTGGGTGTCGGCGAACCGCGCGAACTGGTTGGCCAGCCCGATGTTGACGTCCCGGTAGGTCGTCTCGGCGAGCTTGGCCATCTCGGCGGCCTCGGCCGAGCCCATCGGCCACACGCCGTTCGGGCGCGGGAGATCCGGCCGGTCGTCGAAGTCCAGCACCGACTCGTAGAACGCCGTCCCTGCGGCCTCGACTCGCGTCATCGATTCCGCCGACGAGCTTCGGGTAGCGGCGCAGGTCGGCGAACACTCGTCCGGTCAGCACCCGCTCCGGGGAGAACACCAGGTGGAAGTCGCGTCCGGCGACCAGGCCCGACCCCTCGGCGAGCATCGGTGCGTAGCGGGTCGCGGGTGGTGCCGACCGGGAGGGTCGTCTCGTAGGAGACCAGCGTCCCGGGCCTGCAGCCCCGCGCCGATCGGCTCTGCGTGGCCGCGTCCATCCAGTCGAAGTCCGGTCGCGCCTCCTCGTCGACGAACAGCGGCACCACGACCACGACCGCGTCCGAGCTGGGCGACTGCGGCGGCGGTGTCGGTGGTCGCGGTCAGCAGCCCGTCGGCAACGACGTCCCGGCAGCTTCTCGGCCAGGTGCGCCTCACCGGGGAACGGCTCGTGACCGGCGTTGACCAGCTCCACGGTCGCCGGGTTGACGTCGGCACCGATGACCTGGTGGCCCTTCGAGGCGAACTGCACGGCCAGCGGCAGGCCGATCTTGCCCAGGCCGACGACGCAGATGTCCATCAACCTGCCACCTGGTCGACGGCCACGACGGTCCCCTCGGCTGCTGATCGCGCAGCCGCGTTGGCCACCGCCACCGTCGCTGCAGCCTGACGCAGGGTCACGATGTCCGCGTCCTTGCCCAGGAGCGCGTCGCGGAAGCTCTCGTGCTCGATCCGCAGCGGCTCGGGCTTGGCGAAGGCGTACCGGGTCATGTTGCCCTCGGTCACGCCCCGGAACCGCGCCAGCGCGCCCTCGGTCGGGATCACGCCGTTCTCGTAGAACGTGAGGTCCGCGGTCAGGGTGTCGGCCACGAGGGCGCCCTTCTCGCCGGTGATGACCGTGACGCGCTCCTTCATCGGCGACAGCCAGTTGACCAGGTGGTTGGTGACGGTCCCGTCGGCCAGTTGGCCGGTGATCGCGACGAGGTCCTCGTGCGGGCGACCGGAGCGGTGCGCGGTACGGGCCGCCACGCGCAGCGTAGGGCTGCTGGGCGACCCACGCGGTCGAGGTCGATGTCGTGGGTGGCCAGGTCGAGGATCACCCCGACGTCGGCGATCCGGCCCGGGAACGGGCCCTGCCGACGGGTGGTGATCTGGTAGATCTCGCCGAGGTCGCCCGTTGGCGATCCGGGCCCGGGCCTGCTGCAGCGCCGGGTTGTACCGCTCGATGTGGCCGACAGCGCCGACCAGCCCGGCAGCCGCGAAGGCCTCGGCGATCTCGCGAGCCGACTCCACGTCGGTGGTCAGCGGCTTCTCGATCAGGGCATGCACCCCGGCCGCGGCCAGGGTCAGCGCGGTCTCGAGGTGGTACTGCGTGGGGGTGGCGACCATCGCGTAGTCGATCCCCAGGGCCAGCAGCTCCTCGAGCGAGTCCGACGACGGGGACCCCGACGGGGGCGGCGCCGGGCACACCGCCGGTCGGGTCGGCGATGCCGACCAGGTCCACCCCGTCGAGGGAGGCCAGGACGCGGGCGTGGTGCCGGCCCATCATGCCCAGCCCGATCAGACCCGGCGCGCAGGTTCGCCATTCAGGCACCCGCCTTCGCGACGGCGTTGACGGCCTCGACGATCGTCTCGAGGTCGGCCTGGCTCAGCGACGGGTGCACGGGCAGCGAGATGACCTCCCGGGCCGCCTTGGCGGTCTCCGGCAGGTCCAGGTCGAGCCCGAACGAGGGCAGGGCGTGCACCGGGGTCGGGTAGTACACCCCGGACCCGACGCCACGCTCGGCCAGCGCGGCGACGAACCCATCCTGGTCGTGCCCGGGGACCCGGATCGTGTACTGGTGGTACACGTGCACCGCGCCCTCGGCCACGCTCGGGCACCACGACCCCCTCGAGGTTGGCCGACAGGAACGCGGCGTTGGCCTGGCGCTGGGCGGTCCAGCCGGCCAGCTTGCCCAGCTGGACCCGGCCGATCGCCGCGTGGATGTCGGTCATCCGGGTGTTGAAGCCGACCACCTCGTTGCGGTAGCGCACCTCCATGCCCTGGTTGCGCAGCAGCCGCACCATCCGCGCCGTCTCCGGGCTCGCAGCGGACGACCATGCCGCCCTCGCCGGAGGTCATGTTCTTCGTCGGGTAGAAGCTGAAGCAGCCCGCATCGCCGAAGGCGCCCACCGGGGTGCCGTTGCAGGGAGGCGGCGTGGGCCTGGGCGGCGTCCTCGACGACCAGGAGATCGTGCTCGCGGCCAGTGGCCATGATCCGGTCCATCGCGGCCGGGTGCCCGTAGAGGTGCACCGGCATGACCGCCCGGGTCCGCGGGGTGATCGCCGCCTCGATCGCCTCGGGCGAGATGCAGAACGAGTCGGGCTCGATGTCGACGAACACCGGGGTCGCGCCGGCCAGGGCCACCGCGTTGGCCGTCGCCGCGAACGTGAACGACGGGACGATCACCTCGTCACCGGCGCCGATCCCCAGCGCGATCAGGGCCATGTGCAGCGCCGACGTGCCCGAGTTGACCGCCACGCACTCCCGGCCGCCCACGACGGCGGCGAACTCCGCCTCGAACGCCGCCACCTGCGGGCCCTGTGCCAGCCCACCCGAGGCCAGCACCGCGTCCACCGCGGCCCGCTCCTCGTCCCCGACGATCGGCTTCGCAGCCGGGATCATCCCCACCTCAGCACTCCTCCAACTCGTCCTCGGAAACCTGCCGGTACCGCGCGCCCGTCTGCGGGCAGACCCACGTGCTCGGCGTCGTCCTCGGCCTGCACCAGGGGCACTCCGGCCCGGCCGACCCAGCCGATCCGCCGCGCCGGGGACCCGACCACGAGCGCGAAGTCCGGCACATCGCGGATCACCGTCGCCCCCGCCGCCACCAGCGCCCAGCGCCCGATCGTCACCGGTGCCACGCACACCGACCGCGCCCCGATCGAGGCACCCTCCAGCACGGTCACCCCCACCGGCTCCCAGTCGTGACCGGACTTCACGGACCCGTCCGGGTTCACCGACCGCGGGAAGTGGTCGTTGGTGAACACCGCCGCCGGACCGATGAACGCACCATCCCCCACCACCGCCGGCTCGTAGACCAGGGCGTAGTTCTGGATCTTCACGTTGCGACCGATCCGGACGCCGGGACCGATGTAGGCGCCCCGGCCCGACGACGCAGTTCTCCCCCAGGACCGCGCCCTCGCGGACCTGGGCGAGGTGCCAGATCGACGAGCCCGCCCCGATCGATGCGTCCGGCGAGACGTCAGCCGTGTCCGCGATCCTCGTGATGCTCATCTCGTCCTCCCGACGCCAGGTCTACTGCTGGTCGCGCTCATCGTGCATCGACTCGGCCAGCAGCCCCGCCATGTAGACCCCGTAACCGCTCTTGCGCAGGGGCTCAGCCAGGGCCAGCAGCTGGTCGTCATCGATCCAGCCGTTGCGCCAGGCGATCTCCTCCAGGCAGGCGAGCTTCACGCCCTGCCGGTCCTCCATGACCCGCACATACTCGGCGGCGTCGTGCAGGGAGCGGAACGTCCCGGTGTCCAGCCACGCGGTGCCCCGCGGGAGGACTGAGACGGTGAGTCTCTCCTGAGCCAGGTAGTGCTGGTTCACGGCCGTGATCTCGAGCTCGCCCCGTGCGGAGGGTCGTGATCGACCGGGCCACCTCGACGATGTCCGGTCCGTAGAAGTAGAGGCCGGGCACCGCGTAGTTGGAGCGTGGCCTGGCTGGGCTTCTCCTCCAGCGACACCGCGCGCCCGGTGGCGTCGAACTCCACCACCCCGTACTCGCTCGGGTTCGCCACCCGGTAGGCGAAGACGTGACCGCCTTCGATGCCATGCAGGGCGCGCAGCTGCCGGCCCAGCCCGGGACCGTGGAAGATGTTGTCACCGAGCACCAGGGCGGCCGCGTCACCGCCGAGGAACTGCTCGCCGAGCAGGAATGCCTGCGCCAGTCCCTCGGGCCGCTCCTGCACGACGTAGGAGAACTGGACTCCGAGCTCGGACCCATCGCCCAACAGCCTGATGAAGGCCGGCTGGTCCTCGGGGGTCGTGATGATCAGGATCTCGCGAAGGCCCGCGTTCATGAGCGTCGCGATCGGGTAGTTCACCATCGGCTTGTCGTACACGGGCAGCAGCTGCTTGCTGACGCCACGCGTGATCGGCCAGAGCCGCGACCCGGTTCCCCCGGCAAGGACGATCCCCTTCACGGGGAGAAGTCTCCCATGTGTCGCGGGCCGCCCTTGGACGTTGGCCACGCACGCCGACCCGCGCGCAGCATCGCCCGCGCCGCGCGCCCGGTAGAATCCGGCGGGCTCGAGGCCGCTGCTCCCTGAAGTGCGGCCGGAACAGGGAGAACGTGAAGATCCTCGTGACCGGCGCCGCCGGGTTCATCGGCTCGAACTACGTCCGCCGGCAGCTGGCCGATGCCTACCCGGAGACTGTCGGTGCCGAGGTCACCGTCCTGGACAAGCTGACCTACGCCGGGTGCCTGGACAACCTCGCCGCGGTGGCCGACTCGCCCCGCTACCGCTTCGTCGAGGGCGACATCTGCGACGTCGACCTCGTCAACGACCTCCTGCCGGGCCACGACGCGGTGGTGCACTTCGCCGCCGAGTCGCACGTCGACCGCTCGATCACGGGCGCCTCGGACTTCGTCGTCACCAACGTGCTCGGGCACCCAGACCCTGCTGCAGGCGGCGCTCAACGCCGGCATCGGCCGGTTCGTGCACGTCAGCACCGACGAGGTCTACGGGTCGATCGCTGAGGGCTCGTGGGACGAGACCCGTCCCCTCGAGCCCAACTCCCCCTACAGCGCCTCCAAGGCCGGCTCCGACCTGCTGGCGCGTGCGTACGGCCGCACCTTCGGCATGGACGTCTGCATCACCCGCTGCTCGAACAACTACGGGCCCTACCAGTTCCCGGAGAAGGTCATCCCGCTGTTCGTCACGAACCTGATGGACGGCCTGCAGGTGCCGCTCTACGGCGAGGGGCTCAACGTGCGTGACTGGCTGCACGTCGACGACCACTGCCGCGGGCATCAACCTGGTCCTGGCAAAGGGCCGCGCAGGGGAGACGTACAACATCGGCGGTGGCACCGAGCTGACCAACCTCGAGCTCACCGAGCGCCTCCTGGCTGCCATGGGCGTGGGATGGGACATGGTGCGCCGGGTCGAGGACCGCAAGGGCCACGACCTGCGCTACTCCGTGGACATCACCAAGATCGCCGACGAGCTCGGGTACGCCCCCGAGGTGCCGTTCGACCAGGGCCTGGCCGACACGGTGGCGTGGTACCAGGCGCAACGAGGCCTGGTGGCGACCGCTGAAGGAAGCGAAGCCCGCCCTGTGAGTGATGCGGCACGTGACCGCGCCGACCCGATGGCTGGTCGTGGGGGCCAACGGGCATGCTCGGGCACGACCTGATGGACGTCATCGCCGCGGCCGGTCACGAGGTCGTCGGGCATGGACCTGCCCGAGATCGACATCACCGCGCCGGACTCGGTGGCCGTCGGCCCTCGACTCGATCCGTCCCGACGTGGTCGTCAACGCCGCCGCCTACACCGCCGTCGACGCAGCGGAGGAGCATGAGGACCTCGCGCTGCGCGTGAACGGCGAGGGCCCGCGCGTCCTGGCGGCTGCAGATCGCGCAGCGTCCCGGGATCCGCCTGGTCCACATCAGCACCGACTACGTGTTCGCCGGCGACGCCACGGCCCCCTACGCCGAGGACGCCCAGCCGGCACCCCGCTCGGCCTACGGCCGAACGAAGCTGGCCGGCGAGGTCGCCGTCCGCGGAGGTCCTGCCGGACCGGACCTTCCTGGTGCGGACGGCGTGGCTGTACGGCGTCCACGGACCCAACTTCGTCAGGACCATGCTCGCCCTCGAGGCGTCCAGGCCCGAGGATCTCCGTCGTGGACGACCAGCGGGGCCAGCCCACGTGGAGCCGGGACCTGGCGCGTCAGATCGTCGCGCTGCTCGAATCCGGCGCCCCTGCTGGGCATCTACCACGGGACGTCGTCCGGGCAGACGACGTGGTTCGAGTTCACGCGAGAGATCTACCGGCTCATCGGGGCCGACCCCGAGCGGGTCCAGCCGACGACGACCGACGCCTTCCCGCGCCCGGCACCGCGACCGGCCTACAGCGTCCTTGGCCACGATCGCTGGGCCGCTGTCGGCCTCGCGCCCGATCAGGGACTGGCGCGAGGCACTGGCGGAGGCCCTGCCGCTGATGCGCGTGACCGGCGGCCAGTAGCGCGCTCGCTGCTCACGAGCGTCGGGTCAGCCCCGTCCCTGGCAGTCTCCCCATCGAACTCCCGCAGCGCCAGCTCCGTGGTGAGGGTGGCGATCCGATCCTCCAGGCGCTTGAACTTCAGGTAGACGAGGGCCGCCAGGAACATGACGGCGAAGGACGTCAGGTAGAAGACCAGGTCGGTGCCGCGCCCGATCCCGAGCCAGCCCGCGGCGACCGTGGTCGTCTCGGGGAACAGGATCGTGAAGATCACCAGGCCGGCGAAGCCGATCAGGAGCAGACGCTTGCCCGCCCGGCCGTGGGCGGAGTCACGACCGCGCCAGACGAGGGCGGTGCCCGCGACGACGAGCGCGACGAAGACCAGGCGTGCCATCAGATCACCGGAACCAGGAGTCGAAGAGGATGTTGACGGAGTTGATCATGGGCTGTCCCTTCGCCTTCGAGTAGTCGGTGTACCTGATGTGGACGGGCACCTCGACCCAGCGGGCGCCGGACTTGGCCACGTGGTCGAGGATCTCGGTGGCGTGGCCCATCCCGCGCTCGCGGATGGCTCAGGCCCTCGGCGAAGCCCCGGCTCATGGCCCGCAGCCCGTTGTGGGTGTCGGTCAGCGGCAGCTTGGTCTCGGCCCGGGTGTAGACGAGGGCAGCCTTGAGCAGCAGCCGCTTCGCGGGGCCTGCCTCGACCTCCTGGTCGCCGAACCGGGTGCCCAGGACGATGTCCACGTCCCCCTGCCGGGCCCGCTCGATCAGGGCAGCGGCATCGTCGGGCTGGTGCTGGCCGTCGGCGTCGAAGGTGACGATCCACTGGACCTGGGGCAGCCGCAGGGCCGCAGCGATGCCCGTGCGCAGGGCCCCGCCCTGGCCGAGGTTCACGCCATGTCGGACGACCCGCGCTCCGGCCGACCGGGCCGCCTCGCGCTGTCCCGTCCGTGGACCCGTCGTCGACGAGGATGACCAGCGGGAACCTCGCGCGCAGCCCCGCGATCACGTCCGCCGATCACGGTGGACTCGTTCAGGGCGGGGATCACCACTGCGACGTCCGCGTTGCCCGCGTGTCGCGTCCATCGGCCCCCTGCCTCCATCGCCGCTCGGCACCATGGTAGGTCCCGATGGCGACGTGGCCCGCGCCATCGCGATCACGGCCGCGTCGCGCGGCGCAGCGCCCGGGGCCATCGGCGGCGATCAGCGAGCGCCAGGCCCCGGCCGGTGGGCCACGCAGTCCTCGTAGACCGGCAGCAGGCCCACGCTGCGGCCTCGGCCAGGGTGGGCGCCGCCGCGTCCTTCGCGGACAGCTCCGGCTCGCGCCCGTCGAGCGGCCACTCGATCCCGATCGCTGGGTCGAGCGGATGCACCTCGTGCTCGCCGGACGGGTTGTAGCCCGCGCTGCACAGGTACACCACGGTCGAGCCGTCCTCCAGGGAGCAGAAGCCGTGCCCCAGCCCCTCGGACAGGTACACCGCCCGGCGGTCGCGGTCGTCGAGCAGGACCGAGGTCCACTGGCCGAAGGTGGGCGACCCGACCCGGATGTCGACGATCACGTCGAGCACCGAGCCCGTCACGCAGGTCACGTACTTGGCCTGGCCGGGCGGCACGTCGGCGAAGTGGATCCCGCGGAGCACCCCCTTGGCGGAGACCGACGCGTTGGCCTGGACCAGGTCGAGGCGGTGGCCGACGGTCTCCGGTGAACTCGGGTCCTTGAACCACTCGAGGAACGCGCCGCGCTCGTCACCGTGGATGCGCGGGGTGAACACCCACGCGCCCTCGATGGACATCTGCTCAACCTGCATGATGTCTCCTGACTCAGTGGCGCTCGTGTCTGACTCGGCTGTGGTCAGTCACGCGACCGCTGCTGGCCCGGATCGCCTGGCGGGCGAGGCTCCAACGGTCTGCAGCTCAGGCAGTGGAGCCGTCAAGCGGGTTGGCCCGCGCGCGCGCCAGCCGACCGGCGACCTCGTCGGTGCCGATGACAGTCTCGCCCGCGTCAGCGACCAGGGCGCCGAAGAAGCGCTCGAGCGCGTGGGCTGTCGTGCAATCCAGGGTGACGACCTCGTGCTCGAAGTCCTCCATCGTGAGACCCGCCTTGCGCAGCCGGTTGAGCGGGCCCGGGCGACTCCAGAACATCGAGCCGCCGGGGAACCAGACTGCTGCGGGGTTCGACGCGGAATCCCACTCCGCGCTGCGAGGGCGTTCGATCAGCGGTCCGTTGCCACCCCAGAACTCCTGGCCGAGCACAGCGCCGGCGGGGGCGATCATCCCGACCTCGGGATCGCGCCGGAGCAGCTCGAGGATCAGCCCGATCCCCTCCGGCGTCGGGCACAGGGAGTCGAGGAGCCTGTCCCGCCAGGCATCCCCGTCCAAGCGGTGAACGCTGCTCTTGGTGTGCAGCTTCAGCACGGCGTCGTAGTCGCCGATGAGTCCGAGTTCGGCGACGCGCACGAGGGGCCAGATGTCGCGGCCGCGGTTGGGTAGCGTCTCGATCACGACGTTCGGGAACTGGGCGACGATGTGGTCCACGAGTCCGGCTGAATGCCCCTCGACGAGCGTGACGACCACGTCGTACGGGGCCGGGATGCGCTCGATCCGCAGGGCCAGCTCGGGCCAGATCTCCGGGTAGAAGACGTGTGCGATGACGAGCACGCGTCCCGAGCGTCCCCGCCGCAAGGGCTGGATGTCCGGACCGGGGATGCGGTCGTCCCGACATCCACTCGCGCGTCCGGGCCAGGAGTGGGTAGCGCGCCGCCTGGGCGTCGCTGATGACCGGCGCCACGTGTCCGACCTGGCGTGGTTCCGTCGGTGTCGGCCGGAAGGTGAGATCGGGTCGTCCCGTGTTCTGCTCGAGGTGCTCCGCGCTGCAGGCGCCTCGATGCGGCGGAGTCGGTGCGCCTGCGGCGCTCCTGCTTGCGCAGCCGAGCCATCTCCTGGATCCGGCGCAGGGGAGCGGTCCACCTCATGACGGCCTGCTACCTCAGCCTGGGCGGCGCGTGCGGCCGACAACTGCTTGGCGAGGTCCTTGTTCGTCTCCAGGAGCAGGGAGTTCTCCAGGCGAAGGGCGGCCACCAATGGATCTTCACCTACGATGCGGACGTCGTCCATCATGTCGCCCTCCGTCCCAGATTCATCCTGTCAGCGTATCCCCGGTTGCGGCCATTTGGGGCTTCTTGAAGCCGTAGGTAGACTCAAGTCTAGCGCTGGTCCGTGGTCCTTCAGCGCGCGCCGCCTTAGCTCAGGGGTAGAGCAACGCACTCGTAATGCGTAGGTCCGGGGTTCAAATCCCCGAGGCGGCTCCGTGTGTGAAGTCGCGGGACATCGTTAACAGGTGTCCCGCGACTTCGTTTATGTCGGTGGGGTGTTCTTCTTGCGTCCGCCGCGTTGGGGGCTGCCTTTGGGTGGTCCGGGTGGTCGGCCCAGGGGTTGGTAGTCGCGGGTGGGGTCGAGGGTCAGGTCGCGGATGATCTCGCCGGTGTCGGCGTTGATGACGGTGATGTGTAGGTCGTGGACGAGGATCCGCACGGTGGTGTTGTTGTGTTCGTAGCCCAGGCCGATGTGGTGCAGGCGTCCGCCGTGGCGCAGGGTGACGCGCCCGGTCTTGTCGACCTTGTCGTGGCGGATCCGCCAGTGCCCGTCCCGGCCGGTGGGGGTGGCCTTCGCGCGCGCGGTGTAGACCTGCGCGGGGGTGCGGCTCCGCCAGTGAGCGGTGCGGGCGTTGGTGGTTGTAGACCTCGAGGAAGGCGTCGAGCTGGGTCTGCAGGTCGGTGAGGGTGCCGGCTGGTGGTTGGGCGCGTAGCCACTTCTTCAGGGTCTGCTGGAAGCGCTCGATGCTCCTATGTTCGTCAAGTCGGCTGGTTACGCTGCGATGGCCGGCTGGTGCGGAGGTATCGGGGCGTGGGAGGTTGGCGTAGATCTCGCGGGCGATGTAGCGCTTGAGGCAGCGGATGATCTCTCGCTTGCTGAGGCCTTCGGCGGTGCGGCGTTCGACGTAGGCGCGGGTGGGTTCGTGGTGGCGCATGCGGACGATGGTGACGATGTAGAGCGCGCTGTTGGCGGCCCGGTCACCGCTGCGGCTCAGGCGGTGTCGGCCGGTGGTCCGGCCGCTGCTGGCGGGTTGGGGTGCGACGCCGCAGAGCTTGGCGAAGGCGGCTTCGTTGCGGATCCGTTCGGGGTTGTCGCCGGCGGTGACCAGGAACTGGCCGGCGATCTCGACGCCGACGCCGTGCAGCTCGACCAGTTGCGGGCGCGGCGGCTGTCGACGAGCGCTTCGATCTGCCGGTTGAGGGTCTTGATCTCGTCGTCGAGTGCCTTCCAGCGGCGGGCCAGGTCGCGCAGCGACGGTCTTGATCCCGGCCGTGAGCAGCCGGTCGGGGTCGGTGGTCAGGGTGAGCAGGTCCTCGGTCTCGGGGCGTAGCCGCAGGCAGCGGTTGACCAGGGTCCGCTTGGTCAGGACGACCAGCTCGTCGCGCAGCGGTGAGGGGGCGCCGATCATCACCCCGAACAGGGTGTTGAACGCCTGGGTGCGGGCTTTGACCGCGCTGGCGCGGGTGACGCGTAGGGTCCGGATCACCTCGACCGTTCCTGACTTGGTCTTCGGGATCGCGGTCGAGGTTCGCCCGAGGACGGCGCGGGCGATCTGTTCGGCGTCGAGGCGGTCGGACTTGCCGTCCATGCGTCGGGCCAGCCGGTTGGGCCGGTTGACCTCGACGACCGCTCGCCTGCCCGGGTCAGTGCCCGGGTCAGGGTCGCGCCGAACGATCCGGTGCTCTCCACGCCGATCGCCTGGATCTGGCCGTGGCCGCGCATCCAGGCCAGCAGCGCCTGATAGCCGTGATCGGTGGCGGGGAACTCCTGGTGGCCGAGCAGCCGGCCCTGATCGTCGATCGCGGCTGCGTAGTGGGTGTGCTTGTGGGTGTCGACGCCACCGATCACGGTGACGATGACAGGCGTCGCAGTACTTGTCATGCTGGGATTCGCTCCTCCGTTCGGGCTGATCTGACGGATGGGGCGAACCGGCCGGGCGGAGCGACAGGTCTGTGACGGGGCTTCTAGTCCAAGCTCCTATCAGGTCAGATCCGTCTGGCCGGTGCGCACCGTGACGCTGCACCGGGACCGGTCGACAAATCGAACGAAGGACACCGTGGTCACACCTTGGCCGGGGTCAGACCGACCCGGTGCAGCACCAGCCCAAGTCTTCACACACCTTGCCTTGGGTTTGGGGGTGGTTGGGGCGGCCGTTCTTCTGCTCGATGCCCAGGATGACCAGTTCCCGTTCGAAGTTGTTGGGGCCGTGCAGGAACCGGGTGGTGAACACCAGGCCGTTGTCGGTGAGTGTGGAGGCGGGGATGCCGTGGGTGTCGACCGCGGCGCGGAAGGTGGTCACGACGTCCTGGCCGGTGACCGGGAGGTGGGCGGTCAGGCTCAGGGCGTAGCGGGAGTGGTCATCGAGCCAGGTCAGGATCTCGGTGTCGGTGCCGTCGGCCAGGGGCCAGTGGGTGAAGTCGGACTGCCAGCACTCGTTGGGCAGGTCGGCCTCGAAGCGCAGGTAGCTGCGTTTCGGGCGTTTGCGGGGTTCGGGGGTGACCAGCCCTTCGCGGGTCAGGATCCGCCAGATCGTCGCCACCGACGGGACCTGCAGTCCGCTGCCCTGCAGGTGGGCGTGCAGGGTGTGCGGGCCGGCGTCCAGCCCGGCGGCGGTCAGTTCCTGGCGCAGGGCGATGACCCGGGCGATGACCTCCTGGCTGGTCGCGTTCGGGTTCGACTTCGGGCGGGTGGACTGCTTGGCCAGCGCGTCCCACCCGCCGGCCCGCCAGCGGGCCACCAGCTTGCCGACCCAGACCGTGGAGATCCCGTACTGGCGGGCGACGGATCCGTGGGACTGACCAGCGAGCACTGCCTCAACGATCACGCGGTTCTTCGACATGACGCCGAAGGGTTAACGATGACGCGAGACAGGGGTTAACTAAGTCGTGAAACAGGACACCCGAGGCGGCTCCGGTGCCTTCCTTGGCCAGGCCGAGGGACCGAGATGAGGAATTCGTCCGCGGTGGAGCTGGGATCGCCTCAGGGCCGGATGAGGACGGCGATGGCCCACGCGATGCCCAACCAGAACGGCAGCACCAGGATCAGGGCGTAGGTGATCCCTCGCACGGCCCGCAATTCAGAGTCCGGGGGCCGTGGCCCCTGGAATGGGGGCGTCCGGAGCGCCGCCTCCAGCATGCGATGGGCCCGCCTCGCTGTGCCCCCCGGGCGAGCGTGGTGGGTGAGCTGGCTGCTGCTCATCTCCAGGCCTTCCTTCCACCCAGTCCCCCGACCTGTGGTTACCCCTCAAAGATAATGTCGGAATGCCGATCGGCGCAGGTTGAGATCGGGCGTGTCGCGGGCCCTGCTCGGTCCCAGTTCGGTCGCAGCGGTGGACATACCGGTGCGAAGTCGTGCGTGGGGTGCGGTGCTGGACCTGCGGCGGCTCAGACTGATCGAGCGCCCGTAGGGAGTCGCGGATCGCCAGCAGCGTCCCGCTGCCCCCCACGATTGGCGTCGTCGCCCATACCGGGGGGTCCCGGCCAGGCTCGGTCGGTCCACTCCTGCGCCGGCCTCGACCCGGACCTCGCCGTACCGGGGAAGGACATGGAAGTGCACGTGGGCGTCCACCATCATGAGCATCAGGTAGTTCATCCTCCCAGGTGCCGAGAAGCTCCCGAGCGTTCCCTCGATCGTGCTGACGATTCCTGCCAGGTCGCCTGCCTCGTGCACGGAGAGGTCCCCGAACGACGTCGGCGAACCGGTTGAGCGACAGTATCCCGGCGCCCAGTGTCGTCTGCACGGGGCGCACGGACCATGTCCAGTGGGCGCTGCTCACGACCTCGAGCTCGGGCACCCGGAACTTCTCGTGGAACTCAGCCAGCGTGGTTGTCATGAATGTGGCCCTTCAGGATGAGTCATCGCGTGGTCAGGAGCATTGTCGTCGTCAAGTCTCCGTACCGGTCAGCAGCCGGTCCGGGCAGGTCGCTCGATCCGCCGCGAGCCTCACGGCCGGCTCGAGCCCATCAGCGTCCAGTTGACCACCGGGACGTTCACCAGCGTCCGCTCGGTCAGGTCCTCCACGTGGAACCCGGCCCCGGCCAGCGCCGCGCGCGTGTCCTGCGTGCACCGGCACCCACCGGCCAGCCGCGGCCACATCCCGCCGACGGACACCACCCGCTGCATCCGCTCGGTCCACGTCCCCGGCTCGGCGCGCACGTGCTCGAGCACGCACACCGAGCCGTCCGGGTGCAGGACCCGCCGCGCCTCGGCCAGGACATCCTCCACCGAGTCCACCGAGCACAGCACGTAGGCGAACAGCACGCAGTCCACCGAGTCGTCGGGCAGGGGCAGCGCCTCCCCGACCGCGTCGATGAGCTCGACCTCGATGCCGCGCGCCCGGGCCGCCTCGACCCGCCCCAGGGACGCCGCCCGCATCGAGTCACTGGGCTCGACGGCCACCACCGACGTGACGGCCTCGGGCAGGTGGTCCAGGTCATGGCCCGGCCCGAGTCCGACGATCAGCAGCCGTCCGTGCGCCCCGGCCAGCACCTCCGAGCGGGCGGCACCGAGTTCCGAGTGCTCGCCGAGGTCGGAGATGACCTCGTAGAGGCGCGTGAAGAGCGGATGGTCGTGGGCAGCCATGCTCGCCAGTATGCCCACCGGGCCTCGACCCCGGCGCCTCGACGGCGGCCATGGCTCCAGGGCGACACCCACCCGGTCGTTCCCGCCTTGCCCCGGCGCATCGGCACGGGGCATCCTGAAGGGAGCCAGGCGCGTGCGCACTCCACGCGAGGGGGGGAGGTGTCCGGCCGTGACCCACCGGACGGGCCGCAGGCAGCCGCTCGTCCGCCCCCCTGCGCCGTGCTGCGGCTGTGACCGCGATCCTCATCCTCACCGGCGCATGCTCCGCCCGGAGCACGGATCCATCGGCCCCGACCAGCCCGTCGGCCATGACCCCGGACCCCGCCCCCACCTCCGCCACCCCCACGGGGTCCCCGACCCCCGCCATGACCCCGGACGATGCCCGCGCCGACCTCCCCGTGATCCACGACAACGGCTGCTTCGCCCACCACGACGGCACGGCCGCTCCGGATCCCGAGGACTGCACGTACGGCTTCTTCGACGGTGACACCGTCGTCCTCTACGGCGACTCGCACGCCGAGCAGTGGTTCGACGCCGCGGCCGAGGTGGCCGCGCGCCACGACTGGCGGCTGCTCCCGGTCACCAAGGCCGACTGCCCGCCCGGCGACGAGCGCGTCCTCACCCCCGATCTGAGCGCCGAGTACACCGAGTGCGCCGAGTGGCACGCGAACGCGATGGAGCTGATCGAGACCCAGGAGCCGATCCTCGTGCTGGTCGCAGCGCGGTCGGACGCCTACCGAGTCGTCGGCGAGGACGGCAGCCCACTTGGCCCTGCAGAGTCGGCGAACCGCCTCGGCCGGGCCCTGGCCGAGGACCTGCGGAGGTTCGCCGACATGGGTGCCCGCACCATCCTGATCCGCGACACCCAGGCGCCCGGGTTCGACGTGCCCGACTGCATCGAGGCTGAGGGCGCCGATGGCTGTCCCTATCGCCTCACGGACGCCGAACCCGACGACGCAGCCCAACTGGCCGCGGCCAGGGCCACCGGAACCCAGATCGTCGACCTGCGCCGGGAGGTCTGCGGTGACCGCGCCGAGTGCCGGACCACGATCGACGGCCTGATCACCTTCCGCGACTCCGAGCACCTGACGAGCACGTTCGGGGCCACGCTCGCCGACTCGCTCGAGGCCGGGATCGAGTCTGTCCCCATCTGATCCCGGGGTTCGCACCCCTGCGCCGCCCGAGCCGCCCGTCCGGCCGCACGCCGTCCGCCGCGAGACCAGCCCTGACAGCCGCCTACAGTGAATGTCCCCCCGGTCGCACCCCCCGCCCACCGCCCGTTCGCGACCCCTCCTCGGGAAGGACGCCCATGAACCTCGCCAGCAACCTCGCGCGCTCCGCAGAAGCCAACCCCGCTGCCCCCGCCATCACGCTCGACGAGACCGTGATCCCCTACCGCATGCTCGCCCAGGGCGCAGCACGGGTCGCCGGCTGGCTCCAGGAGCTCGGCGTCCAACCCGGTGACCGGGTCGCGGTGTCGATGCCCAACATCCCGCACATGCCGATCGTCTACTACGGCATCCTCTGGGCCGGCGGTGTCGTGGTCCCGATGAACCCGCTGTACAAGTCCCGCGAGGTCGCGTTCGTGCTCGCGGACTCCGAGGCCCGAGCCCTGTTCGCCTGGGACGGCGTTGCCGAGGAGGCGGGCAAGGGCGCGGCCGAGGCCGGCGCGGAGTTCATCAGCGTCGTGCCCGCGGAGTTCCTCGGCCAGGTGATGGCCCATGAGCCGGTCGCCCTCGTCGAGCGCGACGACCAGGACACCGCGGTCGTGCTCTACACCTCGGGCACCACGGGCACGCCCAAGGGTGCCGAGCTGACCCACACCAACATGGCCCGCAACGCCGAGATCTCCGTCGGACTCGTCGACATCAGCGCCGACGACGTCGTCTTCGGCGGGCTGCCGCTGTTCCACTCGTTCGGCCAGACGGTGGGGATGAACGCGGCCATCTCGGTCGGGGCGAACCTGACCCTCATCCCCCGGTTCGAGCCCACGAAGGCCCTCGAGGTCCTGCAGCGCGACAAGGTCACGATCCTGCTCGGCGTTCCCACGATGTACGGGGCGCTGCTGCAGCACCCGAGCAAGGGCGACTACGACCTCTCCGCGCTGCGCGTCTGCGCCTCGGGCGGGGCATCCCTGCCCGTCGAGGTCCTCCACGGCTTCGAGGCCGCCTTCGACGCGATCATCCTCGAGGGGTACGGCCTGTCCGAGACCAGCCCGGTCGCGTCCTTCAACCACGCGGACCGTGAACGCAAGCCGGGCTCGATCGGCCAGCCGGTCGCGGGCGTCCAGATGCGCCTGATCGACGCCGACTGGAACGACACCCCCGAGGGCGAGATCGGCGAGATCGCGATCAAGGGCCACAACGTGATGAAGGGCTACCTCGGCAAGCCGGAGGCGACCGCCGAGGTGATGAACGACGGCTGGTTCCGCACCGGCGACCTGGCCAGGCGCGACGACGAGGGCTACTACTTCATCGTCGACCGGGCCAAGGACATGATCATCCGCGGCGGCTACAACGTGTACCCGCGCGAGATCGAGGAGGTGCTCTACGAGCACCCCGCCGTGGCCACAGCCGCCGTCGTGGGCGTCCCGAATCGTGAGTACGGCGAGGAGATCGCCGCCGCCGTGACCCTCAAGCCCGGAGCGACCGCCACCGAGGACGAGCTGCGCGACTTCGTCAAGGAGCGCGTGGCGGCCTACAAGTACCCGAGGATCATCTGGGTCACCTCCGAGCTCCCGCTGACCCCGACCGGCAAGATCCTCAAGCGCGAGATCCACATCCCGGAGCAGCTCACCGACTGACGCAGTGGTCGGCCGATCCAGGCAATGTGGACCCGGATCGACAACCTCACCGACCTTCGCGCCGTCAGCCGGAGCCGATCCTTAACCACCGCGGGAGGATCCGTTGTGGCGACTCGTGCTAGAAACTCGTAGGTGAGGATCCACGCGGCAACCGGGGCGAGCATCGCCGCGCTCGCGCTGCTCGGCGTCACGGCCGTTCCCGCGGCCGGCGCCGACGTGGCGGCGGGCGGATCCACTGCTGTCCAGTCCTCCCCGGCCGCCGTGCGACCCACCGCCGACGCGGGCCCCTTCGGCGGGCTCCCGAGGACCCTGTCCACCGTGCGCGGCGAGCGACTGGGAGCCTCGCAGTGGGGACTCTCCGCGGTCGGCGCGGAGGGTGCGTGGGGGATCACCCGGGGCGCCGGTGTCACCGTGGCGGTCCTCGACTCCGGCGTGGACGACACGCATCCCGATCTGGCAGGTCGCCTCCTTCCGACGACCGACCTCGTGCTGGACGGCCGCACGGGCGACCCCTTCGGGCATGGAACCCGCATCGCCGGGATCATCGCGGGGGTGATGGACGGGGCCGGGATGGCCGGGATGGCCAGCGACGTCCGGATCCTGCCGATCCGGGTCCTGGCCGCCGACGGTGAGGGGGACCAGCTCCGTACCGCCCGCGCCATCCGAGTGGCCGTCGCCGCCGGAGCCCAGGTGATCAACCTGTCCCTGAGCAGCCAGACGGAGAGCCCGGCCCAGGCCGAGGCAATCCGCTACGCCCTCGACCAGGGGGTCACGATCGTTGCCGCCGCGGGCAACCGGCGCCAGGAGGGCAGCCCGACGGTCTACCCCGCGGCCTACCCGGGCGTCCTCGGGGTCTCGAGCGTCGGCCGCACCCTGCGCGCCTCGGAGTTCGCCAGCCGCGGGGGCTTCATCGACCTGGTCGCGCCGGGTGAGCGCGTGGTCACCACCGAGGCCGGCGGCGGGTGGGGTCGTGAGGACGGCACCTCGCTGGCTGCGGCCTTCGTGGCCTCCGGGGCCGCGTTGGTCCGGGCGGCGAACCCGACGTTGAGCCGGGAGCAGGTCGAGGGGATCCTCCTCGTCGAGTGCCCGCGACCTCGGCCCGAAGGGTCGCGACGATGCGTTCGGCCACGGCCTGCTTCGCGTCGATCGTGCCGTTCGTGCCGCGGCCGAGCTCCCCGGTGGGCTGCCGATCCCGTCGGCAGCCGTCACCGTCGGGCCTGTCGCGTCGAGCGCGAAGCTGAGGGTGGACGTCGATCCGGACCTCAGCGCCGGGTCGTGGGCGTTCCGCGTCCAGCGGCAGCGTGACGACGGATCGTGGCGCACCCTCCGGACGACCTACCGCACTCACGGACCCGACGAGACTCGGATCCTGGACCTCCCCCGCGGCACGTACCGCGTGCGCGTCCTGCCGCGCATGGGTCTCACGGAGGCGACGTCGGCTCCCGTGACGCTCACCAGGTAGCCCCGACAGGTAGCCCTGCTCCCGCCCGCCCTGCGCCCGCTCCGCCGCCCGGGCCCACCCGCCGCGCCGGCCGGGTCCGCCCCGCAGCTCACGCCAGCTGCAGCAGCAGTTTCCCCTTCGGCTTGGGGATCGGCACCGCCGCCATCTCCATCCGCTGCCCGGGCCGGGCCCGGACCCGGTGCTCGGCCAGGACCGCGGCCATCACGGCCTTGGTCATCAGCTCGGCCAGGTGGTTGCCCAGGCAGATGTGCGCTCCGCCGCCGAACGGCACGTACAGGTGCGAGTGCGCGCGGTCCTCGGCTCGGTCGGGCGCGAAGCGCATCGGGTCGAACTCCTCGGGGGCCGTCCACCAGTCCGGATGCCGGTGCAGGCCGAGGCTGGCCAGCGTGACGTTCGAGCCCGCGCGCAGCGGGACGCCCGCGACCTCGGTGTCGCGCAGCACGCCACGGGGCGAGAACGGCACCGGCGGGCTCAGGCGCAGGGCCTCCTTCATGACCAGCTCGGTGTCGGTCAGCGACTTGTAGTTCTCGATCGTGACGTCCCCGCCGCCCAGGCCAGCGGCCTCGGCTGCCAGCCGGTCCTGCCACTCGGGCTGCTGGGACAGGTGCCAGAGCATCACCGTGAGCGTCGCGGTGGTCGTGTCGTGGGCGGCCAGGAGCAGGAAGATCATGTGGTCCACGACCTCGTCGACCTCCAGCGTCCGGCCCTCGTCGGTGCTGGCATGGGCCAATCGCGAGAGCAGGTCCGTGCCCTCCGGCCCGCTGCGCCGCTCGAGCACCAGCCCCGTCAGCAGCTCCTGGAGGGTTCGCCGGGCCCGCAGCCCCCGGGCGAATGGGGTGCCGGGGATGTCGCGGCGCAGTGGTGAGACCGAGGCCCGCATCATCGCGACGAACGAGTCGTTGACCACGTCGGCCTGCGGTCCGAGGTCGAGGCCGACGAACACCTGGGTCGCGATGTCCAGGGTGAGCCGCTTGGTCATGGTGTAGACGTCGATCCCGGCCGGCCCCGCCCCGGCGACCGCCGCCGCGACATGCTGACGAGCGAGCCGGTTGACCTGCTCCATGTAGCCGGCCAGGGCCTGCCGGCGGAACGCGTACTGCATCACCCGGCGGTGCAGGTGGTGGTCGTCGAAGTCGCGCAGCATCAGGCCGTGGTGGAACATCGGCCCGATCGTGAACGACCAGCCGATCTCGCTGGAGAAGTTCTCGGCCCGGTCGATGTAGATCTCCTTGGTGGCCTCCGGGCTGAGCAGCACCGTGACGGGCTGGCCCAGGACGTGCACCTCGAAGGCGTCGCCGTACACGGCCTGGGAGTCCCTCAGGAGAGCGCGGGCGTCCCGCAGGAACGCGACGGTGTTGCCCAGGCCGGGGAGGCCGGGGACACGCGTGATCTCGGTGGCCATGGGGACATAGTGGCGCCCTCGCCACTGCGGTGGGGGACCAGGGTCGCCGGGGTCGCGCGTCTGGGGGATCCGGGTGGGGGATCCGGGTGGAGTCCGGGGCCGGAGGCCCGTGGCCGTCCCGCCGTCGGCCGATCTCCGTGGCTACGCTGAGACCCATGAGCAAGAAGGCGAACAAGGCCCACCTCGAGTCCCTCAGCGACGAGCAGCTGGAGCACCTGCTGGAGGAGGGTGGGCACCCGCGCAAGCCGCAGGACGTCGAGGAGTCAGGCGCCCGCCGCAAGGTCAAGCGGATGAACAAGGCGCTCTACGAGCTCGAGCTGTTCCGACTTCAGGCCGAGCTCGTCGAGATGCAGGAGTGGGTGCGCACCAGCGGGGCCCGGCTCGTGGTCATCTTCGAGGGCCGCGACGCCGCCGGCAAGGGCGGCACGATCCAGCGGATCTCGCAGTACCTGAACCCCCGCGTCGCGCGCATCGTGGCCCTCCCGGCGCCCACCGAGCGCGAGCTGAGCCAGTGGTACTTCCAGCGCTACGTCCCGCACCTGCCCGCAGCCGGGGAGATCGCCCTGTTCGACCGCTCCTGGTACAACCGCGCCGGTGTCGAGCGGGTGATGGGCTTCTGCACCGCCGACGAGTACCGCCGGTTCCTGCACCAGGCGCCCATCTTCGAGCGGATGCTGGTCGAGGACGGGATCATGGTGCGCAAGTACTGGTTCAGCGTCTCCGACGAGGAGCAGGAGGCCCGGTTCCGCTCCCGCATGGACGACCCGATGCGCCGGTGGAAGCTCTCCCCGATGGACCTGGAGTCGATCACCCGCTGGGAGGACTACTCCCGGGCCAAGGACGACATGTTCGTGCACACCGACACCCACGACGCCCCGTGGTACGTGGTCGAGTCCGACGACAAGCGCCGCGCCCGGCTCAACGCGATCCACCACCTGCTCAGCACCATCCCCTACACGCACATCGAGCGTGCCCCGCTGGCGCTGCCCAAGCGCCCGCCCACGACCGGCTACCAGCGCCCGCCCCGCAACACCCAGACCTTCGTCCCCGACCACGCCGGAGACCTGGAGCTGGCCGCGGCGGCCGGAGATGCGCCCCGCCAGCGGGAGGGCGAGCACTGAGCCTCGGGCCTTCCGAGTGGGTTGGGGGCCCCACGCCCCTGCAAGTTCGTCCAACTCTCAGGCCGTTGACAGGCCCGAGAGTTGGATGAAGCTGCCGGGGGCGCTCGAGACTTGGATCGAATCGACGGTCCCTCGCCGGGCACGGCGAGGACCCGCCCGGGGGGTGTCCTCCGGACGGGTCCTCGTCAGTGGCTGCGGGCTGGCCCGCAGTCGTGGTGCTCAGTGGTCAGAGCAGGGACTCGACGTCGACCGACTCGGGAACGAGCACGGCGTCGATGACGTGGATCACGCCGTTGGAGGCGCCGACATCGGTCGCGATCACGTTGGCGTCGTTGACCTTCACGCCACCGTCGGTGGTGATCGCGATGGTCGAGCCCTCGACCGTCGGGCACGTCGCCGGCGGTGACATCGGCGGCCATGACCTTGCCGGAGACCACGTGGTAGGTCAGGATCGAGGTCAGGGCGTCCTTGTTCTCCGGCAGGAGCAGGGCGTCGAGCAGGCCCTCGGGAAGGGCGTCGAACGCGTCGTCGGTCGGCGCGAAGACCGTGTACGGGCCCTCACCCGCGAGGGTCTCGACCAGGTCGGCGGCGGTCACCGCGGCGACGAGGGTCTCGAAGTCGGAGTTCGCCGAGGCGACGTCGACGATGGTGCCGGGCGCCTCGGCGGCGGGGGCCTCGGAGGCCATCTCGCTCTCGACGGCGGCGCTGGTGGTCGGCGCGGTGGCCTCGTCGGAGTCGCTGGAGCAACCCGAGAGGAAGAGCAGGGCGGCGATGCCACCAGCGGCGGCGATCTTGATGTTCATGGTGTCTCCTGAGTGTTGTCCCGAGCCACGCTCTGCGGCTCTCAGTGACGTCTTCGTCGCGGAGGCGTGCCCCAGATGCACAAATTGTGCAGAAGTTGGTAACGAATTGGTAACGGTGCGCCGCGTGTGGACGGGGCCGGCGGTGGGCTGCGCCGGGATGGTGCGGGCGGTGTGCCGGATATCCTCAGCCCTGTGCCCGACACCCGCCCCGACCTCGCTGGGCACCCTGTCGCGCTGTTCGTCTTCAGCAACCTGCGTGAGCAGAAGGGTGGCCTGACGCGCGCGTGGCTGCGGCGGCTCTCGGTGTTCCATGACGCCGGGTGGGACACGCACATCGCCACGATCCACCCGCAGCCGGAGATCGACGAGACCCTGGCGGCCTGGCGGGCGCGCGGATGGTTGCCCGAGGCGACCCCGGTGCACCACTACCAGCGCCGGGACAAGCGGTTCCGCCCCTCCTGGAGTCGCCGGACGGATGAGACCTTCACCCGCGATGACCGGGTCGCCGACTGGCTGGACTGGCTGGTGGGACGGCTGCCCGGGGTTGTGGTCTTCGCCGACTCGCCGGTCACCTATGCGCCGGTGGCGATGATGCGCAACCCGTTCGTCGGGCGGATCATGACGGTGCACCTGGCCCACCGCAAGGGTGGTGCGGGCGCTGGCGGGGCGACGGCTGGTGGCGGGGGGACTGCCGTCGGCGGGGGCGAGGAGGCCGGCGCGCCCGCTGCGCCGGGCCGGCGCGCCCGACAGATCCGGTCGCGCTACGCCGGTCCGGTGGGTCAGCCCCGGCTCTCGGGCCGCCTCCTGCCCTTCGCCCCTGCCGCGGATGCCGTGGTCGCACTCACCCATCGGCAGGCCGACGACCTGCAGGAGGACCTGCCCGGGCTCGAGGTGCACGTGATCCCGAACATGATCGACCCCGTGCCACACGACCTGGTCGCGCAGCGTGATCCGCTCCGCGTGGTCCAGCTCGGCCGGCTGGACTCGGTCAAGCGCGTCGACCACGCCATGCGCGCCGTGGGGATCGCCGCCCGGACCGTCCCCGGCCTGCACCTCGAGGTCTACGGCCGGGGACCGGAGCTGGCGCACCTGGTCGCCCTGCGCAGCGAGTTGGGACTGGACCAGGTGGTCTCGTTCCCCGGCTTCACCGACGACCCGATCGAGGTGCTGGCCGGGGCTGCGGCGTCGATCATGACCTCCCGCCGCGAGGGGTTCGGACTCGCGGTCGCCGAGAGCCTCGCGGCCGGCACCCCGGTGGTCACCTACGACGTGGACTACGGTCCCGCCGAGCTCGTCGAGGACGGGGTGAACGGCCGCGTCGTCGAGGACGGGTCGATCGACCAGCTCGCCGCAGCACTCGTCGAGGTGGTCTCCGATGCCGAGAGCTGGCGGCGCATGTCGCTCGCCGCGCCGAGTGCCGCCGAGCGACTGCGACCTGACGTGGTGGCCGCCCAGTGGCTGGAGCTCGCACGCGAGGTCGCTGCCCGGGTCGATGTGCCGGCGAGCACGCTCCTGGTGGAGGACCTGCGCGTGCGGCGCAGTGGGCTGGACGTCGAGGGCGTGCTGATCTCCGGTGCGGAGGTGGCACTCCCCGCCTGGCTGGGTGTCGCAGGCGGAGCCGAGGTGCGGCTCGAGGTGACTGGACAGCCATCGATCGGGGAACCGGACACCACGGCCGCGGAGGTCTCCGAGGCCGAAGGGAGACCGGTCGCCCGGGATGCGCACGCCACCCTGCCGTGGCGGGCCGTGGCCGAATGGCCGGACGGGGCGGACCTCGTGGCTCGCACCGTTGACTCACAACCCGTGCCGGTGGTCGGGCCCGGGCTGCCCGTGACCGTGCTGCCCACCGAGGCCGGACCGGTGCTCGTGGGCTGGGACGAGGAAGCAGGGCGTGGTGCGCCGATCCACCAGTCCAGAGACCGTTCCGGTGACTGGACGCCTGACGAGCGTGCGTGCGTGCGGTCGGTGAGGACGTGACCGTGCTCTCCGAGGTCCCGATCGCCCGGGCCCGGGTCGTCGGCTCCCAGGCCGCGGCAACCGACGTCGAGGTGCAGCTCCTGCCGGGGCTCGCCCTGGCTGCCGACTCCGAGTTCGAGGTCGCGGCCGGCGCCGGGGACCTCGCCGTCCAGGTGGGGCGCTTCCGGCTGCACGAGCGGCCCGGGGCGGCCCAGGAGTCCTCCGGGGGAGTCCAGGGACGCATCGAGTGGGACGCCCAGGGGCTGGCGGCGCTGCAGCGCACGGGGGCAGCTCCCGCCCTGGTGTGGCTCGCGGTGGGGCGCTCGTTGCGCATGGTCGGGCCGGTCAACCTCGACCGTGGTCGAGTCCTCTCCCTGGATGTCGGTGGTCGCTGGGTCCTGGCCCCCTCAGCGGTCGGGCGCGCGATGCTGGTTCCGGGGCGGGGGCTGCGCATCCGCGCAGCGCAGTTCGTGCATCGGATGCACAGAAAAGCCCGAGGAGTTTGACGCGCGACTGAACACGTGATTCCATTGGTGTATGAATTCAGGGGCGGGGCGAACAATTGTGCGCGGAATTGTCGGGGCCGTCTGCCTCATGCTCGTGAGCACGCTCATCCCCGCCACCACTGCACACGCGAAGGCCCGCCCCGTCGTTCCTATGGAATTGTTTGGGGTGCATTATCACGACATTAGCAATACTCAGCCGAATTTCCGCGTAGGGGCCGTCCGGCTCTGGGACTCCGGGGTCACCTGGGCGCGATTGAACCCCGCTCCCGGCGTTTACGAGTGGGACGCACTGGACCGGGCCGTCGACAATGCACGCAACGCCGGGGCGCTGGAGGTCCAGTACGTGTTCGGTGTCGCCCCGCAGTGGGCGGCAGCCAAGCCGACCATGAAGGGCTTCTACGGTCCGGGGTCCAACTCGCCGCCGGCCACGATGGCGTACTTCACGGACTTCGCTGCGGCGATGGCTGATCGGTATCGGGGTCGGATCACCTCCTACGAGATCTGGAACGAGGGCTCGCTCAAGGTCTTCTTCGGCGGCACCGCGAAGCAGCTTGCCGACCTGACGATCAAGGGTTCCCGCGCCATCAAGTCGGTGGATCCGGCTGCCAAGGTGCTCAGCGCGAGCAGCACCTACGGGGTGTTCACGCGTCGTCCGAAGTTCTGGAAGGAGTACGCGCAGCGTCTGAAGAAGGCGCGCTGGCCGATCGATGCGGTGAACATCCACCCGTACTCGAAGACCCCGGACTACCTGTCCAAGCGTGAGAAGACGATCACCAAGGCCCGGTCCTTCTACCGCAAGTACGGCTTCAAGGGCCCGATCTGGGACACCGAGGTCAACTACGGCGATCGCCGCGACATGTTCCAGGGCTTCAAGCAGATCAGCTACAGCGGGGACGTTGCCGCCGGCATGGTCGCCCGGACCTACATCGACGCCATGCGCCTCGGGGTCCCCCGGGTGTTCTGGTACGGCTGGGACTACCACCTGTTCGGGATCGACATGATCGACCCGACGACGCGTGCCCAGACCGAGGCGGGCGTGGCCTTCCACACCGTCCAGGACTGGATGGTCGGCAAGACGTGGATGGGCTGCAAGGTCAAGAAGTCCGTCCGCTCCTGCAAGCTCCAAGGCCCTGACGGCGCTCGGACCACCATCGTCTACGCCACCAGCAAGACGCGCAGCTACACGATCCCCGCGGGTGTGGGAACCTTCCAGAACCTCTCCGGACAGATCGTCGGAGTCGTGCCGGGCCAGAAGATCAAGGTCAATGCCGTCCCGCTCCTCGTCCAGGGGGCCTGACCGGGCGGTGCGGGCTCACCGTCGGGTCGCCGACCAGCCAGAACCGCCACGGGGTCGGGGCCCCCTCGCCCGCGACACCGGTTCGCGGCCCGGAGGCGATGGCTGACGGAGTCGAGAGCCATGGGACCCACCAAGAGCCGAAGCGGACTCTGTGGGTCCAGCAGGTCGACCCGGTCCAGGTCACCTGTCACCCCGAGTGCGGCGGCCAGTCGGGCGGGACCGCGGGCCAGGTCCCGGTCGGTGCGGGCTGCTGGCCGACGGGTGCGCGCCGTGGCCAGGCCGGTCACCACCTCGCCGGCCCGGATCAGCACCGCTCCGGCCTCGTCCCGCGGATGGACCACCACGTTCAGACACCAGTGCATGCCGTAGGTGAAGTAGACGTAGGCGTGCCCCACGGGCCCGAACATCGCCGCGTTGCGCGGGGTGTGGCGTCGATGGGCATGTGACCCGGGGTCCTGACCGATGCCTGCGTAGGCCTCCACCTCGGTGATCCGGACGCTGACCCGGGAGCCGAGATCGCTGGTCAGGATGGATCCCAGGAGCCGGGGGGCGATCTCGGGCGCGGGTCCGGTCAGGCTCGCCCTCGCAGGAGGGGTGTGGTCGCTCACGCCGGCCGCACTGGGAGCGCGCCCGCGGTCACTCCCCAGCCGGGGGGATGGGCGGACGGGGCCCGCTCCCATGGCCGGAGTACCTCGGGTCGGCGGCGCGCATCGCAGCCTCGACCCGATCGCGATCACTCTCCCCGGGCTCGGCGCCGAACTCCTCGACGAGCTCGTAGCGCCGCCCGTAGACGGTCACCACCGACTGCACCGTTGCCACCACGGGGATGGCCAGCAGGGCGCCCGTGACGCCGAAGAGCGCAGCGCCGGCGATCACCGAGCCGAAGGCCACGGCGGGGTGGATCTCCAGCGTGGTCCGGGTGATCCGGGGGGCGACCAGGTAGTTCTCGATCTGCTGGTAGCCGACGACGATGGCCAGCACGATCAGGGCCGCGACGGGGTCACCCTCCACGAGGGCGATGATGACCGGGAGTGCCCCGGCCAGGTAGGTGCCGATGGTGGGGATGAACTGGGAGACCATGCCGACCCAGAGGGCCATCGGCAGCCAGAAGGGGAGCTCGAGGAAGTAGAACGCGATCCCGTGGAACACCGCGCTGATCATCGCCAGCAGACCGCGGGAGATCACGTAGCTGCCCGCCTTCTGGGTGGAGATGTCCACCACGGTGAGGAAGGTCCGCTGCCGGTGGGGCGGCAACCACGAGGCGACCGTGCGGCGGAAGCTGGGGCCGTCCGCGGCGAAGTAGAACGAGAACAGCATGATCGTGAACAGGGAGAAGACCCAGTTGACGGCCGTGCCGAGCACGCCGAGCAGGCCCACACCCAGGTTCTGGGCGATGTTGGCGATGTCCTTGGCCCCGAGGCCGAAGTTGTTGAGGATCTGGTTGGGGTCCAGCTGGGTGCCGAACCTCTCGTTGGACCAGGTCAGGACCGTGGAGAGCACGTCCGGCAGGCTGCTGATCAACTGCGAGAGCTGATCAGCCAGGAGGGCGCCGAACACGACGAAGAACGCCACCGCGGAGAGGATCAGGCCGCCCATCACCATGAACGTCCCCACGCCGCGGCGGATGCCCCGCCGCTGCAGGTAGTTCACCACCGGCTCCATGGCCAGGCCGATGAAGAACGAGAAGAACAGCGTGTACCAGAACGTCGTGAGCTGGCCGAAGCCCCAGATGACGATCTTCGAGGCCGCCACGAGGACCAGGACGAGGATCACCGCGCGGCGGAACCAGGGGGGCAGGCTGCGGTCGTCCCTCTCGTCGGTGATCGCCCAGGGCAGGGTGGGCAGCGTCACCTCGTCGCTGGTCGCGGAACCGGACGAGTCCGGTCGCCCAGGTGCGCTGCTCGCGGCTGGCCCCGCTCGTTCCGCTGACGTGCCACGCCGACGTCAGCCGGGTCCATCGCCGATCGTCCTCTCCGCCCGAGGTGAGCTGGGCACCGGGATCGCTCGGGCGATGAGCATCCTGCACGGATCTGGGCGGTGAGCAGGGCCAGATCCTCGGCCAGCCGTCGCGTCCGCGCCTCCAGCCGGGAGACCTCGTAGCTCAGCTGGACGCAACGAGGAGCAGGAAGACGATCGCGGAGAAGAACAGCAGGTTGGAGGCGACGCTCGAATCCGAGGGCATCAGCGGCGCCGCGTCAGGACGCTGGGGAACAGCGCCACGAGCCCAGGAGGCGCAGACGACCAGCCACAGGGCGGCGAACCGCTCGCGCAGGATCCCCCGGCGCAGCAGCTCGAGGACGAAGACCAGCAGCAGGACGGCCGCAGCCAGGCCGAGCCAGTTGGCGTTCATCGGAGGGCGACATCGTCGGGATGGCGGAGGCCACGACTGGCTCGGCGGCTCAAGGCCACATAGAGCGCCAGCATGGCCCGCCCAGGTAGAGCATGGACTGCGCTGGCGACTGGCTGGGCCGGCCCCCCTGGCGTGGCAGCATCTCGAACCGGGACCTCCGTGACCACGGTCAATCCGGCGCGTGCGGCGAGACCAGCGACTCCACCGTGTCGCCGAGGTACTCGGCGGGGTAGTGCTGGGCGAACAGGGCGATGGCGTCGCGGTCGGAGGCCCGGAAGCCCGACGTCGTGTCCGTGAGCCGGGCATGGCAGACGCGGGACAGCGAGCGTGCCAGCGTGCGCATCGCCCACCGGCGTGGGCCGCGAACCGCGTACCCATCGGCGAACCGGGCCCCGACGGCGACGGACGCGTGGTCGAGGGCCGAAACCAGCATCGGGGATGTGGTTCGGCGACGTGCTGGCCGTCGGCGTCCACCTGGACCACGACATCGAACCCATTGCGACGGGCGAACAGGAAGGCTGTGCGCATCGCCCCTCCGACCCCGACGTTGAACGGCATCTGGACCACCTGCGCACCCGCACGAATCGCGACCTCACGGTGGTGCCGTCGACAGAGCCGTCGTCGACACGACGAGGATGTCGCGTCCGGGACAGCCCGGCGCACGTCGGCGATCACGGCGCCGATCGGTGGCAGCCTCGTTCAGCGCCGGGATGGCCACGAGCGTCCGGGGCATGGTGGCACTCTGCCACACCGATCGAGTCCAGCGGCCGCAGACCGAGCGCTCGAGCAACCCGATTCCGATGGCAGGCGGCCACCGCGCGTGCCTGCGCCGCCCCGCACCCGGGCGTCACGTCTGCAGCCCGCGCTGGGCGTCACTAGGATGTTTCGATGCCCTCGCCGAACGAGCCCTCGAGCGCGGTGCGCGCGGAGCAGCCCGTCGTCGCGGCGATGTACGCCCGCCTCGATGAGCTCACGGCCAAGGCGGCGCGGGACCTGACCCGGGCCAAGCGCTCGCCCACCGCAGGGACCCCGGCCGCGCAGGTCGAGCGCGAGGCCATGATCCGGGTCTACACCGAGCGGGTGGGCGCCCTGGTGTCCGCCGAGCGCCGACTGTGCTTCGGCCGGCTCGACTTCTCCGCCGGGGGCGCCCCGGTGTACATCGGCCGGCTCAGCCTGGCCGACGAGGCCCAGAACCTCCTCCTGACCGACTGGCGGGCCCCGGCCGCCGAACCCTTCTACCGGGCGACGACCGCGACCCCCATGGGCGTGGCCCGGCGGCGGCACATCCTGCTCGACGGCCGCGAGGTCAGCGGGGTCGAGGACGACGTCCTGGACCTCGACGCGGTCGGAGCCGACTCGACCTACGAGGGCAACGGGGCCCTCATGGCCGCCCTCGCCGCGCGCCGAACGGGGCGCATGGGCGACATCGTGGCCACCATCCAGGCCGAGCAGGACCGCATCATCCGGGCACCCATGCCGGGGATCCTGGTGGTCGAGGGTGGTCCGGGCTGCGGCAAGACCGTGGTGGGGCTGCACCGGGCGGCCTACCTGCTCTACACGCACCGCGACCAGATCGCGCGCAGCGGCGTGCTGGTCGTCGGTCCCAATCCGCTGTTCCTGCGCTACATCAGCCAGGTCCTGCCCGGCCTGGGGGAGTCCAGCGCCGTCCTGGCCACACCGGGCCAGCTGTACCCCGGCGTGGAGGCCGACCCTGAGGTCTCGGACATCGTGGCCGTCGCCAAGGGCGACCTGCGGATGGCCGAGGTCATCGCCACGGCCATCCGCAACCGCCAGCGCGTCCCGGACTCGGCCAAGCAGCTCACCGTCGAGGGGACCCGCATCACCCTGACCCCGGGCATGGTCGTCGCGGCGCGGGACCGGGCTCGGGCCTCACGCAAGCCGCACAACCGGGCGCGCCTGACGTTCGTCACCTCGCTGCTCGATCGGCTCGTGCAGGTGCTGGCCGAGGCTCGGGGGGTGGATCCGGACTCCAATCGGGAGATCCTGCTGGCCGACCTGCGCGACAGCCCGGACGTGCGCCGCGAGGTGAACCTGTGCTGGATGCCGCTGACCCCGGAGCAGGTCGTCGCCGACCTGTGGGCCAACCCCCAGGTGCTGGCCGCGGCCGGTCCGAGGCTGTCCCCCCGGGAGCGTGACGCGCTCGCCCGACCGGCCGGCGAGCCGTGGACGGTCAGCGACGTGCCCCTTCTCGACGAGGCCGCCGAGCTGCTCGGCGAGGATGACGAGCCAGCGCGGCGCGCAGCGGCGCTCGCCGCCTCGGAGCGGGTGCAGGAGGAGGAGTACGCGCGCGGTGTCCTGGAGATGACCGGCGTCGCGGGACTCACGGCCGGCGCCCTCATCGACCGCTACAGCGGGTCGCGCCGGGTCCGGCGCACGGTCGTCGATGCAGCGCTGGCCGACCGGACGTGGGTGTTCGGGCACGTGGTCGTCGACGAGGCCCAGGAGCTCTCGCCGATGCAGTGGAGGGTCCTGCTGCGTCGCTGTCCCAGCCGGTCGATGACTGTCGTCGGGGACCTGGCCCAGGCGGGGTCGCCGGCGGCTCCGCGCACCTGGGGGGAAGCCTTCGACCGGGTGGCCCCGGGCCGCTGGTCGGTCCAGCAGCTGACCGTCAACTACCGGACCCCGGCCCCGATGATGGAGCTCGCGACCCGGGTCCTGCGGGCATCGGGGAGTGCCGTCACCGAGCCCTCGTCGATCCGCGATGGTGCTCCGCCACGGGTCACCCGGGTCCCGTCCCCGGACCTGGGGGCGGCCGCAGCGAGCGAGGTCGCGGGCTGGATCGCTGAGGACGGCCGGACGGCCGTGCTCGTGCCGCTGTCCCTGCGCGACGCGATCGCCCGAGCGCTGGCCGACCAGCTCGACCCCGGGCTGATCGGCGTCGGGCACTCCGCGCTGGACACCCGCGTGAGCATCCTGACCGTGGCTGAGGCCAAGGGGCTGGAGTTCGACCAGGTCGTCGTCGTCGAGCCGGGCGCGATCCTCGCGGAGTCGGCGCGCGGGGGCCACGACCTCTACGTCGCGCTGACCCGGGCCACGGCGCAGCTGGTCGTGCTGCACGCCCAGGACCTGCCGGCGGGCTTCGACGCGGGCTGAGCGCCGGGCCGGCCGCGGGTCGAGCCAGCCGCGGGCCGACGGCCTCAGTCCTCGCCGCGGCCCGTCACGTTGTCCGCGAGCCACTCCACGAGAGGCCGCGACTTCCGCCAGGCGGTGCGCACCTTCGTCCCGGCCGTGCGCGTGCCCAGCCACGGCTCGTCGTAGGGGAACGTCGCCGAGACGACCACGGTGCGGTGCCGGAGCAGGTCGAGGTCCCGATGGTCGGCCGGGACCCCGCGCGGGCGGGTCTTCACCTGCTCGCCGCCCACCTCCATCCCGGCCCGCGTCAAGCCGGCGAGCTCCTTGCGCAGGGCCTTGACCGTGAGTCCGGCCTCGATGGTGGCCCGGTACTGGGCCACCTGCTCGCCGGTGGACGCGTACCACCCGGCCCCGACCATCAGCCCCCCGGAGCTGACCTGCACGTAGTACCCGCAGGCCGGACCCACCTCGACGTAGCCGCCCTGGTGCTCCTTGTAGGGGCTCTTGTCGGCGCTGAACCGGACATCGCGGTACGGCCGGAACAGTCGCCCGGTGCCGAACTCCGCCTCCAGGTCCTCGAGCAGCGCGCTCATCGGACCCGCGACGGCGGCCTCGTACCGGTGCTTGTTGTCCGCCCAGAACGTCTTGGTGTTGTCCAGCTCGAGGTCGGCGTAGAAGCTGAACGCGTCGGCGGGGAATCCGCTGAATCGGGTAGTCATGGAGCACACCGTAGGCACGACCGGCCGATCCCAACAGACCCGCCGACGGGATCTGTGGATGACGCGCTACTCCCAGCCGATCGTCCGCCCCGCGGCCAGCGCGGCGTCGGCGGGGATGTCGCGGCCCAGGGTCCGGTCGCGCAGCCGATCGGTCGCCTGCGCCACCGTCTCGGCCGGGGCGGCGATGAACCCCTGGTAGAAGTCGCACCCCGCGCCGGTCAGGATCCGCAGCTGCCCCGGGGTCTCGACCCCCTCGGCCAGCACGCGCATGCCCAGCGCGTGCCCGATCCGCACGATCCCCTCGGCCAGCGCGCGGGTGCGGGGGTCGCGCTCGATGTCGCGGACGAACACGCGGTCGACCTTCAGCTCGTCGACGGGGAACTTCGCGAGGTACGCCAGCGACGAGTACCCGGTCCCGAAGTCGTCCAGCGAGATCCGCACGCCCAGGGCGCGCAGCCGGGCCAGCGCCTCGGTGGCGGCCTCCGGGTCGTCGATGAGCGCCCCCTCGGTCACCTCGAGGGTCAGGGCGGTCGCGGGCAGCCGCGAGCGCAGCAGTGCGCTGCGCACGATGTCCAGCAGCCCCGGGTCGATCAGCTGGTGGGGCGAGAGGTTGACGGCGACGGAGAAGTCCGGACCGCTGATCGGGGCCCACTCGGCGGCCTGCTGGCAGGCCTGGGTCAGCACCCAGGCGCCGATCGTGAGGATCGCGCCGGACTCCTCGGCGATCGCGATGAACTCCACCGGGCTGATGTCCCCGGCCTCCGGGTGCCGCCAGCGCATCAGGGCCTCGACCCCGACCTGCCGGCCGTCCAGGCAGCGGAACTGCGGCTGGTAGGCCACCGAGATCTCGCCGCGGTCCAGGGCGTGGTTCAGCCAGGACGAGATCTGCACCCGCCGGCCGACGTCGGCGCGCAGGCCCTCGTCGTAGGCCACGATGCTGTTGCGCCCGCGGGCCTTGGCCCGGTACATGGCCGTGTCCGCGGCGCGCAGCAGGTTGGCCGCGACGTCCGGGCCCGGCTCGGTGTCCGACGACAGCGCCGTGCCGATGTTGACGCCGAAGAACAGCTCGCGGTCGCCGAGGGGCAGCGGTGCGGTGATGACCCTCGCGAGGTCGCCGGCCAGCCGCGCCAGCTCGGCCCGGTCGCGCACGTCGGGCACGATCAGGACGAACTCGTCACCGGCCAGCCGACCGATGACGGTCGCCGCCCGGAAGCCCCGCAGCCGGGCGGCCATCTGGACCAGGACCTCGTCGCCGGCCTCATGGCCGAGGGTGTCGTTGACGTCCTTGAACCGGTCGAGGTCCACGATCACCGCACCGACCGGGCGACCGGAGACGACCGAGCGGGCCAGGGCGGGCTCCAGCTCCTGCTCGACGCGCCGGCGGGTGCGCAGGCCGGTCAACGGGTCGTGGCTGGCCTGGTGGGCGAGCTGGCGCTCCATGACCTTGCGGGTCGTGATGTCGGTGTGCGTGGCGAAGGCTCCGCCCTGAGCGCCGGGCATGGGGGCGATCGACACCATGAACGCGCGCAGGGTGCCGTCCGGCTCGGTGACGTCGTAGTCCCATTCGAACGTGGGGGCCCGCCCGCTGAGGACGGCCTCGACCCCGGCGGCCACCGCAGCGGCGTCCTCGGAGGCGCTCGCAGCGCGGTGCATGACCGCGACGTAGTCAGCCCCGATCCCGACCTCCTCCGGACCCACCCCGCCGAGGCGGACCCCAGCGGTCCAGGCCGCGTTGACCGCGATGATCGTGCCCTCACGGTCGAACACCGCCGTCATGGCGCGCGAGGCATCGAGCAGTGCCTGCATCCGGCGCTCGTTCTCGGCCTTGGCGGCCTCGGCCTCGATCAGGCTGGAGACGTCGCGGTTGATCGACACCGCCCCGCGCAGCCGTCCGTCCTCGACGATCGAGGCGATCGACACGTCGGCGTGCAGCACGCGGCCGTGCAGGGTGCGCTGCCGGACCCGGCCGGTCCAGCTGCCCTTGTTGATCAGGCTGATGGCCGGTCCGCCGCTGCCCTGGCTGGCCGGTCCGTACTCGGTGGTGATCAGGTCGTCGAGCTTGCGGCCCAGCGCCTCCCGCTCGGGGATGCCGTACATGCGCTCAGCCCCGGCGTTCCAGAGGATCACCTCACGGTCGCGGGAGAAGCCGATGATCGCATCCGGCATCGCGTCGACGACCAGGCTGGACTGGCGCATCTGGGTCAGGGCCGTGGCGGTGTCCAGGAAGGTCGTGAGGTGCGAGGCCACCTGGGCCTGGTCGGCGAGCTCCTCGGTGCTCATCCGGTCGTCGGCGGTCAGGCGCGCGGTGACCAGCAGCCCCAGCGCCCGGTCGCCGGCGATCAGGGGGGTGATCCCCAGGGCCGCGACGCCCAGCCGATCGAGCTCCCGGGCCCACTCGGGGCGCGCGCCGCTGAACGCCAGCCCGTCGATGCCCAGGATCGCGTTCTGCCCGGACTCCAGGGCCGTGCTGAAGGGGCTCTCGGGTCCGTCCAGCGCGACGGACTCCAGCGCGGCGGCGATGACGTCCCGGCGGTCGGTGTCCGCGTCGTGCAGCGCCCCGAGACGCACCCGTCCGGATTGGCGCACCAGGACCGCGGCCGCACTCGACGTCGTGTCGGCAGCCGCCTGCGCGCCGAGCTCCATGATCGCGACGACGTCGTGGGACGAGCGCGACATGCGCGCCAGGTAGTCGGGCTGCTCGCGCACGCTGGCCCCTCCCCTCCCACCGGATCCGATCGGGAGGGCGCATGGCACGCGCCGTCCCTGTGATCACATTCGGCTGAACGGGTGAACCGCTTTAACCCGGATCGCCGCCCCCAGGCGGCAGGCTAGCGTCCGAGGTGCTCAGTGGTGCTCAGGAGGCACGTACCGGGCGAACGAGTCGTTGATCTCCGCCTCGGCGCCGGCCCGACCCTCCCAGGTCGCGCCCTCCACGGACTTGCCCGGCTCGAGGTCCTTGTAGACCTCGAAGAAGTGCTGGATCTCCAGGCGGTCGAACTCGGGCATGTGGTGGATGTCGCGGATGTGGTCCATCCGCGGGTCGCCGGCGACCACGCAGATGACCTTGTCGTCACCGCCGGCCTCGTCGCTCATCCGGAACATCCCGATCGCGCGGCACTCGATGATGCAGCCCGGGAACGTCGGCTCGTCGAGCAGCACGAGCGCGTCCAGCGGGTCGCCGTCCAGGCCGAGCGTGTCGTCGATGAACCCGTAGTCGTGGGGGTAGCGGGTCGCGGTGAACAGCCGGCGGTCGAGGCGGATCTTCCCGGAGTGGTGATCCACCTCGTACTTGTTGCGGCTCCCGGCGGGGATCTCGATCACCACGTCGAACGTCAGCGGGTCCACGTCGCCTCCATGGGTCAGCACGGCCAGTGCAGGATGTGCCGACCTTACCGCGCTGCGGCCCGTGGACCTGCCTTCGAGCCGGGTGCCTCGCTAGCGTCAGCGCCATGCGACTCGTCGGCAAGATCCTCATCGGGCTCCTGGTGTTCGTCCTCGTCGTGGGGGTGGCGCTCGCCGGCTGGTTCACCTGGATGGTGCGCCGGTCGTACCCGCAGACGACCGGGACCCTCGACGTGGCGGGGCTGTCCGCGCCCGTGACCGTGGTCCGCGACGCCCACGGCATCCCCAACATCTACGCCGACACGACCGAGGACCTGTTCTTCGCGCAGGGCTACGTGCATGCCCAGGACCGGTTCTGGCAGATGGACTTCAACCGGCACGTGACCGGGGGACGGATCTCCGAGCTGGTCGGCGAGAGCCAGCTCGACACCGACAAGTACCTGCGGACCATGGGCTGGCGCCGGGTCGCCGAGCAGGAGTGGGCGCTGGCGACCGGCGAGAGCCGGACGGTCCTGCAGGCCTACGCCGACGGGGTCAACGCCTACATCGGCGACCGCTCCCCGACCGAGCTGGGCCTCGAGTACCTGCTGCCTGCGCACGACCGGTGGCGCGGGCGCGGTCGAGCCGTGGACGCCCGGTGGACACCCTCGCCTGGGCCAAGGCCATCGCGTGGGACCTCCGCGGCAACGCCGAGGACGAGGTCAACCGGGTCCGGTACGCGCAGGCCGTGGGCGGCCCGCGCGCCCAGCAGCTCTACCCGGGCTTCCCCTTCGACCAGTACCCCGTCATCGTCCCCCAGGGGTCGGTCGTCGACGGCGAGTTCGACTTCGAGGCGCCGGCTCCCGCGGGCGAGCCCGGTGCGGGCTGCACGGGCAGCACCTGTCCCGACCCGGGCGAGGTCGACCGGATCGAGGCCGCGGAGGAGGCCGTGCTCGGGCTGGGCACCGGGATGGCGGCGCGGCTGGGCATGAGTCCCGCTGGCCCGGGCCACGGCCGAGGCGCTGGACTCGGTCGACCCGGCGCTGACCGGGCTGGCGCGGATCGAGAGCACGATCGATGCCCTCATCGGCCCCGTCGGGTGAGGGCGTCGGGTCCAACTCCTGGGTGGTCGGGCCGTCCATGTCGAGCACCGGCAAGGCCCTGCTGGCCAACGACCCGCACCTCGGTCCGGCGATGCCGTCGGTCTGGTACCAGGTCGGGCTGCACTGCCGCGCGGTCTCGGCAGCCTGTGGCTACGACCTCACCGGGATGAGCTTCCCCGGTGTCCCGGCGGTGCTGTCCGGGCACAACCAGCGGGCCGGGTGGGCCGTGACGAACCTCGGCCCGGACGTGACGGACCTGGTGCTGGAGAAGATCGACGAGACCGGGTACTTCGTCGACGGTGAGCACCGACCCTTCACCGTGATCGAGGACGTGATCAAGGTGGCCGGCGGCGACGACGTGCCGATCACGATCCGCGCCACGGAGCACGGGCCGCTGATGAGCGACGTGGGCGAGACCGAGCAGGAGATCGCCTCCACCGCTCCCGTCCCCGACGATGCGCCGGACGCCGGCGAGGGGTACGGGGTGGCCTACCGGTGGACCGCGCTGCAGCCGGGCCGGCTCTTCGAGGCCGTCCTGGGGCTGGCCACGATGTCGAACTGGGAGGAGTTCCGGGCAGCCGCGGCCGACTGGAACGTGCCGGCGCAGAACCTCGCCTACGCCGATGTGGAGGGCAACATCGGCTACCAGACCCCGGGACAGATCCCGATCCGCTCCGGCTACTCGGGCAAGTACCCCGTGCCCGGCTGGGACTCGTCCTACGACTGGGAGGGCTTCATCGAGTTCGATGCCCTGCCGAACATGCTCAACCCGGACAGCGGGCTGGTGATCACCGCCAACAACGCGGCCATCGGCGAGCAGTACCCCTACCTGCTCACCGACGACTGGGACTACGGCCAACGTGCCCAGCGGATCACCGACCTGCTCGAGCAGGCCACCGCAGGCGGGAAGAAGCTGGACGCGGCCGCGCTCTCGGCGATCCAGCTCGACACCTACAACACGAACGCGGCCACGCTCGTGCCGCGGATGCTGTCGTCGGTCTCGGGCCTCGACGAGCAGACGGCGAAGGCGTTCGCGCTGTTCGACGGGTGGGACTTCCACGACGACGTCGACTCGGCTCCCGCTGCCTACTTCAACGCGTTCTGGCGCAACCTGCAGGAGCCGCTGTTCAACGACGAGCTCGGGGCTGACGCGCGCTCGAACGGCGGCGGCCGCTGGTGGGTCGTCGTCGATGACCTCTGGCAGCGCCCCGACGACCCGTGGTGGGACGACGCCACGACCCCGGAGCAGGAGGGGCGCGACGCCACCGTGGCGGCTGCGCTGACGGCGGCTGCGACCGAGCTCACCGACCGCTTCGGCTCGGACACCGCCGACTGGTCCTGGGGGCAGATGCACACCCTCGAGGTCGTGGCCAACCCGTTCGGCGCGTCCGGGATCGGGCCCCTCGAGTGGCTCTTCAACCGGGGACCGGTCGAGCTCGGTGGTGGCAAGGGCATCGTCAACGCCGTCGGGCTGGGACGCCTCGGTCACGTGCGAGGGTGAGGATGCTGACGAGCCCGAGTGCGCGGACGCCCCGACGGTCCAACCGGCGTACCACGTGAACTGGATCCCCAGCTTCCGCTCCGTCGTCGGACTTCGCCGACTTCGACGCCTCGACGTGGATCCACCTCACCGGGGCCAGCGGGCACACCTTCCACGAGCACTACGACGACCAGCTCGAGCCGTGGGCGGCGGGCCAGACCCTGCCGTGGGCGTTCACGCAGACGGCCGTGGAGGCGGCCGCCGAGGACACCCTCACGCTGAACCCCGCGGGGTAGCGCCGCTCTGCGCGTGTGGGTTCGCCCTGTGCTGACGATTCCGACGATGGGATGGTCGGAATCGTCAGCACAGCGCTGGGACTCGCGTGAGCGGCGGGGGTCCGTGGCGGTTGTGGTAGTCGATTCGGTCGATCAGGAGGTCGGAATCGACTACCAGTACGGGCTGTCCCGCCCCGCGCGGCACGTAGGGTCGGATCGTGCAGCGCGCATGGCTCCGGCTCCCCGCCCTCGTGGCGGTGTCGGCCCTGCTGGCTGGCGTGGGCGCCGTGGGGCAGGTGCGAGCGGCCGTGGGGCCGGTGGTGGCGTCCGATCCGCGCACGCCTGTCGCCGCCCCGGTGCTGATGCCGCTCACTCTTGGATCGACGTCGGAGCCGACCTCACCGGAGCCGCCGTCACCCGGGGTGTCCTCGTCGGCGCCCTCCACGCCCGCCGCGTCCCCATCCCCGTCAGCGTCCCCGCTCGCGTCCGCCCAGGCCGCGTCCCCGCCCCCGCCGCTCCCGTCCGCCGGCGCCGCCACCGGCGACCCGCTCGATCCCGACGCTGTCGAGGCCGCGCTCGCCCCGCTGCTGACCGGGGGAGCGCTCGGCCCGGGTCGCAGTCCCGCGCACGTCATCGACGTCGCGACCGGTGAGGTCCTCTACGGCGCCGCCGACGACCCGACTGTCCCCGCGTCCACCATGAAGCTGGTCACGGCCGCCTCGGTGCTCGATGCCCTCGGCCCGGACACCAGGCTGCGCACTCGCGTGGCCGTCATCGATCCGGAGGCGACCACCCCCCGCGTGGTGATCATCGGCGCCGGGGACCCCAGCCTGCGCTCCACCGGGGCGAAGGTCGGCGGGGCCGGGACGAGCCTGACGCCGGCGTCCCTCCAGGAGCTGGCGGCGTCGACCGCCCGGGCCCTGGCGCTGCGGGGGATCACCGCCGTGAAGGTGCGCTACGACGCCTCGCTGTTCACCGGTCCGGCCGTGCACCCCAGCTGGGCGAGGTCGTTCCCGGCGGCCGGCATCGTCGCGCCCGTGAGCGCGCTGGTGGTGGATCAGGGCCGCCGGACGCCCAAGGGTGTCGGCCGCGTCGCTGACCCCGCAGCCGAGGCCGGGCATGGAGTTCGCCGAGCAGCTGGCGGCCGCGGGGGTGACCGTCCGAGGTGAGCTCAAGGAGCTGACGACCCCGGACGGAGGCCTCGACGCTCGCGTACGTCGAGTCCCCCACGGTCGGCGTCCTGGTCGAGCGGATGCTGGCTACCTCGGACAACGACTACGCCGAGATCCTGGGTCGGCTGGCGGCGGCCGCCAGTGGCGAGCCCGCCAGCTTCACGGGCGTCGCTGACCGCGCCGCTCAGGTGCTCGACGAGCTGGGCGTCGATGATGCCGGCGCCCGGTTCGCCGACGCCTCCGGGCTGTCGCGGGGCAACCGACTGGCTCCCTCCACCCTGACCGACCTGCTGGCGGCGACCTCCACCGGGTACGGGTCGATCCACTCCGGGCTTCCGGTGGCCGGCGCGACGGGCTCACTGGCCGCCCGCTTCCGGACCAGCGACCAGCGCCCCGCACGCGGCGTGGTGCGCGCCAAGACCGGCACGCTGACCGGGGTGAGCGCCCTGGCCGGGTATGCCAGCCGACCGGATGGACGCCTGCTCGCCTTCGGATTCGTGGATGGCTCGACCCCCGGTGGCGCCCTGGCCGCGCGTGCGGCGCTGGACCGGGCGGCCGCGGCCCTGGTCAGCTGCGACTGCGCGGCGGCCCCCTGACCGGGCGATCGCACCCCGGTCGCCTTCGGCGGCCCTGCAGAGGCCTCGTCCTGCCCCCCACCCCCAAGATCCCGATCTGATCCAACTTCGGGGCCGAGCGGGCGACCGAGACTTGGACCAAACCGGGAAAGGCGCCCGAGATTCGGATCAAGTCGCGATCTTGGCGGGCGCCGGCGCGAGGCGTGCGGACGGGCTCTGCCACGTGGCGACCCAGCCGGCGGCCCGGAGCCGTGTCGGCGTGCGCGCCTATGCTTCCCACGTGGCGAACCTCGTGGACTGGACCCTGGCCGAGCGGATCGGGCTGCGGTTCATGCCCAAGGGCCCGACGACCACCCCGACCGAGGCGCACAGCACGGTCGCCGAGCTGCGCGAGCTCGCCCAGCTGGCGCGTGAGCCGGTCCGTGCCCTCACCGGCCTCGACGCCGACCCGGAGCACGCGCCGGCGGTGGTGGTCGACCGCGGCGAGTGGATCCAGTCGAACATCGCCGGGCTCGGTGTGGCCCTGGACCCCTTCGTGTCCGCGCGCGCCGAGAGGGAGGCGAACCCCGGGATCGAGGCAGTGGGCTCCCGGCTCACCGCTGCGCAGCTCGGGGGGGCCATGGCCTGGCTCTCGGGCAAGGTCCTGGGGCAGTACGAGGCGTTCACCGCGCCCGGCAAGCCCGGCAGGCTTCTGCTCGTCGCGCCGAACATCGCGCTCGTCGAGCGTGAGCTGGAGCTCGTCCCCCGGGACTTCCGCTACTGGGTCTGCCTGCACGAGGAGACCCACCGGGCGCAGTTCGGCGGGGTTCCGTGGCTGCAGGACCACTTCCTGAGCGAGGTGCAGTCCTTCGTCGCCATCAGCGACCTGTCGGTGGCGGAGTTCATGGCCCGCCTCGGCGCGGTCGCGCAGTCGGTGGTCGGTGCGGCGCGCGGGCGACCGGGCCCGAGCCTGATGGAGGCGGTCCAGACCCCGGCCCAACGGGAGATCTTCGACCGGCTCACCGGCCTGATGTCCCTGCTCGAGGGCCACGCCGACTACGTCATGGACGAGGTCGGTCCTGATCATGTGCCCACGGTGGCCCTGATCCGGGAGCGGTTCGCGGCCCGACGCTCCCAGGCGGGGACGGTCGACGGGTTCGCGCGGCGGATGATGGGCCTGGAGACGAAGCTGCGCCAGTACACCAGCGGTGCGGACTTCGTGCGCGCGGTCATCGCGACGGCCGGCGACCAGGGGTTCGCCCAGGTCTGGGACGCCCCGGCGAACCTGCCCTCGGCGGTCGAGATCGAGGACCCCGCGGCGTGGGTGCGCCGCGTGCTGGGCTGATGGCCGGCCAGCGGCCCCCGCGGGCTGCGGTGCGCGCGGCGGTCCGGGCATGCCTCGGCTGACCTCGAGCCCGGTGCGCGCGTGCTCGTGGCGCTCAGCGGGGGTGCCGACTCGCTTGCGCTGACCGCGGCGACCGTCGCCGTGGGCGCCGAGATGGGGTTCCTGTGCGAGGCGGTGGTGATCGACCACCAGCTCCAGGCGGGGTCCGGGGAGGTGGCAGCCAGGGCGGCCGAGCAGGCCCGGATCCTCGGGTGCGCCGAGGCCCGGGTGATCGCGGTCGAGGTCCCCCGGGGGTCGGGCTCCGGCGGGCTCGAGGCCGCAGCGCGTGCCGTGCGGTACGCGGCCCTGGACGCCGCCGCGGGGGTGGCGGCGGGGGGCGTGACGTCGTCACCGGCGGGTACGGCGGAGTCGTCCCCGGATCGCCTCCGCGGAGGTCCGGACCCGACATCATCCGGCCGCCGCTCTGGAGCCGCCGATCCTGTCCCCCCGGATCGCCCGGTGGTGGGCACGGTCGGGGAGTCGTCCACGGCGCCACCCGCGGCCGCCATCCTCCTGGGACACACCCGTGAGGATCAGGCGGAGACGGTCCTGCTGGGCCTCGCCCGCGGATCGGGAACCCGGTCGCTGGCGGGCATGGCCACGCGTACGGGGCTCTACCGACGGCCCCTGCTCGACCTGCCCCGCGAGGTGGTGGTCGCTGCCGCCTCGGAGGCTGCATCCGAGGATCCCCGGCTCGAACCTTGGACGGATCCGCACAACACCGATGCGGCGTTCGCCCGGGTGCGGGTGCGCCGTGAGGTGCTGCCGGTGCTTGAGGCCGCGCTCGGCCCCGGCATCGTCGAGGCCCTTGCCCGCACGGCGACCCTCGCCCGGGAGGACGCCGATGCCCTGGACGCCTGGGCCGACCAGGTGTGGTCCCAGGTGCGAGACCGCGCGGAGGAGTCGGCCCCCCGCCGAGGGCACCGCGTCGGAGGTCCCGGGGCACTCGGCCGGGGCACCCGCCACGCCGTCTGCGGTGCCGGCCCCGTCGACGGGCCGATGATCCAGGAAGGTTGTTGACGCTAGAGGAGCAAGAACCTGCATGGATCATCGGTCGGTCCCCGTCGGCCGGCCCGATCGGGAATGGGGGCGGCTCGCTCGGGAGTGCCGGCGACCTGAGCGCGCCGGACGCGGCCCCGCCCGCCGACCGTCCCGGACCGATCGCGCTGCCGATCGCTGCGCTCAGCGTCGACGGGGTGCCGCTGCCTCCGGCCATCGTGCACCGCGTGGTCCGCCGCTTCCTGCTCGAGGCCGGGTGCCCGAGCGGCTCGCTGACGGCCGGTCACATCCGCGCGGTGGCCGCGCTGCTCGATCCCCGGACCTCCGCACGCGCCGAGGTGGCCCTGCCCGGCGACCGACGTGCCCGAAGGGAGGTCGGAGCCGTCGTTGTGAGAGTCTGACCCCCGTGGACGCCGCTGACATTGGTACCGATCTCGAGAAGGTCCTCATCGACGAGGAGACGCTGCAGGCCCGCCTGCGCGAGATGGCCGCCCAGGTCGACCTCGACTACGACGGCCGCGACGTCCTGCTGGTCGGAGTGCTCAAGGGCGCCGATCATGGTCATGGCCGACCTCGCGCGCGCGATGAGCATCCACCTGCAGATGGACTGGATGGCCGTGTCCTCCTACGGATCGTCGACGAAGTCCTCGGGCGTCGTGCGGATCCTCAAGGACCTCGACACCGACATCACCGGCCGGCACGTGCTGATCGTCGAGGACATCATCGACTCCGGGCTGACCCTGTCGTGGCTGATGCGCAACCTGACCGCGCGGGGCGCTGCCTCGGTCGAGGTCCTGACGATGCTGCGCAAGCCCGAGGCCGTGAAGGTCGAGCTGGAGCCCAAGTACATCGGCTTCGACATCCCCAACGAGTTCGTCGTCGGGTACGGCCTGGACTACGCCGAGAAGTACCGCAACCTGCGCGAGATCGGGACCCTGGCCCCGCACGTCTACAGCTGAGGTGACGCCGCCGGGTCCAGGTGGCTCAGCCCTTCCCTGTCACCCAGATGGCCTAATCCGACGGGTGGGATTCACCCGGCCGGGTGACGCCTTGGCACTGTCGGGTCACACCCCGTGACACCGCGGCCGGGCCCCGATAGCCTGCTCGCACCTTGAGCCCGGAAGGTCCGACATGTCCCGCTCGCACCCGCTCGCCCTGGTCCTCGCCGCCGCCCTGACGGCCGCACTCGCCCCAGCCGCCCTGGCTTCGCCCGCAGCCCCGGCCAAGGCCGATCACGCGAAGGCCGAGCACGACCGGATCGTGGCCTACTGGACCCCCGAGCGGATGAAGGCCGCCAAGCCCCGCGACTTCGTCCGCCAGAAGGACGGCTCGTTCACCCTCGCGCCCACCCCGAAGGCGAAGCCGAGCAAGCCGGCCGGCGGCGGGACGACGACCACGCACGGTCAAGCCGGGGCTCCTGGACGCAAGGGCGGCGAGGTCACGTGCAAGCCGGACTGGCAAGGTGTACTTCAGCGATGGGCGGCGGGGCTATCGTGTGCTCGGGGGCCGTGGCCGATGATGGCAGCGGCGACGGCAGCGCTCGCTCGTCCTGACTGCGGGGCACTGCGTCTACGACGAGGACGACAAGGAGTTCGCCACCAACTGGCTGTTCATCCCCGACTTCGACGCGGACCCGGACCTGGACACCGACGGTGCTGCATCAGACGCCGACGACAGCTACGGGTGCTGGACTGCCAGTGCGCTCGTCGTCCACACCGGATTCACGCGTCAGCCCAGGTTCAACGACCAGGCCACCACGTCACGACTTCGCTTTCGCTGTCGTGGGACTCGGGCGGGCAAGATCGACGAGCCGTCGACCTGGACGATGTCGTCGGCGAGTTACCCAGTGACCACACGAGGTGACTCCGAGGCAGTCAGCGGCTGAGTGCCTTCGGCTACCCGGCCGCCGAGCCAGTACACCGGCGACGACCTCGACCTACTGCTCAGGGTCCATCAGCGAGGACCGTATCGAACGCGTAACGCGACCTGGGGCATGGCGTGCGACGATGACTGGTGGATCCTCGGGGGGCCGTGGCTCACTGGATCGACAGGGCCTGAACCTCGACGACCGGCGCTGGCGGCTCGCTCGGATCGCTGAACTCCTACGGGTACTCGGGCAAGCCCGTACATGTACGGTCCGAAGTTCAACCCCAGCGACGACCGCGGTGCCACAGCGGCCCAGGCGCAAGCTCAGCACGCCACGATGCCGGTGGTCAGCACTGTCGGTCTGCGCTGACACCACCCCCACGTCAGCGTCCCGTAAGGCCATACGCCCAGCGCGAACCGCGGAAGCCGGTGTCGGAGGATCGGTGTAGTTTCTTCATACGGGCGCGCTGCCCGGCGGGTCGGTGTGGGCTGGAGCGGCACGCACGACCCGAGGGACGGTCGGGGTCACCCGGGCAAGGATGGACGTGAAGCGCTTCCTACGCGGTCCGATCTTCTGGATCCTGATTGCCACGCTGCTGCTGCTCATCGGCAGCAGCCTGGTCAGCGACGTCACCGGCCCCCGGCAGGTGGACACCTCCGAGGTGGTCTCGGCGATCGAGGACGGCCAGATCAAGGATGCGCTGCTGGTCGACGTGGAGCAGCGGATCGAGGTCGAGTACGCCGATGGATCCAAGAAGTTCGCCGAGTACATCGACGGCCAGGGCGTCCGGCTGCAGGAGCGCCTCCAGGCCGAGGTGGACGAGGGCACGCTGGAGTCCTACAACGTCAAGGTCCCGCGCCAGTCGTTCCTGGTGACGATGCTCGTCTCCCTGCTGCCGATCTTCCTCGTGCTCGCGCTGCTGTTCTTCTTCATGAACCAGATGGGTGGCGGCTCCCGGGTCATGAGCTTCGGCAAGTCCAAGGCCAAGCCGCTGAGCAAGGACCTGCCCAAGACCACGTTCGCCGACGTCGCCGGCGCCGAGGAGGCCGTCGAGGAGCTCGGGGAGATCAAGGAGTTCCTCCAGGACCCGGCCCGGTTCCAGGCGGTCGGCGCCAAGATCCCCAAGGGCGTCCTGCTCTACGGCCCTCCCGGCACCGGCAAGACCCTGCTGGCCCGTGCCGTGGCCGGTGAGGCGGGCGTGCCCTTCTTCTCGATCTCCGGCTCGGACTTCGTGGAGATGTTCGTCGGGGTCGGGGCCTCCCGGGTGCGTGACCTGTTCGAGCAGGCCAAGACCAACGCCCCCGCGATCATCTTCGTCGACGAGATCGATGCGGTGGGCCGCCACCGTGGCGCCGGCCTGGGCGGCGGCCATGACGAGCGCGAGCAGACCCTGAACCAGCTGCTGGTCGAGATGGACGGCTTCGACGTCTCGGGCGGCGTGATCCTGATCGCCGCGACCAACCGCCCCGACATCCTCGACCCGGCACTGCTGCGCCCCGGGCGCTTCGACCGCCAGATCCAGGTCTCCCCGCCGGACCTCCTCGGTCGCCACGAGGTGCTGAAGGTGCACGCGCGCGGCAAGCCGATGGCCCCGGGCGTGGACCTCGAGGCGGTCGCGCGGCGGACCCCCGGATTCACCGGTGCCGACCTGGCCAACGTGCTCAACGAGGCCGCCCTGCTCACCGCCCGCTCCGGGGCGGCCCTGATCGACAACCGTGCCCTCGACGAGGCGATCGACCGTGTGATCGCCGGTCCGCAGAAGCGCACGCGGGTCATGGACGACAAGGAGAAGCGGATCACCGCCTACCACGAGGGTGGGCACGCCCTGGTGGCCGCAGCGCTCCCGGGCAACGACCCCGTGCACAAGATCACGATCCTGCCGCGCGGGCGGGCCCTGGGCTACACGATGGTCCTGCCCGACCAGGAGAAGTACTCGACCACCCGAAGCGAGATGCTCAACCAGCTCGCGTACATGCTGGGCGGACGCGCTGCCGAGGAGCTGGTCTTCCACGATCCCACCACCGGCGCCTCGAACGACATCGAGAAGGCCACCGCGGTGGCCCGGGCGATGGTCACCCAGTACGGCATGACCGAGCGGCTCGGGGCCATCCGCTACGGCAAGGAGAACGGCGAGGTCTTCCTCGGCCGCGACATGGGCCACACCCGGGACTACTCCGAGGAGGTCGCTGCAGCGATCGACGAGGAGGTCCGCAGCCTCATCGACCACGCGCACAACGAGGCCTTCGAGATCCTCGTGGACAACCGCGACGTGCTCGACAAGCTGGTCGTCGAGCTGCTGGAGAAGGAGACCCTGAACAAGGAGCAGGTGGCCACGATCTTCCAGGAGCTGCGCCTGCGTCCCACCCGCCCGGCATGGACCGGCTCGGAGCGCCGCGCCCCCTCGGACCGCCCCCCGGTCGACGTGCCCGAGCGGATCGGGGATCCGATCCCGGTCGGCGGCTCGATGCTCGGTGCGTACGGACTGCCCGCCCCGGGTGGGACCTACGGCGCGCCGATCCCGGGATCCTACGGACCGCCGGCCCCGGACGGGACGTACCCGAACCCCCTGCCCACCGGGTCGAGCGGGACTCCGGCTGTGTCCGCTGGTCCCCTGACCGGATGGGAGCCGGCCCCCGGTGCGCCGCTCCCGCAGGGAGTCCCCGGGCCCTCCCACGCTCCCGGGCCTGCCGGGCCTGCCGGGAGCAACGGCGGCCAGTCCCACGGCCCGGGTGCGGCGCACCCGTCCGCTGTCCATCCCAGCCCGCCGCAGCCCCCGGCCGGTTCGGACTCCGCGCAGGTCGACGGGGACACCCCGCAGCCCGGGCCCGGGCCTGCCTCGGGCGACCCCGGCGATCCGACGGGTGAGACCCGACCGCCCGGGACGGGGCAGTGAACGGCGTCGACCCGGTGCACGGGTTCGAGCCGCGCACGATCTCCGAGCCGATCGACCTGGCGCGTGCTGCAGCAGCCGTTCGTGAGCTGCTCATCGCGATCGGGGAGGACCCGGACCGGGACGGCCTGCGCGACACCCCGGATCGCGTTGCCCGCAGCTACGCGGAGATGTTCCGCGGACTGCGCGAGGAGCCCGACGACGTCCTGTCGACGACCTTCGACCTCGGCCATGACGAGCTGGTCCTGGTCAAGGACATCGAGGTCTACTCCACCTGCGAGCATCACCTCGTGCCCTTCCACGGGGTGGCGCATGTGGGGTACATCCCCAGCCGCGACGGGCGGATCACCGGCCTGAGCAAGATCGCGCGGCTGGTGGACGTGTTCGCCAAGCGCCCGCAGGTGCAGGAGCGGCTGACCACCCAGGTCGCGGATGCCATGGTGCGGGTCCTGCAGCCCCGCGGGGTCGTGGTGGTCATCGAGTGCGAGCACCTGTGCATGTCCATGCGCGGGGTGCGCAAGCCGGGGGCGCGGACCGTCACCAGTGCGGTGCGCGGGGGCCTGCGGGAGCCGGCGACCCGATCCGAGGTCATGTCGCTGATCCTGAAGGCCTAGGGATGCACCCGCGCGGACTGCCCGACTCGTTGGCCGGTGTGCAGCGCACGCTGGTGATGTCCGTGCTCAACGTGACACCCGACTCCTTCTCCGATGGCGGTCGGTACGTCGACGTCGACGTCGCCGTCGCCCACGCGCTGGAGCAGGTCGCGGCGGGGGCCGACATCATCGACGTCGGCGGCGAGTCCACCAGGCCCGGTGCGCAGCGGATCCCCGCCGACGAGGAGCTTCGTCGGGTGATCCCCGTGATCGAGCGACTCGTGGCCCACGAGGTGGTGGTCAGCATCGACACGATGCGCAGCGAGGTCGCCGCCGCTGCCGTCGCTGCCGGTGCGGGGCTGGTCAACGACGTGTCGGGCGGACTCGCCGATCCCGGGATGCACGCGTGGGTCGCCGGAGTCCAGGTCCCCTACATCGCCATGCACTGGCGCGGTCACTCGACCGACATGGAGCGCCTGGCCACCTACGACGACGTCGTCGCGGACGTCTGCGCCGAGCTGCGCGATCGCCTGGATGAGCTGGACGCGGCCGGGGTGGACCCAGCACGGGTGGTCCTCGACCCGGGCCTCGGGTTCGCGAAGGACGCGGCCCACAACTGGGCCCTGCTCGCCGCTCTGCCCGCGCTGACGGCCCTCGGCCATCCGGTGCTGATCGGGGCCAGCCGCAAGCGCTTCCTCGGCGAGCTCCTCGGCGAATCCGGGGTGCCCCGCCCTGTCGAGCGGCGGGACGCGGCCACCGACGCCGTCACCGCACTCGCCGCCGCGGCCGGGGCCTGGGCCGTGCGGGTCCATGACGTCCGCGGCTCCCGCGACGCGATCGCCGTCGCCGGGGCGTGGCGCGATGCGACCGCCGCCCCGCACTCGGCGGCCGCTGCCGACGGGCCCGACCCCGCCGCACCCGCACCCGCACCCGCACCCGCGCCCGACCGTCGCGGGAGTCCGCTCCGCACCGACCAGGGGACAGACATGACCGATGCGTTCAGCCGCGACCTCGACCGGATCACCGTGAAGGGTGTACGGGGCCGGGGGTTCCACGGCGTGTTCGACGAGGAGCGTCGGGACGGCCAGGAGTTCCGCGTCGATGTCGTGCTCGGGGTGCTGTCGATCTCCAAGGCGGCCCGGTCCGACGACCTGCGGCACACGGTCGACTACGGCGGTATCGCCGTGGCCGTGGTCGAGGTGATCGAGGGCCCACGGGTGAACCTGATCGAGACCCTGGCCGTGAACATCGCGGAGCGCTGCCTCGCGTTCGACTTCGTCCGGGCCGTGAAGGTCACCGTGCACAAGCCGCAGGCCCCGATCCCGGTGCCCTTCGATGACGTGTCGGTGAGCATCACGAGGGCGCGATGACCCGGGCTGCCCTCGGCCTCGGAGCCAACCTCGCAGACCCCCGGGAGTCCCTGCGCACTGCGGTGAGGGGCTTGGCGGCCCATCCGCAGGTACGCGTGGATGCGGTCTCCAGCCTGTGGCGCACCTCGGCCGTGGGGGGCCCGGAGCAGCCGGACTACGTCAACGCCGTGGTCGTCGTGGACACGTCCCTGGACCCCGCAGGCCTGCTGGGGCTGGCCCACGCGCTGGAGGACGCCGCGGGGAGGGTCCGCGACGTCCGTTGGGGCCCACGCACCCTGGACATCGACGTCCTTGCGGTCGATGACCAGCGCAGCGACGACCCGGTGCTCACCCTGCCGCACCCCCGAGCCCACCAGCGCCGCTTCGTCCTGGACCCGTGGGCCGAGGTGGACCCCGAGTTCGTGCTCACCCCGGCGAACGGACCTGCGCGCACGGTCGCCGACTGGGCGGCCCTCGTCACCGACCAGCAGGTCGATCTGCTCGAGGGAGGCCCTTGGTGGACATGAAGCCCACGTCGATCCCCTGGCTGTTCGCCGTCGCCGGGATCGCAGCCCTGCTCGGCTGGGGGTTCGCCGCATGGGTGGACGACAACGGCCGGCTGCCTGCGGTCCCCTGGATGGCGGTCGTGGTGATCTGGGTGGTGGCCGGCTTCGTCGGGGCGTGGACCGTGGTCGCGCGGCGCCGGCTGAATCCCAAGCCCGGTACCCCCCGGATGGCCCCCCTGATGGCCGCGCGGACGACCGCCCTCGCCCTGGCGGGGTCGCGCACCGGGGCCGTGGTCTTCGGGGTGTACGGCGGGGTCGCCCTCCGGCTGCTGCAGGAGACGGCCGTGGCAGCCGGGCGGGAGCGGCTCCTGGCCTCCGCCCTGGCGTCCCTCGGCGGCCTCCTGCTGGCTGCCCTGTCCCTCTGGCTCGAGCACAACTGCCGATTGCCCGACGACACCGACGAGGCCGGCATGCGGGTGGCCGGCCCCGCTCAGGATCCCGGACCGGCAGGTGCCGCCTCCTGATCGTGGTGCGGTCGCTGGGAGCGTGACTCCGGGGGCTGTGCGTCGATCATGTGGACTACCGTGTCCACCATGAGCGACCACGCCACGGCGCATCCCGATCTGCCCTACGAGGACTGGCCCTACGAGGACCTGCGCGACGCCGCATTCGACCGTGCCCGCCAGTACCACGACCTGCAGTTCTTCATCGACCTGATGGCCCACACCCCGGCGCTGACCGCCACGGCCGACGAGGGTGGGTCGCTCGGGGAGACCGCGGGCTCGTTCATCGAGACGATCGAGGCGGCCAGGCAGGCATTCAGCCGGACCGGCGTCGGCGACCTGGAACCGCTGTTCGTCGCTGTGTTCGCGACCTACCTGCGCGAGCACCCCGAGCGCTGAGACGCCGGGCCAGGACGGCCAGGACCAGTCACCGGTCGACGTCGCCGCAGACGATGAGGAAGCTGGCGATCGCGGCCGGGAGGTCGGCCACGGCGGTCCCGGTGAGGGCGTCGCCCAGCGCGGCGGCGTTGCCGAACCCCGCGCTGCGCAGCTTGAGCCGCCAGGGCGTGCGGTCGTTGCGGGACACCAGCAGGTAGCCGTTGATCCCGGTGGGGTTCTCCGTCCACGTGTAGGTCGACCCCTCCGGCACGCGCACGACCTTGGGCAGGCGCACGGCCACCGGCTCCCCGGTGGAGTCCGCCAGCTGCTCGGCCGCCCACGCGACCAGCCCGATGCTGGGCGCGAGCTCGTCGACGAGCATCCGGACCCGCGCCCGGGCGTCACCGGCCACGGCCGTGGGGACCTCGAACGGGGGATAGGGCAGGCAGGGGTCGTCGCGGCGCAGGTCGAGGTCCACGCCGCTGGCCCGGGCGACCGGGCCGGATGCCCCGAACCCCAGGGCCTTCTCGGTGCTGAGCACAGCCACCCCGGCGTACGCCGAGTCGAGCACCCCGGCCAGCTCCGGGCTGTCGATCCCGGCCAGGACCCCGGTCGGCTCGGCTGGTGGACCACGCGGCGGCGGCGGCCGCCACCCGGGCCAACCACCCCGGGTCGACGTCGGCGCGGACGCCTCCCACCTGGCAGAACATCGGGTGCACGCGGTGGCCGGTGGCCGCCTCGATCAGGTCCAGGACCTCGGCGCGCCAGGCCCACGCCCGGGCGCGCCACGACTCGGGAAGGTCACCGGGCAACGGCGCGAGGAAGGCCAGGTGATGGGCGATCCGGGTCAGCTCGCACAGCAGGATCCGGATGTGCTGGGCCCGCGGCGCGGGCGTCAGGCCCAGTGCCCGCTCCACCCCGACCACCACGCCGACCTCCGAGCAGAACGCGGACAGCCAGTCGTGGCGGTCGACGAGCATGAGGATCTGGCGGTAGTCACGGGACTCGAAGAGCTTCTCCGCACCGCGGTGGACGGTCCCCGGGATCCACTCCGCGGAGGACACGACCCCGGCCTCGACCTGCAGCCGGATCGAGGGCAGCCCATCGAGCGTCGGGTGGTCCGGACCGAGGGCGACGTCGCCGGGGAGCACCTCGGTGGCGACGAGTCGGTGGACTCCAGCCCCGTCCTGAGCGTGCATCCGCCAACCCTACGCCGCTGGCCTACTCTGGTGAGCATGTCTGAGTCCCTGTCCGTCGACGACGCATTCGCCCCGCCCGGAGAGGCCTGGCACCCCGTGTCGCCCAGGCTGGCAACGGCCCGTCGGATCACGATGGCGCTGGTGATGGGGCTCCTCCTGGTGGGGGTGATCCTCCTGGGGCTGGTCCCGGAGGCACGCACGGCCGCCCTCATCCTGGTCGCGGTGTGGCTGGTCGCCGTGATCTGGATGTGGTGGCTGATCGGCCGCCGTGTCCGCTCCTTCGGATATGCCGAGCGGACCGACGACCTGCTGGTCACCAGCGGGATCATGTTCCGCCGGCTCGTGGTGGTGCCCTACGGCCGGATGCAGCTCGTGGACATCACGGCCGGCCCGCTCGACCGTCGACTCGGCGTCGCCACGGTCCAGCTGCACACCGCGGCGGCCTCCACGAACGCCACGATCCCCGGCCTGCCGCCGGCGGAGGCGTCGGGCCTGCGCGACCGGCTCGCAGCCCGAGGCGAGCAGCGGAGTGCTGGACTGTGACCCAGACCCCCGCTGAGTCGGCGACGGGCCCGGCTCCGCCCTCGCTGGCGAGCCCACGCCGCCGGACGCACCCGCTGACGCCGCTCGTGGCCTCCGTGCGCTCGCTGGGCGTCCTGGTCGGCGTCATCGTCGTGTTCGGCACCGGCAACCTGCGGGAACTCGCCGCGCAGGTCGGGGGGCTCTTGGGGGCGGTCCTCGTCCTGGGCGCCCTCGCGGTCCTGATGCTGGTGGCGCTGGGCTACAACTACCTGGCCTGGACCCGGACGGAGTACTTCTTCGACGAGTCCGGTGACTTCCGGCTGGACTCCGGCGTGCTCCAGCGGAACGAGCGCCGCGTGACCCTGTCGCGCCTGCAGAGCGTGGACACGACCCGCCCGCTGCTCGGCCGGGTCGTGGGTCTCTCCCAGGTGCGGATCGAGGTGGCCGGTGGCGGGGACTCGCGCGTCCTGCTGTCCTACCTCACCGACGCGGAGGCGCTGGCCCTGCGCGCGGAGATCATCGCCCGGGCCGCGGGGATGTCCCCGGACGTCGGGGAGGCGCCCGAAGCCGTCCTCGCGACGGTGCCGACCGGCGACCTGGTCGTCAGCCTCCTGCTGCGCAGCGAGACGATGCTCCTGTTCCTCCTGACCGGGCTGATCGTCGTGTCCGTGACCCTCACCGAGGGCGCGGGAGGGCTGCTTCTGATCCTCGTCACCGGTGGCCTGCCGCTGCTCTCGGTGTTCGGGCAGTTCACCCGGTTCTTCGGGTTCACGGTCGCCGACTCGCCGGACGGCCTGCGCCTGCGCCACGGCCTGGTCAACGTGCAGAGCCAGACCGTCCCGCCGGGGAGGGTCCAGGCCATCGAGATCTCCGAGCCGTTGCTGTGGCGGCGCAAGGGTTGGGTGCGGGTCTCGTTGAACGTGGCAGGGCTGCAGGCCGACGAGAACGGGCAGCTGGAGCACGTGCTGCTGCCCGTGGCTCCCCACGACGTGGCTCGCCAGATCATCTCGCGGGTGATGCCCGGCGTGGACCCGGGCGCTATGGACTTCGTGCCAGCACCGGCCGCGGCTCGACGCCGCGCGTGGCTGCAGTTCAGGAACCTTGGCGTCGCCCACGACGGCCTCGTCCTGGCTGCCCGGCGCGGCTTCCTCACCCGCCGGGTCGCGGTGATCCCGCATGCGCGCACCCAGTCCGTGGGGGTCACGCAGGGCCCCTGGCAGCGCCGCCTGGGACTGGCGTCGGTCCAGGTGGACTCCACCCCGGGCCCGGTCTCCATCGTCGTGCTGCACCGCACGGCCGGGGAGGCCCGCCGGATCGCCGAGGAGCAGCTGGTCCGGGCCGGTGCCAGCCGGGCGAGCGGACCCGGCGAGCGCTGGATGACCCGGCCGACCGCGCACGTCCTGACGGCCCCGACCAAGCCGACCGAGCCGGCTCCGACCGCCCCGACCGAGCCGGCCCCGACCGCCCCGACCGCCCCGACCGGCCCCGACCGCCCCGACCGCCCCGACCGAGCCGGCGCCCGACCACGGTGTCCCGACGCTCGGCAGCCCCGGGAGCGCCTGAGGCGGCATCTGCTGACGGCCACGCTCATGAGTTCGGCCAGGGTTCGCCCTAGCGACACGCAACGGTCCCCCGCTGGGGGGTGACGATCGGCGAGGATGCGGGCCATGACCCAGGTGATGACCCCACGCCAGGGGGCAAGGTCCACGACCCAGCCCCCGCGCCGACCGGAACCAGGACCGGCGTCATCCACTCCCCTGCGCACGCGCGAGCCCCGCGGACTGCTGGACCCGGCCGCGGCCTCGGGCAGGCTCGCTGGCCTCATCGGCCGCCCCCTGACGCACGTGGACACCTCGCTGGACCGGATCGTGCTGTCGATCGCGGCCGATCCGGTCCACCTGGTGGTCCTCTCCGGCCCCGTGCGCGTGGCTGGCCAGCCGGGCGCTGCGGGCCCAGGACTGACGCTGGACGGCGGTCCGGCGGTGGCGAGGTTGGCGGGTTGGGTGGGGCGCCCCGTGACGCAGCTGGGCGTCGATGAGGGCGGCGGCCTGAACCTGGGGCTCGGCGCGGATCAGCTCGTCGTCGCAGCCGAGGCAGCCCACGAGGCGTGGGAGGTCCGTGGGATGGATGGCGGACTCATGGTCTGCCTGCCCGGAGGTCGGATCTCGGTGTGGGCGCCGACCTTCGGACGCATCCCGCGCGCTCGCTCCGCCGGTCGGTAGTCCGCCGCGCCCGGCGCCGACCCGGCCCCAGCGGGCACCGGGCGCCCCCCGGTGGCAGGCTGCCATCTGATGAGTGCTGATCGATCGTCCGCGGGCGCGGCTCCAGCCCCCCGACTCGCCGTCGGGGTGATCGGCGTGGGCCGGGCCGGCGCCCCGATGGCCGCGGCCCTGGCTCGGGCGGGTCATCCGCTCGTCGGGGCGCACGCGGTCTCCGAGCGCTCCCGGCGCCGGGTGGCTGAGTTCCTGCCCGGGACGCCGCTGCGCAGCGCCGCGGCGGTCATGGCTGCCGCCGACCTCGTCCTGCTCACCGTTCCCGACGACGTGCTGGCCGACCTCGTCGGTGGGCTCGCCGACACCGGAGCCGTCACGCCGGGGCAGTTCCTCGTGCACGCCTCCGGTCGCTACGGCACGGCCGTGCTCGAGCCGGCCACCAGGATGGGGGCGCTGCCGATGGCGCTGCACCCGGTGATGACCTTCACGGGCTCGCGCTCGGACCTCGAACGGTTGGCCGGCTGCCCGTTCGGGGTGACTGCCCCGAGGGTCCTGCGCCCGGTGGCCGAGGCCCTGGTGGTGGAGATGGGCGGGGACCCGATGTGGGTTCCCGAGGAGGCACGTCCGCTCTACCACGCTGCGCTGGCCAACGGCGCCAACCACCTGGTGACGCTGGTCGCCCAGACCCTCGACCTGCTGGCGATCGCCGGGATCGAGAACCCCTCAGGGCTGGTGCGCCCGCTGCTGACCGCCGCGCTGGACAACGTCCTGGCGATGGGCGACGACGCACTCACCGGCCCCGTGGCCCGCGGTGACGCCGGGACCGTGGCCGCGCACCTCGAGGCCCTGTCCCGGGCCGCCCCGGAGGCCCGGGCCGCCTACGTCGCCATGGCCCGGCTCACCGCAGATCGCGCCCTCGCCGCAGGTCGGCTCGATCCCGCAGCCGCAGAGTCCCTCCTCGACGTCCTGGGCTGACGCGTCGCCCCCGACGCCCCCGACCGCGCCGCATCCCGATCGATCCGGATTCCCGAGCGTTCGTCGTCGCAGATCCGGATCAACCTCGGATTGGGCCGCGCGAAAGCGGATCTCGCGAACGGGCCGGGGGATGGGGCGACGGCATGGGCGGCGGCCCGGCGGCCCGGTGGGCGGCGGGCGGGGCGGGCTGGGGGAACGGGCCCGGGTTCGACGCACTAGGGTCGGCGACGGAATGGCTGGTCCGTGCCGAGGGGCGGCCGGCGTGGTGCAGGATCGACCAGCGAGCGGTGCGGACCGGATGGTCGGTCGTGGGAGGAGCAGCATGAGTGAGACCGAGACCAAGGCGGGACCGCCGCCGGTGATGCGGGTGGTGCGCACCCGGGAGTCCCTCGATGACGCCTATGCGAGCCTGCCGGTGCCGTCGGTGCGCTCCGCGCGCGCGGCCCGGGCGGCGGTCTTCACGATGGGCGCCCTGCACGAGGGGCACGTCGCCCTGATCCGTGCCGCCCGCGGCGAGGTCGGGCCCCGGGGACACGTGACTGTGACGATCTTCGTCAACCCCCTGCAGTTCGGAGCCGGCGAGGACCTCGAGCGGTATCCGCGCACCCTGAAGTCCGACCTCGAGGTGTGCGCCGCGGAGGACGTGGACCTCGTGTTCGCCCCCACGGCGGACGTGCTCTACCCGACGGGTGACCCCGAGGTGCGCGTCGACCCGGGCCAGATGGGGTCGATCCTCGAGGGGGCCATGCGCCCGGGGCACTTCGCCGGGGTGCTGACCGTCGTGATGAAGCTGCTGCACATGACCCGCCCGGACGCCACGTTCTTCGGCGAGAAGGACTACCAGCAGCTCACGCTGGTCCGCCGGATGGTGGCCGACCTGGACCTGCCGGTCAAGGTGCACGGCGTCCCCACGATCCGCGAGGCCGACGGAGTGGCCCGCTCCAGCCGCAACCACTACCTCTCCGAGGAGGAGCGCGCCCTGGCCGGGGCCGTACCCGCTGCCCTGGCCGCGGGCGTGACCGCCGCCGATCTCGGCCGGTCCGCCGACGCCGTGGTGGGCGCCGCGGAGCTCGAGCTGATGCGCGTGGGGCTCACCCCGGACTATGTCGCCCTCACCGATCCTCGCCTTGGCCCCGCCCCCGAGGTCGGCCCTGCGCGACTGCTGCTGGCCACCCGGGTCGGCCAGACGCGACTGATCGACAACACACCGGTTACCTTGCGCAGATGAGCATCGCGGGGCTGGGCGCGGACCGACTGGTCATCCCCACCTCCGTGGCCGCTCCGGACCCGGGGTGGTTCACGTCGGCCGACGTCATCGTGATCGGCTCGGGGGTCGCCGGGCTGTCGCTGGCGCTGAACATCCGTCGCCTGGGCCACCGCGTCCTGGTCGTCACCAAGTCCTGGGTGGAGGAGGGCGCGACCCGCTGGGCCCAGGGCGGGATCGCCGCGGCGCTCGACGACAGCGACTCCCCGGCCGACCATGAGCGCGACACGCTCGTCGCCGGTGCCGGGCTGTGCGACCCGGCGGCCGTCCACGAGCTGTGCACGCTCGGTCCCGCCGCGGTGCGCAACCTGATCGCCGCCGGCGCCCGCTTCGACCACGACACCAGTGGCGGGATCGCCCTGACCCGCGAGGGAGGGCACCTGCGCGACCGGATCGCCCACGCCGGGGGGGATGCCACGGGTGCCGAGATCTTCCGGGCGCTGGTGGCCGCCATCGCCGACGACCCGGGGATCGAGCTCGTCGAGCACGCGCTGGCCCTCGACCTGCTCACCGATGCCCAGGGCGGCGTCCAGGGGATCACCCTGCACGTCATCGGCGAGGGCCAGCACGACGGGGTGGGGGCCGTCCTGGCACCGGCCGTCGTCATCGCCACCGGAGGGCTGGGCCAGGTCTTCTCCCAGACGACCAACCCGGCCGTCGCAACGGGTGACGGCATGGCGTTGGCCCTGCGCGCCGGTGCCGAGGTCGCCGACCTCGAGTTCGTCCAGTTCCATCCGACCGTCATGTACCTCGGCGCCGACTCGAGGGGCCAGCAGCCGCTGGTCAGCGAGGCCGTGCGCGGCGAGGGGGCGGTCCTCGTCGACGACGACGGGGTCCGGTTCATGCAGGGCGTCCATCCCCTGGCCGATCTCGCCCCCCGCGACGTGGTGGCCAAGGCGATCACCCGCCGGATGCGCGAGCAGGGCAGGGCGCACATGTGGCTCGACGCCCGCGCCCTCGGTGATCGCTGGGAGACCCGGTTCCCGACCATCCTGGAGTCCTGCCGCCTGCACGGGATCGACCCCGCCCACGACCTGATCCCGGTCGCGCCCGCGCAGCACTACGCCTCAGGAGGCGTGCGCACCGACCTGCTCGGCCGGGCGACGATCCCCGGCCTGTACGCCGCGGGCGAGGTGGCCTGCACCGGTGTCCACGGGGCGAACCGGCTGGCGTCCAACTCACTGCTGGAGGGCCTGGTGTTCCCGGAGCGGATCGTCTCGGTCCTGGCCGACGGCCTGCCCCGTCGGCGGGACCCCGTGGTCCGCTCGGAGCATCGCGGGCTGGTCTCCGACGGGAACCGCCGCCCACTGCAGGTCCTGATGACCGAGGGCGTGGGTGTCATCCGCACCGCTGAGTCGCTGGCCGGCACCGCGCGAGGGCTGGCCGACATGGTCGTCGGGGACCTCTCCCAGGGGCGCACCGAGCACGCATGGGAGACCACCAACCTGCATGCGATCTCCTCGGTGCTGACCGCGCATGCGCTGGCCCGCGAGGAGACCCGCGGGTCGCACTGGCGCGAGGACTTCCCCGAGGTCGACGACCGGAACTGGCGCGTCCGCCTCGTCGCGACTGCCGATCCCGACGGCGTGGTGCACACCCGCCGCGAACCGGTGCCGCCCCACGACTACCGCACCCCCGGGACCTGAGGAGGCCACCGATGGGATCCCATGAGTCTCTCGTCAATGCCGGGCTCGACCCCGACGCGATCGACGCGCTGATCCGCGCGACCCTGGCGGAGGACCTCGGCGGCGGGGTCGACGTCACCTCCGTGGCGACCGTGCCGGAGGACCAGGTCGCCACCATGGACCTGACCGCGCGTGCGGCGGGGGTGGTCGCCGGGATCCCGGTGGCGGCGCGGGTGTTCGAGATCGAGTCCGAGGGCCGCAGCGAGGTCACGGCCGTCCGCGCCGACGGCGAGCGAGTGCAGCGCGGGGACGTCGTGCTCACGGTCACCGGCCGGACCCGCTCCCTGCTGGTCTGCGAGCGCACGGCGCTGAACCTGCTGTGCCACCTGTCCGGGGTGGCCACCGCCACCGCGGCGTGGGCCGATGCGCTGTCCGGGACGCGGGCCCGGGTCCGTGACACCCGCAAGACCACCCCCGGCCTGCGCGCGCTGGAGAAGTACGCGGTCCGCTGCGGGGGTGGGGTCAACCATCGGATGGGCCTGTGGGACGCCGCCCTCGTGAAGGACAACCACGTGGTCGCCGCCGGGGGGGTGGCGCAGGCGTTCGCGGCCGTCCGGAGCCGCTTCCCGGGGATACCGGTCGAGGTGGAGGTGGACTCCCTCGAGCAGCTCGCCGAGGTGGTCGACGCCGGGGCCGACCTGGTGCTGCTCGACAACTTCTCACCCGCCCAGACCGCCGAGGCGGTCGCGTTCGTGGCGGGGCGCTGCCAGCTGGAGTCCTCGGGGGGCCTGAGCCTGCACGTGGCCCAGGCCTACGCGGCGACCGGTGTGGACTACCTCGCGGTGGGGGCCCTGACCCACTCCGCTCCCGTCCTTGACCTGGGGGCGGACCTGCGCCCCGTGGAGGGCTGACCTGTGCTCCTGACCGTCGACGTCGGCAACACCAACACCGTCCTGGGGCTGTTCGAGGACCACGAGCTGGTGCACTCCTGGCGGATCACGACCCATGCCCGGGGCACCGCCGACGAGATGGCGCTGACCTTCCGGGGCCTGCTCACCGAGGTCCCCGACGTCACGGGGATCGCCCTGTGCTCGACGGTGCCCTCGGTCCTGCGGGAGATGCGCTCGATGTTCGCCCGCTACTGGGACCACGTGCCCACGGTGATCGTCGAGCCGGGGACGAAGACCGGGGTCCCGCTGCTCACCGACAACCCCAAGGAGGTCGGCGCCGACCGGATCGTGAACACGCTGGCCGCCCACCACCTGTTCGGCGGTCCGGCCATCGTGGTGGACTTCGGCACCTCGACGAACCTCGATGTGGTCAGCGCCAAGGGGGAGTTCCTCGGCGGTGCGCTGGCCCCGGGGATCGAGATCTCGCTGGATGCCCTGGCCTCGAGGGCCGCCCAGCTTCGCAAGGTCGAGCTCGTCCGGCCCCGCTCGGTCATCGGGAAGAACACCGTGGAGGCGCTGCAGTCCGGCGCGCTCTACGGCTTCGCCGGCCAGGTCGACGGCCTGGTCGACCGGATCGTCGCCGAGCTCGGCGGCCGGGTCACGGCGGTCATCGCGACCGGCGGGCTCGCGCCGATCGTGGTGGCCGAGTCGCGCACCATCACCGACCACGAGCCCGACCTGACCCTCATCGGCCTTGATCTCATCTACTCCAAGAACGTCCCCATGTGAGGCGGTGAAGGTCCGCTCAGGCTCCCTCGACCCGCGTGGCGGGTGCGGTCAGACGCGCCAGGAGGTGGATGCTGCGGACGTCGTGGACGTCCCCCAGCCGGCGTCGGTGTCGTCGCCCATGGGGCCGTGACCCCCGAAGCCGCCGCCGGGCCCGCGTCCCATTCCGCCACGGCCGGGACCGTCAGGTCCTGGGCCCATCTCCGGCCCGAACAGCAGCCCCAGGCCCAGGCCCCGGCCCATCCTGCCCGTCTCCTCGCCGTCGACCCAGGCATCAGCGCGCTCCTTCGCCCGGGCGAGGGTCTCCGTCGCCTGCTCCTGGGTGATCCGACCCTCCTTGACCGCCTCATCCAGCCGGGCGTCGACCAGGTCGACCATCCCATCGGCCAGCTCGTCGGCGGAGTCGCCGGCGATCTCCAGCAGGGTCTTGCCCTCGGCGATCTTCGCGCGCACGGCCTCGGAGTCCATCCCCAGGGTCTCCTGCAGCAGGGCGTCGATCTCGGCCTGGCGCTCGGTCCGGTCCGCCTCGCGCTCGGCGCGCTCCTGCTCCCAGGACTCGGTGAGGGCCTCGCTGACCGCGTCGGCCTGGTCCTGGGTGATCGTCCCCTTGGTCACCAGTCCCGAGAGCGCGTCGGCGAGGCGCCCCGCCGGCCCGTCGCCGTCGGCTGCGGCCGCCACTCCCGCGCCGATCAGTGCGGCCAGTGCGACCCCGGTCAGTGCTGCGGTGATGGTGCGCTTCATCGCGTTCCTCCTCGTTGCGTGCCGACGGATCGCCGGCCCTGACTCGACACTGTCGCGTCCGGGTTGAGGGAGCGTGCCGAGCGCGTACGGATCGTGTAAGCCCGCAGCGCTGGGGCTGGTGCCGGTGCGGGTGCCGTGCAGGGACTCGTGCCGGGAGGGCTGCGCTCAGCGCGGCGGGGTCGGTCGGGACTCGAGCAGGGCGCGCAGGGCGGCCTGCTCCTCGGCCAGCGCGTCGAGCCGGTCGAGGATGAGCTGGACCGGCTCGGGGCCACCGATGCCGTCGGCGTCGTGCGGGGCGTCGGACTCGGTCTCCTCCGCCTCGGCGTTCGAGGGCCGACGCGCGACGAACCAGCTCGCGATCGTCGCCGAGACCGTGCCGATGAGGCCGATGCCCACGATCATGAGCGCTCCGCCGACGAGTCGGCCCTGGGGGCTCGTCGGGTAGAAGTCGCCGTACCCGACGGTCGTGGTGGTCACGACGGCCCACCACAGGGCCTCGCCGAGGGTCCTGATGTTGCCGTCAGGCTGCTGGCGCTCGATGTTCCACTCGATCACTGCCGCGGTGACCACCACCACCGCGACCAGGGAGAACAGGGAGCTCGCGATCCGCTCGGTCGAGACGCTGCGCAGCGACTTGCGCAGCAGGAGCAGCACCCTCAGCATCCGCAGCATCGGGACGACCACCATGAGCAGGTCGGCCTTGTGAGTGCGGACGAAGTCCCACTTGGCGTCCACGAGGGCCAGGCGGACCACGTAGTCGACCGCGAATGCGGCCCAGACGAGGAGCTGGACGACGGTCAGGCCGTTGCGCAGCCACGAGGGGGGGTTCAGGTAGAGCCACTGGAGGGTGAACGTGACCAGGAAGAGCAGCGCAAGGCGATCCAGCCATGGACCGGTGCGGGCCACCCAGCGGTCGTAGCGGCGCACCGTCGCCTCGTGCGCCGTCGCGGTCTGCTCGTCGGTCATCTCACCCCACCAATCGGAGCACCTGCTCCAGGCCGTGCGTGCTCCCCGGGGTCCGGGGAAGGATCAGGGTGCGCATTCCGAGGTGTGCCGCCGCCCCGTCGTCGTCGACGGTGTCGCCCACCATCAGCAGCTCGTGAGCGGGGAGTCCGAGCCGCTCAGCGGCGAGCGCGAAGATGGCCGGATCGGGCTTCACGACCCCGACCTCGAAGGAGAACACCTCAGCGTCGTACAGGCCCGCCAGACCGGTGCGCGCGAGGACACCCCGCGGGTCGATCCCGATGTTGGACAGGATCGCGGTGCTCGACCCCCCGCTCGCGCAGGGCACGGAGCACGGTGGGGGCCTCCACATAGGCGCTCCACTGGTCGAGCATCGTCCGGTAGAGCGCGTCGCCGAGGGCCGGAGGGATGATCCCGATGCGTTCGAGCATCCGGTCATAGACCTGCCGGTGCAGCGCGGGGGACAGGTCGCGCTCGCTGTTCGGGTCGATGGCCCGCGCGTGCTCCCAGATCCGGTCGGCCCACGGGGCGAGCTCGGCCACATCCGGCAGGGGATCCGCAGCCGGGTCGATGGGCTCGTGACTCCCGCCCAGGGTTGGGTCCTGGTCGAGGAGCGCGAGTGCGGCGGCCATCCAGTCGGCTGGCTCACCGGCGTGGACGAGGGTCGCGTGCAGGTCGAAGATGACCCCGCGGATCGGGTGCCCGCCCGGCGGCGAGGGGTGGGCGTCCATGGGGTCCGAGTCTAGGTCCGCCCCCGCAGGCGGTCGCGAATGCGGCACCCGTGTTGCGCGCCTCTAGGGTTGCCCCCATGGACGTCCTCATCCGCCCGGCGCGCACCTCGGACGTGCGGCGCATCCGCGAGCTGGTCGACCTGTACTCCCAGCGCCGGATCCTGCTGTCGAAGGCGACTGTCACGCTGTTCGAGGACGTCCCCGACTTCCTCGTGGCCGAACAGGACGGGATGGTCGTCGGCTGCGGTGCGATGCACGTGATCTGGGAGGACCTCGGGGAGCTCCGCACGCTCGCTGTGGACCCGGCCGTCACGGGCTCCGGGATCGGGCGGGCCCTCGTCGAGGCCCTGTTGGAGCGAGCCCGGGCGCTGGGCGTGTCGCGGGTCTTCTGCCTGACGTTCGAGACCGGGTTCTTCACCGCGGCCGGCTTCGTCGAGATCGAGGGCGCCCCGGTGGCCCCCGACGTGTACGCCCAGCTGCTGCAGTCCTACGACGAGGGCGTCGCCGAGCTGCTGGACCTCGAGCGGGTCAAGCCCAACACGTTGGGCAACCACCGGATGCTGCACATCCTCTGATCAGCCGGTGTTGCGCAGCCCCGTGGCGATGCCGTTGACGGTCAGGAGCAGTGCCCGGCGCAATTGCGGCTCGACGTCGGTCCCCTCACCCTCGTGCCAGCGCACGCGCGCCAGCAGCGAGACCTGCAGCAGGTGCAGGGGGCGCAGGTAGGCGTCGCGGACCATGAGGGTCTGGGCCAGCCCCGGCTGGTTGCCCAGGAGGGAGTCGGTGCCCATGGCCCGCTGCAGCTCCACGACGGTGAGGGCGTGCTCGGCCCGGATCCCGGCGGACACGTGCTGGAGGTGCTCCGGGACCAGCCTCTGGACGTAGCGGTCGGCCACCGCGAGGTCGGCCTTCGCGGCGGTCATCGCGACGTTGGACAGGAAGTTGGCGAAGAACGGCCAGCCCGCCGCCATCTGCGCGACCGTGTCGGCGTGCCCGGCGGCGCGAGCCGCAGCCAGCCCCGACCCGACCCCGTACCACCCCGGGACGATCTGGCGGGCCTGGGTCCAGCCGAACACCCAGGGGATCGCCCGCAGGCCGTCGAGCCCGCCGGCGGTGGTGGGCCGCCGCGCGGGGCGCGATCCCAGGTGCAGGTCACCGAGCTGCTCCACCGGCGTGGCGTGCGAGAAGTACGCCGGGAGGTCCGGATCGTCGACCAGGTCGCGGTAGGACTCGAACGCCGCTCGCGACATGAGGTCCATGACGTCGTCCCAGACGGCCAGCGTCGTCGGGTCGATCCGGGAGGTGCGGTGCAGCACGGTGGCCCGGAGGGTGGCGGCCAGGGTCTGGCCCAGGTTCTCCCGGGCCAGCTGTGGCAGGAGGTACTTGTCGGAGATGACCTCGCCCTGCTCGGTGACCTTGATCTGGCCGTCGAGCACGCCCCAGGGCTGGGACAGGATGGCCTCGTAGGTGGGTCCGCCGCCCCGGCCCACGGTCCCGCCCCGCCCATGGAACAGCCGCAGGACCACCCCGTGCCGGACGCACACGTCGCGCAGCCGCCGCTGGGCGAGGTGGATCTGCCACTGGGAGGTCGTGACCCCGGCGTCCTTGTTGGAGTCCGAGTAGCCGAGCATCACCTCGAGGGTGTCCCCGCGCAGCCGGACCAGCTCGCGGAAGCCGGGGTCCTCGAGGAGCTGCCCGACGAGCTCTCCTGCGGACATGAGCTCGGCCACGGTCTCCAGCAGCGGGACGAATCCGATCCGGGCCACCGCGGCGGGGAGGTCCACCAGGCCCGCCTCGCGCGCCAGCACCACAGCAGCCAGCACGTCGGCGGCCGACTTGGTCATCGAGATGATGTAGGACTGGCAGGTCTCCGGGCCGTAGCGGTCCAGGGCGCGCCCGATCTCCACGAAGGTGGAGTAGGTGGTCATGCCCGCGGCGTCCAGCGGGGGCGGGGCGGGCGCCAGCGGGCGCTTGCTGGAGAGCTCGGCTGCCAGGACGGTGAACCTCGCCCCGGCGCTGAGGCTCGCGTACGGGGTGTCGAGCTCACCCAGCCGGTCGAGCAGCTGGCCGACGGCGTGGTGATGGGCATTCGAGTGCTCCCGGATGTCCAGCGTCGCCAGGGACAGCCCGAACACGGCCACGACCCGCATGGTCCGGGCCACCGACCCAGCGGCGATCAGTCCACCCCGGTTGGCGGCCAGGGAGGACCGGATCAGCTCCAGGTCGGCGAGCAGCTCGGCGGTGGTGCGGTAGTCCCGGCCGGGCTCGTGCGGCCGGCCCTCGGCCTGCCTGGCGCGGGTGTTGCGCAGCTTGGCGTGGATGCAGGTGAGCTTGAGCCGGTAGGGCTCCTCGGCGTTGAGGCGGCGGAACCGCGGGTCGAGGTCCGGCAGGGCCGCCAGGTCGGTGGCCAGCGAGTCGGCGAACTCCTCGGAGACCGGGGCGATCCGCTCCGAGACCGAGAGCTGGGCGCTGAGGTCCTCGATGTGGGGCAGCAGGTCGCGGACCGCGTGATCGTGCTGGATGGCCAGGACGCGGGCCGTCACGGCCGGGGTCACGAACGGGTTCCCGTCACGATCGCCGCCGATCCAGGAGCCGAAGGTGAGCACCGGGCGCCCGGGCGGGATCTCGAGCCCCGTGGCCCCGGCGGCGGCGGCGAACTCGCCGACGACCTCGCCGGCTGACCCGGCTGCGAGGTCATCGAGGTAGAACAGGGCGTTGCGGGCCTCGTCGGTGACCTCCGGCTTGCCCAGGCGCAGCTCGTCGGTCTGCCAGAGGAGGTCGATGGCCTCGGCGATCGCCCGGTCGGTGCGCTCGCTGCGGGGCTCCTCGAGCAGCTCGGCGATGCGGCGCAGCTTGACCAGGACCGAGCGCCGGGAGGCCTCCGTGGGGTGCGCGGTGAACACCGGTCGGGCGCTGATCCGCGCGAAGCCCTCGGCCACCTCCTCGGCGCTCACCTCGCCGGCCTCCAGCGCGGCCCGGATCGCCACCCCAGCCTCGGCCAGCGGGCCGCCCGTGCTGGCCCGCGCGGCGGTCTGGGCCCGGGAGCGATGCACCTGCTCGGCGATGTTGGCCAGGTGGAAGTACAGCGAGAACGCTCGGGCCAGGGTGGTCGCCGCATCCAGGGGCAGCTCGTCGATCAGCTCCGCGGCCCGGTCCGGGGAGTCGCGCGCCAGCGACCTGATCTGCTCGACGGTCTCGTAGGTCGCCATCCCCTCCTGGCGGATCAGCGCCTGGCCGAGGAGATCACCGAGGCGGCGGATGTCGTCACGCAGTGCGGGCGCAGCCTTCAGCGCGGCCAGGGGGCTCATGTGGGCTGAGCGTACTGAGGGCGGGGCCGGGCTGCACGAGTTCGACGGCCCTGCGCCGGTGGTCGCCGGGGCATCCCGGTGGAGCTCCACCGGCACTGCGTTCCCCCGTGATCTGGGGACGGGATCGTGCATCCCGCCCGGGAATCGCGGGTCCAGTCGAATTTCCGTCGCACTCGTGACGCATTCTGGGGGCGTCCGTGGATTCCGTTGGCGGACGAACTGCCCTATGCTGGGATCCGAACATTTTCGTCATCGAATTCAGGAGCTCAGAATGGCACGCAAGGTCCAGGTTCTTCTCGAGGACGATATTGACGGCACCCCCGGAGCCGAGACCGTGCTGTTCTCCCTGGACGGAAAGTCCTATGAGATCGACCTCTCGGAGAAGAATGCCGACAAGCTGCGTGAGGCATTCGCCCCGTGGATCGGTGCAGGCCGCCGGGTCAGCAACCCCGTGGCCGCCGAGCCGCGCCGCCGTCCCGCGCGCCGCTCGGAGGACACCGCCGACATCCGCCGCTGGGCCGCGGAGAACGGCATCCCGGTGAGCACGCGCGGCCGCATCTCGGCCGACCTGCGAGCCCGGTACGAGGCGGCGCACTAGTCAGGACCGGTCCCGAGGAGCGAGGCGACTCCCCGGCCGCCGTTCGCCGAGGGCATAGTCGCCGACGGTATGGGGTGCGGCTCGAGGGCTGTTGTGCCGGTGAGAGGTCGCTCCTCCCGGGTGCGCGCCGTCACGTGTGAGTGTGCGTGTCGGGGGTAGCGGCTACAGTTTCATTCCATCCCGTGCGAGCGGGAGGAATGTACGAACGGAGTGGAGCCCCATGTTCGAAAGGTTCACCGACCGCGCTCGTCGTGTTGTGGTGCTCGCGCAGGAGGAGGCGCGGATGCTCAACCACAACTACATCGGCACCGAGCACATCCTGCTGGGCCTGATCCACGAGGGCGAGGGCGTTGCCGCCAAGGCCCTGGAGAGCATGGGAATCTCCCTGGAGTCCGTCCGCCAGCAGGTCGAGGAGATCATCGGCCAGGGCCAGCAGGCGCCCAGTGGGCACATCCCGTTCACCCCCCGCGCCAAGAAGGTCCTCGAGCTGTCCCTGCGCGAGGCGCTGCAGCTCGGCCACAACTACATCGGCACCGAGCACATCCTGCTCGGCCTCATCCGCGAGGGTGAGGGAGTTGCGGCGCAGGTGCTGGTCAAGCTGGGCGCCGACCTGAACAAGGTCCGCCAGACGGTCATCCAGCTGCTCTCGGGCTTCCAGGGCAAGGAGCCCTCGGCGTCCTCGGGCACGGGGCCGCAGGAGGGCACGCCGTCCACCTCGTTGGTCCTCGACCAGTTCGGGCGGAACCTGACGAAGGACGCCCGGGAGAACAAGCTGGATCCCGTCATCGGTCGCGAGAAGGAGATCGAGCGGGTCATGCAGGTGCTCTCCCGGCGCACCAAGAACAACCCGGTGCTGATCGGGGAGCCCGGCGTGGGCAAGACCGCCGTCGTCGAGGGCCTGGCGCAGATGATCGTGCGCGGTGAGGTCCCCGAGACGCTCAAGGACAAGCACCTCTACACCCTCGACCTCGGCGCCCTCGTGGCCGGATCGCGCTACCGCGGTGACTTCGAGGAGCGCCTGAAGAAGGTGCTCAAGGAGATCAAGACCCGCGGCGACATCATCCTGTTCATCGACGAGATGCACACGCTCGTCGGTGCCGGGGCGGCCGAGGGCGCGATCGACGCCGCCAGCATCCTCAAGCCGATGCTGGCCCGCGGCGAGCTGCAGACGATCGGCGCCACGACGCTCGACGAGTACCGCAAGCACGTCGAGAAGGACGCGGCCCTCGAGCGGCGATTCCAGCCGATCCAGGTGCAGGCGCCCAGCGTCGCGCACACGATCGAGATCCTCAAGGGCCTGCGCGACCGCTACGAGGCGCACCACCGGGTGTCCATCACCGACGCCGCCCTGGCCGCGGCGGCCCGCCTCTCGGACCGCTACGTCTCCGACCGCCAGCTGCCCGACAAGGCGATCGACCTCATCGACGAGGCCGGGTCTCGGCTGCGGATCCGGCGGATGACCGCACCGCCGGACCTGCGCGAGTTCGATGAGCGCATCGCGAACGTCCGCCGGGAGAAGGAGTCCGCGATCGACGCGCAGGACTTCGAGAAGGCCGCCGCGCTGCGCGATCGGGAGAAGCAGCTGCAGGTCGAGAAGGCCCAGCGCGAGAAGGAGTGGAAGGCCGGCGACATGGATGTCGTGGCCGAGGTGGACGACAAGCTCGTCGCGGAGGTCCTGGCCCTGATGACCGGGATCCCGGTCACCGACCTCTCCGAGGACGACGCCCAGCGCCTGCTGCGCATGGAGGACGAGCTGCACAAGCGCGTCATCGGCCAGCAGGACGCCATCCACGCCCTGAGCCAGGCGATCCGTCGCACGCGGGCGGGGCTCAAGGACCCCAAGCGCCCCGGCGGCTCGTTCATCTTCGCCGGTCCCTCGGGCGTGGGGAAGACCGAGCTGAGCAAGACCCTGGCCGAATTCCTGTTCGGGGACGAGGACGCCCTGATCGCCCTGGATATGAGCGAGTACTCGGAGAAGCACACCGCCTCCCGGCTTTTCGGCTCACCTCCGGGATATGTCGGGTACGAGGAAGGTGGACAGCTCACCGAGAAGGTGCGTCGTCGGCCATTCTCGGTGGTCCTCTTCGACGAGGTCGAGAAGGCACATCCCGATATCTTCAACTCATTGCTGCAGGTCCTGGAAGAAGGCCGTCTCACCGACGCCCAGGGTCGGGTCGTGGATTTCAAGAACACCGTCATCATCATGACCACCAACCTCGGAAGCCGGGATGCGAGCAAGGGCGTGATGCTCGGGTTCGCCGGTGACGGGGACGCCGATGGCTATGAGCGGATGAAGTCCAAGGTGCAGCAGGAGCTCAAGAGCCACTTCCGGCCGGAGTTCCTCAACCGGATCGACGACATCGTCGTGTTCCACCAGCTCACCAGGAACGAGATCATCCAGATCGTCGACCTCATGGCCAACAACCTCGAGGAGCGCCTGCGCGAGCGCGACATGGGCATCGAGCTCACCCTGGCCGCCAAGGAGCTGCTTGCCGAGCGCGGGTACGACCCGGCCATGGGCGCCCGGCCGCTGCGCCGGACCATCCAGCGCGAGGTCGAGGACGCCCTGAGCGAGAAGATCCTGTACGGCGACCTGCGCCCGGGCCAGATCGTGGTGGTCGACGTCGAGGGCAGCGGCCCCACGGCGACCTTCACGCTCACCGGCACGGACAAGGTGACGCTGCCCGACGCCCCGCCGGTCGAGCCGGCGGGCGCCAGCGGCGAGGCCGCGGAGGGCTGACCTGAGGTGTGACCGGCCCGCGGGACCCCTGAGATCGGGGACTGCGGGCCGGTGCACGTCCGGGGGCAGGTTACGGTTGTCCCGTGAGTACGGTCGTGAACCCGGTTGGTCCGGAGGAGCCCAGCACCTACTGGCGTCGGCGCGCTGCGGTGATCGTGGGCCTGCTCATCGTCCTGTGGCTGGGGTGGTGGCTCCTGCAGGCAGCGTTCGGATCCAATGACGAACCGACCACCGCGGCTCCCAGTCCGACACCGAGCTTCGGCCTGACGATGTCCCCCTCGCCAGATGGGGAGCCGACCGAGGGCGATGTGGACCCCTCCGCCTCCCCCTCCTCGGCGAGCGAGTCCCCGTCGCCGAGCCCGACTGCCAGTGCCGACTGCCTCGACTCCGACATCGCCGTCGCTGCCGGGACCTCCGGTGCCGCGACGACCGTGGGGAGCGGGATGGCCCTGACCCTCACGGTGACGAACACCGGCACGGCCGCGTGCAACCGCGATGTGGGCGCCGGCGCCAACGAGCTGCGGATCACCTCCGGCTCGGTGCTGGTGTGGTCCTCGGACTTCTGCAACCCCTCCAAGGCCACCGATGTCCAGGCCCTCGAGCCCGGCAAGCCGTTCACGACCTCGGTCACCTGGCCCGGGACCATCATCGAGGAGGGCTGTCCCGCCGACCAGCCGCAGGCCCAGGCGGGCAGCTACAGGGTGGTGGGGCGCAACGGCGCGGTCGACTCCGAGCCCGTGAGCTTCACCGTCGAGTAGGGCTCAGACGTAGCGCTCGAGGATCGAGGACTCCGCCAGGCGTGACAGCCCCTCGCGGATGTAGCGGGCGCGGTTCTCGCCGATCCCCTCGACCTCCTGCAGGTCCTCCACGGAGGCCCCGAGCAGCGCCTGCAGCGTGCCGAAGTGGTGCACGAGCCGGTCGCGGACAGCCTCGGGGACGCGGGGGACCCGGGAGAGCACCCGGTGGCCGCGGGGGCTGACGTTGGTCTCCAGGCCGTCGGTGCTGGCCGGGTAGCCCAGCGCGCGGGCCACGGACGTGAGGTCCAGCAGGTCGGTCGGCCCGATCAGGTCCAGGGCCTCCAACGTGTCCGTCACCGTGCGGTCCTTGCGGCTGGACTTCTTGCGCGGCAGGTAGTCGCGCACGACCAGCTCGCGGTCGGTCTCCACACCGGCGACCAGCTCGGCGAGCTGCAGCGAGACCAGCCGGCCCTCGGTACCCAGCTCGAGCAGGTAGGCCCGGATCTCGCTGGCGATATGGCGCACCATCTCCAGCCGTTGCAGGGTGGCGCACACCTCGCGGACCGTGACGAGGTCCTCGATCTCCAGGGCGGACAGGCTGCGGGACACCTCGTCGAGGCGCTGCTTGTAGCGCTCCAACGTGGCCAGGGCCTGGTTCGCCCGCGACAGGATCGCCGCGGGCTCCTCGAGGACGTAGCGTCGGCCCTTGAGGTACAGGGCGATGATGTGCATCGACTTGCTGACGCTGACCACCGGGTAGCCGGTCTGCCGGGCGACGCGGTCGGCGGTGCGGTGCCGGGTCCCGGTCTCCCCCGTCGGGATCGTCGGGTCCGGGACCAGCTGGGTGCCGGCGCGCACGATCCGGGCTGTCGCCGAGTCGATGATGACCGCGCCGTCCATCTTGCACAGCTCGCGCAGGCGGGTCGCGGTGAAGTCGATGTCCAGGGGGAAGCCGCCGCTGATCAGGGTGTCGATCCCGTTGTCATGGCCGAGCACGATGAGGGCGCCGGTGCGTCCGCGCATGATGCGCTCCAGCCCGTCGCGCAGCTCGGTGCCCGGTGCCACCCGTGCCAGTGCCGCTGCCAGTTCCGGATCGATTGCTGCCATGACTGCTCCGTGATCGTGTGCTCCCCGGGCGAGTGTAGGTGACGCAGCTGCTTCGCCGCGGGCCAGTGCCGATCGCCGGAGTCCAGGCGTTGTCTGACCGGCCCGGTAGCGTCGCGGCCATGACGTCGAGCAGTGCAGTCAAGGCCGCCTTCCGGTGCTCGGAGTGCGGGTGGCGCGCGCCCAAGTGGGTGGGCCGCTGTGGGGAGTGCCAGTCGTGGGGCAGCGTGGGTGAGGTGGGCAGCGGCACCAGCCGCAGCCCACAGGCCGGGCCGGTGTCGGCCTCAGCCCAGCCCATGGACCAGATCGACCTCACCCGGTCGGCGGCCAGCCCGACCGGCATCGAGGAGCTCGACCGGGTCCTCGGCGGCGGCGTGGTGCCCGGGGCCGTGATCCTGCTGGCGGGCGAGCCCGGAGTGGGCAAGTCGACCCTGCTCCTGCAGGTGGTGGCCTCGGTGGCGGCCCGCGGGGTTCGGGCCCTCTACGTCACGGGCGAGGAGAGCGTCGAGCAGGTGCGGGCCCGCGCCGAGCGGGTCGGCTCGGTCAGCCCCGGGGTCTTCCTCGCCGCGGAGTGCGACGTCGCCGCCGTCGTGGCCCATGCCGAGCAGGTGTCCCCGGAGCTGCTGGTCGTGGACTCCATCCAGACGATGACCTCCTCCGGCGTTGACGGCGTGGTGTCCGGGGTCACCCAGGTCCGGGAGGCGACCTCGGCCCTGATCAGGCTGGCCAAGGAGCGGCGGATGGCCTGCATCCTGGTGGGACACGTCACCAAGGACGGCGGGATCGCCGGGCCGCGCACCCTGGAGCACCTCGTCGACGTCGTGCTCTCGTTCGAGGGTGACCGGCATGCCCGGCTGCGGATGGTCCGTGCGGTGAAGAACCGCTACGGGCCGACCGACGAGGTCGGCTGCTTCGAGCTGGGCGAGGAGGGCCTGGTCGCCCTGGCCGACCCGAGCGGCCTGTTCGTCACCGACCGGGCGGAGCCCGTGCCCGGGACGTGCGTCACGGTGGCCCTCGAGGGCCGCCGACCGCTGCTCGCCGAGATCCAGGCCCTGGTCGTGCCCGCGGCGGGGTCCGTGCCGCGGCGCACCACGTCGGGTCTGGAGGCTGCCCGGATCGCCATGGTGCTCGCCGTCCTGGAGCGCCGTGAGTCCGTGCCGATGTCGCGCTATGACACCTACATCGCCCCGGTGGGTGGTGCGCGCCTGGTCGAGCCCTCGTCCGACCTCGCCGTCGCCCTGGCCGTCAATGGGTCCGTGCGGGACATGTCGGTCCCGGTGGGGTGGGTCGCATTCGGCGAGGTGGGCCTGGCCGGGGACGTGCGTCGTGCGCCGGGTGCGCGCCAGAGGCTGATGGAGGCCGCGCGGCTGGGGATGACCGACGTGATCCTGCCGCGGGGCGACAGCGTGTCCATGGGCGACCTCGGCATCCGGCTGCATCCCGTGGACGATCTCTCCGGGGCACTCCGGCTGATGCCGTGGTCGCGCCCCGACCTGGTCCGTCAGGCGCCCCGATCCGGTCCCAGGGCATTGGCAGTCGTCCCGGAGTTGTAGGCGCCCGACACCGCTGGCCACAATGCCCGGATGCCGGACCTGATGGCGTGGTGGACATCTGCGACGTGGCGGGCGGAGGCGACCGCGTGGATCGTCGCGTCGTTGACCGAGCATGGGATCCAGGTCACCGGCCCCATCGAGCAGCCGCGCGTGCGCTTCTGGGGGACGGCTCTGACCGTGCCGACCGACGCCGGCCTGATGTGGTTCAAGGAGAACCACCCGAACCAGGGCTTCGAGGCGGCCCTCGTGGAGCGTCTCGCGGGCATCGCCCCGGACCGGGTCCTGCCGCTCCTGGCGATCGAGCGGATCCGGGGGTGGATGCTCACCCCGGACCAGGGACCGACCCTGGCCCGCCACGAGGGGGACCGTGGCGAGCATCGGCTCCGGGTGGTCCAGGAGTTCGCAGCGCTCCAGCGGGCGTTGTCCGCCCAGCGTGAGGTCCTGCTGGAGACCGGGTTGAGCGTCCTGGATCCTCTCGACGCCCCGGACCGGTTCAGCGCGCGCATCGAGGACCTCGCCGCCCTGCCGGCGCGGCATCCCTTCGCCCTGGGGCCGGAGGGGGCCGCCGCCGCCCGTTCGCGGATCCCGGTGGTTCAGCGCGCCTCGGCCGTGCTGGCGGAGTCCGGGGTTCCGCTGTCGCTGGAGCACAACGACCTGCACGACAACAACGCGTTCCTGCCCCCTCGTGACGGTGCGCCGCTGCGCTTCTTCGACTTCGGGGATTCCCTCTGGGCGCACCCGTTCGTCTCGCTGTTCGTCCCCATGGGCCAGGTCCTCGAGGAGGATGACCCCACCGACCCGCGTGACGCCCGCCAGGGCACAGCCCTCATCGAGAGCTATCTCGACGTCTGGGACGACCTGGCCCCCAGGGCGGCATTGCGCCGGGCCGTCGACGCAGCCCTCATCCTCGGCCACCTGCACCGCGTGGAGTCGTGGTGGCGGATCGCGCAGGGGACTCCCGAGCAGCAGCTCGATCCCTTCCGCGGTGTTGCGGACTTCCTGCTGCTCGACAGGTTCCCCGAGAGGTAGGGGTCGGCGCACCCCGCGAGCGGCTACTGGCCGCCCGCAGGGTGCGGCGCCAGGCCGACGAGCGGGAGGCTGCGGTCCGCCAGCACGCTCAGCGCCAGCTCCCGGGCGCGGCAGTGCTCGGTCAGGACGTCGTAGGCCGCCTGACCCATCAGCTCGACGAGCTCGTCGCGCGCAGAGAGGTACACCGGCTGCGCCCCGACGTGTGCGGCCGGCGCGGTCGTGCAGTACCAGTCGAGGTCGTGCCCGCCCTCGCCCCACCCGCGACGGTCGTACTCGGCGATCACGATCACCTGCACCGAGGTGCCGTCGGGGCGCTCCACGTCCTCGTAGGTCCGTCGGATCGGCAGCTGCCAGCACACGTCGGGCTTGGTCCTCGTGATGGGCACCCCGGAGTCCAGAGCCAGCGTGTGCAGGGCGCACCCGGCGCCACCGGCGAAGCCCGGACGGTTGAGGAAGATGCACGCCCCGTCGACCACTCGGGTCTTCGGCTCACCCTCGGCGTCGATCTCGATCACGCCCTCGGCGCGGCCCGTGCTGCGCAGCTGCCACTGCGTCGCGGTCAGCCGGCGCGCCAGACGCTCGGTGCGATCCCGGTCCTCGTCGTCGGAGAAGTGCGCCCCCAGGGTGCAGCAGCCGTCGTCGGGGCGGTCGGCGTAGATGCCCTGACAGCCGTTGCCGAAGATGCAGGTCCAGTTCGACGTCAGCCACGTGAGGTCGGCGCGGTAGTGCACCCGCGCGTCCTGGCCCGACTCTCCCGGATCGGGGAACTCCACCCAGTGCCGGGCGCCACCGAGGGGAACTTCCACCATGGCGGCAAGCGTAGGGGGTCCCAGCCCGTGGGGTGCGATCCCGCGCATCCGGTCAGGGCTTACCCTGTGCATGTGCCACCGCGTCGGGGAGAGGACCCTCAGGGGACGGTCCCGGAGTCACCCGCGCCACCCCGTGATGCGACCGAACCCGAGGCGCCCACCACGGCCGACGCGAACCCCGCACCCCCCGCGCCCGAAGCGCCCCCGGCACCCGAGGCGCCCCCGGCGGCTGCCGCACCTCGCACCAAGCGCGCAACCCGGACGCCCAGGAAGAGGCCGGCGGCGACGGGCGATGCCCAGCAGGTCACCACCGATCCGAACCTGACCGTCGCCCCACCTGCTCCGAAACCCCGTGCGCGGCGACGCGCCACCGCACACCCGGGCGCCGTCGGTGCCGTCACCGCTGAGGGTACGAAGCAACCCAGGCGCACGCCCACCAAGCAGGCCGCCTCGGGGTCCCTCCTGCTCTCCGAGGTCGCGGTTCCGGCCGTCCGGGTCCCGGCGGCCAAGGTGGCGCTGTCGACCGCGTCGGTCTACCCCGAGTCCACGGCTGCCGCCTTCGAGATCGCCCGTCGCCTCGGCTACGACGGCATCGAGCTGATGGTCTTCACCGACGCCGTCAGCCAGGACCCGGAGGCGGTGCGCGCCCTGTCGGACTACTACGGCGTGCCCGTGCTTGCGGTGCATTCGCCGTGCCTGCTCGTGACCCAGCGGGTGTGGAGCACTGACCCCTGGGAGAAGCTCCAACGCTCCCAGGCTGCCGCCGAGCGGCTGGGAGCCTCGACGGTGGTCGTGCATCCGCCGTTCCGGTGGCAGCGCGACTACGCCCGTGACTTCGAGGTCGGCCTGGCCAGGATGCGCGATGAGACCGACATCCTCTTCGCCGTGGAGAACATGTATCCGTGGCGCGCCCGGAACCGGGAGTGGGCCGCCTACCAACCCGACTGGGATCCGCGGAACCAGGACTACCCGCACGTGACCCTCGACCTGTCACACACGGCGGTCTCCGGGACGTCCGCGGTGGCGATGGCCGCCGACCTCGGCGACCGGCTCGCGCACATCCACCTCGCTGACGGCACCGGCCTCGCCCGCGATGAGCACCTCGTTCCGGGGCGCGGCAACCAGCAGTGCGCCGAGATCCTCGAGGGCCTGGCCCTTCAGGGCTTCACAGGCACCGTGGTCCTCGAGGTCAGCACCCGACGGGCCGCCAATCGGGCGGAGCGGGAGGCGGACCTTGCTGAGGCGCTGGCCTTCGCCCGGCTCAACCTCGCTGCCCCACTTGTCGTGCCGGTGGACAGCCCGCGGCCCTAGTCTGGCGCCGTGAGCGATGACCCGAGGGAGGCCCTCCTCGCCGTGGCGCGCGAGATCATCGCCAAGCGCGGGTATGTGGGACTCAGCATGCGCACCGCCTCCGCGGCCGCGGGAGTCACGGAGGATGTCGCCCGGCGCTACTACCGCAACCGGGACTCGTTGTTCGCCGCTGCCATGCGCCTGCCGGTCGACCCGGTCTCGGCGATCCCCGCGCTGATGGCCCCCGGGATCGAGGGCATGGGTGAGCGCCTGGTCCGGTTCACCCTCGACACCCTGCGCGACCCGGAGGCGCGTGAGGACCTGATGTCGTTGGCGCGCACGGGGGTCTCGGCGGGCCATGCCGTCACCGGGCTCCAGGAGTTCATCGAGATCGGTGTCGTGGATCGGGTGGCCGGCATGATCGGCGTCCCGGATGCCCGCATGCGCTCGGCCCTGATCACCAGCTACCTGCTGGGGGTGGCGACCATGCGCTACGGCGTGCGCCTCGAGCCGTTGGCCTCAGCCAGTGACGAGGAGGTCATCAGGATGGTGGCCCCGGTCATCCAGGACCTGCTCGATCCCCGCCGTCCGATCCCGGGCTCGGCCCGTGCCCGGGCCCGGTCGGGAAGCTCGGCGGCAGGCTCTGCCCAGACGGCTCCCACGGCCCCCCGTGCGCGGACGTTCGACCCGGATCCCGCAGCGACGCGGGCCGCAGAGGCAGCGCGCCTGGCGGCGCTGGCGGCTCGGACCCCGTCCCCGAAGCCGGCCCGCGCGGCTGCGCCACCGGCGCCGGCCCGACCCGCGCCGGCCCGACCCGCTGCCGCAGAACCCACCGCGCCCGTCAGGCAGGAGGCTGTGACGAAGGCCTCCGCGCGGAAGGCTCCGGCAACGAGCGCTCCGGCGAAGCGGGTCGCGGCGACGACGGCACCGGCCACGGAGGCGGCAAAGCCGAAGAAGGCGGCCACGAAGGCTGCCCCGGCGAAGAAGGCGGCGTCGAAGCGTGCCCCCGCCCGCAAGGCCCCCGCCACGAGGACACCCGCGACGGCCCCGGCACCTGGTGCCGCTGCTCCGACAGGCCCCAAGCACGCACAGCCAGCCCCCGATCCGGCGCCCCCCGCTCCATCGCCCAACGGGGTCGAGAGCACCGAGGCCTGACCCGACGCCCTGAGAGTCCTCAGCGGCTGTCGAACTCCCGGGCGACGGCGATCGTCGTGGCCTGGTCCACCAGGCCCAGCTGCCAGGCCACGGTGACGGCCTCGACCGCGTTCTCCACGTAGTACATGCCGATCCCCTCCTCGCGCAGGGTCGCGGCACGGGCAGCCACCTGCTCGCTGCGCTCGGCCATGTGCGACCCGACGTAGACGAGGAAGATGGCCTTGATCCGCCCGGGGTACTCCCGGGCCATCACCTCGTAGGTCTCCGGGTCGCCCTGGCCGACATCGCCGATGAGCACGAACGTGTACGTCGGATTGCCCTCGAGGAGGGCGCGGATGGTGGCGCGCTTGTGCTCCCGGCCGTCACGCATGAGCCGATCGGAGGTGGGGCCCCAGTCGGTCAGGAACAGCGGACCGCGCGGGAAGCGGTGCAGGTTCGTGAACGCGACCAGGTAGTCGTAGAGGTTCCACGATCCGGTCGAGACGTAGAAGAACGGGACCGTGCTCTGCGTTCCGTCCCCCCGGGCCAGGCCGGCGTAGAACGTGGACATCCCCAGGACCGGCTTGCGGTCGGCGACATCGCGGAACAGCGTGCGCCCGGCGGCTGTCCACCCCTGGGTGAGTCCGGTCTTCATGATGGTGTCATCGATGTCGGAGATGACGGCCACCCCACCCCGGGGGTCCGCGACCAGCACGCGACCGGTCGTGTGGGCCACGGAGCCGTCGACGGGATCGATGTCCACCACGTGCCATCCCGGCGACAACGGGCCCACGGGAAGCTCGATGTGCAGGTAGCCGTCGGCATCGCTGGTGAACTCACTGGACGCTGAGCCCATCGATGCGCGCACCGTCACCCCGGCCATCGTCAGCACGGTGAACCGGCGCAGGTTGGCCCGCATCGTGGACCCGAGGCCCATGGACATCTCGCCGGCGGTGAACAGGGGCTTCTCGATGGTGCGCGCGGTGAGGTGCGCGACCCCCTCGGCATACCAGCCCCGATAGGTCACGACCACCGTGGGGCGGAGGGCCTGCCGCCGGGTCTTGAACTGGATCCGCCCGGCGTTGACGGACTTGTCCACCGTCTGGGCCACGTTGACCCAGTCGACATCCTCGAGCGCGCCGACGACGCGGGACTCGAGGCCCTGGATCACTCCGGACACCGTGGACGCGCCCGGCATCCCGGACAGACTGGGTAGCCTCACGTGGCCCGCCTTTCCGATGGTGCCGGCAAGGCTATCGGCCCCAGGTGTCCGGCCGCGAGCGGACGGCCATCACCCCTGGCCCCCGGGGCGGCAGGACCGCGGGGACCGCCGGGGCGACGGGGCGGCGCGAGCCCGCGTAGCCTTCGGCGCGGAGGTGTGGACCCATGGTGGACTTCAGCGGGCTGCTCAGCAGGATGCCCAACCGGGAATCGATCGTCTCGGCGCTCGACCAGATCCCGGCAGCGCGCGGGGCGATCAGCCCCTTCGTCCCGGGCGAGACGGTGGCCGCTGCCGTGGCAGCGGTCGGGGAGGTCGAGGCCGCCGGGATGTCGGCCGCCGTCGCCTACCTGCCCGATCCCCAGGCGCTGGCCTCGTGCCTGCTGGTGCACATGCAGACGATCGAGGCGCTGGACTCCGCGAACCTGGCGCAGGGAGCCGACCTGATGGTCGACCTCGCCGCGCTGGGCCTGGCCCGTGGCGTGGACCCGGGATCGGTCACCGCTGACCTGGCGATCCTGTGCTCCGCGGCGGAGGAGGTCGGCATGACCGTGATGCTCGACGCCGTGTCCCTGGCGCACCTCGACGATGTCCTGACGATTCACGCCGCCCTCGCCGGGGACCACCCGGACCTCGGGGTGACGATTGCGGCCAACCTGCTCCGCTCCGAGGCCGACTGCGGCGACCTGGCCCGGGCAGGTGCGCGGGTCCGGCTGGTGCGCACGGAGTCGGTGGAGGCCCAGGGGCTGTCGTTCACCGCCGGGCCACGAGGTGGACAAGGCCTACGTCCGCTGCGCCAGGCTCCTGATGGCCCTCGGAGCCCGGACGATCATCGCCACCCATGACGCGCGCCTGATCGAGATCGCCACGGCCCTGGCCGTGCGTTCCGACGCCGCTCACCACTCGTTCCAGTTCCGCCTCGGGGTGCGTCCCGATGCGGCCGCCGAGCTCGTCGCGACGGGGGCCCAGGTGAGCATCCTGGTGCCGTTCGGGCCGGACTGGGCCCACTACATCTCGAGGCGGATCGCGCTGAAGCCCAACTCGGTCGGCCAGGCGGCCCGCGCCGCGCTGGGCCGGTGAGCGCCGTGACCGAGTACCCCCGGGTCGCGATGCTCGGGGTCGGCCGGATGGGTCAGGCTGTGCTCATCGGCATGCTGGACGCTGGGTGGGATCCGTCCCGGCTCGTCGCCGCCGAGGCCCACGAGCCGACCGCCCGCGCGGTGCACGAGCGCCACGGGATCGAGTTCCGGCCGTCGGCCCAGGCAGTCGTCGGGGCGGATGTCGTGGTCGTGGCGGTCAAGCCCCACGACGTGGGCGCGCTCCTCGACGAGGTGGCGGGGAACCTGCAGCCGGGGGCCACCGTGGTCTCGCTGGCGGCGGGCCTGTCCACCGCGGCGCTTGCCGCGCACCTGCCCGAGGGGATGGCGCTGGTCCGGGTCATGCCCAACACCCCGGCCCTCGTCGGCATGGGCATGTCGGTGATGTCCCCGGCGCCGGGCTGCCCGCCGGAGTCGCTGGCGCTGGCCGAGCGGGTCCTCGGTGCTGTCGGCGAGGTGCGCACCGCACCGGAGTCCCAGCAGGACGCCGTCACCGCGGTCAGCGGGTCGGGTCCCGCCTACGTGTTCTACGTGGCCGAGGCCATGATCGACGCCGGGGTGATGCTGGGGCTGCCGCGGCCGCTGGCCCGTGACCTGACGGTGCAGACGCTGCTGGGCGCGGCCACCATGATCCGCGACACCGACGAGCACCCCACGGTGCTGCGCGAGAACGTGACCTCGCCCGGTGGGACGACTGCCGCCGCCCTGCACGTGCTCGACGACGCCGCGGTCAAGGCGGCCTTCGCCAACGCCATGCGGGCGTGCCGGGACCGCTCCGCGGAGCTGGGCAGGTCCTGACCCGCGGGGGCCCGCGCACGGCCTCAGAGCAGCAGCGGCGACACCTCGTCCTCCGGTCCGCACACCACCAGCACGTCGTCGGCGCCGAGGACCAGGTCCGGGTGGGCCAGCTCGGGCATCCCGCGGCCCTTGCGGCTGACCGCCAGCACCAGGATCCCCTTCTCCGCCAGCTCGCGGGCGTCAGCCAGGCTCCGGCCCGTCAGCTGGCGGCTCACGGGCAACGCCGCGTAGGCCAGGCCGTCGACGGTCGGGATGTACTCGGTGCGGTGGCCGAGCAGGGCGTGCGCCACCCGGCGACCGACCTCGAGCTCGGGGTACACGACCTCCGTGACGCCGATCTTGCGCAGGATCTTCGCCTGCTGGGCGTTGATCGCCTTGGCCCAGATCTCGGGGATCTTGAAGTTCTCCTTGAGCACCAGGGCGCACACCAGGGACGACTCGACGGCGTCACCGATCGCCACCACGGCGCGGGTGTACTCCGCGACGCCGAGCTGCTCGAGGGCCTCCTTGCTGGTCACGTCGGCCTCCACCGCCATCGTGACCCGCTTGCTGACCTCGCGGACCAGGTCGGGGTCGCGGTCGATGGCCAGCACCTCGCAGCCCTCCCGGGCCAGCGCCAGCGACACCGACTGGCCGAATCGGCCCAACCCCAGCACGACGACCGGCTCAACCTGGCGAGCAGACATCGGTCACTCCTCTCATGGCGATCAGCCGATCATCGGCCGGCCCTCGGGCAGCCGGTAGTCGCGGGGGGTGGTGCGCAGGGTCAGTGACGAGGCGAGCGTGATCGGACCGACGCGGCCCAGGAACATCAGTGCGACCAGGAGCAGCTGGGCGGGCTCGGGAAGGCCGGGGGTCACGTTGGCCGACAGGCCCACGGTGGCAAGCGCCGAGACGACCTCGAACAGCGCCAGGTCCTGGCTGAGGTCGGTCAGCGCCAGCAGCGCCATCGTTCCGGCGAGCACGGCCCCGACGCTGATCATGGCGACCGAGATGGCGACCCGCACGGTCGCGTTGGGGATCCGGCGGTCGAGGACATTGACGTCCTGGTGACCGCGGACCTCGGCCCGGGCGGCCACGATCAGGATCATCAGGGTGGTCACCTTGATGCCGCCCGCGGTGCTGCCGCTGCCCCCTCCGACGAACATCAGGGCATCTGTGAGCAGCCGGGTCTCAGGCACGACCGCCGCGTAGTCCACGGTGTTGAAGCCTGCGGTTCGGGGGGTCACCCCACCGGAGAACACCGACTGCAGGGTCTTCTCCCACCATGACATGGGGCCCAGCGTGTCCGGGTTGCCCCACTCGAAGAGGGCGAACCCCAGAGTCCCGACGATGATCATCGTCGCCGTGCCGATGAGCATCAGGCGGGTGTGCAGCGACAGCGGGATCGGGTTCGCGAAGCCGAAGCGCTCCGGGTGGAACGCCCCCATCCGGTAACGCGAGCGCCGGGCCAGCTCGCGGCCGCGGGCGACCACCTCGTCAGGAGTCATCGCGGGCCCCCGGCGGCGGGGGATGAGCCCGCGGGCGCTGGTGCTGCGCCGGAAGAGCTCGAGGACGACGAGGAAGCCCAGGCCCCCGATGACGATTGCCAGCGCGATCGGTCCCAGGATCCACGGGTCCTTGCCGTAGGACATCAGCGAGTCGGAGGCCAGGGCGAACCCGGCGTTGTTGAAGGCGCTGACGCTGTGGAAGATGCCCCTCCACCCTGCCTGTGCCCACGACATGTCGTAGTGCCACCAGAACCGCGCCCCGAGGAGCAGGGCGACGAGCGACTCGACGGTGACGGTGATGATGGCCAATCCTGTGAGGACCTGGCGGACGTCGCCCTGCGTGAGCGCACCCGTCTCCGCCTGGGCGGCCAGGCGCGAGGCCGTCCCGAGCTTGCGGTTGAGCAGCAGGATCCACAGGGTGCCCAGCGCCTGGATCCCGAAGCCGCCGACCTGGATGAGCAGGAGGATGGCCACCTGCCCCGGGAGGCTCCAGAAGGTGGCCGTGTCCACCACCGCGAGGCCGGTCACGCACGTGGCGCTCACGGCGGTGAACAGCGCGACCCCGAGACTGGCCGACCCCTCCCCGGTCCGCATGATCGGAAGCATCAGCAGCAGGGTCCCCAGGCCGCACAGCACGGCGAACGACGTCGTGATGCTCCGTGTGGGCGAGCGCCGCACGATCCGGGCCTGCTGCGCCTGCGAGCGGGCCACCACCTCGGAGGTGCCCGGAGGTGCGCTGGCGGCCGAGGCCGCGTTTGCGTTCCAGGTGGCCCCCTCGTGGTGGCGCCGGGCGCGCAACATCCGACGTCGCGGCTCGTTGCGGGCGCGACGCGGGACCATGTTGCGAGGCTATTCACTTGCGGTCCTGCATTGCCCGTTATGGCCCCTTCCCGCGCGCCGTCCGGGACCGCGGGGGGGCTACGGTGGGTGGGTGAGCGATCGGGTGGCCGTGATCGCCGACCCCAGGTTGTCGGCGTACGACTTCGGGCAGGGGCATCCCATGGCGCCCATCCGGGTGCAGCTCGCGATGCGCCTGGCCGAGGACTTCGGCCTCCTGAACGGCCCCAACGTCGACCTGATCCGTGACGTGGAGCCAGCAGGTGTCCACGATCTGGTGAAGGTGCACGTCCCGGACTTCCTGACGGCCGTGCGCACGGCGGGGCACACCGGGGACCCCGGAGACCCGAGGTTCGGGATGGGCACCGACGACGTGCCTGTGTTCCCCCGCATGCACGAGGCGGCGGCACACCTGTGCGGTGCCACCCTCCGTGCGGTCGAGGAGGTGCACTCCGGGCGCGCCGGGCACGCCGTGAACCTGTTCGGCGGGATGCACCACGCGATGGCCGACCGGGCCGCGGGCTTCTGCGTCTACAACGACGTCGGGGTCGCGATCCGCTGGCTGCTCGACCACGGGGTCCAGCGCGTGGCATACGTCGACGTCGACGCCCACCACGGCGACGGCGTGCAGGCCATGTTCTACGACGACCCGCGCGTGCTGACCATGAGCCTCCACGAGAGCGGGCGGACCCTGTTCCCCGGGACGGGCTGGCCAGGCGACATCGGTGGCCCGGGCGCCCTGGGCACCTCCGTGAATGTGGCGCTGCCCGCGGGGACGGCCGACAACGCGTGGCTGCGCGCGTTCAACGCGGTCGTCCCACCGATCCTCGAGGAGTTCGATCCCGAGTTCCTGGTCAGCCAGCATGGCTGCGACTCGCACTTCGAGGACGCCATGGCGCACCTGCTGCTCAGCGTGGACGGCCAGCGCTCGTCGTACTCGGCCCTGCACCGGCTGGCCCATCGCCTCGCCGGCGGGCGCTGGGTGGCCGTGGGCGGGGGCGGGTATGAGGTCGTGGACGTGGTCCCCCGGGCCTGGACGCACCTGATCGCCGAGGCGCTGCACCGGCCGATCGCGCCCGAGACCCCGACGCCGGAGGCCTTCCGGGTGTTCGTCCTGGATCTCCTGGGTCGCGCGGCCCCGGGCCGGATGACCGATGGCAACGACCCGTGGGCGCAGCCCTTCGAGCGCAGCTACCACCCTGAGGACCCCCTCGACCGGGCGATCATGGACACCCGGCGGGCGGTCTTCCCGCACTGGGGGCTGGTGGCGGACCCGTTCGGCGCGTTCTGAGGCAGCCGGGCGGAGCCGGGCACCCAGGCGCGATCCACGGCTGTGAGTCCTGCCTGAATCGCTCTGCATACCCCATTTGCTCAGGACCTGCATGGGCGTAGGATGAACTATTCCGAACCCGCTGAGGGGAGGTGATCCGATGACTGAACGACCACTGGGCGAGGTCCGCCTGCTGACCGTTGCCGAGGTTGCAGCCATCATGCGCCTGTCGAAGATGACGGTCTACCGCATGGTCAACACCGGGGCTCTGCCCGCCTTGAAGGTCGGTCGCTCCGTACGGATCCCCGAGTACATCGTGGACGACTACCTTCGCCGCTCCTTCGTCGACACTGCCTGAGGCGGTTCGGCCCGCACAGGTCCATGCCGGACTGCCGTGGTTTCCGGCCGGTGCGCCCGGGCGGTAGCATGGCGAGTAATTTCCGGCCAGTCTGTGAGGTCTCCCTGTGGGTTCTGTGATCAAGAAGCGTCGCAAGCGGATGGCGAAGAAGAAGCACCGCAAGCTGCTCAAGCGCACGCGGGTCCAGCGCCGTAACGCCAAGTAGCACCATGGCGCGTGTCGTTCTCGTGACGGGGGTCTCCCGTTACCTCGGCGGCAGGATGGCGCGCCTGCTCACCGATGATCCCGACGTGGAGCGGGTCATCGGTGTCGATGTCGTGACCCCCACCGGTGACATCGGTGGGGCCGACTTCGTCCGGGCCGACATCCGCAACCCGATCATCGGCAAGGTGATCTCCACAGCGGGCGTCGACACCGTCGTGCACATGGGTGTCATCGCCACTCCTCGCCAGGCCGGCGGGCGCACCCCGATGAAGGAGATCAACGTCATCGGGACGATGCAGCTGCTGGCGGCCTGTCAGAAGGCCTCGTCGGTGGAGAAGCTCATCGTGAAGTCCTCGACCTCGGTCTACGGCGCGGGTGCCGGTGACGCCGCGCTGCTCACCGAGGACATGGAGCCGACCAGCCTGCCCAGCTCCGGCTGGGCCAAGGACTCCGTGGAGGTCGAGTCCTACGTCCGCGGGCTGGCCCGTCGCCGCCCCGACCTGACCGTCACGACCCTGCGGTTCGCGAACTTCCTCGGGCCCACGGCCAACACCCCGATGGCCCAGTACTTCTCGCTGCCGGTCATCCCGACCGTCCTGGGCTACGACGCGCGGCTGCAGTTCGTCCACGAGGACGACGGCCTCGAGGTGCTCCGCCGAGCCACCGTGGAGGACCACCCCGGCACCTACAACGTGGCCGGCGACGGTGTCCTGGCCCTCTCGCAGGCGATCCGCCGTGCCGGGCGGGTGGGCGTGCCCGTCTGGTCGCCCTTCGTGGGCGCGGTGGGCCACTGGGTCCGGCGCGGGGGCTTCGCCGACTTCAGCCCCGAGCAGATCCGGCTGCTGACCCATGGTCGCGCCGTGGACACCACGCGGCTGCGGGAGAAGTTCGGGTACACCCCGCAGTACAGCACCGCCGAGACCTTCGACGACTTCGTCCACGCCCGGCGGCTGAACAACGTGATCACCCCCGAGCTGGTCACCGGCGCGGAGACGGTGGCCGGACGCATCCTGTCCGGGTGGTCGGCGTGAGTGACGCGCGCGTCCTGCGGATGCCCGGAGCCGACGAGCCGTCCGGCACGGACGTGGCCGTGATCGGCGAGGGGGCGAGCTGGGCCGACCAGGTGGGTGAGGCCCTGGAGTTCCTGCGGCGTCGCGCCCTGGGCCAGTACGAGGTCGATGAGTTCGGCTTCGACCCCGAGCTCAACGACAGCGTGCTGCTGGCAGCGCTGCGACCGCTGTACCGGCACTGGTTCCGGGTCGAGGTCCGCGGCATCGAGAACGTGCCCGCCGAGGGCGGTGCCCTGGTGGTGGCCAACCACGCCGGGACCATCGGCCTGGACGCGGTGATGGTGCAGCTGGCGATCCACGACTCGCACCCGAACCGTCGGCACCTGCGGCCGCTCGGTGCGGACATGGTCTTCGAGATGCCGTTCGTCGGGATGCTGGCCCGCAAGGCGGGGGCCACGTTGGCCTGCAACGCCGACGCCGAGCGGCTGCTGCGTGCCGGCGAGCTCGTGGGCGTCTGGCCGGAGGGGTACAAGGGCACGGGCAAGCCGTTCTCCGAGCGCTACCGGCTCCAGCGCTTCGGCCGCGGGGGGTTCGTCTCAGCGGCGCTGAAGGCAGGTGTCCCGATCGTGCCGTGCTCGGTCGTCGGGTCCGAGGAGATCTACCCGATGCTGGGCAACGTGAAGGTCGTGGCCCGGATGTTCGGGCTGCCGTACTTCCCGATCACCCCCACCTTCCCGTGGCTCGGTCCGCTGGGGATGGTCCCGCTGCCGTCCAAGTGGGTCATCGAGTTCGGGGAGCCCATCGACACCGAGGGCTTCGGGGATGCGGCCGCCGAGGACCCGATGCTGGTCTTCGAGATCACCGACCAGGTGCGCGAGACCATCCAGCACAACCTCTACCGGATGCTCGTCCGCCGGCGCGGCATCTTCCGCTGAGCCGCCAGCGGGTCCTCAGGGATCGGAACCTCACCTGCATGGGACTGACCCCGGGCGTGTCTGGAGGTTTCGTCCCGGGCAGCGTCAACGTCGTCGGCCGTAACGCGATCGGTCAGTGCGCCGCACTGATCTGACCTCGTTCGCACGCCGTCCGTCTGCCACCACTGGCGCCCCAAGTGGGGCAGACGGACGGGTGGCCCCACCGGGTCCAAGATGGACGGGCGGTTCAGCTGCGGCTCAGGCCCGGTTCTCCCGGATGACCGAGATCGCCTTGGCCACGCCCACGGCCGCCCCGGCCACGAGTCCCGCTGCAGCGGCGGCGGGCACGCCCTTGCGGACCGACTCCTTGCCGCGGATCCGGTAGTCGCGGATCGGCCATCCCTGAGCGCGGGCGTGCGACCGCAGGGCGCCGTCGGGATTGATCGCCACGGGGCAGCCCACCGTCGACAGCATCGGGATGTCGTTGGCGGAGTCGGAGTACGCCGCGCACCTGTCCAGGTCCAGCCCGTGCTCGGCGGCCAGCCGCTCGACCGCGGCGGCCTTCGCCGCGCCGTGCAGGGGGACCCCGTCGAGCCGCCCCGTGTACTGCCCGTCGGCGACCTCGGCGATCGTCCCGAGGCCCCCGGTGAGACCCAGGCGGCGGGCGATGACGTCGGCGACCTCCACCGGGGTCGCGCTGACCAGCCAGACCTCGTGGCCCAGGGCCTTGTGCGCCTCGGCGAGCTCCACGGTGCCGGCCCAGAGCCGGCCCACCATGTGCTCGTCATAGGCCTGCTCGGCCATGTCCTGGATCTCGCGCGGCTCGCGACCCTTGACGAACAGCAGCCCGTTCTCGGTGGCCTGGGCCATGTCGTCCATGTTCTCGCGGCCGGAGAGCACGTACTTCAGCTGCTTCCAGGTGAAGTCCACGACCTCGCTGGTGGTGAAGTAGTCCCGGTCGGCCATACCCCTGGCCAGGGCCACGATGCTCGATCCGCGCATGATCGTGTTGTCGATGTCGAAGAAGGCTGCTGCGCCGGGGCCCGCATTCTCCGGCTCGAGGGCGCTGATCCCGGCGGTCAGCCACACCTCGACGGGCTCGATCACCTCGTCGGTCTCGTCGCCCTCGGCCGAGGTGATCCCTGCGACATCGTCCCCGTCCGGCGGGGGCTGCATGCCGGCTCCCGGGACGTGTGTGGGACCAGCCCCAACCTCGTCCTCGGCCTCCAGATCCTCTGGTGTCGCCCGCTCGTGTGGGGCGTTCGGGGATTCAGCCACGGGGCGAGCCTAGCCGGATTGGACATGCCACACTGCTCGTGTGACGAACATCGCTGACCTCGTGCGCGATTCGGCCGCTGCTCGCCCGGACCATCCGGCCCTCGTGACCCGGAGCACCCAGCTCACCTGGTCCGAGGTCGACCAGCGTGTCGATCGGGCCGCACGGGCCCTGACCCAGGCCGGCCTCATCAAGGGCTCCCGCGTGGCGCTGATGATCGGCAACCGCCCCGAGTTCGCGATCGCCTACTTCGGCGTGCTGCGCGCCGGAATGGTCGCGGTGCCGATCAACACCGGGTACACCGCCACCGAGGTCAGCCGGCTGTGCAACGACGCCGGTGCCGCGATCCTGCTCCACGACGCCGGTGCGGCCAAGGTCGGGGCCTCCGTCGCGAAGCGGGCCCACGCGACGCGAGTGCTGGCCGTCGACTCCGAGGAGGGGGCCGAGCTGGTGGGCGCCGGTCCGGGGGGCCGCGGGGCGTTCTCGCCACCGAGGACGGCCGCCAAGGACATCGCCGTGCTCATGTACACCTCCGGCAGCGAGGGCCAGCCCAAGGGCGCGATGCTCAGCCACGGAGCCATGCGGGCCAACATCGACGCCCTGGCCAAGATCCGGCGCCCCGCGGCGATGGAGGCCGATGACCGGCTGCTGCTGGTGCTGCCCATGTTCCACATCTACGGGCTCAACGCCGGCCTGGGCCTCGTGGCCAAGGTGGGCGCGACCTGCGTCCTGCTCGACCGCTTCGAGTCGCGCTCGTCCTTGGCCGCCATCCGCGAGCTCGGTGTCACCAACATCGCCGGCGCCCCACCCATGTTCGTCTCATGGAGTGCGGAGGGATCGCTGCGGGAGTCCATGGACGGCGTGCGCCTGTTGATCAGCGGCGCCTCGGCCCTCCCGCCAGACGTCTTCGCGCAGTTCCGCACCATCACCGGCAAGCCGATCTGGGAGGGCTACGGGCTCACCGAGTGCTGTCCCGTGGTCACGTCCACGCTCGTGTCCCGACGCGCCAAGCCGGGCTCGGTCGGACGCCCGCTTCCCGGGGTCCAGGTCTCGTTGCGCGACACCTCGGGGCAGGAGGTCGACGAGGGCGATCCGGGCGAGGTCTGGGTCAAGGCCCGGTCGGTGCTGTCCGGGTACTGGCCCGATGCGTCGGGCGGGGTGGATCCCGAGGGCTGGTTCCACACCGGCGACGTCGCCATCCTCGACGAGGACGGCGACTACCGATTGGTGGACCGCCGGCGCGACCTCATCATCGTCTCCGGGTTCAACGTCTACCCGCGCGAGGTCGAGGCTGTCATGGCGACGCACCCCGCCGTCGCTGAGGTGGCCGTCATCGGTGTGCCGCACCCGCTCACCGGCGAGTCGGTGAAGGCCGTGGTGGTCCTGCGCAAGGGGGTGCCCGAGCCCGACGACCTGCGGGCGTTCTGCGAGGCCCGCCTGGCCCGCTTCAAGTGCCCCTCGCTCATCGAGTTCGCCCCCCGGCTGCCCCGGGCAGCCACCGGCAAGATCACCAAGGGCAAGCTCAAGGGCGTCCGGGAGTGACCCCGCGGGTCCGCCTGGTGGGCAAGCCCGGATGCCACCTGTGCGATCAGGCACGCCTCGTGATCCAGCGGGTGTGCGCCGAGGTGGACGTGGCCTGGGACGAGGTCTCGATCCTCGACGACCCGGCGCTCGCCGATCGGTACTGGGAGCAGATCCCGGTCACCCTCGTCGACGGTGCGGAGTTCGGGATCTGGCACGTCGACGAGGCCGCGCTACGCTCCGCGCTCGCCGCGGGTCTACCCTGACGACCATGTCGGTCCGCGTCGCACTGCTCCAGGTGAGCATCACCGACGACGAGCCCGTGGCCGATCGCATCGCACGGGTCCTGGCCATGGCCGCCGAGGTCGCTGCCGACCACGACCTGATCGTGCTGCCCGAGCTGTGGCCCATCGGTGCCTTCGCCATCGACCTCATGCCGGTGCACGCCGAACCACTGCACGGCCCGCTGTGCCGGTCGCTGGCGCAGGTGGCGGCCGAGGCAGGTGCGTGGGTGTTCGGCGGGTCCTTCGCCGAGCGGGTCGAGGCGGAGTCCGGGGAGATCGACTACTTCAACACCCAGGTGGCGTTCGGACCCGACGGCACGCTGGCGGGGTCGTACCGCAAGGTCCACCTGTTCGGGTTCAACGGCGGCGAGACCTCGGTGATGACCAGCGGGGGTGATGCCGTGGTGGTCGACGGCCCCCTCGGGCGCACAGGGCTGGCCACGTGCTACGACCTGCGCTTCCCGGAGCTCTTCCGGGCCCTGGTGGACGGCGGGGCCGAGGCGTTCGTGATCCCGGCCGGCTGGCCGGAGCGGCGGGTGACGCACTGGCAGATCCTGGCCCGGGCCCGGGCCATCGAGAATCAGGCCTACGTCCTTGCCTGCAACGAGGCGGGGACCCACGGGGGTGTGCCGATCGCCGGGTGCTCGATGGTCATCGACCCGCAGGGCGAGGTCCTGGCCGAGGCCGGCACCGGCGAGGAGGTCCTGTCCGTGGAGATCGACCCCGATCGGGTCGCTGCCTGGCGCGGGGCGTTCCCAGCGCTCGACGACCGTCGGATGGGCTGACGGGCGGGCCTGGGTGCAGCGGTGCTGCTCAGCCCGTCACGATGGGGGCGCCAGCGGCCTGCAGGTCGGCGACCCCGCCCTCGAGGTTGACCAGGGAGGTGAACCCGGCCTCGGCCATCTGGTCGGTGGCCAGCGTGGACCGGCGGCCCGAGCGGCAGTACACCGCGTAGGTGGTGTCCTTGGGAAGGGCGGCGATCTCGGAGGCGAAGTTCCCGGACTCGACGTCGATGTTCACCGCCCCGTCCACATGCCCGGCGGCGAACTCGGCGGGAGTGCGGACATCGACCACGACGGTGCCGGGCTCGGCCGACGCAGTCAGGAACTGGTCGGCTGAGACATTCTCGACCGACGCGCTGTCCGAGGAGCAGCCCGCCAGCACTGCGGTGGTGCCGAGCAGGATCGCGATGAGTGCAAGGAGTCGACGCATACCCCCAAGGGTATACGATCCTCGCGCTCCGTGAAACCGCGCGGTGGGGGCCGGGACGCGGTCGGGCCCCACCTGCGTGGTGTGCGCCACGCGGATGGGGCCCGATCGGATTCGTCCCCCCGAGGGGTTCCGAGTCCCGGGGGTCGCCCGGGAGTTCCTAGAAGTCGGCCTCCGGAAGCTCCATGAGCTCACCGGTGGTCGCCTCGGCCACGGCCCGCTCGGAGGCGAGCAGCGGCAGCCGGTTGGCGGCGAACCACTTCGCGGCCGCGACCTTGCCCTCGTAGAACGGCACGTCCTTGGCCGAGGCCCCGGCTGCCAGGGCCTTCTCGGCGACCTCCGCCTGCTTGAGCAGCAGGTAGCCGATGACCAGGTCGCCCATCATCATCAGCAGGCGGGTGGTGTTCAGGCCCACCTTGTAGATCTCGGTCGGGGTGGACTGCGAGGCCATCGCCCAGCCGCCCAGCACGCCGATCACGGCCTGCGTGTCCTCCAGCGCCTTGCCCAGCAGCTCGCGCTCGTGGGTCAGCGAGCCGCCCTCGTCGCCCTTGACGAACTCGGCCACCTGCGCCCCGAGGTACATCACGGCCTTGAACTGGTCGCGGACCATCTTGCGGAAGAAGAAGTCCAGGCCCTGGATCGCCGTGGTGCCCTCGTACAGGGTGTCGATCTTGGCGTCGCGGATGTACTGCTCGATCGGGTAGTCCTGCAGGAAGCCCGAGCCGCCGAGGGTCTGCAGCGAGGTCGCGAGCAGCTCGTAGGAGCGCTCCGAGCCGACGCCCTTGACGATCGGCAGCAGCAGGTCGTTGACCCGGGTGGCCATGTCCGCGTCGACCTCGGGGGTGCCGCCGCTCTCAGCCAGGTGGATCTGGTCCTGGTAGTACGAGGTGAGGTGGACCAGGGCGCGCATGCCCTCGGCGTAGGACTTCTGCAGCATGAGGCTGCGACGGACGTCGGGGTGCGCGGTGATCGTGACGCGCGGGGCCTTCTTGTCCATCATCTGGGTCAGGTCCGCACCCTGCACGCGCTGCTTGGCGTAGTCCAGTGCGTTCAGGTACCCGGTGGACAGCGTGGCGATTGCCTTCGTGCCGACCATCATGCGGGCGTACTCGATGACCTTGAACATCTGCGCGATGCCGTCGTGCACGTCGCCGACGAGCCAGCCCTGGGCCGGGACGCCGTTCTGGCCGAAGGTGATCTCGCACGTCGTGGAGACCTTGAGGCCCATCTTCTTCTCGACGTTGGTCACGAAGGCGCCGTTGCGCTCACCGGGGTTGCCCTCGGCGTCGAAGTGGTACTTCGGGACGAAGAACAGGCTCAGGCCCTTGGTGCCCACGCCGCCGAGGCCCTCGACGTTGGCCGGGCGGGCCAGCACGAGGTGGATGATGTTCTCGGCCATGTCGTGCTCACCGGAGGTGATGAAGCGCTTCACGCCCTCGATGTGCCAGGTGCCGTCCTCCTGGAGGAACGCCTTGGTCGTTCCCGCGCCCACGTCGGAGCCCGCGTCGGGCTCGGTGAGCACCATGGTGGCGCCCCACTCGCGGTCGACCATGATCTGCGCCCACGTGCTTCTGCTCCTCGTTGCCGAGGTGGTCGACGATGGAGGCGAAGCCGGGGCCGGACATGTACATGTACAGCGCGGGGTTCGCGCCGAGGACCATCTCGGCCACCGACCAGCGGACCGAGGGCGGGGCGCCGGAGCCGCCCATGTGCTCGGGCAGGTCCAGGCGCCAGAAGCCGGACTCCATGAGTGCGGCGTAGGACTTCTTGAACGACTCGGGCATCTCGCACCGACATCGTCTTCGGGTCGTACTTCGGCGGGTTGCGATCGGCGTCCACGAACGACTCGGCCAGCGGTCCCTCGCAGAGGGTGCGGACCTCGCGCAGGACCTCCTTGACGGTGCCCGCGTCGAGCTCGGCGTACGGGCCCGAGCCCAGCCGGTCGGCGGCACCGAAGACCTCGAAGAGGTTGAACTCGATGTCGCGCAGATTGGCCTTGTAGTGGGACATCCGATCTCCTTCGGTGCTCGCGGCGGTGGAAATGGGTGCACGCCCACGCAGGCGGTTACCCGTCAGTAACCTCATGATGCTACCGACGGGTAACAAACGCAAGTCCCCCCGGGGGCATCGCCGACGATCCGCCGCAAAGGCCCATGGGGCGGCGGTTCCGGGGCGCGTGCGGTCGCGCACCACGACGCCGACCGCTCACCGACTATCGGCGGGCGCCACCCGCTGTGGAGGTGCCCGCCGTCAGTGCTGCTGGGGTGCCAGAACGGGTGCGAACCGCTCACCGGCCAGGCGCGTGGCCAGGCCCACGATCGTGCCGATGATGGCCATGATGGTCGTCGCCCCACCTGCCGGATAGGTCAGCATCACGCCCAGCAGCAGGGCGGTGAATGGCATCCGCATGCAGGCTGCGGTGCCTGCCGCGATGCCGACGGCCGCCAGTGCGGACGTGGACGTCCCCCCGACGAGCAGGGTGGCGCTGGTGGCCAGGATCACGCCGATGGCCACGGCCGGGAAGATCGGGCCGCCGCGGAAACCATTGCCCAGCGACGCGGTGTACCCGACGAACTTGCCCAGCGAGAACGACCAGGGCGGTCCCGAGGGAGGTGAGGGCCAGGTAGTCCGGCATCGCCGACTGCCCGGAGAAGAGCACCAGTTCGAGTCCACCGCCGGTGATGGCGTCGACGGCGATCGCAGCCAGCGCCACCACGACGGCGCCACCCACCATGGTGCCCAGCCGCGAGCGCGCAGCCAGCGCGGCCACGCGAAGCGCCCCGAGTCGGGCAGCCATTGTCGCCACTGCCACGAGGATCGCCAGGGGGACCGACACCGCGAGGTCGGCGAACTGGACCTCGGGGTAGGGGGCCAGGTCCGGCACCGCGAGCTGTGCCTCACCCAGGCCGGACCACTGCTCGACGCCCACCTGAAGGACGTAGCTGGCCGCCATCCCGGCCAGCGCCGGCATGAGGACCAGCGGCGTGGCCATCCGGGCACCGGCCAGCATCGCGAACTCGAGCATCAGGACGCAGGTGACGAGCGGATTGCCGAAGATGGCGCCGATCGCCGCCATCGCGCCGACGATCATCATGACCTGCCGGATCGGCTTGCTCGGGTCGCGGAACGCCAGCGCCCCCAGGGCGGTGCCGATGGCCATGAGCGGTGCCTCCGGGCCGAGCACGGCGCCGAACGACAGGCTGCCCAGCGCGGCGATGATCACCGAGAGGATCTCGCGCGGCCCGATGTCGATCCCGAACCCGTGCAGCGGGGTGTGCCCGCCCTCGCCGGGCAGCTTCTCGGCGAGGAAGGTGATCAGGGCTCCGGTGACCAGCAGGATCACGACCAGCCACGCCGGGTGCCTGCTCATGCCCCAGCGCCTCGGGGATGTCCGTCCACAGCAGCGTCTGCAGGTGGTGCTCGACCGTGACGAACACCGTCGCGCCCGCACCGGCGAGCAGCCCCACGGCGACGGCGATGAGCGACAGGACGATGATCTGACGGGAGATCGGGGGGCCGAGGGGCTGGTCGGTCGTGAGCGGCCCCGACGCGGGCTGCTCGAGCTGCGCCGCGGGCTGGTCACCCGGTGCCGGGGGCATGGCGGTCCTCCCTCTGCCGGCGTGCTCCTGCCAGCGTGACTCACGCACTGCGGCCGACGGGCGCGACCCTACCCGACCGCTAGGCTGCCGACATGTCGCAGCGGGGCCGTGCCGGCATCGCGGTCCTGGCCCTGGCCGTGCAGATGCTGGTGCTCTACGCCCCTCGGGCGCCGGCGGTGGACACCGGTGGGCTTCCCCTGGACAAGGTGGCCCATGTCGCTGCCTTCGCCCTGCCCACGGCGGCCCTCATCCTGGCCGGAGCGCCCCGCGGGTGGGTGATCGCCCTGATGGCGGTGCACGCTCCCCTCAGCGAGCTCCTCCAGCACCTGCTGCTCGCCGACCGCTCCGGGGATCCGTGGGACGTGCTCGCCGACCTCGCCGGGGTGGCCCTCGGTGCGTGGTGGGCACCGCGCGCAGGGGTCCGCCGAGGTGCCGGTCCGGCTACGCGTCGATGACGATGGCCATGATCACGGGGTTGCGCCGGTAGGTCTTGAACACCCAGCGGCTGACCGTGCGATGGATGATCTGCTCGAGCTGGTGCTGGTCGCCGATGCCGTCCGCCGCAGCCTTGGCCAGGGCCTTGTCGATGTGCGGCACCACCTCGGCGAACATGGTGTCGCTGTTCACCAGGCCGCGGGTCAGGAAGTCCGGGGGCTCGGCCAGCGCGCCGGTGTCGGCATCGATGATCGCGACGATCGTGACCAGGCCCTCCTCGGCCAGGGTTCGGCGATCCTTCAGCGAGGCCTCCGTGGCGCCGCCGACGGTCATCCCGTCGACATAGACGTATCCGGCGGGGACCTTCCCGGTGATCCTGGCCTTCCGATCGACGAGGTCCACCACGACACCGTCCTCGGCGATGACGACACCCTCGGCGGGCACGCCCGTGCGGATGGCGATGGCGGCGTTGGAGGACAGGTGGCGCCACTCGCCGTGGATCGGCATCACGTTGCGGGGCTTGACGATGTTGTAGCAGTACGCGAGCTCCCCGGCGCTGGCGTGCCCGGAGACGTGCACCTTGGCGTTGCCCTTGTGCACCACGTTGGCGCCGTAGCGGGTCAGGGCGTTGATCACCCGGTAGATCGCGTTCTCGTTGCCCGGGATCAGCGAGCTCGCCAGCAGGACCGTGTCGCCGGGGCCGATCCGGATCTCGTGGTCACGGTTGGCCATCCGGGCCAGGGCCGCCATCGGCTCGCCCTGCGACCCGGTGGACACCAGCGTGATCTTGTTGTCCGGCAGGTTCTTGATCTCCTTGAGGTTCACCACCAGCCCGTCGGGGATCGTGAGGTACCCGAGGTCACGGGCGATGCCCATGTTGCGCACCATCGAGCGGCCCACGAAGGCGACCTTGCGGCCGTGGTGGTGGGCGGCGTCGATCACCTGCTGGATCCGATGCACGTGGCTGGCGAAGCTCGAGACGATGATCCGCCGCGGGGCGGTGCGGAACACCTCCTCGATCGCCGGGGCCAGGTCGCGCTCGGCGATCGTGAACCCGGGGACGTCGGCGTTGGTCGAGTCGACCATGAACAGGTCCACGCCCTCCTCCCCGAGGCGGGCGAACGCACGCAGGTCGGTGATCCGGGCATCGAGGGGGAACTGGTCCATCTTGAAGTCCCCGGTGCCCAGGACCATCCCGGCCGCCGTGCGGATCGCGACCGCCAGGCCGTCGGGGATGGAGTGGTTGACGGCGACGAACTCGCAGTCGAAGTCGCCGAAGGACCGGCGATCGCCCTCCGCGACCTGGACGGTGACCGGCGTGATCCGGTGCTCCTTGAGCTTGGACGTGATGAACGCCAGCGTCAGCCGCGAGCCGACCAGGGGGATGTCGGGGCGCTCCCGCAGCAGGTACGGCACGCCGCCGATGTGGTCCTCGTGACCGTGGGTCAGCACGATCGCCTCGATCGCGTCGAGCCGGTCACGGATCCAGGTGAAGTCCGGCAGGATCACGTCGACGCCCGGCTGGTGCTCCTCGGGGAACAGCACCCCGCAGTCCACGACCAGCAGGCGGCCGTCGAACTCGAAGACGGTCATGTTCCGCCCGATCTCCCCGAGCCCGCCGAGCGGGACGACCCGAAGCCCGCCCTTGGGCAGCGGGGGCGGGGGACCGAGTTCGGGATGCGGATGGCTCATAGGGCCCAGTCTCTCAGGAAACGGCGAGCCCGAGATCCCGCGTGAGGATGCCCGCGTGGGCGTCCCTGAAATGGGCTCGGGCCCCTGACCGGGCAGCTGTACATGTCGCGTTATTGAGTGCCTAGCCATCCCTTAGCCGGCTGGGGGGTTGCGGACGGACGTGTGGCCCTACCGGGGGGATCTCGGCGGCCATACCGTGAAGGTATGAACACAACAGGGAAAGGAATGCGCACACTACTCGTAGCCGCTGCCGCAGGCGCCTTGGCCCTCGGCTCCGTCGCCGGTGCAACCGCTGCTCCTGGCCGTAAGTCCAATGACAAGCCCGTGCTTCAGGTCGTGAACATCGTGGGCCACAGCCCGCTGAACGTCTTTGACGTGACGACAACGGACAACACAACGACGAGCGTCCGTCCCCTCACCGTCCGGGCGACCGTCAGGTACAACGGGAAGACTCCGCTGCCCACGATCAGCGTCACCCTCGACGCCTACTCGAAGAAGGTCCGGGGAACCGACCTCACCAAAGACGCAGTGATCAAGACGGTGACGCTTCATCCCGAAGCTCACACGATCGAAGGTGAACACCCACTACTGGGCCACCTTCAGTTCAACGACACGGAGGCCAAGGCGATGAAGGATGCGCTGGCCACGTCGAAGAGGGCCTACCTGTGCATCTCGACCGCCGACGGGACGGGATACGACTACCCGAACGGGTGGGACTGGTCCACCCAGACCCGGATGCGTATGAACATCGACAACGTCAAGCCGGTCCGTGAGTGCGTGAAGATCATCGACATCGATCCGGCGAAGACCGTCACCACGAAGGACGACGTGAAGTCGCTCGTTCCCTGATCCATCCTGCTGATCCCCTGACGGCTCGTCAGCGGTGAGGTCATCAGAGCGGGTGACGGGATCCGTCGATCGCCTGTGGCGATCTCCTCCCGATTCCATGGTCTTCCCCTCTCACGGCGAAGGCCCCCACGAGGGGGGCCTCCACCATGAGAGCGGGTGACGGGAATCGAACCCGCACTGTCAGCTTGGGAAGCTGATGTTCTACCATTGAACTACACCCGCGGCGCCCGATCTGTCCGATCGTGACCCGCCGATTATGCCCCAGCCGGACCCGCGACCCCAAACCGGGAGGCGCCACGGCGACGTCCGAACCGGGGGCCCGGACACCCGCCGATACGATCCGGTGCATGATCCTGTCCGATGGCACCATCCGCCGCCTGCTCGACGAGGGCCGCCTGGTCATCGACCCGATTGAGGACGCCCAGATCCAGCCCGCCAGCGTCGACGTCCGGCTGGGTCCGGAGTTCCTCGTTTTCCGCAACCACACGACCGAGGTGATCGACCCCTACGACAAGCCGGCTGATCTCAACGAGCGGGTCCGGGTCCCCGAGGGCACGGCGTTCATCCTGCACCCCGGCGAGTTCGTCCTCGCGACGACGATCGAGGCGATCGGCCTGCCCGACGACCTGGTGGCACGGGTCGAGGGCAAGAGCAGCCTGGGGCGGCTGGGCCTGCTCATCCACGCCACTGCGGGGTTCGTCGATCCGGGCTGGCCGCGGGGCCAGATCACCCTCGAGCTGAGCAACGTGGCCACGCTGCCGATCAAGCTCTGGCCGGGGATGCGGATCGGGCAGCTGAGCTTCCACGCCCTCGACGCCCCCGCCGAGCGGCCCTACGGCCACGTCGACCTGAACTCCAAGTACGTCGGGCAGTCCGGGCCGATGGCCTCGCAGTACGCGCAGAACCCGAAGTAGGCCCCCGCGGCTCGGTCAGCGCAGACCCTGGACCACGTCGGGGTCGCGGAAGTCCCGTACCCCTGGGACCCGAAGCACGCCCAGGGTCAGCACGACGATGCTCGCGATCGCCGCCACCAGCACGGGGTCCTGGCCCACGCGGGCGACGATCGGCCCAGTCAGGGCCAGGCCGAGGGGCATGAGCCCGAACGTGGCCATCCAGTCCACGCTCGAGACCCGGGCCAGCCGCTCGGCCGGGATCTGCGTCTGCAGTGCGGACGCCCAGTAGACGGCGAACGGCTCCCACGAGAACCCGCCGACCGCGTAGGCGACGAACAGCACCCACGAGGGCGTGCCCAGCAGCAGCGCGAGCGGGATGCCGAGGTACGCCAGCGAGATCAGCCAGCTGAACGACCCCACGAACCTCGGTCGATAGGTCATCGCGAAGAGCGCCCCGACCAGCCCACCGAGTGAGAAGCAGACCTGTGAGACCGCGAACACGGTGTCTGTTCCGTACTCCTCGCGACCGATGATGGGCAGCAGCACCGTGAGCGGGGCGACCGCCAGCAGGAGCAGCAGGGACGCCGCCAGGAGGGTCCCGGCCACCCAGCGGTGCCGGCGCACCTCGGACAAGCCCTCCCGGACGTCGCGGACGAAGCTGGATCCCAGGGCGCCGTCACGGGCTGGCCGGGCGGGCTCATGGATACCCAACAGGAACGCCATGCTCACGCAGAAGGCGAGCGCGTTGGCGCTGAACGCCAGCTGGGTCGATCCCAGCCCCACCACGAGCAGCCCGCCCAGACCGGGCCCCACGACAGCGGCCGTCCGGTAGCTGATGGAGACCAGCCCGTTGGCCTGCGGGAGTCGATCCGCCGGTAGCAGGCTGGGGATCAGCGCGGTCTGAGCTGGTCGGAAGAACGCCTCGCCGGCTCCCACGGCGAACACGGCCAGCGCCAGGACCCCGAGCGGGGGTCCGCCGGGCCACAGCGCGATCGCCGCGACGATGGCCGCGCGGAAGACGTCGGCGGCGATCATCACGGTCCGTCGGGGGATCCGGTCGGCCCAGACCCCTCCGACGAGCGCGAAGATCACGACCGCCAGCCAGCGGGCACCGAGGATCAGCCCGAGCTGGGCCGCTGTTCCCCCGGCGTTGAGCACGGCGACGGTCGCCGCGATCGGGAAGATCTGGTCGCCGACGGTGGAGATCGCCTGGGCGAGCCACAGCCGCCGGAAGTCCCGGACCCCCAACACGCTGCCGCGCACGCGTTCGGAGGCCGTCGAGAGCACCCGGGCAGGATGTCACGGGTCGTCAGCGAGCCCCGAATCCCGTGGTCAGGATGGCCCCGGACATGCGAGGACCCCCGTCCGTGTCCGGATCGGGGGTCCTCGTCAGCGCTCGGTCAGGCTGCTCGCGCGATATGGATGGGCTGCGTGGTCACCTTGATCGTGGTGCCGCCACCGACCGTGGTGCGTGAGCCGTCGAGCTTGCGGATCGTCCATGTTCCCGACGGGCAGCTTCAGGGTCTTGGTCTTCGACGCGTAGCGGATGGTCGCCTTCCCCGTCGGCGACCCGATGGTGCAGGTGGTGATCGAGGACTTGACCTTGCAGCCGTACCACGCCTGACCCGACATCCAGTCGCGGACCTCCTGGAAGGCACGCCTGCCCTCGGCGGTCAGGCTTCCGCTGGTCGCGACTGGTCATGTCCGTGCCCAGCACGTGGATGTCCCAGCCGTACCAGAACACCCGCTTGACGCCGTAGCGCTGGGAGTCGATGAACGTGCGTGCCACGTAGGTCGCTGCCGTGGTCGCCGGTGTAGGCTGCGCTTGACCTTCATGTAGGCGCGGGTGTCGCCGAAGTTCATCTCGGTGTCCCACAGCGGCTTCTTCCCGGCGCCGTACTTCTTGTAGTAGCGTCTTGGTCTTCTTGATGTAGGCGACGCGCGTGTGCCGGGCCCTGACGTGGCCGGCGGGTAGAAGTGCGCCGAGACCGACGTCGACGTACGTCCAGGCCGGCCTTCTTCATGGCCGCGCCGTAGGCCTTGCCGAACTTGCCGACCGGGCCCTTGGCGCGCACGGTCGTGCTCGCTGCGACCAGCTTGGCGCCCGGGTCGACCGGACTCAGCGCGATGCGGCGCGTCCTTGGTCAGCTTGGCCATCTGCGCCGGGGTGCCGAGGTAGAAGTCGCGGAGGTTCGCCTCGTTCCAGATCTGGTAGGCGGTGATCAGCCCGGGTACCGGGCTGGCCACCGTCTTCGAGGAAGTCGATGTAGTAGGCGTTGCTCGTGGGGTGGCTGTTGGAGCCCGGGCCGTAGAGGGCCCAGCTTCGCGAGTTCGGGTCGGGAGCGCCGCCCACTCGCGGGGTCGAGCCCAGCGTGTACATGATCTCGCGGGCGCCCGAGCGTCCTCGGCGTTGTGCGACCGCAGCCTCGAGCGTGAGTCCAGTTGTAGCCGTCGTCGGATGGGCTCGAGCTCCCGCCACGTGACGCCCGCGTCCCAGAGCCGGATGGCGCCGACGGCCCCGCCTGGGCAGCGTCCCGGGAGTGCCGGACGCGATGCTCGGCGACGTGCTGGCCGAAGAGCTCTGGCTGCACGACGGGCGCGGCGCTTGCTGCCCCGGCCGGCATGAGCGACGGCCAGCAGGCCGGCAGCCGCGGCCGGGACGAGGGTACGTGGACAGCCTGCGCATGGGACCCCCCAAGGTCGGAATCGGATGGTGCCCACAGTGCCCGCGCCGCCCCGGACAGTCAACTGACTCGAGCCGCGCGTCGTGGGTTATCCGAGCCTTATCCGCGGCATTGCCGGGCTCACCGGGAGGACGCGGCTGGGGGCTCCCGGGTCAGGCGGAGAGGCGCACCAGGATCGGGTTCTCGGTGACCGCCAGCGACTCCCCGGACACCGGCTCGCAGCTGCCGTCGAGCCGACAGACCTGCGCCGCACCCTCCGGCATCGGGATGGTTGCGCCGTCGCCGTGGCTGAACACGATGAGCGCGGGGAGGCCGTCGCCGGTCGCCAGCTCGCACGTGGTGACGGCCCCGTCGACCCCAGTCGGGTCCATGAGCTCGCCCGTGCACCCCTGCCAGTACGCCCCGTCGAACCACTCCTGCACCGTCAGGTAGGCCTGGCCCGCCGGGAGGATCTCGCCCGTCTGGGCGTCCACCTGGTCGATGCCCAGGATGTGGTCGTTCCAGGAGTACCAGTAGACGCGGTCCATGCCGAGCGCGAGGCTGTCGATGTAGCTGCGCGCCACCCATCCCGCTGCGACCTCCTGCGGGACGGTCACCTTCTCCTTGGCGAAGTCGCGGCGGTCGCCGTAATTGATCTCGGTGTCCCACAGCGGGCCCGTCCAGCCCCGCTCCGCGAGCCAGGCGCGCATGACGCGCAGGTACTCCGCGCGGGTCTCCGCGCCCTGGTCGGCCAGGGGGTACAGGTGCACCGCCATCGCATCGACCGGCCAACCTCGGTCAGCCAGGGCGGCGGAGTACTTGCCGTACCAGGGCTTGACCGGCCCTGCGGAGCGGACCGTCGTGCTGGCGCCGACCAGCAGGGCGTCGGGGTCGACCTCGTCGAGGACCTCCTTGGCGCGCAGGGTCAGCTCGGCCAGGTAGTCGGGCTTCCCGCGGTAGAAGATCTTGATGTTCGCCTCGTTCCACACCTGGTACGAGGTGATCCGGCCCTTGTAGCGCTCCGCCACCTGGCGCAGGAATCTCAGGTAGGCCTCCTCATCGGGCGCCGAGGAGGTCCCCGGACCGTAGATCCCCGGTGCCTCGGGGTCCAGGGCTGCCCACTGCGGCGGGCTGCCATGCACCCACTGGATGTCTGCGGCACCGACCTTCTCCGCCTGGGCCACGGCGGAGTCCATCGGCGTCCAGTCGATCTTCCCCTGCACCGGTTCCAGCTGGCGCCACGTCACGCCGGAGTCCCACAGCCGGATCGCCCCGGCAGCCGGCGGCAGGGGCTCAGCCCCGGAGGCCAGGTTGCCCACGTGGGTGCCGAACAGCTCCCGCGCGACGGGGTCACCGGACGGGATCGGGGTGGCGCTCGTCGCGGCTGCCGCGGATGTGGGGTCGGCCGGTGTCGAGGAGGAAGCAGTGCAGCCGGCCATCAGCGCGGTGACCATTCCCACGGCAGCACACAGCGCAAAACGATGGGAAACGGGCATCTGTCCTCCCTCATCAGGGGTGCAGGATACCCGCGCCCACAGCCATCCCTGCGTGAACCCGGCCGCTTCGAGGGGCTGCTGGGCTTGGATTCGGCGGTTCAGGTGTCTAGTCTCGTCAGTTGCTGGGCCGTCTACGCTGGTGGGAGGGGAGATGGCAGGCAGCATGGCAGGACGAGACGCTCGCACCGGGGAGTCGCAGGCCCCGGTGCTTCGCATTGCCGGGGACGATGCGGCAGCCAGGCGTCGGCCGGTCACCACGGTGGTCGAGCGCCCGGAGGCGCGTGGTCGTGCCGAGGTCGACCCCATGTTCTCGGTGGCGCTCCGGGCCTTCCTGCTGGATCTGGGGATCCTGGGCACGAGCATCAGCCTGTACATCGCCGTGATGATCAACGCCGGGTACCTGTTCGACCGGGTCGAGACCCCGTTGACCGGCGCCGCGATGGTCGTGTGGTGGCTGTTCCTGATCCTCCTGCGCGGCGGGTACGAGGCGCGCTACCTGGGCGTGGGCAACGAGGAGTTCAAGCGTGTCGTGAACGCCGGCGTGACCATGCTGGCGGCGATCGCCATCGCCTCCTACGTCGCCAAGGCTGCCCCGCCCCTGCGGCTGGTCCTGCCGTCCCTGCTGATCGGCACCATGCTGGTCCTCCTGGGCCGGTGGTTGCTGCGCGTGTGGCTGGGCCGCCAGCGCCTCGAGGGGCGGTTCCAGCAGAGCACGCTGATCGTGGGGGATCGGCTGCGCAGTGCCGCGCTGTCCGAGTCGTTCGCGACCGACGCGGTGGCCGGGTTCAAGGTGGTCGGGACGGTCCAGCCGCCGCGGGTTGCGGCCATCGACCCGCGACCAGACGCGCGCGACCAGGTCGTGGACGTCTGGCTGGACGACGTCATGGCCTGGATCGACGCGCACAATGTGCACGCGGTGGCGGTGGCCGAGTCGTCGGCCGTCGACCCCGCACTGCTGCGACGCCTCGCCTGGCGGCTCGAGGGCCCGAGGATCGACCTGCTGGTCTCGCCCGTCCTGTCCGACGTCGCCGGGCCGCGCATGTCCGTGCGCCCTGCAGCGGGCCTGCCGCTGATCCACCTCGACGAGCCCAGCCTGACCGGCCCGAAGCGTGCGCTCAAGAGGATCGTCGACCTCGTCGTCGCGGTTCCCCTGGTGGTGATCCTGGCGCCGGTCTACCTGCTCATCGGCATCGCCATCAAGTTCGACTCGTTGGGCCGGGCGCTGTATGTCAGTGATCGGATCGGACGGTCCGGCGAGACGTTCCGATGCATCAAGTTCCGGACGATGCACGTGGGAGCGGACTCGATCCGTGAGGACGTGATCGGCGACCTCGACGATGACGTGGTCGACCGGTACCGGGAGGATCCCCGGGTCACGAGGGTGGGCCGCATCCTTCGTCGCTGGAGCATGGACGAGCTGCCCCAGCTGATCAACGTGATCAGCGGATCGATGTCACTGGTCGGTCCCCGCCCGATGCTTCCCGACGAGTTGGCCCTGCTCGGCGACGCCGAGCACCGCCGGCACCTGACCAAGCCCGGCATGACCGGGCTCTGGCAGATCTCCGGGCGCAAGGAGGTCTCCTGGGACGACCGCATGCGCATGGACCTGCACTACATCGAGACCTGGTCGATCGCCCTCGATGTCGTCATCCTGGCCAAGACCGCCAAGGCGGTCATCACCGGGCACGGCGCGTACTGAGCAGCTCCCGCGCGAGGTCCTCGTAGGCATCGGCCACGTCCGACCACCGATAGCGGGCGGCCACGTCGGCCTGGCCGGCTGATCCGCGCGCGGTGGCCGCGTCGGGATCATCCTCTGCGGCCTCGCAGAGCCCGGCCACGTCCGCGGGGGACGTGAAGTACACCCCAGCGTCAGCGGCCACCTCTCGGTTGAAGATGACGTCGTAGGCGCTGACCGGGGCGCCGGCGCCCATGGCGCGCAGCAGCGAGGGGTTGGTCCCCCCGACGCTGTGGCCGTGCAGGTAGGTCATGGCGTGCGCGTAGAGGGTGTCGAGCAGGTCCGAGTCCCAGAGGCTGCCCAGGAACCGGACGCGGGGGTCGTTGCCCGCCGCCGCGCGCACCTGCGCCCGATACTCGTCTGCATAGGGGGCATCGCCGACGACGACGAGCGGCAGCTGCGCCCGGGACGCCACGTACCCGGCGACGATCTCCTGCACGTGGTTCTCCGGCTCGAGGCGGGCCACGACGAGGTGGTAGCCGCGTGCGCTGAGCCCGATCTCGGCCAGTCGGGTGGAATCCGGGGCCACGATCGGGGCGCCGTAGGCGATGCAGTGCGCCTGCACGCCGTGGGCGTCGCGCAGGTGGTCGGCGATCCCGTGGGCGTCGGCGATGACCGCATCGGCCCAGCGGGTGCTGCGTGCCTCGGCCCATCGGTAGTAGCCGGCCGCGTGCACGCCCCACTTGGCCCGCTTCCACTCCAGTCCGTCGACGTGCACGGCCACCGGGATGCGGGCTGCCCGCAGGGCCGGGAGGAACGGTGCGTTGGCAGCATTGAAGACGATCGCCACGTCGGGGTGCTCGCGGGCTATGGCGTGCCCGACGGAGAGCATGGTGTGGCTCATGGTCTCGGCAGCGCGATGGCGCACGGCCGGCAGGTTGACCAGTCGCATCCCCAGGTACTCGGTCCGCGTCTGCCCGGGGTTCCGGCAGTACACGACCACCTCGTGGCCGCGCTCCACCAGCCGTCGGCCGATCTCCTCGGCGGCGGTCTCGAAGCCGCCGTAGCGGGCAGGGACCCCCCGGGTCCCGAGCAGTGCGATGCGCATCAGCCGACCGTCAGGTGCAGGGGCCTGTCCAGGGCTCCCGACCACGTCAGTCCCGTGCCCGATTCGGTCCAGCCGGGGGTCGGGGCCACGGCGGTCCCCGGCGCGGGCCGGACGGTGACGGTCAGCTCAGCGGGATGGGCCAGGGCCTGGGGATCGGCGTACACGTCGTAGGTGCCGGGAGCGAACGTGCCCGCAGGCAGCTCGTACTCCATGACCACTGTGGTGGTGTCGCCGGGGTCGGTCTCGTGGCCCTGCCAGAGCACCTGCCCGCCGCGCTCGTCGGGGAACGGCCCTGTCCGGGCCACCGGGACCAGCGAGACGGAGTTGCCGGTGGTGATCTGGGCGTCGGTGGCTGTGAGCGGCAGGCGATAGGCAACGCGCATCCGCGCGCGCAGGGCGAGGTAGCCGGCGTACGTCGTGGGATCACCCTCCAGGCCCTCGGGTACCGCGTTCGTGAACGAGGTCGAGCGCCGGACCGTCGCGCCGCCGTCGGCGGTCAGCTGGACCTCCTGGGTGATCCGCCGGTCCTGGAACACCGAGAGCTTGTTGGGGGCGCTCTGGGAGTGCACCGCGATCAGGTCGCCGCGACCGCGGCTGAGTCCTCCTCCGGCCGCGAGCACCTCGACTGCGTCCTGCAGGGCAGGGGCGTCGAAGGAGCCCTGGATGTGCCGGGGCGGGATCGCGTCCATCGTCCCGCGGATCGCGGACAGGAGGTTCAACGGCTTGGTCAGGTGCTCCAGCAGGGCGGTGGTCAGCTCCTCGTTGCGGGCATGTCGCTCGATCACCCCCTCGGGGGTGTTGAACTGCCGGTACGCGTCCACCAGGACGGTGCGCAGGAGGGTGTCGGCGCTGATGCGGCCGAATCCCGGCGACTCGATGGGCCCGGTCCAGGCCAGGATCGAGGCCAGGGCACTCAGGTCGACGGTGACGACGCCGTCCACCTCCGGGTAGCCCAGTGCGGCCCAGGCCCGGCGCATGTCCACCGAGGCGGTCCCGAAGTCGGGGTGGAAGTTGGAGTTCACGAACGGGTAGCTCTTGCCCTGCCGGTACCACGGGGGCCCGCCTTCGTGCTCCCAGTCGATCGGGGGGTTGTTGGGGGACAGCTTGGACTCCATCTGCCCGGAGATCGGTACCGACAGGGACCCCTTGTCCGCCTCCACCACGAAGGCGGACAGCGGCGCACCCCCGGAGCCGAACACCTCCGCGTCGTTGAGGGCTGCGATCAGGTAGCGCTTGGGCTCCTCGGACCCCAGCGCCTCGGCCACATCCGGCATGGCGACCTCAGCGGCTCCAGCGAGCACGGTGAGGTCGGCCACGGATCCGGCGATGGACTCCGTGACCGCACCGATCGGTCGCCCCAGGACGCCGGAGCCCTCGACCTCGGCCAGTGCGGCCCCGGTCGCGGCCAGGGCCGAGTGGACCTCCGCGACGGGCCGAGCCAGTGCCTCGGCCTTGAGGGGATCGATGGTCGTGCCGCGGGCGATCGGGGGCAGACCGTCGAAACCGCCAGCAGCCGAGACGATCTCAGCCAGCGGATCCAGCACCCGCGTCCCGACCGCCAGCGCATGCGCGCCGCCACGGAGGTCGTCCATGGCGCCGAGGGTCATCGGGTTGTACTCGAGGACCCTGGCGGCCGGTGAGGACCATGTCCGGTCAAGGACGTCGGCCGCGAGCCGGATGGTGCCCACGCCGCGTTCGAGCTGTGCGCTGTCGCGCGATCTCCCGGCGAGCGCGGTCTGCGCGACGCCCACGAGTCCGGTCAGGGCCGCCACCTGGGTGCCGATCGCGATCACGGCAAGCGGCGCCAGGAGGATCAGGGCGAGCCATCCCCTCCTGCGCATCGCCCACCCCCGCTGCGACTCGGAAACGCCGGATCTGGACCACCATGGTAACCCGGGCGCCATTCAGGCAGGTCGGACGAATCATCGCGCCCGGCGGCTAGGGTGAGCGAGTGCGGGCCTCAGCGATCGTCCTGGCCCACGGAGCAGAACCCACCCTGGCGCAGTGCGTGGCAGCTCTGGTGGCCGACGGGGCCGACGACATCGTGGTCGTCGACAACGATGCGGCACCCGGTCCCGTGCAGGCCGTGCGCGGGATGCCCGGGGTCCGGGTGCTGTCCCCGGGTCGCAACCTCGGGTACGCCGGAGGGTGCAACTTCGCCGCGAGGCACTGCACGGGTGAGGTCCTGGTGTTCGTCAACTCCGATGCCCTGGTGCGACCGGGGGCGCTGTCTGCCCTGGTCCGCCGCGTGGCTGAGCCAGGGGTCGGGCTGGCCTGCGCGAGCATCCGGCTGGCTGACGACCCGGAGGCACTGAACACGGCCGGCAACCCGGTGCACTACCTGATGTTCTCCTGGGTCGGCGGGCTCGGTGAGCCTGCGGCCGATCATCAGGAGGTCACGGAGGTGGCCTCGATCACCGGGGTGACGTTCGCGGTGCGCCGGGAGGTGTGGGAGGCCCTCGACGGGTTCGACGCCGACTATGTCGCCTACTGCGAGGACGTGTACCTGTCGATGCGCGCCTGGCAGGCCGGCTACCGGGTGGTGCACGAGCCCGCGGCCGTCGTGCTGCACCACTACGACTTCGCCCGCAACTCCGCGAAGTTCTACCTCCTCGAGCGCAACCGGCTCATGAACCTGATGCTGCTCCCGGAGCGTCGGACCCGTCGGTTCGTGGCGCTCCCGGCGCTGGTCGTCGAGGGGGGCGTGCTGCTCGTGGCCGTCCGCGACGGATGGGCCCGTGACAAGGTGGAGGGCTGGAGGTGGTTGGCGACGCATCGACGGTCGCTCGCCGACCGGCGGCGGGTCATCCAGGCGGCACGCAGGGTCCCCGACCGTGAGCTGTCGCGGCTGCTGCGCGGGCCGCTCGACCCCCCGACCGGGCTGGGACCGGGGGTCCCGGCGCCGGTGAGTCGCGCGCTCGCGCGCTACTGGCACTGGGCGGAGCAGCGGCTGTGAGGTCGCTCGCATGGGGCCGGGACATCGGGCGGCGCGACCTCTCCTGGGCGGCCCTGCTGGCGGTGGTCGCCATGGGGATCGCCCTGGCCTACCGCTCCGCGCTCGTCCCGACCGATCCCTGGCACTACGTGCAGGGCGCGCTGGCCTTCCCGGAGGGCACGTGGCGGCCCTCGGGCCTGTCGCGGTGGGGCTTCCTGCTCCCGATCATCCCGTTCGCGCGGATCTGGGGGGACGCGACGGCGACCTACTACGTGGTGCCGCTGCTGAGCACGGGCGTCCTGGCGGCCGTGCTCTACCTGCTGGGCACGCGGTACGTGTCGAGGTCCACAGGGGTGCTGGCGGCGGCCTTCGCCCTCGGGACGCCCCTGGTGTTCGTCAACCTGACGCGGGGGTACACGGACCTGACCGCCACCACGCTGATCGGACTGGCCCTGCTCCTGGCCACCCTGGCTGCCGACGCCGCGGAGGATGCCCATGAGGCGGGTCGTGCCTGGGGTTGGCGGGTACCGGCGCTGCTCGCCGCCTGTGGATTCGTCACGGGATGGAGCTTCGAGGTCCGCGAGACGGCCATCTTCGCGTGGCCGGTGATCGGCTGGGTCCTGTGGCGGATCGGACGTCCGCTGACGACCCTGGCCTGGTTCGCCCCGCCAGCCCTGGCGTGGCTGGTCCTGGACATGCTGCTGTGCGCCGTGGTCTACGACGACCCGTGGCTGAAGTTCCGGATCATCCTGGGGGCCGACATCTCCGAGTCCGAGGTCAGCTCGGACGCCGTCTACGTGGGGCAGTCGCGCTGGTGGTACATGACGGTCCTGCCGCGCTCGATCCTCGAGATCTCGGGGGGCCCGGCCCTGCTGGCCTGCCTGGCGGTCGGTGCCGTGGGTGGGCTGGTGTTCCGCGCGCAACTGGGCCGGATCTGGGCGTGGGGGATGCTCACGGTCGCGCTGCTGTGGATCCAGGGCGGCGCGCTCGACCCGGGCCACCCCTCGGTGCGCCTCGACGTCGCGCGGTACTGGCTGTCGTTCATCGTGCCCCTGATGCTCGCGGCGGTCGGCACGATGGCGATCGTCATCCGCAGCTCCCGCGGTGCCTGGCGCGGGGGAGCGGTCCTGGGGGGCGCGCTGCTGGCCCTCGGTGTGCTGGTCCCGGCGGTGCGCTTCGCCACCACCTACCCGGGGTTCGCCCCCAACGGTGGGGATGCGATGGTCGAGCTGCGCGACCACCTGACCGTCGCAGGGGGGCATGCCCGACACCCGGGTCTGGGCCGACTGGGGCACCCAGCGGATCCTGCCGGCGTACCAGACCAGCCCGTTCGGAGCCCCGCGCTGGGAGGCGCGCAGCTTCCGCTCGCTCAACCGACTGCTCAGGTTCCCCCCGGACTCGGACGCCGCCTACCCGCAGCCGGGCGAGTACGTGGTGATCTACAGCGCCGAGGACCGCACCTGCTGGCACTGCCGTCGGGCGCTGCAACCCGTGGAGGCGGCGTTCGGCCCGTTCCCAGGGCCCGGCTGGGTGGAGCTGTTCTCCTCCTCGACCGGGAACCTCACGCTCTTCCGGCTGGGTCCCGAGGTCGCATGGCCGCGCGTCACGGGCGGTGGAGCGGGCGGTTCGGCGGACGAGGACGAGGGCGCGGACGACCCAGAGCTCTGAGCGGCTCTGCCCGAGGGCCGGCGGCAGCGCGTAGGCTGCTTGTCCACCCATCGTGAGGAACTCCTGTGCCTGCCCGCCGTGCCCCCGTCGTCCTCCTGCAGGTCGCGAACCTCCTGGGCGGAGTGGCGAACTCCACGGTCGCGGTCCTGGTGCCCTGGCTGGTGCTGCAGGAGACCGGCTCCGCCGCTGACGCGGGACTGGTCGCCGCCGCGGCCGCGATCCCGGGCATCTTCGTCTCGCCGTTCGTCGGGGCCCTGGTCGACCGCTTCGGTCGGCGTCGGGTGTCGATGGCCTCGGATGCCTTCTCCGCGGTCTCCGTCGGGCTGTTCCCCCTCGCCGAGCGCGCCGGCGTCCTCACCCTGGGCATGATCCTGGCGCTGGCCGTGCTCGGGGCGACCTTCGATCCCGCGGGGTACACCGCGCGCAAGTCGCTCATCCCCGATGTCGCGCACGCGGGGCGGTTCTACATCGACCGGATCAACGGGGTCCACGAGGGCGTGTTCGCGGCCGGGTGGGTGATCGGGCCTGCGCTGGCGGCCCTGGGGATCAGCACCATCGGCGTGGTCCCGTCGTTCTGGATGACCGCGGCCGCGTTCGTGCTGGCCATCGTCGCGGTCAGCGGGATCCACGTCACGGAGGAGATCGGCAGGTCGCGGCACGAGGCCGGCGACGACAACGAGCTGTTCTGGTCGTCGATCGTCCGCGGGGCGAGGATCCTCTGGCACGACAAGGCGCTGCGGGTGCTGACGCTTGCGATCGCGGTGCTGGCGATGGTCTACATGCCCACCGAGTCGATCCTGATGCCGGTGCACTTCGAGGCCATCGGGCAGCCGAGCAGCTACGGCCTCACCCTCACCGCCCTGGCGGCAGGCGGGATGATCGGGTCCTTCTCCTACGGGTGGCTGTCGGCACGCATGTCCAAGCACCGGATCGTGGTCCTCGTGATGTTCTCCGTGACGGCGGCGATCATCCCGATGGCGTTCCTGCCCCCGCTGCCGGTGTTCGTCGCTGCGGGTTTCCTGCTCGGTCTCGGCTGGGGTCCGATGAACCCGCTGCTGAACTCGCTCGTGCAGACCCGCGTGGCTGCGCACGTGCAGGGTCGGGTCTACGGCGTCCAGACGGCCCTGTTCTACGCCGCCCCACCGCTGGGGCTGCTGCTGGCCGGGACCGCCGTCGAGGAGTGGGGCGTCCAGGTGGTCTACGCGATCATCGGCGCCCTGCTGGTCGCCATCTCGCTGCTGATCGCCGCGCTGCCGTCCCTGCGCGGGCTCGACGGGGACGGCCGGGCCAGCGTCGACTCCCGTGGTCCGGCGGACGCGGGCGGCCGGGCCTCGGTCGAGCCCTGAGGCTACCGGCCCCCGGCGGCCCACCGGGCGGCCGCGGCCGCCACGGCCTCCAGCGGCCCCCGCCGGGTGGGCGATCCCCAGGCGGTGGCCAGCAGCAGAGCCACGCCGACGTGGGCGAGCCACACGCTGGCCGGGGGCAGGTCGGCGGCCAGGGGCTCGGCCTCGGCCAGGAGGCTGAGGCCCCGGTCGGCCAGGACGTGGAGGGTGTACAGGGTCAGGGTCATGGAGCCTGCCGCGACCAGGGGGCGGGCCCACGGCCCGAGGCGTGGGACCACCAGCAGGCAGACACCGAGCACGACCAGGGCGGTGCCGGTGGTGTGCACGAGGTCCGGTGTCGTGCCGATGTGCGGGAATCGCACCCCCAGCCACCACCAGTCCGTCGCCGGCGGCGTGCCGAAGAACCAGTGCAGGCCCATCGCATCCAGGTACTCCTCCGGGATCCCGCCGCGGGGGAAGGACGCTGCCACCGTGGACCGCCCGACGCGGTTCAGCGTGGCCTCGCCCAGGGCCCATCCGACCAGGGCGAGTCCCGCACCGGCCAGGACGACTCCCCGAGCCACCCTCGGGCGGGCGAGCGCCAACCTCCCGACAGCCATCCCGGCGAACAGGTAGGTGGACCAGGTCAGCACCGGGTAGGTGCCGGTGAGCAGCAGGACGCGCAGCGTGTCGGCCGGTTCGGTGAGGGCATCGCTCCAGCCGGGGTTCGCGGCGATGGCTGGGACCTCGCCCCGGCGCAGCAGGTGGCTGATCACCGGCGTCGCCACGGCAGCGACGGCCGCCAGCACGGCCAGCCAGCGAGCGGACCACCCCAGGACGGGGATCGCGATCAGGAACAGCAGGCCGTAGTAGGGGAGGATGACCAGGATCCGCGAGTCTGTCGCCGCCAGGGTCAGGCCGATCGCGGCCACAACCGCGGCCCGGGCCGCGAGCGCGCGCCTCCCCCGAGAGAGCCGGTGCCCCGACCACGGGCTGGTGCCGCCGGTGGCCAGGGCGATCCCCACCCCCGCCAGGACGGCGAACAGCGCGGCGGACCTGCCGCTGACGAGCTCACGGGCGAGCGGAGCGTCGGGTCCGTACGGCATCCGGAAGAGGTGCACGCTCATCATGCCGATGAGTGCCAGCCCGCGCGCCGCGTCGACGCCTGCCAGGCGCCGGCGCCCGCCGGTGAGCGCGGCGCCGGGATCGGCCAGCGCGACCCGGGTCATGGTGACCATGGTGGCAGCCCGCACCCGGACGCGCGGTCCGTGAGGGCCGGCCGGTCGCTGTTGGGGTGACCGGCCGGGTCAGGTCCGGCGCAGCTCCCCCACCCAGCCACCGGACGCGGCTGCGAGGTCCGCCGGTGCGATCGGGAACACGTCGTGCCAGGTGCCGGCGGCGGCCCACACGATGTCATGGCCCAGGAGGTCGTCGTCGAGGAACTCCCGAACCGGCGTCGCCAGCCCGATCGGGGGAACCCCGCCGATCGGGAAGCCTGTCGCTGCCCGGACCTCGTCGGCACTGGCCCGCCGGCACATCGACCCACCCGCTGCGGCCGCGAGCTTGGCCTCGTCGAGCTGGTTGGCGCCACTCACGAGCGCCAGGACGACCTCGCCGTCCACCGTGAAGATCAGGCTCTTGACGATCGCACCGACGGGGCAGCCGATGGCGGCTGCTGCGTCCTGCGCCGTCCTGGTCCCCTCGGGGAACCGCCGGACGTCGATCGTCAGGCCCAGCGCCGCAGCGGCGGCCCGCACCCGGGCGACGTTGGCATGCTCCGCCCGATCCGCATCGGTCTGGTCACTCATACGCCCTGCCCCTCGTGCGCGCCGCACCGAGCAGCCCGGAGGCGGTGCGGCGCATGAACACCGGCTGTCCCGTCAGGCGCTGGGCTCCGGGGCCCTCACCGAGCCCAGGAGCAGCGACGCGACATCGATGACCTCCACCGGGGTGGCGTCCTCGCCGGCCTCCTGCGCGCGCACGGTGACGCCGTCGTGGAGCATCACCGAGCAGAACGGGCACGCGACCGCGATCTTGTCGGCACCGGTCCCGATCGCCTCGTCGGCGCGGTTCTGGTTGACGCGGGTGCCCAGCCGCTCCTCCATCCACATCTGCGCACCACCGGCGCCGCAGCAGAAGGACTTGTCGGCTGAGCGGTCCATCTCCACCAGCTTCACGCCGGGCACCGAGGCGACCAGCTCGCGGGGCGGGACGTAGACCTTGTTGTGCCGGCCCAGGTAGCACGGGTCGTGGTAGGTGACCGTCGAGTCGATCGGGGTCAGCGGCTTGAGCCGGCCGTCGCGCAGGAGGGTGGCCAGCAGCTGGCTGTGGTGCACGACCTCGTAGTCCCCGCCGAGCTGCGGGTACTCGCGGCCGATCGTGTTCATGCAGTGCGGGCAGGTCACGACGATGCGCTTCGCCTTGACCTCGTTGAGCACCTCGACGTTCTGCATCGCCTGCATCTGGAACAGGAACTCGTTGCCCGCGCGGCGGGCGGGGTCGCCGGTGCACGTCTCGCCCTCGCCGAGGACCATGTACTTCACGCCCGCGACGTTGAGCAGCTCGGCGACGTCCTTGGTGGTCTGCTTCGCGCGGTCCTCGTAGGCCCCGGCGCAGCCGACCCAGAACAGGTACTCGACGTCGGCGGGGATCTCGTCCTCGCCCTCGGCGCCGAACACCGGCACCTCGAAGTCGACCTCGCTGATCCAGTCGTTGCGCTTCGAGGCGTTCATGCCCCACGGGTTGCCCTTGTTCTCGAGGTTCTTGAACAGGCTGTTGAGCTCGTTGGGGAACTCGGTGGCGATCATCACCTGGTGGCGGCGCATGTCGATGAAGTGGTCGATGTGCTCGATGTCGACCGGGCACTGGTTGACGCACGCACCGCAGGTGGTGCACGACCACAGGGCGTCGACATCGATGACCGGGCCCTCGTGCGAGCGATGCCCGGAGGCGTCGTAGCCGTCGGTGTCGCGGTGCGGGTCGAAGTCGCGCTCGCCGATCAGCGGGCGCTCGACCTCGGCCTGGACCCTGGCCGGCATGGTGGCCAGCACCTCGGCGTCCACCTCGCCGAACTCCACGTTCTTCCCGTCGAGCTTCTTCTGGGTGGCGGTGATGTAGGGCGCCTTGATGAACGCGTGATCACGCAGGTTCATGATCATGAGCTTGGGACTCAGGGGCTTCTCGGTGTTCCACGCCGGGCACTGGCTCTGGCAGCGACCGCACTCGGTGCAGGTCGCCATGTCCAGCAGGCCCTTCCAGGTGAAGTCCTCGATGCGGCCGCGGCCGAACACCGCGTCGTCGGCGGGGTCCTCGAAGTCGATCTTCTCGGTGCCCGAGTACATCTCCAGGAGCGGTCCGAGGCCGTCGGGGCGCCGCGAGAAGTACACGTTGATGGGGGCGGCGAAGATGTGCAGGTGCTTGCTGTGCAGCACGATCAGCAGGAAGCCCAGGATGACCGCGACGTGGGCCCAGAGGCCGACGGTCAGCAGCCACTCGTTGGCCGTCTCGCCGAGGGGCTCGAGCACGGTGGCCACCGCGTGCGAGGCGAATGCGCCGTCCATGCCCTCGGGGCCCTCGGCGTTGATCTTGGCGCCCCGGTAGAGCAGGAGTGTGGCCACGACCATGAAGATCATGAACAGGACGAGCCACGCGCCCGAGGTGTGCGAGCCGAAGAACCGCGACCAGCGGCCCTCCTTGGCGGGGTTGTTGCGGAACCGGATGACTGCGAAGACGAGGATCCCCACCAGGACCAGGACGGCGAACAGGTCCTCCAGGAATCGCACGACCGGCCAGGTGCCGATGATCGGGAACGCGAAGTCGGCGATGAACAGCTCGCCGAACGCCTCGACGACCGTGAGCGTCAGGATCAGGAACCCGAAGAACACGAACACGTGGGCGATGCCGGGCACCGACCACTTGAGCAGCTTCTTCTGGCCCAGGACCTCGGTGGCCTCGACCTGCACGCGGGCGCCGACCTGGTCGGTGCGCCCCACCGCGGGCTGCCCCGAGCGGATCAGCCCCTGCAGGAACCACGCGCGCTTGAGGGCCAGGAACCCGGCCACCACAATGATGATCAGACCGACCGTTGCCCGGATCAGCATCATCGAATCCATGTCCGCCAACCTCCTGGCCAGGGGTGCCCCGTCCGGCCAATTCTCGCCCGTGGTGCATGCGGCCCACCGCGTGGGACCCTACCGATCAGTAACATAGCCGATTCGCCCCAGCGGTGGGCAATCCGGGCGGCGCGCGTGCCCCGGAGCCCTGATGTCCCGCCCGAGGGAATCGCCCCCACCGCAGCGCCCGATCAAACTTGAGTCGGAGCGACTCAAGTTTGATGAGTGCAGGCTTGACACAAACGTCGCGTGAGGGGACGATAGTTCTGTCATTACGCGCTCGACGGCGTCGCCGTTGGGCATCCGAACGGAAAGGAACCACCTTCCATGAGTCGTGCTGTCGGCATCGACCTCGGTACCACCAACTCCTGCGTCGCCGTCCTCGAGGCCGGCGAGCCCGTCGTGATCGCGAACGCCGAGGGCGCGCGCACGACTCCCTCGGTCGTCGCATTCGCCAAGAACGGCGAGGTCCTCGTCGGCGAGGTCGCCAAGCGTCAGGCCGTCACGAACCCGGACCGCACCATCCGCTCGATCAAGCGGCACATGGGCGACGGCACCTTCAAGGTGACCATCGACGACAAGCACTTCACGCCGCAGGAGATCAGCGCCCGCGTCCTGGGCAAGCTCAAGCGCGACGCGGAGGCCTACCTCGGTGAGGCGGTGACCGATGCGGTCATCACCGTCCCCGCGTACTTCAACGACGCCCAGCGCCAGGCCACCAAGGAGGCCGGCGAGATCGCGGGCCTCAACGTCTCGCGCATCATCAACGAGCCGACCGCCGCCGCGCTGGCCTACGGCCTGGACAAGGCCGACCAGGAGCAGCGGATCCTCGTGTTCGACCTCGGTGGCGGCACGTTCGACGTGTCCCTGCTGGAGATCGGCGACGGCGTCGTGGAGGTCAAGGCGACCTCCGGCGACAACCACCTCGGTGGCGACGACTGGGACCAGCGCGTCGTCGACTGGCTGGTGTCGCAGTTCAAGAACGCGCACGGCATCGACCTGAGCAAGGACAAGATGGCCAGCCAGCGCCTGCGTGAGGCCGCCGAGAAGGCCAAGATCGAGCTGTCCAGCTCGATGCAGACCGGCATCAACCTGCCCTACATCACCGCCGGCGCCGACGGCCCGATGCACCTCGACGAGACCCTGAGCCGGGCGAAGTTCGAGGAGCTCACCGCGGACCTGCTCAACCGCACCAAGGCGCCGTTCGCCACCGTCATCAAGGACGCCGGGATCTCCGTGGCCGACATCGACCAGATCGTCATGGTCGGCGGCTCGACCCGCATGCCGGCGGTGTCCGAGGTCGTGCGCGAGCTGACCAACGGCAAGGAGCCCAACAAGAGCGTCAACCCCGACGAGGTCGTGGCGCTGGGCGCGTCCCTGCAGGCCGGCGTGCTCAAGGGCGAGGTCAAGGACGTCCTGCTGCTCGACGTGACCCCGCTGAGCCTGGGCATCGAGACCAAGGGCGGGATCATGACCAAGCTGATCGAGCGCAACACCACGATCCCGACCAAGCGCTCGGAGATCTTCACCACGGCCGACGACAACCAGCCGTCCGTGCTGATCCAGGTGTTCCAGGGCGAGCGTGAGATGGCGGCCTACAACAAGAAGCTCGGCACGTTCGAGCTGACCGGCCTGCCGCCGGCCCCGCGCGGCGTGCCGCAGGTCGAGGTCACCTTCGACATCGACGCCAACGGCATCGTGCACGTCTCGGCCAAGGACCTGGCCACCGGCAAGGAGCAGAAGATGACGATCTCCGGCGGCTCCGCGCTGCCGAAGGACGACATCGACCGGATGATGCGCGACGCCGAGGCCCACGCGGCCGAGGACCACGCCCGCCGTGAGGAGGCCGAGGTCCGCAACACCGCGGAGTCGCTGGTCTACCAGACCGAGAAGTTCCTGCGCGACAACGCCGACAAGGTCCCGGCGGACGCGAAGGCCAACGTCGACGAGCCGCTGGTCGAGCTGAAGAAGGCGCTGGAGGGCACCGACATCGAGGCGATCAAGACCGCCTCGGAGAAGGTCGCCACCGCCTCGCAGGCGCTGGGATCGGCGATGTACGCCGCCGCCCAGGCCTCCGCCCCCGCCGGTGACGGCAACCCCGGCTCCGATGCGGGTGCCGGCGGTGCCGACGAGGACGTCATCGACGCCGAGATCGTCGACGACGAGGGCACCCCGGAGGGTGAGCAGAAGTGACCGAGCGTCCCGAGCAGACCCCGCCCCCGGAGGGCTCCACGCCCCCCGGGGCGGGGCAGCCCGATCCGGACTCCACCGGGCCCGGGCAGCCGTCGGATCCGGACGTCGTCGACGCCGAGATCCTCGAGGGCGACGTCGTCGAGCCTGCGGCGCAGGCCCAAGGGGAGTTCGTCGAGGGGGAGGTCGTCGAGCCGTCCACGGCTGCGGCTGCTGAGGCCGACGCCCTGCTGGCCGAGGCCCTGGACGCCGATGCCATCGAGGCCGAGTTCAGCGCGGCTGAGGCCGACATGGCCGCGGCGGCCGGCGAGTCGGGTGCCGTCGCCGAGCAGGTGGCCGTCCTGACGGCCGACCTTCAGCGCGTCCATGCGGAGTACTCCAACTACCGCAAGCGCGTCGAGCGCGACCGCGAGCTCGTGCGCGAGCGCGCCGTCGAGTCGGCCCTGGTCGAGCTGCTGCCGATCCTCGACGACATCGGCCGTGCACGTGACCACGAGGAACTGGTCGGCGGGTTCCGCAGCGTCGGCGAGGCCCTGGAGGCTGCCGTCGTGCGGCTGGGCCTGACGCCGTTCGGGACGATCGGCGAGCCGTTCGACCCGACCCGCCACGAGGCGCTCATGCGCGAGGAGCGCGAGGGCGTCACCGAGCCGACGGTGGTCACCATCCTGCAGGTCGGCTACGAGATGAACGGGCGCGTCGTGCGCCCGGCCCGCGTGTCGGTCGCCGGCACCGACTGACCTGCGAGCATGCGAGAGGAGGTGGGGGTGCGGTGAGCACGAAGGACTGGATCGACAAGGACTTCTACAAGATCCTGGGCGTCAAGAAGACTGCCACGGCCGATGAGATCAAGAAGGCCTACCGCACCCTCGCCCGCAAGCACCACCCGGACAAGAACCCGGACAACGCGGCCGCGGAGGCGAAGTTCAAGGAGGTCTCCGAGGCCTACGACGTGCTCTCCGACGCCACGACGCGCAAGGAGTACGACGAGGCCCGCGCGCTGTTCGGTGGTGGCGGCGTCCGGTTCCCCGGCGGCTTCGGCGGCGGAACGGGGTCGGGCGGCGGTGCCGGGGGCGTGAACTTCGAGGACCTGCTGGCCCAGATGCGCCAGCAGGGGGGCGGGGCCGGCGGCCCGGCGGGTGCTGGCGGCGGTGTCGGTGGGGTGTTCGGCGACGTCCTCGGTGGGCTGTTCAACCGGGGCGGCCAGCGCACGACGACGCGTCCGGCGCGGCGTGGCGCGGATGTCGAGAGCGAGGCGACGATCTCGTTCGCCGAGGCGCTCGACGGGGTCACGGTCTCGATGCGGCTGACCACCGATGCGCCCTGCGCCGCCTGCTCCGGCACTGGCGCCGCCGCGGGCACCGCGCCCCGGATGTGCCCCACCTGCAACGGAACCGGGCAGGCGGTGCGCAGCCAGGGCGGGTTCGCCCTCTCCGAGCCGTGCCGGGCGTGCCTGGGGCCGCGGCATGGTGGTGGACACCCCGTGCACGACGTGCGCCGGCTCGGGGCGCGGGAAGTCGGCCCGGCCGGTGAGCGCCCGGATCCCCCCGGGCGTCACCGACGGCGCGCGCATCCGGCTCAAGGGCAAGGGCGCGGCCGGTGAGAACGGCGGGCCCCCCGGCGACCTGTTCATCGTCGTCCACGTCAGCTCGGACCCGGTGTTCGGGCGGGCCAAGGACAACGTCACCGTGACCGTGCCGGTCACCTTCGCGGAGGCCGCGCTCGGCGCCGACATCCCCATCCCGCTGCCCCGCGGCGGGAAGGTCACGCTCAAGATCCCCGCCGGGACCGCCAACGGGCGCACGTTCCGGGTCCGTGGCCGGGGCGCGACCCGCCGCGACGGCACGATGGGCGACCTGCTGGCCACCGTCGAGGTTGCCGTTCCCACGTCCCTGTCCGACCAGGCCCGCGCCGCGCTGGAGGCCTACGTCGCGGCCGCCGGCGAGCCCGATCCCCGCACCCACCTCATGACCAGCACGACGAGCACCAAGGGAGGCAGCTGATGGACTTCGACGACGACACCCCGGTCTACGCGATCTCCATCGCGGCGTCCCTGGCCGGGCTGCACCCGCAGACGCTGCGCCAGTACGACCGGCTCGGCCTGGTCTCACCCAACCGCACGGGCGGGCGCAACCGCCTGTACTCGATGCGCGACGTCGCCCGGCTGCGCGAGGTCCAGAGGCTGGCCGCCGACGGCGTGAACCTCACGGGGATCATGCGCATCCTCGAGCTCGAGGAGCACCTGGACGGCATGCGCCGCCGCCTGGACGCCCTCGAGGACCGCGAGCGCTCGACGGCGCTGGTCGTCTGGCGCCCAGAACGCCGCCGCTGAAGGAGTTCGCCGCGGTTGGTAGTCGATTCCGACGTCTGAATCGACCGAATCGACGACCAGCACTGCTGAACCCGCGCCACGACCCTGAAGGAGGATCGCCATGGCTGACCAGTTCACCACCCGCACCCAGGAGGCCCTGCAGGCTGCGGTGCGTGACGCCGCCGGCCGGGGCAACGCCCACGTCGAGCCGGTCCACGTCCTGCGGGCCCTGCTCGACCAGCGCGATGGGATCGCGGTCGCCCTCATCGAGGGCCTCGGTGCCGACGTCGAGGCGCTGGCGCGGCAGGCGGAGCGCGCCGTCGCGGCCCTTCCGGCCGCGTCGGGTGCCACGGTGGCGAGCGCCGATCTCGCCCAGGCCACCTACAAGGTCCTGAAGTCCGCCGGCGACCTCGCGCGCAACCGCGGGGACTCGTTCGTCTCCACCGAGCACGTCCTGATCGCCCTGTCGGCCCCCGAGGCCGCGACCGGCCCGATGCTGGCTGCCGCGGGGGTCACCCCGGACGCCCTGGTCACGGCCCTCGATGCCGCCCGTGGTGGTCGGCGGGTCGACTCCGCCGATCCCGAGGGCAGCTTCCAGGCCCTGGAGAAGTACGGCGTCGACCTCACCGCGCGTGCCCGCGAGGGCCGCATCGACCCGGTGATCGGCCGCGACGCGGAGATCCGCCGGGTCGTCCAGGTGCTGAGTCGGCGCACGAAGAACAACCCGGTGCTGATCGGCGAGCCCGGCGTGGGCAAGACCGCGGTGGTCGAGGGCCTGGCCCAGCGGATCGTGGCCGGTGACGTGCCCGAGTCGCTGCGCGGCAAGCGCCTGATCGCCCTGGACCTGGCATCGATGGTGGCGGGGGCGAAGTACCGCGGGGAGTTCGAGGAGCGGCTCAAGGCGGTGCTCAAGGAGATCGCGGACTCCAACGGCCAGATCGTCACGTTCATCGACGAGCTGCACACGGTCGTGGGTGCCGGTGCCGGTGGGGACTCGGCGATGGACGCCGGCAACATGCTCAAGCCGATGCTGGCCCGCGGCGAGCTGCGGATGGTCGGCGCGACCACCCTGGACGAGTACCGCGAGCGGATCGAGAAGGACCCCGCCCTGGAGCGGCGCTTCCAGCAGGTGTTCGTCGGCGAGCCCAGCGTGGAGGACACGATCGGCATCCTGCGCGGGCTGAAGGAGAAGTACGAGGCGCACCACAAGGTGGCCATCTCCGACGCGGCGCTGGTGGCGGCGGCCACGCTGTCCGACCGGTACATCACCTCCCGGTTCCTGCCGGACAAGGCGATCGACCTGGTCGACGAGGCCGCCTCGCGGCTGCGGATGGAGATCGACTCCTCCCCGGTGGAGATCGACCAGCTCCAGCGGCAGGTCGATCGGCTGAAGATGGAGGAGCTCGCGCTGGCCAAGGAGACCGACGAGGCCAGTGTCGCGCGCCTGGCCAGGCTGCGCACCGACCTGGCCGACAAGGAGGAGCAGCTGGGCGCCCTGCGTGCCCGGTGGGACCAGGAGAAGGCCGGCCTCGACCGGGTCGGTGACCTGAAGATCCAGATCGACGAGCTGCGGATGGCCGCCGACCGGGCCCAGCGCGAGGGCGACTTCGAGTCGGCTGCACGCATCCTCTACGGCGAGCTGCCCGCCCTGGAGGCCCAGCTGGAGACGGTGGCCGCCGAGGCCAACGACCGCTCGGCGATGGTGCGCGAGGAGGTCGGCCCCGACGACGTGGCCGAGGTGGTCGGCGCCTGGACCGGGATCCCGGCCGGCCGGCTGCTCGAGGGCGAGACCGCGAAGCTGCTGCGCATGGAGGACGAGCTCGGCCACCGGGTCGTCGGGCAGGCCACGGCCGTCCGCGCGGTGTCCGATGCCGTGCGCCGGGCCCGGGCCGGGATCGCCGACCCCGACCGGCCCACCGGCTCGTTCCTCTTCCTCGGGCCCACCGGTGTGGGCAAGACCGAGCTGGCCAAGGCCCTGGCGGAGTTCCTGTTCGACGACGAGCGGGCGATCACCCGGATCGACATGAGCGAGTACGGCGAGAAGCACTCGGTCGCCCGGCTGGTCGGCGCGCCCCCCGGGTACGTCGGCTACGAGGAGGGCGGCCAGCTCACCGAGGCGGTGCGCCGCCGGCCCTACAGCGTCGTGCTCCTCGACGAGGTGGAGAAGGCCCACCCGGAGGTCTTCAACGTGCTGCTGCAGGTCCTCGACGACGGCCGGCTCACCGACGGCCAGGGCCGCACCGTGGACTTCCGCAACGCGATCCTGATCCTGACCTCGAACCTGGGCTCCCAGGCCCTGATCGACCCGACGCTCACCCCCGAGCAGCGCCACGAGGCGGTCATGGCGGTGGTGCGCATCGCGTTCAAGCCGGAGTTCCTCAACCGCCTGGACGACACGATCATGTTCGACGCCCTGACCCGCGAGGACCTCGCTGCGATCGTCGACATCCAGGTCGATGCCCTGGCCCGACGCCTGGCCGACCGCCGGATCACCCTCGAGGTGGACCCGGCGGCCCGCGAGTGGCTCGCCGACCACGGGTTCGACCCGCTCTACGGAGCCCGGCCGTTGCGCCGCCTGATCCAGACCGCGATCGGTGACCCCCTGGCCCGGGGCATCCTCGCCGGTGCGTTCCGCGACGGCTCGACCGTCCGGGTCGAGGTCGGCGCCCAGGGCACGGACCAGGGCCTCGCCCTGTCCGCGGGCTGACCAAGATCACGGTTTGCTCCAAGTCTGCGGCCGGTTCGCCGCCCGAGACTTGGAGCGAAGTAGCCGCAGGCGCTCGAGAGTTGGAGCGAACCGGGATGAGGGGTGGCTGGGCGCTTCGACGCGGCCCGACATCGCTACACAGCGCGCGCGACTGGCCGGTCTGGCGCTACGGTCGGTGACTTGCGGTCATACCCCCTCGGGCACCATGGAACCGTTCTGGCGGAGGTGCTCCAGGGCCGGGACCAGGGGCTCCCTCGGTGTGCCGTGCGCATGAGGACGAGCGGAGGAGCAGGTGCCCAGCACTGAGGTTCGAAGGCCCGTCGGCCCGTCGGGGGTCGTGACGCGGGGACGTGTCTCGAGCGGCACCGTCCTGGGCGTCGCGTCGTTCGGAGCCTTCCTCGCGTTCCTCGACGCCACGATCGTCAACGTCGCGTTCCCCAGCATCCGCGAGTCGTTCCCGGACTCCACGATCAGCAACCTGTCCTGGGTGCTCAACGCCTACAACATCGTGTTCGCGGCGTTCCTCGTCCCCTTCGGACGGCTCACCGACCTGATCGGCCGGCGGCGGGCGTTCGTCTGGGGCGTCCTGGTGTTCACCGTCGCCTCGGTCATCTGCGCGCTGTCCCCGTCCGTCGGCTTCCTCATCGGCGCCCGGGTGGTGCAGGCCCTCGGCGCCGCCCTGCTGGTGCCGGCCTCCCTCGCCCTGGTCGTCGCGGCGTTCCCGTCGGAGCGCCGGACCCATGCGGTCGGGCTGTGGGGCGCGTCGGCCGCCCTCGCGTCCGGGCTCGGCCCGCCGATCGGCGGCCTGCTGGTGCAGGTCGGGGACTGGCGCTGGGCGTTCCTGGTCAACCTGCCGTTCGGGATCGCGGCCTGGGTCATCGCCCGCCGTGCGCTCGTCGAGAGCCGGGCGCCGGGGCGCCGCACGCTGCCCGACCTCGGCGGGGCTGCGCTGTTCGCCCTCGCGCTGGGGCTGCTCACCCTGGGCATCGTCCAGGGCGGTGACTGGGGCTGGACGAGCTGGGCGGTGATCGGCTGCTTCGCAGCGTCGGCCGTGCTCGTGCTCCTGTTCGTGTTCAGCTCCCGGCGGCACCGCTCGCCGCTGCTCGACCCCGAGCTGCTGAAGGTCCGGGCCTTCAAGGTGGGCAACGTCGCGACGGTCGCGGCCGGCATGGGCTTCTACGCCTACCTGCTGACCAACATCCTGTGGCTGACCTACGTCTGGGGGTACAGCGTCCTGCGTGCCGGCCTGGCGCTGGTTCCCGCCGCGCTGATCGCCGCGGTGGTCGCGGCCGTCCTGGGCCCGATCGCCGCCACGCGCGGCTACCGGCTGTTCATCGTCCCCGGTGCGCTGGTCTGGGCCGCCGGGTACGTCTGGTACGCCACCCAGGTGGGCACCACCCCGGAGTTCCTCGCCGAGTGGCTGCCCGGCCAGGTGCTCAGCGGCATCGGGGTCGGGATGACCCTGCCGCTGCTCGGCAGCGCCACGCTGGCCGCAGTCCCGGGGGGTCGGTACGCCACGGCCTCGGCGGTTGCCTCGAGCACCCGGCAGATGGGCGGCGTCCTGGGCATCGCCCTGCTGGTGGTCATCATCGGGACCCCCACGCCGGCGACCTCGGTCGACTCGTTCCGGGACGGCTGGTGGATGTCGGTGGCGTGCTTCGTGGCCGTCGCGGTCATCTCGATCTTCCTGGGCCGGATCACGCCGGCCACCGAGGAGCCGGACGACCCCGCGGCCCGACGGATCGAGGTGCACCTGCCGGACGTCCTGCCCGTCGTCGGGCCGGCGACCACGTCCGTCGCGGCGCTGCCCCTGTTCAGCAGGCTGCCCGCGGACGTGCGCAGCGCACTCGAGCGGGGAGCCCAGGACCGGCACCTCGAGGCCGGCGCATGGCTGTTCCGCGCCGGTGATGCGGCGGACTCGGTGTTCGTGCTCCGCGCGGGGCGTCTCGAGGTCGTGGTCGGCGACGAGGTGGTGCGCGAGCTCGGGCCGGGGTCGGTCGTCGGTGAGCTGGCCCTGATCACCGGGGGTCCTCGCTCGGCGTCGGTCCGGGCCCGTCGGGACAGCGTCCTGAGCGAGGTGGCGCGCAGTGCATTCGACGCGGCGATGGCCCAGGACGCCAGCGCCTACCCCGCCCTGGCCTCGGTGCTCGCCGAGCAGCTCAGCGACGCCCGGCCCCCAGCGCGGGCCGTCGGTACCCGGCCGGTCGTGGTCGCGGTTGTCGGCATCCATCGGGGCGCCCCCGTCGATCCGGTGGCTGCCGGGCTGCTGGCCGAGCTGCGGACCCGGCTGCGGGCCGATGTGCTGGCCGAGCCCAGCCCCGAGGCGCTCGAGCGCGCCGAGGGCGACGCCGACCGGGTCCTGCTGGTGGCCGGGGCCGACGACCCGACGCGGGACTTCTGCCTGCGCCAGGCCGACCACGTGGTCCTGGTGGCCGCGGCCGCCGCCGAGGTGCCGGTCGCCGGGGCCCCCCTCGCGCCGGGTGCCGACCTCGTCCTGGTGGGCACCCGGCCCACCGAGGACGTCCTGCGGACGTGGTGCGTGGCCCTGGAGCCGTGGCAGGTCAGCGTCGTCGCTGACGGCGCCCCGCGCGAGGACCTGCGGATGCTCGCAGCCCGGATCGGGGGGTGGTCGGTGGGGATGGTCCTGGCGGGCGGCGGAGCTCGCGGATTCGCCCACATCGGCGTGCTGCAGGAGCTGGCGGCTGCGGGGATCCTCGTCGACCGCGTGGCCGGCAGCAGCATCGGGTCCATCGTGGCCGGCGCCCACGCCACGGGCATGGATCCCCACGCGATGCAGGAGGTCTTCTACGGGGAGTTCGTCCGGGGCAACCCGATCGGTGACTACACGGTGCCGACCGTCGCCCTCATCAAGGGCCGCCGGACCAGGAGCCTGCTGCGCAACCACCTCGGGGGTCGCGAGATCCAGGCGCTCCCCCGGCAGTTCCGCTGCCTGAGCGTGGACCTGCTCGGCCGCGTGGAGGTGGAGCATCGCCGTGGGGACCTCGCGGAGGCGGTCAGCGCCTCGGTGTCGATCCCGGTGCTGTTCCCGCCGATGCGCCACGAGAACCGGCTGCTGGTCGACGGAGGCGTCCTGGACAACCTCCCGGTGCGGCTGCTGACCGAGCGCGACGAGGGCCCCCTCCTCGCCGTGAACATCGCGATGGGAGGGGGCGGTCCGAGGTCCCCGCTCACCGGACCGCCGCGGATGCCGTCCATGGGAGACACCCTGCTGCGGGTGATGATGATCGGCAGCGGGGGTGCTGTGCAGGCGGCGCGCTCACGCGGCGCCACGGTGATCACGCCCCCGCCGCTGGGGGTCGGAACCCTGGAGTGGCACCAGTTCGACCTCGTCGTCGAGGCGGGGCGGATGGCTGCCCGGGAGCTGCTCGAGCAGACCGGTGGGCAGATCCCGGGGCACACGACCGCGGTGATCGCGCAGGAGTGACCCCCCGCGCACCCGTCAGAGCCCGCTTATCCTTGCTGCCTTCCGGCCCTGGGGAGGTTCACAGGGTGACGCCACACGGGGGGTCGGGGACCATTCTATGCCCACCCGGGTGGTGACCTGGCCGCCAGGAGGTGCGCTCCCCCGCAGGCCCACCTGACCTGCGCAGGCGGCCTCCGGCGTCCGCGGATTCGGAAGAACCCCGCGGCGCACCGTAGAATCCGCGGCGGAGGATTCGCATAGTGGCCTAGTGCGCACGATTGGAAATCGTGTTGGGGTAACACCCTCACGGGTTCAAATCCCGTATCCTCCGCCGCAGGTGAAGGGGCAGCTGATCTGGCTGCCCCTTCGTCGTTCCCGAGGTCCGGGTCACCCTGATCCCGGTCGGCGCGGGGGCTGCCCCACCGCCCCGCCGACGGGATCGCCCGCGGCGGGAGTGGGCGCAGCGATGGCGTGTGCGCCGGATCCGCACCATGATTCGTTCCACTGACCTCACGAAGGGATGGACATGGCAACCACACGACGGGCATCGACGGTCTGGGACGGCAGCCTCATGGAGGGTGGCGGGCAGGTGACCCTCGAGTCCTCCGGGATCGGCACCTACCCGGTCAGCTGGCCGGCGCGCTCAGCGGAGCCGAACGGCGTCACCAGTCCCGAGGAGCTGATCGCCGCCGCGCATGCGTCGTGCTTCTCCATGGCCCTCTCCGGCGCCCTGAGCAAGAGCGGAACCCCGCCCACGCGCCTGACCGTCTCGGCCGAGGTCGACTTCCAGCCGGGCACCGGGATCACCGGCATCCGGCTGACGGTCAGCGGGGACGTCCCCGGCCTGGACGCCACGGAGTTCCGGACCGCCGCGGAGGGCGCGAAGGCGGGCTGCCCGGTGAGTCGGGCGCTGTCCGCTGTGCCGATCACCCTGACGGTCCAGTAGGACCCTCCCTCGCGGATCCGCGGGCGCCCCTGGCGTACCGTGGGACCGTCGCCATCGGACCCCACCTGGGGCAGGGGGAGGTTCCAGCATGTTCCTGAGCCAGCCCGACCTGCCGGGTCCGCTGCTCGCGCCGGGCTCCCGGATCGCCGTCATCGCGCCGTCCGGGCCGGTCCAGCCAGCCCGACTCGGACGCGGTCTCGACGTGCTGCACGAGTGGGGCTACCGAACCCTGCTGGGCACGCACGTCCTGGCCGTCGCCGGTCACACCGCGGGCACGACGCGCGAGCGCCTCGAGGACCTGCGGTGGGCGATGACCGACCCCGAGGTCGAGGCCATCTGGTTCGCCCGCGGCGGCTTCGGCGCGATGCACCTGCTCGAGGACCTGATCCGGCTCACCCGGGATCCTGCGGCGGTCCCCAACCGGCCGCTGCTCGGGTTCTCCGACGCCACGGCCTTCCTGGCCGCGCTCTACCGGGAGCACCGCCTGACCGATGACCTCGCCCATCCGGTGGAGCACGGCCTCATGGGGATCCACGCGCCCGTCATCACCGCCCTCGGCGACCTCGCGGCCCCGCCCGTCCTGGAGCGGGTCCGGGCGATGCTGCAGGACGGCTCCGGCTTCCGCGCGCAGGTCAACCACGTGGCGGGACCGCGCCGCTCGGTCCGCGGCCCGTTCGTCGGTGGGAACCTCGCCATGCTGGCGGCGCTGGCGGGCACCCCGCACGCCCTGCGCTCGCATGACGCGATCATGGTGCTCGAGGACGTCGGGGAGCCGGTCTACCGCCTGGACCGGATGATCACGCAGCTGCAGCTGTCCGGCGGGCTGATGGGCGTGCAGGCGTTCGCGCTCGGATCCTTCAGCGCCGCCGTGGGGGAGCGCGACCAGCACGCGGAGAGCTTCATGGAGCAGCGGTTGCTGGAGTTCGACGTCCCCATCGTCGTCGGCGTCCCGGTGGGGCACGACCCCGACAACGAGCCCTGGGTGTACGGGCAGGTCGGCGAGCTCGTCACCGACGCGTCGGACGCGTCCGAGTAGGCACGGACCGCCCCCGGGCCGAACGGCTCAGACGATGCCGTACAGCCGGTCGCCGGCGTCGCCGAGCCCGGGGACGATGTACCCGTGGTCGTTGAGCCGCTCGTCGATGGCCGCAGTGACCAGGGTGATGCTGGGGACCCGGTCGGCGACCGCAGCATCGACGGCGGCGATCCCCTCGGGGGCCGCGAGGATGCAGATCGCGGTCACGTCGCTGGCGCCCCGGGAGAGCACCAGGTCGATGGCCATGATCAGCGTCCCGCCGGTGGCCAGCATCGGGTCGAGCAGGAACACCTGCCGGCCGGAGAGGTCCATGGGAAGGCGATCGGCGTAGGTGGTCGCCTCGAGGGTGACCTCGTCGCGGATCATCCCCAGGAACCCGATCTCGGCGGTCGGCAGCAGCCGGGTCATCCCCTCCAGCATCCCCAGGCCCGCGCGCAGGATCGGGATCACGACCGGCCGGGGCTGGGCCATCCGGTGCCCCGTGGCGGGGCCGACCGGTGTGGTGATCGCGACCTCGGCGACCCGGATGTCACGGGTGGCCTCGTAGGCCAGGAGGGTCACCAGCTCGTCGACGAGGCGCCGGAACGTGGGGGAGTCGGTGCGCTCGTCGCGCAGGGTCGTCAGCTTGTGGGCGACCAGCGGGTGGTCGGCGAGCATGGTGCGCATGGCCGCCACCCTATGCGCGGTCCCCACCACGCCCGGCACCGACCGGCCGCCGGCACGGGCCCGCTGGGTCAGCCGCGCTGCGCCTCGAAGAAGTCCTGCAGCACCCGGGCGCACTCCTCGGCCAGGACGCCGGCCACGACCTCGGGGCGGTGGTTGAGCCGTGGGTCGCGCACCACGTCCCACAGCGACCCCACCGCACCGGCCTTGGGGTCGTAGGCGCCGAAGACCACGCGGTCCACCCGCGACAGGACGATCGCCCCGGCGCACATCGTGCAGGGCTCGAGGGTCACCACGAGGGTGCACCCCGACAGTCGCCACTGGCCCACCGCCTGGGCTGCGGCCCGCAGGGCAAGCAGCTCGGCGTGCGCCGTGGGGTCGCCGTCGGCCTCGCGGCGGTTGAACCCCTCCCCGATGACCACGCCCCGGGGGTCGAGCACCACGGCACCGACCGGGACGTCCCCACCGGGCAGTGCGCGCGCGGCCACGGCCAACGCCAGGCGCATGGCCCGCTCATCGGCCGTGGAGGACCTCACAGCCCGAAGTCTGCCATCGCCGCAGACGTCGGTGACCGCGGTGAGGACCTCCGCCGAGCGCGTTGCGGTTGTGCCCGGGGCCAACTGCTGGTGTGGTGGGTCCATGCAGAGTCCCGCCTCGGTCATGAGCCCCGCCGGATTCCACGGCACCGGCGTGCTGGGCGCCCACGCCGAGGGCCGCCATGTGGGCCGGTCGTTCTTCGAGGGGTGGTACGTGAAGCTGGTCAGCGCAGACCGCGGCACCCGGCTGGCGGTCATCCCCGGCATGTTCGTCTCCGAGGACGGCTCGATCGCGGAGGCGTTCGTCCAGGTGCTCGACGGCATCACCGGGGGCACGGCCTACCACCGGTTCCCGCTGTCGGACTTCCGCGCCGACCCCCGGACGTTCGACGTGCGCGTCGGGGCCAACCGGTTCAGCGCCGACGGCATCGTCGTGGAGGTGCCGGGGCTCGCGGCTGAGGTGCGCTTCGGGCCCGGGGCGCGGTGGCCCGTGACCGTCCGGGAGCCCGGCGCCATGGGCTGGTACGCGTGGGTGCCGACGATGGAGTGCTACCACGGCGTGGTGAGCCTGGACCATGCCCTGGCCGGCTGGGTCGACACCGGCGCCGGCCGGGTGGACCTCGCCGGCGGTCGGGGCTACCTGGAGAAGGACTGGGGGACGGCCTTCCCGAAGGCCTATGTCTGGATGCAGTCCAACCACTTCGAGGAGACCGGTGTCAGCCTGGTGGCCTCCACCGCCCTGATCCCCTGGCGCAGGGCGGCGTTCCGCGGCGACCTCGTGGGGCTGCACCTCCCCGAGGGCAGGGACGCCGGCCTGCACCGGTTCACCAGCTACACCCGGGCCCGGACCGTCGACCTGGTGGTGGACGACGAGGAGGTGCGCTGGTCCCTGCGGTCCCCGGGTGGGGACCGGCTCGACCTGCGGGCCACGATCGGCGGTCGCACCTCCGGTCTGCTGCACTCGCCGGTCCGCACCGAGATGCACCAGCGCGTGGCCGAGACCCTCGACGGGACGCTGGAGGTCCGGCTCGCGCGATGCCGCCGGGCGGACCCGATTCGAGGGCGTCGGGCAGTGCGCTGGGGTCGAGGTGCACGGTGCGATCGACCAGCTGCTGGCCACTTCCGGCCGGTGAGCTCCGGTCCTCGCCCGTTGTCAGGACATCGGGTCAGCGGAAGGGGCAGACTGGCCCCACGTCGGGGCGCGGACGCCCCACACACGATTCGGAGGATGAATGGGCAAGGCTGAGGACATCATCGAAGCCCTGGGTGGGGCAGACAACATCGACGAGATCGAAGCCTGCGCCACCCGTCTGCGCACGGTGGTCAACGATCCTTCGCTGGTCGACGAGACGGCGCTGAGGACAGCGGGCGCCTTCGGCGTGCTGTCAGCCGGTTCCGTCCTCCAGGTCATCGTGGGTGGCGAGGCCGACGGCCTGGCCATGGACATCAACGACATCATCGAATAAGGGAGCATCAACGTGGCACTGCAGGTCCTGTCCCCCATGCCCGGTCGGGTCGCGAACCTCACCGAGGTCCCCGATCCCATGTTCGCCGAGGCGATGCTCGGCCCCGGCCTCGCGATCGATCCGCCGCGCGGCCCGGTCGTCGCCGTCGCGCCGATCTCGGGCACCATCGCCAGCCTGTTCCCGCATGCCATGGGCATCGAGGCTGATGGCTACTCGATCCTCGTGCACCTGGGCCTGGAGACCGTCCAGCTCAACGGTGAGGGCTTCACGCTGCTCAAGGCCAAGGGCGACACGGTCGTGGCCGGCGAGCCGGTCATCGAGTGGGATCCCTCGGTCATCGAGGCAGGTGGCCTTCCAGTCATCACCCCGCTGATCGCGATCCAGGCCGAGGCCGGTCAGATCACCCAGCTCGTCCCCGACGGCGAGATGGTCGAGGCCGGCACCGCCGTCTTCGAGATCGCCTGATCCCGAACGCACGTCAACCGACAACCTGCCCGCGAGGGCTGCTGACAAAGCACAAACTGAGAGGTGTTTGATCGTGGCTGAAATCACCGTAGTCCTGCCCCCCGGAGTCGGGCTGCACGCCCGTCCGGCGGCACTCTTCGTCGGCGCGGCTGCCAAGTCGTCCTGCGACGTCACCATCGGTCGTCCGGGCGAGCCCGGCGTCAACGCCAAGAGCATCCTGGGCGTGATGGGCCTCGGCGCGAAGGCAGGCGAGGAGATGGTCGTCACCGCCGAGGGCGAGGGCGCTGACGAGCTGCTCGCCGGTCTCAAGGAGATCCTGGAGACCCCTGAGGGTGGCCATGCCTGACCTGAGGACCCTGACGGGTGTCGGGGTCAGCCCCGGCGTCGGCGCCGGACCGGTCGTGCGAGTCGTGGACTCCGTTCCCGAGCCCAAGCAGGGCCCGGGGACGGGGACCCCCGAGGAGGAGTTCGCCGCGGCCGCCAAGGCCCTGGAGGACGTGGCCGCCGACCTCGAGGACCGCGGGCAGCGGGCCGGTGGCGAGGCGCAGCACGTGCTCGAGGCCCAGGCCATGATGGCCCGCGACCCCGACCTCGCCGTGGGGATCAAGCAGCGCACGGACGGTGGCTCGAACGCCGCCCGGGCGGCCTACGACGCGTTCGGCGCCACCCGTGAGGTGCTGCTCACCCTGGGCGAGTACTTCGCCGCCCGCGTGACCGACCTCGACGACATCCGCAACCGGACGGTCGCCCTGCTGCTCGACGTGCCGGCCCCCGGCATCCCCGAGCTCAAGGAGCCCAGCATCCTGGTCGCGATGGACCTGGCCCCGGCCGACACCGCGCTCATCGACAAGTCGATGGTGCTGGCGTTCGCCACCCAGGAGGGCGGCCCGACCTCGCACACCTCGATCCTGGCGCGCAACCTCGGCATCCCCGCCGTGGTCGGGTGCCCGGGCGTGCGCGAGCTGGCGCCGGGCACGTACGTGATGGTGGACGGCTCGTCGGGCAAGGTCGTCATCGACCCGCCGGTCGAGATGGTCGCCGAGCTGGCCGGCAGGGACGAGAAGCGGCGTGCGGCGCTGGCTGCCGTGGGCAATGCCCCCGGCGCGACGGCCGACGGTCACGCGGTTCCGCTCCTGGCCAACATCGGCGGCTCGGAGGATGTCGCCAAGGCCCTGGAGAACGGCGCCGAGGGTGTCGGGCTGTTCCGCAGCGAGCTGCTGTTCCTGGACCGCACGGACGCCCCGAGCGAGGACGAGCAGTACGGCCTGTACCGGGCCGTGCTCGAGGCGTTCCCCGGCAAGAAGGTCGTCGTCCGCACGCTGGACGCCGGCGCCGACAAGCCGCTGCCGTTCCTGCCGTTCGGTGAGGAGCCCAACCCGGCGATGGGCGTGCGTGGCCTGCGCATCTGCATGCAGGCGCCGGACATCATGCACACCCAGCTGCACGCTCTGGCCAGGGCCGCTGAGGGCCTGGATGCCGAGTTGTGGGTGATGGCCCCGATGATCGCCGACGTCTACGAGGCTCGGTGGTTCAAGGAGGCCTGCAAGAAGGCCGGGCTGCACGCCAAGATCGGCACGATGGTCGAGATCCCGGCGGCCGCGCTGCGGTCGCGGCACCTCGGCCAGGTGGCGGAGTTCTTCTCCATCGGCAGCAACGACCTCACCCAGTACACGTTCGCGGCCGATCGCCAGATCGGATCCGTGGCGCGGCTGCAGGACGCGTGGCAGCCGGCGATCCTGGACCTCGTCGCGGCGACGGTCAAGGGCGGTCAGGCCAACGGCATCCCCACGGGTGTCTGCGGTGAGGCCGCCTCCGATCCCGCGCTGGGCTGTGTCCTGGTCGGGTTGGGCGTCAACACGCTGTCGATGTCGGCCGGCGCGCTGCCGGGCGTGCGTGCGGCCCTGGCTGCCCACACGCTCGACGAGTGCAAGGCGGCAGCGGCCGCGGCCAGCGACGCAGTGGACGCCCCCGCGGCCAAGGCGGCAGCGCGGGCAGCACTGCCCAAGCTGGCCGAGCTCGGGCTGTAGGAGGCCCGCGCCAGGAGTCAACGCGACACAACGGAACATGGCAGTCCGGGAGGCCGTCCCCACGGGGGCGGCCTCCTGCCGTCACCGGAGCGGGGGCCAATTCCAGCGGCGGGTGCGGCCCATTCCGACCTGGCGGGGGACCGGGCCTCAGCCCCAGCGCCGGCCGGTGAGGCGCTCGTAGGCCTGCACGTACAGGGCGCGGGTGCGCTCGACCACCTCGTCGGGCAGGGCGGGCGGCGGTTGGCCGCCCGTGCGATCCCAACCGGACGCCGGGGAGGTCAACCAGTCGCGCACGTACTGCTTGTCGAAGGAGGGCTGCCCCCCGGGGCGCCCCGGCTGCCAGCCGTCGGCGGGCCAGAAGCGCGAGGAGTCCGGGGTGAGCACCTCGTCGGCCAGCAGGATGGGTGCCCCCGGATCGTCGCCCGGTCGGCCGAACTCGAACTTCGTGTCCGCCAGGATCAGCCCCCGCTCGCGGGAGATCTCCTCGGCCCGCGCGTAGACCGCGAGCGTGAGCCGGCGCAGCTCCAGGGCGTCGTGTGCACCGACGACGGCCACCACGGCGTCGAAGTCGACATTCTCGTCGTGGTCGCCGAGCTCGGCCTTGGTGGCGGGCGTGAAGATCGGCGCGGGCAGCCGTGAGCCGTCCACGAGCCCGGCGGGAAGCGGGACGCCACACACCTCGCCCGACGCCGTGTACTCGACCAGGCCCGAGCCCGTCAGGTACCCGCGGGCGACGCACTCCACGGGGAACATCGCCAGCGGCTGGCACAGCATCGCGCGCCCGGCCACCTCGCCCGGCACGTCGACGGACAGGACATGGTTGCCGACGATGTCGGCGACCCGCTCGAACCACCACAGGCTCAGCTGGGTGAGGATCGCGCCCTTGTCGGGGATCGTCGTGGGCAGGACCCAGTCGTAGGCCGAGATCCGGTCGGAGGCGACGAACAGCAGGGCGCCGTCGGGGGACCGGTACAGGTCGCGGACCTTGCCCGAGTAGACGGCCGTGTACCCGGGGATGTGCGGAGCGACCGGGATGTTGGGCAGGGGCACAGCCGCAGGCTTCCCGGTCACAGGATCGCCCCCGGCGAGTAGGTGGCGGCCATCGGGTGCTGGGCGGCGATGACCTCGATGCGCTGGACGACTCGGGCCACCTGGTCGCGGGCTGCGCCGGTGAACTCGATCGGCTCGGCGACCAGCGCCTCGAGTGCCGCGCGGTCCAGGCCCAGGCGTCCGTCGGTGGCGAGCCGATCGAACAGGTCGTTGGCGGCCTGTCCCCGACGCATGTCGAGTGCGACGGCCACCGCGTGGGTCTTGATGACCTCGTGCGCGGTCTCGCGGCCGACCCCGGCGCGGACGGCTGCCATCAGGATCTTGGTGGTGGCCAGGAAGGGCAGGTACCGGCGCAGCTCCGCCTCGATCACGGCCGGGAAGGCGCCGAACTCGTCGAGCACCGTCAGGAACGTCTCGAACAGCCCGTCGATCGCGAAGAAGGCGTCGGGCAGCGCCACGCGGCGGACGACCGAGCAGAAGACGTCGCCCTCGTTCCACTGCGCCCCGGCCAGCTCGGCCCCCATCGAGGCGTACCCGCGCAGGATCACCGTCAGGCCGTTCACCCGCTCGCACGAGCGCGAGTTCATCTTGTGCGGCATCGCCGAGGATCCGACCTGGCCCTCCTTGAAGCCCTCGGTGACGAGCTCGTTGCCGGCCATCAGCCGGATGGTGGTGGCCAGGCTCGACGGCCCCGCTGCGACCTGGACGAGCGCGGAGAGCACATCGTGGTCCAGGGAGCGGGGGTAGATCTGGCCGACTGAGTCCAGTACCTCGGTGAAACCCAGGTGTGTGGCCACCCGCTGCTCGAGCTCCGCCAGACGGGAGGCATCGCCGTCGAGCAGGTCGAGCATGTCCTGGGCGGTGCCGACCGGGCCCTTGATCCCGCGCAGCGGGTAGCGCTCGAGCAGGTCCTCGAGCCGGGCGTAGGCGACGATCAGCTCCTCGGCGGCGCTCGCGAACCGCTTGCCCAACGTGGTGGTCTGCGCGGCCACGTTGTGACTGCGTCCGGTCAGCGGCTGGTCGGAGTACTGGGCAGCCAGGGCGCCGAGGCGGGCCAGCGTGGCCACGACCCGGTCGCGGACCAGGTGCAGCGAGAGGCGCACCTGCATCTGCTCGACGTTCTCGGTCAGGTCCCGGCTGGTCATCCCCTTGTGGATGTGCTCGGTGCCGGCGAGGTCGGTGAACTCCTCGATGCGCGCCTTCACATCGTGGCGGGTGACCTTCTCCCGCGCGGCGATGGACGCCAGGTCCACCTGGTCGCGCACCGACTCGTAGGCCTCGACCGTGCCGCTGGGGACGGGGATCCCGAGGTCGGCCTGCGCCCGGAGGACGGCGATCCACAGGTCGCGCTCGAGGCGGACCTTGTGCTCCGGGGACCACAGCGCGACCATCTGCGCTGAGGCGTACCGCTGGGCCAGGACGTTGGGGATCTCGGTCACGGCGTCATTGTCGCAGTCGCCACCAGCTCCGGGGCCGTGCAGTCCGCTGATCGCACTCAGGGCGTGGGGATGGCGCCCTCGGCGGCGGCCCGGGCGATGTCGCGGCGGTAGTGGCCACCCTCCAGGGCGATCGTGTCGAGGAGCTCGTAGGCGCGCTCGCGGGCCCCCACGAGGTCGGCTGCCCGGGCGGTGGCGCACAGCACCCGCCCCCCGGTGGCCACGAGGTCACCGTCGTGCCGCGCCGTGCCGGAGTGCACGACCCACGCCGCGTCCCACCCGGACTCGGCGTCCGCACCGATGGGCACGCCGGTGAGGATGCCGCCGGTGGTGGGCGCCTCGGGGTAGCCGGGGGCGGCCAGCACGACAGTGACTGCCGAGCCCGGATGCCACTGGAGGTCGCCGACCTCGTCGAGGGTCCCGTGGGCCGCGGCGTTGAGCAGGCCGGCCAGCGGGGTGCGCAGCAGGGCCAGGACGACCTGGGTCTCCGGGTCACCGAATCGCGCGTTGAACTCCACCACGCGCAGCCCGCGCGAGGTCAGGGCGAGGCCCGCGTAGAGCAGGCCGCTGAACGGCGTGCCGCGCTCGGCCATCAGGTCGATGGTCGGCTGGACCACCCGCGTCATGATCTCGTCGACGAGCCCCACGGGCGCCCAGGGAAGCGGTGCGTAGGCGCCCATGCCCCCGGTGTTGGGGCCGGCGTCGCCGTCGCCGACCCGCTTGAAGTCCTGGGCGGGGACCAGTGGCACAGCGGTGAACCCGTCGGTGATCGCGAACAGCGAGACCTCGGGGCCGTCAAGGTACTCCTCCACCACCACGGCGCCGCCGGGGCGGGACAGGCATGCTGCGGCGTGGTCGAGGGCGGCCTGCCGGTCGTCGGTGACGACCACGCCCTTCCCGCCGGCCAGCCCGTCGTCCTTGACCACGTGCGGCGCGCCGAACTGGTCGAGCGCGTGGGCGACCTCCGCGACCGTCGTGCACACATGGGCCATGGCGGTCGGCACCCCGGCCTCGGCCATGACCTGCTTGGCGAAGGCCTTCGAGCCCTCGATCTGCGCGGCTGCCCCCGACGGGCCGAACGTGGCGAACCCGGCCTCGCGCAGCGCGTCGGCGACGCCGGCGACCAGCGGGGCCTCCGGGCCGATGACGACCAGTCCCACGGCCAGCTCGCGGGCCAGCCGGACCACGTCGGCCGGGTCGGTCGCGTCCACCGGATGGTTGGTGCCGACCTCGGCGGTGCCCGCGTTGCCGGGGGCGATGTGCAGGGCGCCGACGGCGGGGTCGGCGGCCAGGGCCAGCGCGAGGGCGTGCTCACGTCCGCCGGAGCCGATCACGAGGATGTCCACGCCCGCAGGCTACCCGTCGGCGGCCGGAGCCCCGGGCGAGGCATCCCGCAGGTGGCGTCCGACGACGGCCACCACGTACCAGAGCCAGAGGATCAGCCCGATGTGCAGGACGTCGTTCTCGGAGAAGTAGAAGCCCGCGCCGTCGTCCCACACGACGGCTGTGATCCCGGCGGCGTAGTAGGCGAAGTAGGCGACCTGGACGACGACGAGGAGCACCGCGGCACGAACGAGCGAGCGGTCCATCGGATCGCGCGTCGAGCGATAGCGACGTCCGGGCACGATGAGCACCACGAGGATCACCGGGACGGCGAAGAGCATCAGAACGGCGAAGGAGAGCAGGGCCGCGCTCGGCATGAGCACGCCGATGATGGTGACGATCGCGTAGGCCACGGCGTCGACGACGGCGAAGATGATCAGTCCGCGGCGCAGCCGTCCGGTGGTGCACGCGTGGGCGACGGCGATCAGCATCGCGCTCACGCTGAACGCCTGGGTGACGCTGTACCCCACCTCCCAGGCGTTGGTCAGGCGGCACAGCTCGAGGCCGGCGCACTTCAACTCGTAGCTGAAGGCCTGGTAGCTCACGCCTGCGAGGGCTGCGCCGACCCCACCGAGGATCAGGGCGACGCCCAGCCACGCGCGCGAGCGCTGGCCGCGGCGGGTGCGCAGGAAGAAGACCCCCGACGCGACCCACAGCCCGGCGAGCAGGAACACCAGGAAGGTGCCCAGCGGCTCGGTGAGCGACCGTGTCCCCCACCTGGACGCATGGCCTCTGGTCGCACCATTGCTCGGGGGTGGTCGGGGGCTGGTAGGTCAGCTCGTCGAGCCGGCCGCACCCGGTCAGCAGCAGCGCCCCGATCCCGAGAGCCAGCCCACGGGCTGCCGGGCCCAGGGAACGCGCTGGTCGGCGCATGCCGTTCACAGGGGCGGCAGTGTGGAGAGGTCGCGTTCGAGGACCTCGCGGTCGTCGGGATCCTGGAGCGCGCTGGTCAGCTCGAGCGCCAGGGAGCGCTCGGCCCGCGCTGCGTCCAGGTCACCGGCAACGAACAGGGCCCGGGACAGCGCCTCATGCGCCGAGGCGACGATGAAGCCGTCCAGGGAGTGCTCCTCGCACAGGTCGAGGCAGCGGCGGGCGTGGACGAGCGATGGCTCAGCCCGATCCAGGACCGCGTACGCGCGGGAGCACTGCCACTCGCCGATGGCCCACTCCTGGGGCCCGCCGGCACGACCCCAGTGCCATCGGGAGGCGTGGGTTGCGTGGATCAGGTCGAAGTCCTCGGCAGGAGTGCGCTCGGGGAGGTCCAGCAGGCTCCACGCGTGGTTGAACAGGGCAACCGCCTGCGCGCGATCGGCAGCGCGCTCCTGCACCAGCTCGCGGGTGGCGATGTCGTCGTCGGAGGGCATGGCCCTCAGGGTAGGGGCTGCCGGGGCAGGCGCTCCGCCGGCAGCGGCCCGGCTCAGCGCGGGCGGCGCTCAGCCCTCGTAGTAGCGGTCGACCTCGGTGAGCACCTCGTCGAGGATCGCCAGGCCGGTGCGCGCCTCCTCCTCGGTGACGGTGCACGGCGGGACCACGTGCAGCCGGTTGAAGTTCGTGAACGGCAGCAGGCCGCGCTTCTTGGCCTCGGTCACCAGCACGGTCATCGCCTCCGAGGTCCCGCCGTACGGGGCCAGCATCGCGCGCGTCTCGCGGTTGCTCACCAGGTCCAGCGCCCAGAACACGCCCAGGCCGCGGACCTCGCCGATCACCGGGTGCCTCTCAGCCAGCGCCGCCAGGCCGGGGCCGAGGACGTCGGTGCCGATCCGGGCGGCGTTCTCGACGATGCCCTCCTCGCGCATGGCGGTGATGCTGGCCACGATCGAGGCGGTGGCCAGCGGGTGCCCGGAGTAGGTCAGGCCGCCCGGGAAGACCCGGGTGTCGAACGTCGCGGCGATCTCGTCGGAGATGATCACCCCGCCCACCGGCACGTACCCGGAGTTCGAGCCCTTGGCGAACGTGACCAGGTCGGGGCGGACGTCGAAGTGGTCGAACGCGAACCACTTGCCGGTGCGCCCGAACCCGGCCATCACCTCGTCGAGGATCAGCATGATCCCGTGCTCGTCGCACAGCGCGCGCACGCCCTCGAGGTAGCCCGGCGGGGGGATCAGCACGCCGGCGGTGCCCACGACCGTCTCCATCAGGATGGCCGCGATCGTGCCCGGGCCCTCGAAGCGGATCACGTCGGCCAGGTGCTCCAGCGCCCGCTGCGACTCCTGCTCGGGGCTCGTGGCCCAGAAGTGCGAGCGGTACAGGTAGGGGCCGAAGAAGTGCACGTGGTCGTCGGCGAACTCGTTGGGCCAGCGACGCGGGTCGCCGGTCGCGACGATCGCCGCGCCCGTGTTGCCGTGGTACGAGCGGTAGAAGCTCAGGACCTTGCGCCGCCCGGTGTGCAGGCGGGCCATCCGGATCGCGTTCTCGATGGCGTCGGCGCCGCCGTTGGTGAAGAACACCTTGTTCAGGCTCGCGGGGGCCAGCTCGGCGATCATCCGGGCGGCCTCGCTGCGCGCGGCGTTCGCGTGCTGCGGGGCGATCGTGGCCAGGATCCCGGCCTGCTCCTGGATCGCGGCGATGACCTTGGGGTGCTGGTGGCCGATGTTCGTGTTGACCAGCTGGCTGGAGAAGTCGAGGTAGCGGTTGCCGTCGTAGTCCCACACCCAGGAGCCCGACGCCCCGGCGATGGTCATCGGCGTGAGCGCGGCCTGAGCCGACCAGGAGTGGAACACGTGCGCCCGGTCGAGCTCGTAGGCGCGTGCGCCGGCTGCGGGATCCGTGGCGGGGGTGGGCTCGGACATGCGTTCTCCTTGATCGGCCGGCGCGTGATCCACGATTTTAGTACCCCGCAGCGGGACGAGGACCAGCCCGTGGGCCTTCGCCGCCGCCCCGACGCTCACCGAGGTCGCACCGGAGATCCTCCCGGAAGCGGCAGATCCTCCCGGAGTGCCGGGAGGATCTGCGCGTTGCGGAGGGTCTGCGCCGGTGAGGATGCGGCGCACGTGCGGCTACAGGGCCTTGATGATGTCCTCGACCCGGTCCTTGGCGTCGCCGAAGAGCATCTGGGTGTTCTCCTTGAAGAACAGCGGGTTCTGCACGCCCGCGTAGCCCGTGGCCATGGAGCGCTTGAACACGATCACGTCCTTGGCCTGCCACACGGTGAGCACGGGCATGCCCGCGATCGGGCTGCCCGGCTCGTCGATGGCCGCGGGGTTGACGGTGTCGTTGGCGCCGATCACCAGCACCACGTCGGTGTCGGGCATGTCGGGGTTGACCTCGTCCATCTCCAGGACGATGTCGTAGGGCACCTTCGCCTCGGCGAGCAGCACGTTCATGTGCCCGGGCAGGCGCCCGGCCACCGGGTGGATGCCGAAGCGGACGTCGACCCCGCGCTCGCGCAGCTTGCGGGTGAGCTCGGCGACCGGGTACTGCGCCTGGGCGACCGCCATGCCGTAGCCCGGCGTGATGATCACCGAGTGCGCCTCGGTGAGCAACTCGGCGGCCCCCTCGGCCGTGATCTCGCGGTGCTCGCCGTAGTCCACATCGGAGGCCACCGTCCCCGCCTCGACGCCGAACCCACCGGCGATCACCGAGATGAACGAGCGGTTCATCGCCCGGCACATGATGTAGGACAGGTACGCACCCGAGGAGCCGACGAGGGCACCGGTGATGATCAGCAGGTCGTTGTTGAGCAGGAAGCCTGCGGCCGCCGCAGCCCAGCCGGAGTAGCTGTTCAGCATGGAGACCACGACCGGCATGTCGCCGCCGCCGATCGAGGCCACCAGGTGCCAGCCGAGGAACAGGGCCAGCAGCGTCATCGCGCCGAGCAGCGACTGGCGCAGGACCATGTCGTCGGCGGGGACGAGCGTGTACGCCGCGGTCATCACGAAGAAGGCGACGATGATGCCCAGGTTGATGGCGTTGTGGGCGGGCAGCATCAGCGGTGCGGACTTGATCTTCGCCGACAGCTTCAGGTACGCGACGATCGAGCCGGTGAACGTCACGGCACCGATGAAGACCCCGACGAACACCTCGACGTCGTGGATGCTCGGGTACAGGACGTCGGTCTCGTACGAGCTGTTCCAGCCGACGAGCACCGCGGCCAGGCCGACGAAGCTGTGCAGCATGGCGATCAGCTCGGGCATGCCGGTCATCTCGACCCGACGGGCGCGCCAGATGCCGATGGCACCACCGATCGCCATGGCCGCGGCGATGAGCGCCAGGCCGGTCAGCCGGTGCCCTTGCGGTCGAGTGCATCCGCGGAAGCGTCCACGCCGGCGACCGCCGCGAGGACCGTGATGACCAGGGCGACGGCCATCCCGATGATGCCGTAGCGGTTGCCCGCCGGCGCCGTCTCGTGCTTGGACAGACCCGCCAGGGCGAGGATGAACATCAGGCCGGCGACGATGTACGCGCCGAGGATCAGGCTCAGTGAGATCGTCATCGGACCGCATCCTCACGCTTGAACATCTGCAGCATCCGGCCCGTGACGGTGAACCCGCCGAAGACGTTGATGCTGGCCACCAGGATCCCGATGAAGGCCAGGACCGACACCCAGACCTCGCCGTGGCCCACCTGGAGCAGCGCGCCGACGAGGATGATGCCGCTGATGGCGTTGGTCACCGACATCAGCGGGGTGTGCAGCGCATGGTGCACGTTGCCGATCACGTAGAACCCGATGACGACCGAGAGCATGAACACCATGAAGTGGCCGAGGAACGGCTCGGGCGAGAAGGCCGAGATCAGCAGGAAGACTGCCGCGCCGACCCCCATCCAGCCGAGCTTGGCCGTCGGACTCATCTTCTTCTTCGGAGGAGCGGGTTCCGGTGGCGCGGCTGCCGCGGCAGCCACCGGCGCGGCCGAGACCTGCACCGGGGGCGGGGGCCAGAGCACCTCGCCCTGCTTCACGACGGTCATGCCGCGCTGGACGACGTCGTCGAGGTCGAGGACGGCCTGGCCGTCCTTCTCCGGGGTCATCAGCTTGAGCAGGTTCACCAGGTTGGTGCCGAACAGCTGCGAGGCCTGGGTGGGCAGCCGCCCCGGCAGGTCGGTGTAGCCCAGGATGATGACGCCGTTGTCGGTGACCACCCGCTCGTCGGGCCGGCTGCCGGCGACGTTGCCGCCGTTGGCCGCGGCCATGTCGACCACGACGCTGCCCGGCTTCATCGAGGCGACCATCTCCTCGGTCAGCAGGCGCGGGGCCGGCCTGCCGGGGATGAGCGCGGTGGTGATGACGATGTCGACGTCCTTGGCCTGCTGCGCGTACAGCTCGGCGGCCTTGCGGTTGAAGTCCTCGCCCATCTCCTTGGCGTAGCCGGTGGCGCTGGGCCCGGTGTCCTCGACCTCGATCCGCAGGAACTCCGCACCCATCGACTCCACCTGCTCGCCCACCTCGGAGCGGGCATCGAACGCCCGGACGATCGCGCCCAGGCTGCTCGCGGTGCCGATCGCGGCCAGGCCGGCCACGCCGGCGCCGACGACCAGGACCTTGGCCGGCGGGACCTTGCCCGCGGCCGTGACCTGGCCGGTGAAGAACGACCCGAACTCGTTCGCGGCCTCGATGACGGCGCGGTAGCCGCCGATGTTGGCCATCGAGCTCAGCACGTCCAGGGACTGGGCGCGCGAGATGCGCGGAACCGCGTCCATGGCCAGGGCCGTGACCCCGCGGGCCGACAGGGCGCTGACGAGGTCGGGGTCCAGGGCGGGGGCCAGCAGGCTCACCAGGGTCTGGCCGGCCTGCAGGCGCTGCACCTCGTCCTGCGAGGGGGCGTTGATCTTCAGGATGATCTCGCTGTCCCACACCTCGCTGCCGACGACCTCGGCACCCGCGGCGCGGTAGGCGGCGTCGTCGAACGACGCCCCGGCACCCGCGCCGGACTCGATGGACACGTCATATCCGAGCTTGATGATCTGCTCGACGGTCTTGGGGGTGGCGGCTACCCGGCGTTCACCGGGCTTGGACTCCTTGGGCACACCGATGCGCACGACTCTTCCTCTCGCCGAAGCGGTCGTGGCCGAACCTACCTCCTCCGGCGCGGGGGTCTGCACGTGGGTGAGGCCCCCCGACGGAGGTCAGGACGTAGGTCCCGGCCGGGGCGTGGACACAGGTCCCGGGCGCTCCGGGCCGAGCGGGTCACCCGGTCCTCTCGCCTGGGCCACCCGGCCCACCTGCACGGGCCGGTACTCGATTCGGTCGCTCAGATCGACCGAATCGACGACCACGTCCGCCGGTGGGACGGGTTGGGCGTCAGGTGAACCGTCCGCGCAGCAGCTGTGGTGGCCAGGGGGCCTCCGCGCCCAGCTCATGGGCGGCGCGCAACGGCCACTGCGGGTCGCGCAGCAGGACCCGGGCGAGCGCGACCACGTCTGCTGACCCCTCAGCCAGGATCGCCTCGGCCTGGACGGGCTCGGTGATCATCCCGACCGCGGCCACGGGGATCCCCGCCTCGCGCCGGATCCGCGCAGCAAGCGCCACCTGGTACCCGGGCCCCGGGGTGATGTCCTGCGTCGGGCTCACGCCGCCGCTGGAGACGTCGATGAGGTCCACCCCGAGGTCGCGCAGCCAGCCGGCCACCACCACGCTGTCGTCGAGGGTGTGCCCCCCGGTGACCCAGTCGGTGGCGCTGATCCGCACCAGCAGGGCGCGGTCCTCCGGCCAGGCGGCCCGGACCGCGGCGACGACCTCGCGCAGCAGCCGGGAACGACCGGCGAGATCCCCGCCGTACCCGTCGGTCCGGTCGTTCGACAGCGGCGAGAGGAACTGGTGGAGCAGGTAGCCATGGGCCGCATGCACCTCGACGGTGTCGAACCCGGCCGCCAGCGCGCGCTCGGTCGCGGCCACGAATGCTGCGACGACACCGGGCAGCTCGTCGGCCGTCAGTGCTCGGGGGGCCGCGTAGCCCGGGTACCCGGTGCTGGTGGGGCCGACGGTGGTCCAGCCGCCCTCGGCCGCGGGCACGCTCCCCCTCCCGCTCCAGGGCCGGTACGTCGACGCCTTGTTGCCGGCATGCGCCAGCTGGACCCCGGCGACCGCCCCCTGCCCCTGGATGAACTCCACGATCGGCGCCCATGCCTGCGCCTGCGCGTCGGACCACAGCCCGGTGTCCTGCGGGCTGATCCGGCCCTCGGGCACCACGGAGGTGGCCTCGGCCATCACCAGCCCTGCCCCACCGCGGGCAAGGCCACCGAGGTGGACCATGTGCCACGGCGTCGGGACCCCGCTCTGGTCCTCCACGGAGTACTGGCACATCGGCGAGACCATGATCCGGTTGCGCAGGTGCGTGCCTCGCAGATCGAGCGGCGAGAAGAGGTGGGTCATGGCCGTCACGCTACCGGCGTGCGGGACTCCCCGCCGTCGGGCGCTGCTGGCCGGATCGCCGATGCTGCCGATCAGGTCCCGGAGAACCGCACAAGTTGCGCGGGCCAGAAGACCCGGAACTCGGGGTTGATGATCGCCTCGGGGCGCTGCAGGCCGGGACCGGCGACGTTGTTCGCGAGCTCGATCAGGTTGTTGGGCGTGAGGGCGTTGTAGGTGACGCCGTACACGGCCGCCTTCCCGTCATTCGCCCACGGCATGAACTGCATGGCGCGGGTCATGTTGGCGAACACGTTGCCCCGCACGGTCAGGTCCTCGGCGCCACTGGCCAGGATCCCGCGGCAGTCGTTGCCCTGTCCCGGGCACCACACGCCGTCGAACGTGTTGCCGATGATCGCCGAGTCTGCGCCAGTTCATCACCCGGATGGCGTCGTTGCGCATGTTCAGGAACTGGTTGCCCACAACGGCGATGCCCGTGTGGTACTGCCCGCCGGAGAAGTTGTGCGTGCCCAGGCCGCGGACCATGTTCGCGAACACATTGCCCTCGACGAGGATGTTCTGGTTCGCGGTGGTGTCGAGGTCGCTCCACTTCGAGCCGAAGCCATCGGTGAGCCGGTCGGGGGTGTCGAGGTTGACCGCCTCGGCCGACCGGCGGGTGCTCCCCGTGGCGCCGAGGAACTCGTTGTTGCGGATCACCGAGTTGAGGTTGGCGTCCATCTCGATGAAGTGGTTGTTGTTCATGTTCGTGAACCGGATGCCCTCGATCCGGACGTTCTGGTTGTGTCCGGCGATGATCCCCAGTGAGTTGCGGATGCCGGCGAGGTCGATCACCGACTGGCCGCCCCCGGCACCCAGGATCGCGATGTTCGACGCGCCCCCGTACCCGCCGACGGCGCCGCTGCGCTTGCCCAGGGACGGGGGCACCAGCATGAACATCGAGGACGCGGCCTTGAACTTCTTGGTGCACGTCCTGTTGGTCTTGAGCAGGGTCGTCCCGGCTGCGAGCTGGATCGTGGTGTTCGAGGGCACGTAGATGGTGCTCGGGATCCGGTAGGTGCCGGGTGCGAGCGTGAGCGTGCCGCCGCCGGTGGCCTCGAAGTGCTCCATCCAGGACCGGATCATGTAGTAGTCGCGCGTGCAGGCGTTGACGGTCTTGAACCGTGCCACCCGGGCCCCGGGCGCGAACTCGGAGCCGCTGGACAGCGCGACCTGCGGGCCGTCGGCGCGCACCACGCTGGGCGAGGCGAGCCCCGCGGGGGTCACCGCCGCCCGCGGGGTGCCCTGGGCGAGGGCGGGCGTGGCGGCAGCGAGCACCAGGGTGCCGGCGACGAGGGCATGGGAGACAAGGCGAACCGTGCGCATGCCCCCGTTATCGGCTCAGATCAGCAGGTCGTTGAGCACGAGGGTGGCGTCGCGGTCGGGTCCCACCCCAATGGCCGACACCCGGCACCCCGACTGCTCCTCCAGGAACCGCACGTAGGCCCGGCAGTTGGCGGGCAGGTCGGCGAAGTCCCGGACGTCGGAGATGTCGGTGCTCCAGCCCGGAAGCACCTCGTAGACGGGGATTGCGTGGTGGAACTCCGTCTGCGTCGTGGGCACCTCGTCCACGCGGGTGCCGTCCACGTCGTAGCCCACGCACACCGGGATCTCGTCGAACGCGCTGAGCACATCGAGCTTGGTCAGGAAGTAGTCGGTCATGCCGTTCACCCGTGTGGCGTAGCGGGCGATGGGCGCGTCGAACCATCCGCAGCGCCGGTTGCGCCCGGTCGTCACCCCGACCTCGCCGCCGATCGTGCGCAGCTTCTCGCCGTCGTCGTCGAACAGCTCGGTGGGGAACGGTCCCTCGCCCACGCGCGTCGTGTAGGCCTTGAGGATGCCCAGGACGCGGTCGATCCGGGTCGGGCCGATCCCGGAGCCGGTGCACGCGCCGCCCGCCGTCGGGTTCGACGAGGTGACGTACGGGTAGGTGCCGTGGTCGACGTCGAGCAGCGTGCCCTGGCCGCCCTCGAGCACGACGGTCTCCCCTCGGTCCAGCGCGTCGTTGAGCAGCAGGGCGGTGTCGACGACGTGCGGCCGGAGCCGGTCGGCGTAGGAGAGCAGGTGCTCCACCGTCTGGTCGACCTCGACCGCCCGGCGGTTGAACACCTTGACCAGGGCCTGGTTCTTGTTGACCAGTGCGCCCTCCACCTTGCGGTGCAGGATCGAGGGATCCATCAGGTCCTGGATGCGGATGCCGACGCGCGCCATCTTGTCGCCGTACGTCGGGCCGATGCCGCGGCCGGTGGTCCCGATCTTCGCCTTGCCCAGGAAGCGCTCGGTGACCTTGTCGAGGGTGACGTTGTACGGCGTGATGATGTGGGCGTTGGCGCTGATGACCAGGCGCGAGGGGTCCACGCCGCGGGCGATCAGGCCGTCCATCTCGTGGAACAGCACCTCGAGGTCGACGACCACGCCGTTGCCGATCACCGGCACGCACGTGGGCGACAGGATCCCGCTGGGCAGCAGGTGCAGCGCGAACTTCGCGTCGCCGATCACCACCGTGTGCCCGGCGTTGTTGCCGCCCTGGTAGCGCACCACGTAGTCGGCCCGGCCGCCGAGGAGGTCGGTCGCCTTGCCCTTGCCCTCGTCGCCCCACTGGGCTCCCACGATCACGATTGCCGGCATCGGTGCCTCCACCCTCAGGCGTGCGCCCTGCACGACGCACGGAACCCGCACCCCCGCCACGGTGGTGCCAGCCCACACTAGCGCCGCTCGGGCCCCACGACCGATCCCTGTGTCATCGATCCAGCACTTGGATTGCCGGATCGATGACACAGCATCCGACGTCCAGCACGAGGGGGGCGAGGAGGCCGAAGAACGCGTCCGGGTTGTTGCGGATCTCCCATCCGGTGACACGCAGGATCAGCGCGCCGGTCGACACAGTGAGGGCGTTGTGTCGCGCGAGGTCCGCGTGCCACGAGTCGACGGCCAGGTGCCCCACGCCATCGATCTCCACGATCACGAGGCGGCCGTCCGCCAGGCGGAACTCGGCATCGGTCCGGCGCCGGCCGCCGAGCGCGTCGATCCGCCGGGTCTGCATCTGGGGCTTGGGCAGTCCGCGCCTGCGGCACTCCCGAAGGAAGTCGGCCTCGTGCGTGCTGTGCGCGCCGTCGGACAGGGCCAGCAGGGCCTCCTCGATCCACCGGCGATTGGGAACTCGCTGTCGGCCATTCACCTCGCGCTGCAGCAGCCGTGGCGAGGCCAAGCGCTGCTGCGCAGAGCTGACGACGATCATCAGGACCTCACGGGAGGTTCGGGCCCACGTGCACGCATCGATGACCGCGGCCGCACTGGGTGCCCGAGCTGGGACTCCCCCTCGGTCTGGGAGTTCCTCGCGGAGGTGCAGCCGCAGCCACGGGAGCCGAGTCCTGCGCAGGCCCCGCGAACTGCGCGGGACCAGGACATCGACGTGGTCGCCACCACCCGTCCAGCCGGACTCGGTCAGGGCGCTGCACCCGGTGAGCAAGGCGCCAGGCCCCGCCTCCAGCAGCCCAGCCATTCGCAGTTGGCCGGCGCTCAGATCCCCAGGGCGGTCGCTGAAGACGCGGAGTCCGTGCTGCTCCCACCCGTTTCCGGTGGCGCGCAGCAGGGTCCGACGGCACAGTCCGACGTCTGCGGCCTGCCAGTCGGCGATGAGGCCTCGCTGCTCCAGCAGCAGCGCGCGAGCCTGCGGGGTCAGCCGGGGTCCCATGGGCAGTGAGTGTCTCGGGCGAATCGCAGATCGACCAGCGTCCGTCCACAGCCACTGGGGGTTGGCAGATGCTCAGCCGCCCGCTGTGTCATGGATCCAGCAGTTGGAGTGCCGGATCGATGACACAACGCTGGCGTTGGCCACGGAAGGCAGCGCCAGCACGTCGGGGGCGGGCGGCGCGCGCGGGTGTGGCGGCGACGTGGGTGTGTTGGGCGCGAACGCGACGACGGCGGGCCCGGTGCTGCCCGGGTCCGCCGTCGTGACGTGCTGGGGTGCTGCCTACAGCTTGGTGCCGGTGGCGCGCAGGTCGGAGGCCGCCTGGACCACGCGGGCGGCCATGCCGGCCTCCGCCGACTTGCCGTACGAGCGCGGGTCGTAGACCTTCTTGTTGCCGACCTCGCCCTCGATCTTGAGGACCCCGTCGTAGTTCTTGAACATGTGGTCCACGATCGGGCGGGTGAACGCGTACTGGGTGTCGGTGTCGATGTTCATCTTCACCACGCCGTAGTCCAGGGCCTCGTGGATCTCGCTGAGCAGCGAGCCGGAGCCGCCGTGGAACACGAGGTCCAGCGGCTTGGAGCCGGCCTCGAGGCCACGCATCTCGATCACCTTGTCCTGCAGCTCACGCAGGATCGAGGGGGTCAGCACGACGTTGCCCGGCTTGTACACGCCGTGCACGTTGCCGAAGGTGGCCGCGACCAGGTAGCGGGCGCGCTCGGTGAGGCCCAGCTTGTTGATCATCGCCTCGACGTCCTCGGGGGTCGAGAACAGGTGCGCGTCGTGCTTCGCCTCGACGCCGTCCTCCTCGCCGCCCACGGCGCCGATCTCGATCTCCATGATCGGTGTTCGCCGCGATCGACATGTCGAGCAGCTCGTCGGCGATGTCGATGTTGCGGCCGAGCTCGATGGCCGAGCCGTCCCACATGTGCGAGTTGAACAGCGGCTTCTTGCCGGCCTTGACCCGCTCGGCGCCGATCACCAGCAGCGGGCGCATGTACTTGTCGAGGTTGTTCTCGGGGCAGTGGTCGGTGTGCAGGGCGATGTTGACCGGGTACTGGTCGGCGATCGAGTGCGCGAACTCGGCCAGGGCCACAGCGCCGGCGACCATGTTCTTGGCCAGCTGGCCGGAGGCGAACTCCGCCCCACCGGTCGAGAACTGCACGATGCCGTCGCACTCGGCCTCAGCGAAGCCGCGCATGGTGGCGATGATCGTCTGCGATGAGGTGCAGTTCACGGCCGGGTAGGCGAATCCGCCCGCCTTGGCCTTGTCCAGCATCTCCTCATAGACCTCACGTGACGCGATGGGCATTGAAGGGCTCCTCCTCGTTCGACAGCACGACGAGTCCCGCCGTGCATGACTGTCATCCTGACATCACGCCGCAGCCGACGCGCGGTGGCGCCGACCGGCCCGAGCGACGTTCTCCCGGTGTTCACCGATGGGTCGGCGACACCCGCCCGCACGCCTGGGTTCGGGGCGCGGTCGAGGAGTTCCGCTCCGGCCCGGTGCCGCCGATCGAGGTCTCGGCTGGGGCTCGACCGCGCCCTCTGGGCAGGATGTCCCCGTGACCACGTCCCCTGACCGACCGAGCGGTCCGGCCCCCGACGGGCCCGGCGCCGACCAGCCCGCCGACCAGCCCGCCGACCAGCTCGCCGCCCTGCCCCCCGGCCTCTGCCGCGCCCTGGATGCGGCCGGGATCGCCGTCACGACCGACCCCGCCCTCCTCGCCGGGCACTGCGTCGACTGGACGGGGCGCTGGAGCGGACCGGCGCTCGGGGCGGTCCACCCCCGCACGACGGAGCAGGTCGCTGCCGTGCTGAGGGCCGCGCGTGCCGCGGGGATCGCCGTGCAGGTTCAGGGCGGCAACACCGGCCTGGTCGGCGGGTCGGTGCCCGATCGTCCGGCCCTGCTGCTGCTGACCACGGGCCTGGACCGCCGGGATCCCGTGGACGTCCTCGAGCGGACGGTGGTGGTGGGCGCCGGGGTCACGGCTGCCGGCCTGGCCGCCCACGCCCGGGCTGCGGGGCTGCACTTCGGCGTCGACCTTGCGGCCCGGGACTCGGCCACGGTCGGTGGGATGGTCGCGACGAACGCCGGCGGGATGGGCGTGTGCGCCTACGGGATGATGCGGGAGCAGGTCCGCGGGCTGGTTGCGGTCCTCGCCGACGGCCGGGTCGTGGGCACGGTCGGCCGGCCCCGCAAGGACAACTGCGGCTACGACCTGACCGCGCTCCTGGCCGGCAGCGAGGGCACCCTCGGGGTCGTCACGGAGGTCGAGATCGCACTGCACCCCCAGCCCCGGCCGTCCTCGGTCGCGCTGTTGGCCGTCGCCGACCTGGCTCAGGCGGTGCGGTGCGCCCGGCTGGTCCAGGCGGGTCAGCCGACGCTGCTCGCCGCGGAGGTCGTCGACGCGGCAGGGGTCGCCCGCGCGGCGTCCGCCCTCGAGCAGGCCGATCCGCTGCCCGAGGGGGCGTCGTGGATGCTGCTCCTGGAGGTCGCCGACGGGGGGACGGCAGAGGGCTTCGCGCCGGTGGCCGACGAGGTCGTGGCAGTGGGCACGGGTGCCGCCGAGAAGGAGCGGCTCTGGGCCCTGCGCGAGCGGCAGACCGAGGTGTATGCAGCCCTACCGGGTCTGCAGAAGCTCGACGTGAGCGTGCGGCTGGCCGACCTGGATGCTGCCGTGGCGGCGATCCGGTCGGTCGTGGGTGATCACGGCGGGGGCGGCCGACCCGCGCCCCGGGCGACGCCCGGCGCCGGCGGCTCGCGGCGGCGACCGGCCCTGGGTGGGGTTCTTCGGCCACGCCCTTGACGGCAACCTGCACGTGCAGCTGGTGGGGGCGGATGGGGCCGACACGGAACGCGTCCTCGAGGCGATCGCGGCGCTGGGCGGGAGCATCAGCGCCGAGCACGGGATCGGCCGGCAGAAGGCGGGTCAGCTGCACCTGGCCCGGTCCTCCGAGGCGATCGACTGGATGCGTCGGATCAAGTCGACCATCGACCCCGACGGGCTGCTCAATCCGGGCGTGCTGTTCGGCCCGGAGTGACGCGGGCGGACCGACGGTGCCGGGCGGTGCCGGGCTGAGCCAGCCAGCCAGCCAGCCAGCCGGCCTGACGGTGCCGGGCGACGGTGCGGGGGCGACTGCCGCTGAGAGCCCAGAAGGTCGGGACGGAGGGTGCCCGGGGGTGGGGCCAGGGTGGGCGCGGTCGGGCCTGGCGTCGGCCAGTGGGGCCAGGCCTGGGACCGGTCCGATGCGCCGGGCCGGGGGACCGGGCCTGAGGTCGGGCCGGGGACTGGGCCGATGCGTCGGGCGCCACGGTCCGCACAGCGCGCGGGCGGGGTGGGCCGGCGTGCATGCTGGCTCCGTGTCCGGTCGTCCCCTCGTGATCGCCCACCGGGGCGCGAGCGCGATGCGCGCCGAGCACACGCTGGCCGCCTACGAGCTGGCCCTCGAGCAGGGTGCCGACGGGCTGGAGTGCGACGTCCGCCTCACGGCCGACGGGCACCTGGTCTGCGTGCACGATCGGCGGATCGACCGCACCAGCGACGGCTGGGGCGTGGTCTCCACCAAGACGCTGGCCGACCTGAGCCGTCACGACTTCGGGTCCTGGGCCCAGCAGGAGGGACCCCGGCCCACGCGCCGGCCCCTGCGCGAGCGCCGGGTCGCGGATCGCCGGCTCGAGTCGTGGCCCGGCGAGGACGTGCTCTCCGATCCGTCGGGCGGGATCCTCACCCTCCCCACGTTGCTGGAGCTGGTCACGAGCAGCCCGCGGCCCGTCCTCCTCGCGATCGAGACCAAGCACCCCACGCGCTACGCCGGCTGGGTCGAGCAGGCCGTCGTGGCACAGCTGCGCCGGTTCGGGCTGGCGAACCCGGCCCGCCAGGGCCCGCATCCCGTCCGCGTGATGTCGTTCTCCGCCCAGGCCGTGCGCCGGTTCCGGGCGTTGGCGCCCGGTGTCCCGCGCGTGTTCCTCATGGACCGCGTGCCCCTGCGGATGCGCGCCGGCGACCTTCCCTTCGGGGCGACGATCGCCGGGCCGGACATCGCCATCCTCCGGGCGCACCCGAGCTACGCCGCGCGGGTGCGCCGCCTCGGCGGTCAGCTCTACGTCTGGACCGTCGACGCGCCCGAGGACGTGGCGCTCTGCCAGGAGTTGGGCGTGGCCGCCATCATCACCAACCGGCCCGGTGACGTCTCGGCCGCCGTCCGCCGATCGCCGTAGCGCACGGCGCGGGGGGCGGTGGCCGCGCGGCTGATGGTGTAGGATTCAACCAGTTCGGACGCCACTGCATCCCCCGTCGGTGGCGTCCGAGCGCTTTTCCGCCCCGGGTCTGACGACGACTACCCTGTCGATCCATGTCCCCGGCCACGAACTCAGCCCTGGCGCTCCTCGCCCTCGGGCTGGCGATCGCGGCGATCGTGCTGGCCACCATCGCGAACCGACGATGGGCGCGCCGACCCGTGCGGAGTGCGCCGGACCGGAAGGCGCCCACCGACGCCGACCGCCGCCACCGACCGCCGACCGACCCCGACCGACGCCGACCGCGCGCCGACCCCGACCGCCCGCCGACCCCGACCGGGCCGACGCCGACCGCCAGGTGCTCGCCACCGCGCTGGGGTCACTGCGCGACCAGGTCGACGGACTCAGCACGCGCGTCGAGGGCCTCGGCGCCGAGTCCGCGGCCGTCCGATCCGACCTCGAGGCCCTGCACAGCCACGTCGCGGATCTCGCAAGGCGCACCGCTGAGGCGGGGGATCCGACCGCCCTGCGCCACGTCGCGCTGGTCCGCTACGACGCCTTCGCCGACGTCGGCGGCCGGCTGTCCTACAGCGTGGCGCTGCTCGACGACACGGGCTCGGGGCTGGTCCTGACGACCCTGGCGGGGAAGGCCGACGTGCGCACCTACGTGCGGACGATCTCGGCGGGCACGCCCGACGGTACCCTGACCGCCGAGGAGCAGCAGGCGATCGATGCAGCAGTGGGGAGTCGACAGTGACCGTCGTGGCCTTCCAGGGCGAGATGGGCGCGAACTCGCACATCGCCATCAACGAGGTGTACCCGAGCGCGACGCCGCTGCCGTGCGCCACGTTCGAGGACGTGTTCGCCGCCGTCGCCGACGGCAGCGCGCCGCTGGCGATGATCCCGATCGAGAACTCCCTGGCCGGTCGGGTCTCGGACATCTACCACCTGCTGCCCGTGGCCGGGCTCGCGATCGTCGGGGAGCACTTCCTGCCGATCCGCCACCAGCTGCTCGGAGTGCCCGGCGCCCGGATCGAGGACCTGCGCACGGTCGAGAGCCACGTGATGGCCCTCGGGCAGTGCCGGGACGCGATCCGGCGGCTCGGCCTGACCCCGATCGTGGCCGCTGACACCGCCGGGTCCGCGCGCGAGGTGGCGGAGGTGGCCGACCCGTCGCGGGCTGCGATCGCCTCGGCCCTGGCCGCCCGCACCTATGGCCTGGACATCCTCGCCGAGAACGTCGAGGACGCCGACCACAACACCACCCGCTTCCTGGTCCTCGCCCGCGAGCCCGAGGACGTCGACCCCGCAGACGCGCCGCTGATCACCACGCTCGTGTTCCGCGTGCGCAACGTGCCGGCCGCCCTGTTCAAGGCCCTCGGCGGCTTCGCGACCAACGGCGTGAACATGACCAAGCTCGAGAGCTACATGCTCGACGGGCACTTCTCGGCCACGCAGTTCTACGCCGACGTCGACGGCCATCCGGCGGACCGCGGGCTGGCGTTCGCGCTCGAGGAGCTCGAGTTCTTCTCGCACGAGGTCAGCATCCTGGGCACGTACCCGGCGCACCCGTTCCGGGAGTCGATGGACTGACGGCGGGGCGGGGGCTCAGGCGCGCACCCGCGCCGCCGGTCGGGGCGCGAACCACCACGCGGCCAGGCCCCCGGCGATCGCCCCGGTCAGGTGCGCCTGCCAGGAGACGTTCGACGCCACCGCCCAGGGCAGCGCGCCGATCAGCAGGGTTCCGTAGATGACGAGCACGGCCACCCCGATGAGCAGGTCGCGCCAGTGCCTGGTCCGGATGCCGGCGACCAGCAGGTACCCCAGGTAGCCGAACACGAGCCCGCTGGCCCCGATCGTCACGGTGTTCGCCGGGGCGATGAGCCACGTGCCCAGTCCGCCGAGCAGGACCACGACGCCGGTCACCTTCCAGAACACCCCGCGCCCGGCGGTCGCCACGAGCGTCCCCAGGACCAGCAGCGGGATCGTGTTGGACAGCAGGTGGTCGAACCCGCCGTGCAGCAGGGGTGCGAACAGGATCCCGATCAGGCCGTCGGACTCCCGTGGCTCGATCCCGCCGTTGTCGAGCCATCCGCGCAGCACCACGTCGATGGTCTCGAGGATCCACATGGCCGCGAGCAGGAGCAGGGGCGGGCCGGCGGGGCCGAGCCGGCCCAGCCCGCGGCGCCGCGCCGGCGCAGGCTCGACGGTCATGGGCGTGCCGCCAGGATCGCCTCGAGCAGCCGCCCGACGCCGTCGTCGATGTTGCTCGGGATGACGTGGTCGGCGGCCTCCCGCGCCGAGGGATGGGCGTTGGCCACGGCGTACCCGGTGCCGGCCGCGCGGATCAGGGCGATGTCGTTGGGCATGTCCCCGACCGCGACCGTGCGGCTCACGTCGATCCCACGCAGCGCGGCGACCTCGAGGAAGCCGATCCCCTTGTCGATCTCCCCGGACATGATCTCGATCAGGACCTCCTTGGTCCCGGAGTGGGTGATGTGCAGGGCGCCGGCGAACTCCGCCTCGGCCAGGGCGAGCAGCGAGTCCGAGTCGTGGCCCGTCCCGGCGGGCGGTGCGGCCAGGAGCTTCACCGGCTCGCCGCGCATGATCAGGTCCAGGACGTCGCCGCTCTCCACGCCGGGCATCCGCGCCCACGGCGGGTCGTAGGCCGGCTCGAACCCGACGACGGTGAGCTGGTCGAGGTCGCGCGCCCGGTCGGCGCCGTCGATGAGCCGCTCGAGGGCGAACGTGATGCCCGGCACCAGCTCGCGCAGGCGCAGTGCGACGGTGCTGGCCAGGTCGTGCTCCATGGCCGTCCGGCGCACGAGCCGTTCCTCGGCGACGTCCACGACGAGCGCGCCGTTGGCGCAGACGGCCATGCCGGTGTGGCCCGTCTGGGCGATGATCGGGCGCAGCCAGCGCGGCGGGCGACCCGTCACGTAGACGAACTCCACGCCCGCCTCCGCCAGCCGTGGGATCGCCGCGAGGCTGCGCGCACCGACCTCGAGGGTCGGGGTCAGCAGGGTCCCGTCGAGGTCGGAGCCCACCAGGGCGATGTCGTCGGGCACGGGGATGGGGGCGGTGAGATCCACGTCGACATGGCCGCCTGCGCGCACCCCGATGTCGTCGGGAAGGACCTCGCCCGCCACGGGCAGGTCCTCCTCCGGGGAGGGCCGGGGGACCGCCTGGGTTGCCATGCGTCGATCCTTCCACGCCGGATCCGGTCGCGCCCCCGGTCGGCAGGGGCGGGGGCGTGGATCAGGCGGGGGGTTCGAGGAACGTGCGGCCGCCGAGGAACGGCTGGAGTGCGGCGGGCACGCGCACGGTCCCGTCGGCCTGCTGGTGGTTCTCCAGGATCGCGATGATCGTGCGCGGGATCGCCACCAGCGTCCCGTTGAGCGTGGCCAGCGGGCGGACGGTGCCGTCGGCGGCGCGCTCGCGCACGCGCAGGCGTCGGGCCTGGAACGTGGTGCAGTTCGAGGCCGACGTCAGCTCGCGGTAGCGGCCCTGCGAGGGGATCCACGCCTCGCAGTCGAACTTGCGGGTCGCGCTGGCGCCGAGGTCGCCGGTGGCGACGTCGATCACGCGGTAGGGCAGCTCGAGGCTGTCGAGGAACTGCTTCTCGAACTCCAGGAGCCGAGCGTGCTCGGCCTCGGCGTCCTCGGGCGCGGTGAAGGAGAACATCTCCACCTTGTCGAACCAGTGCACGCGGAAGATCCCGCGGGTGTCCTTGCCGTAGGTGCCGGCCTCGCGCCGGTAGCACGGGGAGTAGCCGGCGAACCGGCGCGGCAGCGAGTCGGCGGACAGGATCTCGTCGGAGTGGTAGGCCGCGAGCGGCACCTCCGCGGTGCCGACGAGGTACATGTCGTCGGCCTCGAGGCGGTAGACGTTCTCCGCGGCCTGGCCCAGGAACCCGGTGCCCTCCATCGCGGCCGGCTTGACCAGCGCCGGGGGGATGATCGGGGTCAGACCGTTGGCGGTGGCCTGGGCCATCGCGAGGTTGATCAGGGCGAGCTCGAGCAGCGCGCCGACGCCCGTCAGGTAGTAGAACCGTGACCCCGACACCTTCGCGCCGCGCTCCACGTCGATCGCCTGCAGCGACTCACCGATCTCGAGGTGGTCGCGGACCGTGATGCCCTCGCCCGTGAAGTCGCGGATGGTCCCGCGCTCCTCGAGGACCGTGAAGTCCTCCTCGCCGCCACGGGGGGAGTCCGGGTGCACCAGGTTGGAGATCGCCAGGATGAGCTCGTCGGCGCGCGCGGTGGCCTCCGCCCGCTGGGCGTCGGCGACCTTGACCTGGTCGGCGAGGTCCTTGGCGCGGGCGAGCAGTGCGGGCTTGTCCTCGGCAGAGGCCTTCGCGACCTCCTTGCCGAGGCCCTTCTGCTCGTTGCGCAGGGCGTCGAAGCGTGGTGCCGGCGCTGCGTCGGGCCTCGTCGGCGGCGAGCAGGTCGTCGACCAGCCCGGGGTCCTCCCCGCGGGCGGTCTGGGAGGCGCGGAACAGGTCGGGGTCGTCACGGAGCAGGCGCAGGTCGATCACGAGCGCACAGCCTACGCGCCCGCACTGCGGCCACGAGGGGACGACGACGGCGCTCCGGCCCACGTCACCGGAGCTGACACGTCGGGGACCGAGCCCTACAGGTAGGGGCCGCCGGTGCCGCCGCGTCGGTGCCCGTCGGGGTTGGGTGCCGGCGCCCGCTCGGGCTCGGCGGTGATCGCTGCCCGGCGCATCTGCTCGAACTGGGCGCGGGCGGCCATCTGCTGGGCGAACAGGGCCGTCTGGATCCCGTGGAACAGGCCCTCGAGCCAGCCCACGAGCTGGGCCTGGGCGATCCGCAGCTCGGCGTCGGTCGGGACGGAGTCGGCGCCGAACGGCAGCGACAGCCGGTCGAGCTCCTCGACGAGCTCCGGGGCCAGGCCGGACTCCAGCTCGAGGATCGAGCGCTGGTGGATGTCGCGCAGGCGGGTGCGCGACGCCTCGTCCAGCGGCGCGGACCGGACCTCCTCGAGCAGCTGCTTGATCATGGAGCCCACGCGCATGACCTTGGCGGGCTGCTCGATCAGGTCGGCGACCGAGGGCTCGTTGGACTCGTCCGCGGTCGCGATCGGTTGGCCATCGGGGCCGACGATGACGATCTGTCCGAGGCTCGCGTCGTCACCGTTGGTTTCGTCGGGCTGCTCTGTCATGGAACCATTGTCGCCCGGCGCACCCCGAGACCGCGCCCCGGGAGGCTGGATGCTGCACAGCTGGCTGACACCGAAGGCCGCCGTCCGCGACGTGGGCGACCACGGGCACGGGTCGTTCGCGCTCGAGGCGATCCCTGCCGGCGAGGTCGTGGCGGCATTCGGTGGCTACGTGGTCACCGGCGGCCAGCTCCCCGAGTTCGACGAGGCCCGCGTCTCCCGCTCCATCCAGATCGCCGACGACCTGTACCTGCTGGCCGCACCCGAGGTGGAGGACGGGGACCTGGTCAACCACTCGTGCGAGCCGACCTGCGGCCTGCTCGGTGAGACCGTCCTGGTCGCCAGGCACGACCTCGCGGCCGGGGAGGAGCTGACCTTCGACTACGGCACCTGCGACGCCAGCCCCTACGACGAGTTCGACTGCGCGTGCGGGGCGCCGCGGTGCCGCGGCCGGGTCACCGGTGACGACTGGCGCGACCGGGACTTCCAGATGCGCCACAACGGCTGGTTCTCGCCGTACATCGCCCGCCGGATCGCGGCGCAGCACGGGCGCAGCGGGGCCGCTCCCCTGTAGGGCGCCGCGGCGACGTGTGCTGGCTCGGTTCCGGCGCGGGCCTGCGTGGAGGCGTACATTTCCCCCGTGGCCGAGCTGGGGAACCTCTTCGATGAGGAGTCGACCGGCGAGTCGCGCGTCGTCTTCCCCAGTCGCAGGCTCAGCGCCCGGCGCTCGCTGGGCGTCCGGATCCTGATCGCCGTCAGCTGCCTGGTCTTCACGGCGATGCTGGTCTACTTCGAGCGGGACGGGTACAACGACGCCGCGGACGGCTCGATATCGGTGCTCGACGCGTTCTACTACGCGACGGTCAGCCTGTCGACGACCGGCTACGGCGACATCACCCCGGTCTCGGACGAGGCCCGGCTGACCAACATCCTCATCATCACGCCCCTGAGGTTCATCTTCCTCATCGTGCTGGTCAGCACGACGGTCGAGGTGCTCACGCAGGCTGCTCGGGAACGTTCGCGGGTCAACCGCTGGAGGAAGCGCATGAAGGACCAGACCGTGATCGTCGGCTTCGGGGTGAAGGGGCAGGCCGCCCTGCGCTCGCTGATCGCCCACGGCCTGGATCCGCGCACGGTGGTGGTCATCGCCTCGGACCGGTACGCGGTGGCCGAGGCGACCCGCCAGGGTGTCACCGGCGTCGTCGGCGACGCCCGCAGCGAGCAGGTGCTGCGCGACGCCGGCATCCCCGAGGCCAGCCGGGTGATCGTGGCCGCCGACCAGGACGACACCGCCATCATGGTGACCCTGCGCGTGCGCGCGATGGCTCCGACGGCGACGATCGTGGCCGCCGCACGGGAGGCCTCCGCGGGCGACCTGCTGCGACAGAGCGGAGCCGACCGGGTGATCACCCACGCCGAGTCCGCCGGGAACCTGATGGGCCTGTCGCTGCTCTCGGCCAATGTCGGGGAGATGCTCGAGGACCTCATGGACACCGGTCGGGGGCTCGAGGTCGTTGAGCGTCCGATCAGCAGGGCCGAGCTGGGGCTGAGTCCCGCCGACATCCAGTCCGGAGGGGACCTCGTGCTCGCGGTCGTGCGCGGCTCGGAGGTGATCCGGTTCGATCAGGGTGCGGTCCGGGTGTTCCAGCCCGGCGACCGCGTGGTGGTCATCCGCAAGGCTCCTGACGAGGTCCACCCGACCCCCGGCCCGGTCCCGGGCAAGGTCACGCCGGCTCCTCGCTAGCCGCACCGGCGCGGGGCTGGATCCGGGTCCACCCCGCCGCTGGGGCGGCTGCGGTGCGGGCCCGGCCGGTGGTCTGCGGCGGGACTCAGTAGCGGCGCAGCGGTCCCGCGGCCAGCACCTCGAACAGCTCGCCCTCGTTGAGGCTCGAGAGGTCGTAGGTCATCTCGAAGTCCTCGGAGAGGTCCAGGTGTGCGCGCGTGCGCCACCAGTCGCGTGTGGCCGAGTCGTCGGCGACGCAGGTGATGGTTCCGGCATCGTCGAGCTGACCGAGGTGCACGGTGCCTGCCGGGGGCTGCTGACCGGCCTTCAGGACCGCAGCGCCCTTCTCGGTGAGCAGCACGGTGATGTCGCCACGGGCCTCGGCCAGCGTGCGCAGGTGGGCCTGCGCGGCGGGGGTGGCCACGACGTGGGCGGGGGTCTCGTCAACGGTGAACATGTACCTGGCTTCCATATGAGGGAACGTTCATGTAAGGCAAGGATCGCCTCGCGCGCCAGGACAATCCAGCTACTGGCGAGTTCTACCGATGAGTAGTGTCGGCGGGCGCGGCGCGGGCCAGCTGAGCCCGCCGTCGGGATCGCCCGGGGGATCGGCGGAACGTCCTGTCGCCCACCGTCCGAGGAGCCCTCGCGAACTTGACGCTGGTGTCAACTTGACGCTAACGTCAAGTTTCGTGAAACCGGTGATGCGCACGTCGGTGGACCCCCGCTCCGAGTCGTTCCGGGCCAACCGGGACGCGATGACGGCGGCCCTGGCCGAGATCGAGGCACTCAACACGACGGTGGTCGCCGGGGGCGGCTCGTCGAACCCCGAGAAGGCCGCGAAGGCGGTCGCCCGGCACCGCGACCGCGGCAAGCTCCTGCCCCGCGAGCGGATCGCCGCCCTGCTCGACGCGGACAGCCCGTTCCTCGAGCTCTCCCCGCTGGCGGGCTGGGGCTCCAAGGACGAGCTGGGCGTCGGACTCGTGACCGGCATCGGCTGGGTCAACGGCGTGGAGTGCCTGGTCAGCGCCAACGACCCGACGGTCAAGGGCGGCGCCCAGAGCCCGATGACCATGCACAAGGCGCTGCGCGCGATGGACATCGCCGAGCGCAACCGGCTGCCGCTGGTCAACCTCACCGAGTCCGGCGGCGCGGACCTGCCGAACCAGGCCGAGGTGTTCGTCCCCGGCGGGGCGAGCTTCCGCAAGCTGACCCAGATGTCGGCGGCGAACATCCCCACGATCACCCTGGTGTTCGGCTCCTCGACCGCTGGCGGGGCGTACGTGCCCGGCATGAGCGACTACATCGTCATGCAGAAGCAGTCGGCCAAGGTGTTCCTGGCCGGCCCGCCCCTGGTGAAGATGGCGATCAACGAGGACGCCGATCGAGGAGGACCTCGGCGGCGCGGAGATGCACGCCCGGGTCTCGGGCCTGTCGGACTACCTCGCCGAGGACGAGCTCGACGCGCTGCGGATCGGGCGCACGATCGTCGGCCACCTCAACTGGCGCAAGCTCGGCCCCGCCCCGCGAGTGGCCGCCCCCGACGCCCCGGTGCTGGACCCCGAGGAGCTGCTCGGCATCGCCAGCGCCGACGTCCGGGTGCCCGTTCGACACCCGCGAGATCATCGCCCGCATCGTCGATGGCTCCCGGTTCGAGGAGTTCAAGGCGCTCTACGGCTCGCAGCTGGTCACCGGCTGGGCGGAGCTGGCCGGCTACCCGGTCGGGATCATCGCCAACAACGGCATCCTGTTCAGCGAGGAGTCGCAGAAGTCCGCGCAGTTCATCCAGCTGTGCAACCGCCACGACACCCCGATCCTGTTCCTGCAGAACACGACCGGGTTCATGGTCGGCACCCGCTACGAGCAGCGCGGCATCATCAAGGACGGCGCCAAGCTGATCAACGCGGTCTCGAACTCGACCGTCCCGCACATCACGCTGATGGTCGGGGCCTCGTACGGGGCCGGCAACTACGGCATGGCCGGTCGGGCGTTCAACCCGAGGTTCATCTTCACGTGGCCCAACCACCGGATCGCGGTGATGGGGCCCAAGCAGCTGGCCGGCGTCATGGAGATCGTCGCGAGGCAGAAGGCCGAGAAGCTCGGCATCCCATGGAGCGACGAGGCGTTCGAACCGATGCGCCAGGGCCTCGAGGACCAGATCGAGCGGGAGTCCACGGCCCTGTTCGCGACGGGCCGGGTCTGGGACGACGGGATCATCGACCCGCGCGACTCCCGGACCGTCCTGGGCGTCGCCCTGTCGGCGATCCACTCCAACGAGGTGAAGGGGACGTCGAACTTCGGCGTCTTCCGGATGTGAGGCGCGAGATGGCACCCGAGAGCACCCCCACCCCCGAGCTGGTAGTCGATCCGGTCGATCAGAACGTCGGAATCGACTACCAACGCGCCACGGTCCGCCCGATCCGGCGGATCCTGGTCGCCAACCGGGGTGAGATCGCCCGGCGGGTCATCCGCACCGCCCATCGGATGGGCCTGCAGGCCGTCGCGATCCACTCCGACCCCGACGCCGGGGCGCCGTTCGTGCGTGACGCGGACCTTGCGGTGGCGATCGGCGGTCGGACCTCGGCGGAGTCCTACCTGGTCGCCGAGAAGGTGCTGGACGCTGCGCGGCGGTCCGGTGCGGACGCCATCCACCCGGGGTACGGCTTCCTGTCGGAGAACCCGGCGTTCGCGCAGGCCGTGGCCGATGCCGGGCTCGCCTGGATCGGCCCGACGCCGGAGTCGATGAACGCCATGGCGCTCAAGGTCGAGGCCAAGCGGCTGGTGGCGGCGGCCGGGGTGCCGCTGGTGCCCGGCGCCGAGCTCGAGGCCGATGCCAGCGACGCGGACATCACCGCTGCCGGGGCTGCGGTGGGCCTGCCCCTGCTCGTGAAGGCCTCAGCCGGCGGCGGCGGCAAGGGCATGCGCCTGGTCCGCGAGCCCGAGGACCTGCTCGAGGCGGTGTCAGCCGCGCGCAACGAGGCGGCATCGGCGTTCGGTGATCCCACGGTCTTCCTCGAGCGCTACCTGGAGCGTGGCCGGCACGTCGAGGTGCAGGTGTTCGGCGACACCCATGGCAACGTCGTGCACGCCTTCGAGCGGGAGTGCTCGATCCAGCGGCGGCACCAGAAGGTGGTGGAGGAGTCCCCGTCCCCGGGCGCGACCGCCGCGACGCTGGAGCGGATGTACGCCGCGGCCGTGGCCGCTGCGAGGGCGATCGACTACGTCGGGGCCGGCACCGTCGAGTTCATGGTCGCGGGCGAGGGTGCGGCGCAGGAGTTCTTCTTCCTCGAGATGAACACGCGCCTGCAGGTGGAGCACCCGGTGACCGAGGAGGTCACCGGACTGGATCTCGTGGAGTGGCAGGTGCGGGTGGCCGCCGGGGAGCCGCTGCCGCTGGCCCAGGAGCAGATCACCCGCTCCGGGCCACGCGATCGAGGTCCGGCTGTACGCCGAGGACCCGGCCCGCGGCCACCTGCCGGGCATGGGCCGCATCGAGTGCTTCGAGGTCGACCCGGTGCCCGGAATCCGGGTCGAGTCCGGCGTGGAGACCGGGTCGGAGGTCAGCGCGTTCTACGACCCGATGCTGGCCAAGGTGATCGCCCACGGGCCCACGCGAGAGCTCGCCGCCGCCACGCTCGCGACCAGCCTCGAGGGGCTGCGGGTCGCGGGTGTGCCGACCAACCGGGAGTCGCTGGCCGCGATCCTGCGCTCGCCGGCGTTCCTGTCCGGGGACACGACCACGGCCTTCCTCGACGAGAACCCGCAGGTCGCGGTGCCCGTCCTCGAGCGCCGGGAGCTCGCGCTGCACCTTGCGGCTGCCGCGCTCGGCCTGGCCGAGCAGGAGCGTGCAGGTCAGCCGTGGGCCGTCCTGGCGCCGGCCGGCTGGCGCAACATCCAGGCGGTGCCGGAGGTGCGCCGGTTCGGCTACTCCGAGTTCGGCGCCGACCTGTCGGTCGAGGTTCGCTACACCCGTGATCGCGCCGGCGGCGTGGACATCGTCCTGGCGGGTGAGGGGATCGGGACCGAGCAGGATCCGGCTCCCGCCGACACGGGGCCCGAGGTCCGTGGCGCGGTCGCCGGGGCAGCGCTGCTCGACGAGGGCCCGTCGGCAACCGAGTCCACCCTCACGGTCGGGCTTCCGTCGCTGCCCGCGCACCTCCGGGTCGACCGGACCAGCGCCGAGGGCGCCCAGGTGATGGTCGAGGTCGACGGGGTCGGCGGCTGGTTCACCGTCCGGCGCGCAGGCGACTGGGTCCTGGTCAGCGGGCTCGGGCGCACGACCGCCCTGCGGGTGCTCCCGCGTCACCCGGAGGCCTCCGACCACGGTCACGACCACGGACTGGTCACGCCGGTCCCCGGCACGGTCACCGGCGTCCTGGTCGCCCCGGGCGACCACGTGGCCGCAGGCGACACCCTGGTGATCCTCGAGGCGATGAAGATGGAGCACCGGATCAAGGCCGACGGCGACGGCGTCGTGGCCGAGATCCGTGTCGCCGTCGGCGACTCGGTGGACGCCCACCACGTCGTGGCGGTCCTCGAGGAGTGAGTAGGGGCCGGGTGCCGCGGGACCATCGGGGGTGGCATGTGGGCGCCTCGCGGAGGATGCTGGATGTATGGGCACCCCAGCCCCGGAACGCAGCGAGACGTCACCGACCACGTGGCCGGGGCGGTGGTGGCACGTCCTGGACGACGGGCGGGTCCAGTGCGACCTGTGCCCCCGCGAGTGCCGACTGCATGAGGGCCAGCGCGGGCTGTGCTTCGTGCGTGCCCGCGAGGGGGACGCGATCGTCTCGACCACCTACGGCCGGTCTTCCGGGTACTGCGTGGATCCCATCGAGAAGAAGCCGCTCAACCACTTCCTGCCCGGGTCATCGGTGCTGTCCTTCGGGACCGCGGGCTGCAACCTGACCTGCAAGTTCTGCCAGAACTGGGACATCTCGAAGTCGCGCGACATCGACACCCTCGCCGACAGTGCCAGCCCGCAGGACATCGCGGTCGCCGCCGAGCGCCTGGGGTGCGCGAGTGTGGCGTTCACCTACAACGACCCGGTGATCTTCGCCGAGTACGCGATCGACACCGCGGTGGCCTGCCGGGAGCGCGGGGTCCGCACGGTGGCGGTCACCGCCGGGTACATCAACCCCGAGCCGCGCGCCGAGTTCTACCGGCACATGGACGCGGTGAACATCGACCTCAAGGGATTCACGGCCGAGTTCTACCACCGCATCTGCGGGGCGGAGCTGGCGAAGGTGCTGGAGACGATCGAGTACGTCGCCACCCGGACCGACACCTGGATGGAGCTCACGACGCTGGTCATCCCCGGGCACAACGACTCCGAGGCCGAGCTCGACGCCATGACCCGATGGGTCGTGGAGCACTGCGGGCCCGACGTCCCGATGCACTTCAGCGCGTTCCACCCGGACTGGAAGATGCGCGACGTCCCGGCCACGCCGCCGGCGACGCTCGCCCGGGCCCGCGCGATCGCCCTGGCCAACGGGGTGCGCTACGCCTACACCGGCAACGTCCACGACCGGGCAGGGGACACGACGTCCTGCCCCGGCTGCCACCGGCCGGTGATCGAGCGCGACTGGTACGACATCCGCGCCTACCGGCTCGACGACGCGGGGCGCTGCCCCGGGTGCGGCACGCAGATCGCGGGGGTGTTCGACGGACCGGCGGGCACGTGGGGACGCAGGCGACTGCCCGTGCGGCTCGCCGAGGTCGTGGGGTCGGGCTGATGTGGATCCGGGCCGTGTCGGCTCGGGCCGACGCCGTGGGGGTCGGCCCCGGACCGGCGCGGCCAGCCGGAGGTGTGAGGAGGTCGGCACCGTGAAGTTCTGGGGGCAACCGTCCGGGCGACCTGGGGGCATCCGTGAGCCGGCTGTGGCCGGGACGTTCTACCCCGGGCAGCCCGAGCGGCTGGCCGCCGGCGTGGACCGGTACGTCGCGGAGGCGCGCGAGGCGCTGGCGGCGCGGGCGGCGGGCTCGGCGTCCGGGCGGAGTGGGAGCGCGGGGCCCCGGTCGCCGGCGGCTGGTGGTGCGCTCGTGGCGATCGTCGTCCCGCATGCCGGGCACGTGTACTCGGGGCCGATCGCCGGCTTCGCGTACGCGTCGATCGATCCCTCCGTGGTCGAGCGGGTGGTCCTCCTGGGCCCGGCGCACTACGTCCCGGTGGACGGGATCGGGCTGAGCACGGCGACCGCCTGGCGCACTCCGCTGGGCGACGTCGAGCTCGACGCGGAGGTGGCCGGCGAGCTCAGCGCGCGCATCGACACCGTCGTGGTCGCGGACGCAGCCCACGCCCCCGAGCACAGCCTGGAGGTGCAGCTGCCGTTCCTGCAGCGGGTCCTCACTGAGGGCTGGCGGCTGGTCCCGCTGATCGTCGGGGCCGACCTGCCCGGGGACGTCGCGGCGGTGATCACCATGTGCGCCGCCCTCCCGCGCACCCTGGTCGTGGTGTCGACCGACCTGTCGCACTACCTCGACTACTCCTCGGCGGTGGCCCAGGACAGCCGGACGATCCGCTCGATCGTGCACCGCCGACCCGACTCGATCGGCACCTCCGACGCGTGCGGTCGCCACCCTCTGCGCGGCCTGCTCACCGCCGCTGCCGCGCAGGACTGGTCGGTCCGGCTGCTCGACGCGCGCAACTCCGGTGACACCGCAGGCGACCGGAGCCGGGTCGTCGGCTACGCCGCGTTCGCGGTGACCAGGGTTCTCGCCGACAAGGGCGCACCGGAGGCGAGGGAGACGACGTCGGGGACGACGGAGGGCGGACCGGCGGCTGCGGCCTCCGATCGGCTCACCGAGTCCGCCCGGCAGGATCCGGACACTGGTGTCCACCACGCGCCGGACGTTGTCCGGATCGCGCCAGAGTCGCGCGCGATGCTGCTCAGGCTCGCCCGCGCGACCATCCAGGAGGCGCTGTCGACCGGGCGGCGGCCCCGGTTCGACCCGGCGCAGTGGCCCACCGCCGACCCCGTCCTGCGCGAGCCCGGTGCGGCCTTCGTCACCCTGCGATCCGCGGGCGGCGACCTCCTGGGCTGCATCGGCTCGCTGTCGGCGCGCCAGCCGCTCATCGCCGACGTGGCCGAGCACGCCTTCGACGCGGCGTTCCGCGATCCGCGGTTCCCGCCCATGACCCGCGAGCGGGCGCAGGGGATGGTCATCGACATCTCGGTGCTCTCGCCCACGAGGCCGTTCCCCTGCGCCAGCTATGACGACCTGCTCGCCCGCGTACCTGTCGGCAGCGGCGTTGTCGTCGAGGCTGGGCCGCGCCGGGCCACCTTCCTGCCGGCGGTGTGGGAGCAGCTGCCCGAGCCGCACGCCTTCCTGGCCGCGCTCTGGCGCAAGGCGGGGCTGGGACCTGGGCAGTGGCCCGCGGGGACCACCATCGAGGTGTACGACTCCGAGGAGTTCGCCGAGTCCTGAAGGCGCGCGTCCCTGGGTGGACCGTTGTGGCGAGGCGTCTGGCATCAGGGCCCCGCAGGTGCTGTCGGCTGATGCCGATTGCCTGATCGAGGCTCCTGGTCCAACGGTTGATGCACACCTCGCCGATCGCCAGCAGATCGCGAACCCGCCTCCGGAATCGCCCACCTGCTGGGCCATACTGCCCGGATGACGGATTCAGCAGCGCGCGGCCCGGTCCGGATCGGCAACTGCTCGGGGTTCCTCGGCGACCGCATGTCGGCCGCTCGCGAGCTCGTCGACTCCGGTGAGATCGACGTCCTGACCGGGGACTGGCTGGCCGAGCTGACCATGCTGATCCTGGCCCGGCAGCGGATGAAGCACGGCGCCGGCTCGGGCTACGCCCGGACCTTCCTGACCCAGATGGAGCAGGTCCTCGGCACGTGCCTGGACCGGGGGATCCGCGTGGTCAGCAACGCCGGCGGCCTGGACCCGCAGGGCTGCGCGGACGCCCTGGGCGAGCTCGCCACGACGCTCGGGCTGTCGCCGAGGATCGGCGTGGTCACCGGGGACAACGTGCTGCCCGCTGTCAGCGCCCGCCCGGAGGACTTCCCGCACCTGGACACCGGCGACGCCCTGGGCCGGCGCGCGCCCATCACCGCGAACGCCTACCTCGGCGGTGAGCCGGTCACGGCGGCCCTTGCTGCCGGCGCCGACGTCGTGATCACCGGTCGGATCACCGATGCCGCACTGGTGATCGGTCCGGCCGCGTGGTGGCACGGCTGGTCGTACGCCGACGCAGCCGCCGGCGACCAGGTCGCGCTCGACCGACTGGCCGGCGCGGTCGCCGCCGGCCACGTCATCGAGTGCGGGGCCCAGGCCACGGGCGGCAACTACTCGTTCTTCACCGAGGTCCCCTCGTGGCCCGCTGGCTTCCCGATCGCCGAGGTGGCCGCCGACGGGTCCAGCGTCATCACGAAGCCCACCGGATCCGGCGGGCTGGTGTCGGTGGGCACGGTGACCTCCCAGCTGGTCTACGAGATCGCCGGTCCGCAGTACGCGAACCCGGACGTCACCGCGCTCTTCGACACGATCGTGCTGACCCCGGCCGGTCCGGATCGCGTGACCATCAGCGGGGTGCGCGGGGCCCCGGCGCCGGAGCAGCTCAAGGTGGCGGTCAACCTGTTCGCCGGGTTCCGCAACACCATGTCGCTCGTGCTCACCGGCCGGGACGCCGCCGCCAAGGCCGACCTGGCGCTGCGCATGGTCGCGGGTGTCGGGCTCGCCGACGCGCTGGGGGATCCGGACCTCGGCCGCCCCGCCCCCAGCCCGCGTGACCTGGCCCGGGCCAGCACCCTGGACGTCAGCGCCCTGCACGTCGCGTTCGAGGATGTCGCCGCCGAGGATCCGGCCACGACCGCTGCCGCGCAGGGCCACCTGCGGATCACGGTCAAGGACCTCGAGCAGCGCAAGGTGGGCAAGCCGTTCACGACCGCCGTCGTGGAGTCCGCGCTCGGGGCGTACCCCGGGATGTTCCCGACCGCGCCGCCCGCAGAGGGCACGGCGTACGGCATCTACTGGCCGACCCTGATCGACCGGTCGCAGGTGCAGGTCGCGGTCACGGTGGACGGCGAGCCGGTGGAGCCGGGGGCCACTCCCGCAGCCGCGCCGCCCGGCTCCGCAGGGGGTCCGACAGCGCCCGCTCCCCGAGTCGGGGGCCTCTCGGCCGATGTCCTGTCCGCCACGGCCCCGACCACCACCACGGCCGGGGCGACCGTTGATTCGGAGTCCGCACCGGTGGACGGGTCGACGACCTGGTCGGCCGATGCGTCCGCAGGCCATTCGTCGGGTGACGCCGCGGACGCCGCTGACGCCGCGCCGGGCTTCGGGTTCGTCGAGGGCACTGTGCTGGGCGATGTCGTGGGGGCGCGGTCGGGCGACAAGGGGGGGAACGCGAACGTCGGGGTGTGGATCCCTGAGCCGGGGGTCGGGCCGAGCGCGGGACTCCGTGCCGAGGACCTGGCTGTGCGCTACGCGTGGCTGGAGCAGTGGCTGACCCCGGACAAGGTCCGCGAGCTCCTGCCCGAGGCAGCCGACCTGCCCGTCGACGTGTACCCCCTGCCGAACCTGCGTGCCGTCAACGTCGTGATCCGCGGGCTGCTCGGCAGTGGGGTCGCTGACTCCACCTCGCTGGATCCCCAGGCCAAGGGGCTGGCCGAGCACCTGCGCGCCCGACGCATCCGCTGACTGGACCGGCCCGCGAACCTTGCGCCACTTCCCGTTGATTCCCGGCGGCAGGCGGCGGGCGCGGGCAGCGCGCAGTCAACCTCGCGCCCGTTCCGGTTGGAAGGAGGTCGATGGAACGCGGCCTTTCCACCCGAACGGGCGCGAGGCCGGGTCGTGGGAGTGGATCACCCCCCGGGTTCGACGGGAACGCCCGCGAGGTTGGCGCGGTCCACCTCCGACATCGGCGAACTTGACGCTCGTGTCAACTTGACGCTAGCGTCAGGTTCATGAGGCCGCTGACGGCCCGGGGGCAGGCGACCCGGGACAAGCTCGTCGCCGCCGCGCGTGAGGTCTTCGCGGAGCGGGGCTTCGCAGGGACCCGGATGGGCGACCTGGCCGACGCAGCCGGGGTCGCGCACGGCACCGTGTACACGTACTTCGACACCAAGGAGGACGTCCTCCTCGCGGTGCTCGCTGCCGTGCGCACCGACCTCCATGAGGCCATGACGGTGCCCCGCGTGCGCGATCCGATCGCCCGTGTCGACGCCGCGAACCGGGCCTACCTCGAGGGCTACCGCAGTCACGCCCAGCTGCTTCGGGTGGCGCAGGAGGCGTCGGCCGGCGACTCCCGGTTCGGCGACGTCCTGCTCGACCTTCGCCGCACGCACGTGGCGCGTGTCGCGGCGGCGATCCGCAAGCTCCAGGACGAGGGCCTGGCCGCCCCCGACCTCGACGCGCACACCGCGGCTGCAGCCCTGTGCGGGATGGTCGAGGGGTTCGCGGCGCACTGGCTGGGCCGCGGCGAGGTCCACGACGAGGCGGTGGCCACCCGGACGCTGACCCAGCTGTGGGTGCGCGGCCTGGGCATGCCCGCCCGGATCGCCGTGGCCGGCGGGCAGATCCCGGCGGCGAGCCGGACCCGTGCGCCGGGCGGCACGCCCATGCCTGCACCCCGACCCACAGCCCGTCCCGCTCGGCCCTCCGCACCCCGATCCACAGCCCGTCCCGCTCCGCCCTCCGCCCCACGATCAGCCCCCGGCAAGGAGTCCTGAATGATCACCTTCACCCCCGAGCACCGCGAGTTCCGTGCGATGGTCAAGCGCTTCGTGGAGACCGAGATCAACCCGAACGCCGACAAGTGGGAGGCCGACGCGATCTTCCCGGCCCACGAGGTCTTCGCCAAGGCCGGCGAGCTGGGCCTGTTCGGCCTCGAGGTCGACCCGGAGTTCGGCGGCCAGGGAGCCGACCACATCTACAACCTGATCCTCGGCGAGGAGCTCGGCAAGGCCGACGTCGCGGGGGTCCCGCTGGCCATCGCCGTGCAGGCGACCATGTCGACGCCCGCCCTGGCCAAGTACGGCACGGACGAGCTCAAGCTCAAGTACCTCGCCCCCGCGCTGCGCGGCGAGATGGTGACCTCGGTCGCGGTCAGCGAGCCCGACGCCGGCAGCGACGTCGCGGGCATCCGCACGAAGGCGGTGCGCGACGGCGACGAGTGGGTCATCACGGGCCGCAAGATGTGGATCACCAACGGCACGCAGGCCGATTGGCTGTGCCTGTTGGCGCGCACCGTGGAGCCGGGTGAGGAGCCGGCCACCGGATACCGCGGCATGAGCCAGATCATCGTGCCCACCGACACCGCCGGGTTCTCCGTGGGGCGCAAGATCGAGAAGATGGGCAACCACTCGTCGGACACCGCCGAGCTGGTGCTCGACGAGGTCCGGGTGCCGGTCGCCAACACCGTCGGTCGTGTCGGCAAGGGCTTCCAGCAGCAGATGTCGCAGTTCCAGGACGAGCGGCTGATGGGCGCCTACATGGCCACGGCGGCGATGCGCCGGGCGATCGTCCGCACGGGCGAGTACCTCAAGGTCCGCCACGCGTTCGGCGAGCCCCTGATCAACAACCAGTACCTGCGGTTCCGGCTGGCCGAGCTGGCCGCCGAGGTCGACATCCTCCAGGAGTACAACTACACGGCTGCCGAGCGGTACGCCGCTGGCCAGGACGTCACGCGGATGGCCACGATCGCCAAGTTCAAGACCGGTCGCCTGGCCCGCGAGGTCGCCGACACCGCCGTGCAGTTCCACGGCGGCATGGGCTACGCGGAGGAGCACTGGCCCGCCCGCTACATGCGTGACTCCCGGCTCATCTCGATCGGTGGTGGCGCCGACGAGGTCATGCTGCGCGTGATCGCGATGCTCGAGGGGTGGGAGCGGCTGTGAGCGAGGCGACGGGCGCGTCCGGCGCCCGAGGTGCTGCTCGAGGTGG
>CAVQQP010000006.1:0-221791 GCA_963714995.1 uncultured Actinomycetes bacterium | reverse complement strand
TAACGATGTCCCGGGACTTCACATGCGTTGTGCGTGGAGGTGCCGGGAATCGAACCCGGGTCCATCGGTGTCTCTCAGGGTCTTCTCCGGGCGCAGCCACGCTGGTGTGGTCTTGACCTCCGCGCTTCGTGTGGCACTGCGCGGTAACACGGTCCAGCAACTGTTAGGTGTTCCGTCCCACCCCGTTACCGGGCGGGTTGGTGAGTCTCCTCAATGACGGCGGAGTCGGGGCGGAGACGCCCCCGGTCCACCGGTCGCTTACAGCTCAGGCCACGAGGGCCATGTCGCGCTGCGCGACATTTGCGTTGTTGTTCGCAATTGTTTTTTGGCAGGTCGTTCTCGAGATAACTGCCATCCTCGGCCCGCTTCTCCCGTCGATCACAGCCGACGTCGAAACCTGTCACCCCCCTGTTGAGTTGTCACCGGCGAACCGGCTCCTCCAGAGTAGCGCTCCCGCCTGACATAGGCCAACGCCCTGCGGGCGGAGCCACGGTCATCGGGCTCGACGCCGCCTGCTACCGACGACCCTTCAGGTGGCGGCCCATCTCCTTGGCGATGTCGCGGTTGGCGTCGCGCTCGGCCAGGGTCTGGCGCTTGTCGTAGGCCTTCTTGCCCCGGGCCAGCGCGATCTCCACCTTCGCGTACCCGTCCTTGAAGTACAGCGAGAGCGGCACGAGCGTGTAGCCGCTCTCCTTGAGCTTGCGCTCGAGCCGCTCGAGCTCCGCGCGCTTCATGAGGAGCTTGCGCACGCGGCGGGGTGCGTGGTTGGTCCAGGTGCCGTGCGCGTACTCCGGGATGTGCAGCCCGTGCAGGAACAGCTCCCCGTTGCTGAACTGCGCGAACGCGTCCACGATGCTGGCGCGGCCGGCCCGCAGGGACTTCACCTCGGTGCCCACCAGGACGATGCCGGCCTCCCACGTCGCGTCGATGTGGTAGTCGTGGCGAGCCTTCTTGTTCTGGGCGACCAATCGCCGCCCCTGCTCCCGCGGCATCAGCAGCGAACCGGTTCCTTCTTCGCGCCGAACCAGCCCAGCGGGTCGTAGGGCACGCCCCCAACGTGGATCTCGAAGTGCAGGTGCGGCCCGGTGGAGTACCCGGTGGAGCCGACGTACCCGATGACGTCGCCGCGCTTGACCGTCTGTCCCTCCTCGGCACCGAACCGCGACTGGTGGGCGTACATCGAGAACAGCCCGTTGCCGTGGGAGATCAGCGTGTGGTTGCCGTACGGACCGCCGGTGGCGTTGATGACGACGATCCCGGCAGCCGCGGAGCGGATCGGGGTGCCGCTCGGGGCGCCCTGGTCCACGCCGGTGTGGCACGAGCGGTAGCCGTAGACGGGGTGGACGCGTGGCCCCACCCCCTGCCCGACCCTGGCCTCGCCGTCCAGGGGCCACTGGAAGCCGTCCGCGCTGGTCGGATTGAAGCTCAGGGTGCCGCCGCTGGCCAGCCGGGCGGCCTCAGCCGCCGCCTGCTTGGCCAGCAGCGCGGCGATCCGCTGCTGCTCGGCCTGCACCGACTTGTACTGCTTGAGGACCTTCGCGCGCTCGGAGGCGGCCACATCCAGCGCGGTGGCCTTCTGGGCGACGAGCAGGTCCACCTTGAGCTTGGCGGCCGCAGCCCGGTCGCGGGCGATGTTGGCCTCCGCCAGGGCGATCGCGGCACGCTGACGCTGTTCGTCGACCTGCTGGCGCAGCACCTCGAGCCGGGCCTCCTTGAGTGCCAGCTCGGCACGGATGCCGGCCATCTTCGCCAGCGTCTGGTTGTTGGCCCGGGACACCGCATCGATGGCCTGGGCCCGATCGGACAGCTCGGACGGGGAGCTCGCGGTGATCAGCAGGTCGAAGTCGGCGAACGCGCCGTTCTGGTAGACCGCGCGGGCGAGGTTGCCCACCCGGCTCTGCAGGTCCTGGATCTGGAACTCGACCTCCGCGCGCTCCTGCTCGGCGCGGATGGCGGCGGCCGTGGCCTGCTCGAGCTCGGCCTGGGCAGCGCGGTCGGCCTCCTCCGCGACGGTCGCCTCAGCCCGCGCGTCGGCGAGCTCCTGGCGCGCGGCGGGCAGCAGGGTGCGGACCTCCTGGAGGTCCTTGATGGCCTTCTCCACCTCGGCGTTGGCGGCCCTCAGGTCGTCACCGGCCGCAGCGACGGCGGCGTCGACCTTCGCCTTGTCCTCCTCGGTGTCGGCCGTGGCCGGGCCGAGGGAGGCGACCCCGAGGGCGAGCATGACGGAGGCGGCGAGGGCCACTGCCCGTTTCGTCCGCATCTGCCCACCCCTCATGCCTCATGCGCCCGCGCGTGCGGGCGTGCCTTCCAGAGTACCGCGCGATGGCGTCCTGTCCACGTCATCGACCGCGTACGTACCGGATCCTGAGTCCGCCTCAGACCCGCAGGTACCGACGAAGGGTGATGAGGGCGGCCACCGACGCCAGGGTCACGCCCGTGAGGAACACGACCACGGAGACCTGGGCCCAGACGTCCCACCCGACGAAGTTCGTGAACTGGAAGCTGGGTGTCAGCACCCCGTCGACCAGGACTGCCTTGAGCATCGCCAGCAACCCGATCGCGACCATCGCACCCACCATGGCCGCCAGGGCGGCCTCGAGCAGGAACGGCAGCTGGATGTAGAAGTTGGAGGCACCGACCAGCCGCATGATCCCGGTCTCCCGGCGCCGGGAGAAGGCGGCCACGCGGATCGTGTTGGCCACCAGGAGCACCGTCGCGAGCAGCATCATCCCGGCGATGACCAGGGCCCCGGTCTGGAACCCGTTGAGGATGGCGAACAGCTTGTCGAGGACGCGCCGCTGGTCGTTCACGGAGTCGATCCCGGGCCGTCCGATGAACGCACTGGCCACCACGTCGTACTTGGTCGGGTCCGAGAGCTTCACCCGGAACGACTCGGGCATCTGGTCCGGGGTGATGTTGGACAGGATCGGGGCGTCCTTGAACTGCTCGGAGAACCGCTCGAAGGCCTCGGCCGAGGACTCGTAGTAGACCTCCTCGACCAGCGGCTTCAGCGACTCGAGGTCGCCGCGGATCAACTCGCGCTGGGCCTGGGTGACCGGGCCCTCGGCGCAGGAGATGACCTCGGAGGTCGACCCGCAGAGGTAGATCGACACCTGGACCTTGTCGTACCAGTAGTCCTTCATGAGGTCGACCTGGGAGCGCACCATGAGCCCGGCGCCGAAGAGGGCCAGTGACACGGCCACGGTGATGATCACCGCGATCGTCATCGTCAGGTTGCGCCGGATCCCGGTGAACACCTCGCCCAGGACGAACCTCACCCGCATGGCGAGCCCCCGTGCGGGTCGGTCGCGATCATCGGGGAACCCCCGTGCGGGTGAGTCGCGATCATCGGGAGACTCCGTACACGCCGCGGGACTGGTCGCGCACGACGGTGCCGTTCTCGAGCTCGATGACGCGCTTGCGCATCTGGTCGACGACGGCGGCGTCATGGGTGGCCATCACGACGGTCGTCCCGGTCCGGTTGATCCGGTCGAGCAGTCGCATGATGCCCACGCTGGTGGCGGGGTCGAGGTTGCCGGTGGGCTCGTCGGCGATCAGGATCATCGGGCGGTTGACGAACGCCCTGGCCACGGCCACGCGCTGCTGCTCCCCGCCGGAGAGCTCGTCGGGGTAGCGGCCCTCCTTGCCCGCCAGGCCCACGAGGTCGAGGACCTCGGGAACCACCTTGCGGATGTGGGCACTGGGCCGACCGATGACCTGCAGCGCGAACGCCACGTTCTGGTACACGGTCTTGTTCGGCAGCAGCCGGAAGTCCTGGAACACCGCACCGATCTGGCGGCGCAGGTGCGGCACCTTCCAGTTCGGCATCCGGCTGAGGTCCTTGCCCGCCACGTAGACCCCGCCGGAGGTCGGACGGTCCTCGCGGAGCACCAGCCGCAGGAAGGTGGACTTCCCCGAGCCGGACGCCCCCACGAGGAACGCGAACTCCCCCTTGGCGATCTCCAGGCTCACGTCATCCAGCGCGGGACGCATCTGCGTGGGGTAGTGCTTGGTGACGTTCGCGAAGCGGATCACGCACACCTCCCAGGCGAATGACGGCGATGGCCGGCGGTGGGTCCCCCGGCCGGCGCCAGTCTACGGGCGGGCCTGCCCGTCGGGGTGCAGGCCACGGCGACGCCGCGGGGCCAGGCGGCGGCGGGTCGCGCGCCGGATCCGCCCGGAGAGCTGACCCGCGAGCTCCCTGGTCGTCGGCTCCGGTGCGGCGGCGCCCACCACCGCCTCCTGGGCTGCCGCGGCCTTCGTGGCGGCCTCCGCCGCCTGCCGCTGCGCGCCCCGGATGGCACCGAGGACGGACGCCACCGCCGCGTCGATGGGCAGGTCAGCGACGGAGTCCGAGACCCCAGGGCTCGCGGGCACGTCCTGGCCGAGGACGCCGAGGTCGCCGTGGACCACCGCCCCCAGTCCCTGCAGCTCGGCGGCCACCTCGCGGCCGTGCCGCGCCACCCGGGCCAGGACCTCCGGTGGGGTGACGATCGGGGCCTCATGGGGGTCGGGCCGACGGCTCTCGACCATGCCGGCCGCCGCACCGGTGCGGATCGTCCGCTGGTAGGTGGGCCAGTCCCAGTCGGCGGTGACCTCGTTCAGCGAGCGCAGCAGCTCGGCCTCCGCGGCGGTCATCGACCGGTTGGAGTCCGCGGCCTGCTCGTCCGGGACGCCCTCCGGCAGGTCGAGCAGCGCCCGGAACGTCCGCAGCAGGAACCCCCGATCCGACCCGTCCAGGCAGACGAGGTGCACCCGCTGCGCGCCGACGAGCCCGGCCCAGCGGCCCACGATCGCGGCATAGTCGTTGCGCAGCCAGAATCCCGAGCGGCGGGCCCCCGGCTCCAGCTCGGCGATGACCTGGTCCAGCCACTGCTCATAGGTCGTGGTCCAGCCGGACTTCAGGTACTGCTGCCACGACGAGCTCAGCAGGGCGGCCATCGGACGCATCGTGAACGCCACGTGCACCCGATCCGCTCCGAGGTCGGCCACCATCCGGGCGGCTGCCTCGTCGGGGGTCAGGGCGAAGCTCTCGCTGGAGATCAGCACCCGTCCCGGGTGCCGGGTGGCGGCTCTGGCCAGCCGATCCCAGTCCCGCGGATCGGGATCCCAGCCGCCCTCCCGGCCCACCCCCCACGTCCGCTGGGTCATCGCCATCGCCGCCGGGTGGTGCGAGCGTCGCCGCCCCGGATAGAGCACGCCGTGCTCGAGCAGGGCCGGTCGGCTCGCCGCGAAGGCTGACTGCAGCGCGGTGGTCCCGGTCTTGTGGAATCCCAGGTGCAGCAGGATCGCGTCCGGGGGCAGCGGCTGCGGGCCGGTCATGCCACGGGCGCCTGTCGACGCCAGCGGATCCCCGCCTCGATGAACTCGTCGATCTCCCCGTCGAGCACGGCGGAGGTGTTGCCGGTCTCGTACTCGGTGCGCAGGTCCTTGACCATCTGGTACGGGTGCAGCACGTAGGAGCGCATCTGGTTGCCCCACGAGCCGGACGTGTCGGTCTTCAGGGCGTCCATCGCCGCGCGCTCCTCGATCCGCCGGCGCTCCAGCAGCCGGGCCTCGAGCACGCGCAGCGCAGCCGCACGGTTCTGGATCTGGGACTTCTCGTTCTGGCAGGACACCACGATGCCGGTCGGGATGTGGGTCATGCGCACGGCGGAGTCGGTCGTGTTCACGCTCTGCCCGCCCGGGCCCGACGAGCGGAACACGTCGACCCGGATCTCGTTCTCGGGGATGTCCATGTGGTCGGTCTGCTCCGTGACCGGGAGGACCTCGACGGCGGCGAAGGAGGTCTGGCGCCGACCCTGGTTGTCGAACGGCGAGATCCGCACGAGCCGGTGGGTGCCCTGCTCGACCGACAGCGTCCCGTAGGCATAGGGCGCCTTGACCGCGAAGGTCGCCGACTTGATCCCCGCCTCCTCCGCGTAGGAGATGTCGTACACCTCGTAGGCCCAGTCGTGGCGCTCGCAGTAGCGGGTGTACATCCGCAGCAGCATCTCGGCCCAGTCGGCCGCATCGACGCCACCGGCCTCAGAGCGGATCGTGACGAGGGCCTCACGCACGTCGAACTCGCCGGCCAGCAGCGTGCGGACCTCGAGCTCGGCCACCGCCCTCTGCAGGTCACCGAGCTCCTTCTCCGCCTCGGCCAGCGAGTCCGCGTCCGCCTCCCCCTCGGCCAGCTCGACGAGGATCGGCAGGTCGTCGAGGCGCTGGCGCAGTGCGGAGACCTTGCGCAGCTCGCCCTGGACGAAGGACAGCCGCGAGGTGACCTTCTGGGCCGCGGCCGGGTCGTCCCAGAGGTCGGGCGCCGAGGCCTGCGCCTCGAGCTCGACGACCTCCGAGCGCATCGCCGGGAGGTCCAGCACCTCCTCGATGCTGGACAGGGTGGTCTCCAGCTCGGAAACAGCCGCCGGGAAGTCAAGTGCCATGGACATGCAGCCTACCGGCGCCACGGAACCCCCTCCGCCCGCAAACCCTCCCATTGCGTTCAGACCCTCCCGCCCGGCCTGGAGGCTCTGAACCCAACTGGAGGCTCTGAACCCAACTGGAGGGTGTGCCGGTCCGGGCGGGCCGGGCGGCGGGGCGTGGAGCGGGGCGGGGGGTGGGGGGTGGGGGGGTGGCGGGGGTGGGCGGTGGCGGTGGGGGGTCAGCCGCCCTGGCTGGCCAGGGTGCGGATCACTCGGAGGGCCACCGAGAGGGTCGCCAGGTCGAAGGACTCCTGGGCGCCGATCTCGGCCAGGGTCGCCTGGGCACGGCCCAAGCCCTCCGCGTAGCGCTCCTCCCACGCCGTGACCCGGTCGATCGGCTCGCCACCGTCGGGGGTCGCGCGGACCACCCGGGAGGTCAGCAGCGCCAGCGCCCCGTACAGGTCGCTGCGCAGGGCCGAACGGGCCAGCGAGGACCACCTGTCGCCACGGGGCAGGGCGGTGATCCGCCCCAGGAAACGGTCCACCTCATAGCGCTCGGAGATCGTGAAGTAGAGCCGCGCCACGGTCGCGGGGTCCTCCCCCGTGCGCAGGGACACCTCCACGATGTCCAGCAGGGAGAACACGTCCAGCAGGGCGGCCACCTCCGCCGACAGGTCAGCCGGTGCGCCGGCCGCGACGAAGTCCGAGACGCGCCGGTCCAGGCGCTCCCGCTCGACCCCGATCAGGAGCTCCGGGATGTGCCCTGCCAGGCCGGCGACCGCGGCGCGGAACCGCTCGATCTCCCCGGGCACGTCCAGCGTCCCGCCGCGGGTCTGGAGCAGCCAGCGGGTCGAGCGGTCCAGCAGGCGCTGCACCTCGCTGCGCAGCGAGTTCAGGGCCGCCGTGGGCACCACCCCGCCATGGGAGTCGATGCGGTCCCACAGGTCGGGCAGTGCGAACACCCCACACGTCACCGTGAAGGCACGGGCGATCTCCGCCGGACCGGCACCGGACTCCTCCGTCGCGCGCATGGCGTAGGTGATCCCGCCGCGGTTGACCAGCTCGTTGACCAGCCCCGTGGTGATGATCTGGCGGCGCAGCGGATGGGAGTCCATGTGATCGGCGAAGCGCTGCGCCAGCACCTCGGGGAAGTACCCGGACAGCCAGGGCGACGTGAAGCCCTCGTCGGGGACCGACGACTCGAGCAGCGCGTCCTTGAGATCGAGCTTCGTGTAGGCGACGAGCACCGCCAGCTCGGGCTTGGTGAGGCCGCGGCCCTCGAGGGCCATCGCCGCGAGGGCGGAGTCACCGGGCAGCGCCTCCAACCCACGGTCGAGCCCGGCTGTCCGTTCGAGGCTGCGGATGAGCCGCCCGAGCGCAGGGACCATCGCCGGCCCATGGTGGGCCTCGAACGTGAGCAGGATGTTCTGGTCGACGTTGTCCTGGAGCACCCTGGCGGCGACCTCGTCGGTCATCGACTGCAGCAGGGGGTCACGCTCGGCGGGGTCCAGGTCGCCGGCCGCAGCCACCCGGTCGAGCAGGATCTTGATGTTCACCTCGTGGTCGGAGGTGTCCACGCCCGCGGAGTTGTCGATCGCGTCGGTGTTGAGGGCCACCCCGGCCCGGGCGGCCTCGATCCGACCGCGCTGGGTCAGGCCCAGGTTGCCGCCCTCGCCGACGACCCGGGCGCGCAGGTCGGACCCGTTGACCCGGATCGCGTCGTTGGCGCGGTCCCCGACATCGGCGTGGGACTCGGTGGACGCCTTGACGTAGGTGCCGATCCCGCCGTTCCACAGCAGGTCGACCGGTGCCGTGAGGATCGCGCGCAGCAGGTCGTTGGGCGCCATTGCCGTCGCCCCCTCGGCGATCCCGAGGACCTCGGCGGCCCGGGCGCTGATCGGGATCGACTTCGCCGTGCGCGGGTACACCCCGCCACCCGGCGAGATGAGGGTGACCGAGTAGTCCGCCCACGAGGAGCGCGGCAGCTCGAAGAGGCGCGTGCGCTCGGCGAAGGACACCGCGGGATCCGGGTCCGGGTCCACGAAGATGTGCCGGTGGTCGAAGGCGGCCACGAGACGCAGGTTCTTCGACAGCAGCATCCCGTTGCCGAACACGTCCCCGCTCATGTCGCCGATGCCGACGGCCGTGAAGGTCGTGGCGTCGATGTCCGGGCCGACGACGCGGAAGTGCGCCCGGACCGACTCCCAGGCCCCGCGCGCGGTGATCCCCATCGCCTTGTGGTCATAGCCCGCCGATCCACCGGAGGCGAACGCATCACCCAGCCAGAAGCCGTACTCGGCGGCGACGCCGTTGGCGATGTCGGAGAACGTCGCCGTCCCCTTGTCCGCGGCCACGACGAGGTACGGGTCGTCACCGTCGTGGCGCACGACGCGCTCCGGCGGCACGACCTCGTGGCCGACGAGGTTGTCGGTGAGGTCGAGCAGCGAGCCGACGAACACCTTGTAGGCACCGATGCCCTCGGCCATCCAGGCGTCGCGGTCCAGCGCCGGGTCCGGCAGCGCCTTGGCGTAGAAGCCGCCCTTGGCGCCGACCGGGACGATGACTGCGTTCTTGACGGCCTGGGCCTTGACCAGGCCCAGGACCTCGGTGCGGAAGTCCTCCCGTCGGTCCGACCAGCGCAGGCCACCTCGGGCCACCTTGCCGAACCGCAGGTGCACGCCCTCCACCCGCGGCGAGCAGACCCAGATCTCGTACTTCGGCCGCGGCTCGGGGAGCTCGCGGATGTGCGCGGGCTCGAGCTTGATCGCCAGCGCCGGGCGGTCGGGCTGGAAGTGGTTCGTGCGCAGGGAGGCGCGGATCAGGTCGAGGAACGAGCGCAGGATCCGGTCCTGGTCGAGGCTGGCCACGTCGTCCAGCGCCCGGGTGATCTGCGTGCGCAGCTCGTCGGCGCGCACCGCACGGTCCGCGACCAGGTCGGGGTCGAAGCGTGCATGGAACAGCTGGACCAGGAGGCTGGCGATCTTGGGGTTGGCCAGCGTCGCATTCTCGATGTAGGCGCCGCTGAAGGCCGACCCGGTCTGGCGCAGGTAGCGCGCGTAGGCGCGGAGCACCGAGATCCGCCTCCAGTCCAGGCCCGCCTCGGCGACCAGCCCGTTGAAGCCGTCGGCCTCGGCGTGGCCGGTCCAGCAGGCCAGGAAGGCCTGCTCCCACATCCGCCGCACTCCGCCGAGCCGCGCTGAGCCGCTCGCGTGCAGGCCGAAGTCGAAGATGAACGCCCCCCCGGATCCCTGGGCGTTCGACCGCACCAGGCGGAAGGGCTGCTCGGTGACCACCTGGACACCCAGGCTGGACAGCACCGGCAGCACCTCGGCCAGCGAGATGTCGGTCAGGGAGTACAGCTTCAGCCGGGCGTTGGCCTGCTCGCCACTGGACTCGGCGGCCTGCTGCAGGGAGACCCGCAGCGGCTCCTCGGGGGTCAGCTGCTCGATCTCGGACAGGTCGGCCACGGCCTCGGCGGCGGACGTGACGGCACGGTAGGCCTGCGGGAATCCCTGCGGGTATCGGCTCAGCAGCGCATGTGCGCTGGCCTCCGAGGAGGCGGCCACGAGGGCCAGCGACAGCTCGTCGTCCCAGGACAGGACCACCTCGGCGATCCGGGCCTCGAGGGCCTCGGCATCGACCTCGGGGACCGACTGGCCGCGCGCCACCCGGACCACGATGTGCAGCCGGGCCAGCACGGACTCGGTGACCCGGGCGGTGTAGTCGACGCTGACCCCACCGACGGCCTCCATCAGGACCGCCTGGATCTTCAGGCGCACGTCGGTCGTGTAGCGGTCGCGCGGCAGGTACACCAGGGCCGACAGGAACCGCTCATAGGTGTCGCGCCGGAGGAACAGGCGCGTGGCCCGGCGCTCCTTGAGGTTCAGTGCCGCCTCGGCCATGGTGGTCAGCTCGTCGATGTCGATCGCGAACAGCTCATCGCGGGGGAACGTCTCCAGGAAGGCCATCAGGTCCCGGCCGCCGTGCGAGCCCCGGCCGAATCCGAGCACCTCCCGGACCCGTCGGACCTTCCGGTCGATCACGGGGATGCCCGCGACGGTCTGGGTGTAGGCCGAGGCGGAGAAGAGCCCGATGAAGCGGTGCTCGCCCACGACGCGTCCGGCCCGGTCGAACATCTTCACCCCGACGTAGTCGAGGTACACCGGACGGTGCACGGTGGAGCGGCGGTTCGCCTTGGTGACGATGAGCAGCCGGGGCTCGAGCGCCTTCATCCGGACCGTCGGGGGCAGCTCGGAGAACGAGGCGGACTCGCGGCGATCCGAGCGCAGCAGGCCCAGCCCGCTCCCGGGCTCCTCGACCAGCATGAGCTCGGCCGACCCGCCCTCCTGCCCGGTCAGTCGGTACTGCCGGTACCCGAGGAAGGTGAAGTGGTCGTCGGCCAGCCAGTTGAGCAGGTGGATCACCTCGCTGACCTGGTCAGCGGAGACCCCTCGGGGAGGCTGGGCGACCAGCTGCGCCGCCAGCCCGCGCGCCTCGGCCACCATGCGCGGCCAGTCCTGCACCGCGCGGCGGACGTCGCCGAGGATCCGCTGCAGGTTCTCCTCGATCGCGGTCAGCGCGGCGGCGTCGGGCTGCCAGTCGACCTCGATGTGCATCCACGACTCGAGGCTGCCGACCGCGTCCTCCTCGGGCAGGGTCGGCTCCGCATCGGTGCCCGTCCCCGGCGGGTCGGCGCGCAGCAGCAGGCCGGCCTCATCACGGGTCACCGCGACGATCGGGTGGACCACGAGGTGGATGCCCACCCCCAGCCGGTTGAGCTCGGCGCTCACCGAGTCGACCAGGAACGGCATGTCATCGGTGACGATGCTGACCACGGTGCGTCCGCACGTCCACCCGTTGTCCGCGACCGTGGGATTGACCGCCCGGACGACGGCCTTCTGGGGCTCGCGATGCCGGGCGAGGTCGATCAGATGGGTCACGGCGCCGACGACGGCCTCCGGGTCGCGGTCGGCGACGTCGCCGGGGTCCACATGCCGGTAGAACACCGACGCGAGTCGCTCGTCACGCGCTGACGACCAGCTGTACCACTCGGCGAACCCGACGCCCACGGCCTGTTCCTCTCCTGATGCGACCAACATCCCACCCTCGCACTGCCGCCCCCGCCCCGTCGACCGGGCCAGCATCTCCGTCGCTCGCACCAGACCGGGTCGATGGCCCTCCCGGGCCTATAGTCCTGCTAGTCCAGTCGTCGGCCCCGCGCGGGCCGATCGCCGAACAAGGAGCACCCATGGCCAAGCGGTTCGCCGGCGACATCCACTTCGATGCCGCTCCCGACGTCGTGTTCGCAGCCCAGTCCGACCCGCACTACGTCGTCTGGAAGCACGAGCACATGGCCGCCTTCGACGTCTCGGCGGACGTCGTGGAGGACGGCTCCCACGTGACGATCAGCTCCTCGCGCAAGCTGCCCGCCGAGATCCCCTCGGCCGCCCGCAAGTTCGTCGGTGACTCGATCCAGATCGACGAGGTGCACACGTGGTCGCACCCGGAGACCGACGGATCGCGGCACGGCACGGTGAAGGCCTCGTTCGGCGGTGCCCCGATGGAGGTGTACGGGACCATCGAGCTGCACGCGAAGGGGGAGGGATCGGTGATCCGGGTCGTGATCCACGCGAAGGCCCATGTCCCCATCGTGGGCGGGAAGATCGAGCACGTGGTGGGCGAGCAGTTCATGCGGGCCCTGCGCAAGGAGCAGCAGATCGCCCCCCGGTGGTTCACCGAGTAGCCACGCCCCGGCGACGCTGCCCACCTGGCGCGCCTCGCCGATGCGCCGGCCGATACGGTTCCGGCCATGGCTGTCTCTGAGTCCCTGAACGTCACCGTCAACGCTCCCGTCGCCGAGGTCCTCGCCTTCCTGCTGGACATCGACAACCAGAAGAACTGGTTCCCCGGGAACACCGACTCCGAGGTCCTCGACCGCGACGAGGCGGGTCGGCCCACCCGTGCGCGCCTGGTCAACGACGTGAAGGTCGCCAAGGACGAGTTCCAGCTGGACTACACCCACAACGACTCGGGGTTCTCCTGGAGCCTCGTGTCCGCCACCAGGGTGCAGAAGGCGCAGACCGGCTCCTGGACCTTGGTCGACAAGGACGGTCGGACCGAGGCCACGATGGCCCTGACCGTCGACACCTCGCTCCCGCTGCCCGGGTTCGTGCAGAAGAAGACCGTGAAGGACACCCTGAAGGGCGCCACCTCGGCGCTGGCCAAGCAGTTCTGACCTGCGAGGGGCTCAGCGCAGGCTCAGCGCTCCAGCAGGCCCGGGATCTCCTGGGCGCCGAACCAGGCGAGGTCCGAGGTCAGCACGGCGGCGACGTCGCGGCGACTGACCGGGCCCTCGAGGGTCACCCATCCATCCTCGGGCTCGCCCGCGGGCTCCTCGACGTCCACCGCCAGGACCACCCCGCCGTCGACGTCTGCGAGGGCCTCCGCCGCAGCCAGCTGCGCCTCGAACTCCCACTCCTCCTCGTCCACGTCCGGCGACCCGGCCCGCCACGCCGGGTCGACAGCGCACGCCCGCAGCGGTCCCTGCAGGCCACCGGTGTCGTGGAGGACCGCCAGCTCTGGCCAGCCCACCGGGATGTAGGCCCGCATCAGCCGACCGACGCGAGGTGGTCGGGGCCCAGGTGGTCGGGGTCGCGCAGGGCATCGATGGACGTGCGGATCGAGGTCTCGAGGACGTGGATCCGCTTCTCGAAGTCCATCAGGTTGCCGCCGATGGCTGCCAGGTCCTCGGCACCCGGCCCCAGGACGGTCACGTCCGTGCCCCCGGCGCGCACCTTCTCGACCTCGTTCAGGCAGCGCTTGGTGACCTGGACCCGCCAGGTCCGCTCGAGGCGGGCGAGCAGGTGGTCGGGACGGTCCATGTGGAAGCTGACCATCGGGGCGATGACGTAGACCTCGTCGAGGCCCATGCCGGCCAGCAGGTCCACCGACGTCGCCGACCATGCCCCGCCGTCGACGTAGCGCCGCCCGCCGATCTCCACGGGGGTGTACCAGGCGGGGATCGAGCAGGAGGCCTGCACGGCCAGCGACAGCGGCGCCTCGGGTGCGGTCGGCTGGCCGAAGACCACGCGAGTCCCGGTCGCGTAGTCCATGGTCACGATCCACAGGTTCGGGTGCGGGGACCACTCGCCGATGGGGGTGAACCCCTCGACCAGGTGGGCGACCCGGTCCAGCGTCTTGGAGCCGGTGGGAAGGAAGGCGGAGAGGAAGGCCGTCGGGGGCATGCGCCGCATCCGGAACCGGTTCAGGCCCGTGCGCATCAGGGCGCGGGAGCCCGGCTCGAGCTTGGGCCGGCCGGGACGCGATCCCCCGGTCACGGCCTGGATGTCCCAGCTGAAGCCCGCGATCGGACCCGTGAGGACCTTGTCCCCACGCTCCTGGGCCGCGAGCTCCTCGACCGTGGCGCCCGCGCCGAGCAGGGCGGCGATCACCGACCCCGCAGACGTGCCGACGATGATCTCGGCGTCCCGCGGCTCGAACCCGTGGACTGCCTTCAGCGCCGCAAGGGCGCCCACCGCCCAGGCCCCACCGAGCACGCCGCCGCCGCCGAGCACAAGCCCGCGCCTGATCGGACGCTCGACAGACGCCATGGGCGCACACCTCCTCGACGGGTCCTCAGTGGGTCCTCAGTGGGTCCTCGACGCGCCGGATCCACCAGCGCAGAGGAGTGCGCACAGAGTACGCCCCCGGGTATCGCATCGTCGCGCGGGGTCGGGAATCCCTACGCAGTGGGCTTTCTCGGCCGCCGAGCCTTCCCGCTGACGGTCACCGTGGCCAGCATCTCCTCGATCGCGTCGTCGATGCACTGGGCCAGGACCTCGACGTCGGGAAGCCCCTCGCGGTCGGCGTTCAGGCCGAAGTAGACGCCCCCGTCGTAGGACGTCAGCCCGATGGACACGGCCTGGCCGCGGGCCAGGGGGACCACGGGGTACGCGGCCAGCATGAGCGCCCCGCCGGCGTAGAGCGGGAACTGCGGGCCGGGGACGTTGGTGATCACCACGTTGTACACCCGCCGCGAGAGCCCCGACACGACCCGGGCCCCCAACGAGTGCACCGTCGGCGGGGTGAACGACGCCACCCCGACCAGGGCGGTCGCGCCCAGCATCTGGCCGGTCTCCTTGAGCATGTCCATCTCGAAGCGCACGCGCTGCAGCCGGATCACCGGGTCGGGCTCCCCGATGGGCAGGTCGCACAGGAACGCCGCGATCTGGTTGCCCGAGCTGTCCCCCGGCGTGCGCACGCTGACCGGGACCATCGCCCGGATCGAGCTGCTGGTCGTGACCGGCTCGGCCCGTGTGAGCATCCAGGCCCGCAGGGCACCGGCGAGGATCGTGAGCACGATGTCGTTGATGGTCCCGCCGTGGGCGCGCTTGATCCGCTTGAGCTTCTCCAGGTCGGTCTCCGTGGTGGCGTAGCGCCGGGCGCCGCCGATGGACACGTTCAGCGGGCTGGAGCTGGCCGGACGGGCCATCGTGCGCGCGGCGGCCGCGAGCCCCACGAGGCTCCGGCCGACCTGGCCGACGGTCTCCTGCACGTCGATCAGGCCCGTGCGGACCGTGTCGACCACGGCCTTGGGGGAGCGTGCGATCTCGTTGACCGCCCCGGCCACGAGCTCCACCGAGGACGGCTCGCGCAGCGGGCGCCAGTTGTCCGGCGGCACGTCGCGCGGCTCGGGGCTGGCATCCAGGATGACCTGCCCGATGTCCACCGCCGCGGCTCCATCGACCATGGCGTGGTGGGTCTTGGTGAGGATCGCGAAGCGGTCGTCCTCGAGCCCCTCGACCAGGTACATCTCCCACAGCGGGCGGGCCCGGTCCAGCGGACGGCTCATGATCCGCGCGACGAGGTCGTTGAGCTGGTCGTCGGTGCCCGGCCGCGGCAGTGCGGAGCGACGCACGTGGTAGGTGACGTCGAACTGCTCGTCGTCCACCCAGACCGGGTTCGCCAGGTGACCGGGCACCCAGCGCACGCGCTGGCGGTAGCGGGGGACCAGTGCGATCCGGTCGCGGATCAGGCGCACGAGGCGCTCGTAGTCGAACCCGCCGTCGGGCACCTCGAAGATCGCCACGCCGCCGACGTGCATCGGGGTCGTCAGCTCCTCCATGTAGAGGAAGGACACGTCCAGCGGGCTCAGGCGATCACTCATCTCGCACTCCTCGTGTCACGGTCGCTGCGCGTCCAGACGGCCCGCGGAGCGTCATTCATCTTGCCCCATGGGCAATCCCGACGCCCACCGGCGTCCTGCCGTCCCGGTGAGAGTGCACCTGCCCGGGGCGAATTGGGAAATCACTGGGGCCTCCCGTATGCTTATCGCCGTCCCCGACCGCCGGTCAGGGTCGGTACGGCAAGCAGTCCCGGCCCCATCGTCTAGTGGCCCAGGACGCCGCCCTTTCAAGGCGGTAGCACGGGTTCGAATCCCGTTGGGGCTACGTCCAGCCCATCGGGTTGGTGGGTACGACCTCGGTCCGCGGACCGAGGAGCACAACGGCCTCGCGGCAACGCAGGGCCCCGTAGCGCAGTTGGTTAGCGCGCCGCCCTGTCACGGCGGAGGTCGCGGGTTCGAGTCCCGTCGGGGTCGCTGAAGTACACCGGTTCCCGGTTCCTCGGAACCGCCCGGCCAGGTAGCTCAGTTGGTACGAGCGTCCGACTGAAAATCGGAAGGTCGGCGGTTCGACCCCGCCCCTGGCCACAGCGAAGCCCCTCATGTCTCCCCCGTCGTGAGGGGCTTCGCCCTGTGCTGGGAAGCGCAACCTGCGGTGGCCCTCTTCCCGGGTGCTGTCCCGTGTGGCGGCAGTCAGTCGAGCGGGTGGTTGCCGCAGATGATCCCGTACGGGTCGACCCGGCCCTTGACTGCGCGCAGCCGGTCCACGACGGCGTCGTCATGGACCGACGAGCGCGGCATGCCGGAGCCCAGGAATGTCAGCGTGCCGCGCCCTGAGACATCCGGGGCGCAGGCTGCGGCCAGCGTCTGGATGGACCCGCGGATCGGCTCGACGAGTTCTGGCACCGCGGGGATGCCGAAGGCGAACACAAGGTAGTCGCCCCCGACCGTGTCGGTGGCCCCCCCGATGCCCTCCGACGGCACCTTCAGCGCACCGCCGAGGTGACGGATCTGGATGACGTTCAGCGCGGTGCGTCCCGGATCTCCGACCGCGTCGAGCAGCCGAGTGATCCCGCGAGCGTCGAACCGGGCGAGAACTGCGGACCAGTCGATCGCGGGAGTCGGCGAGGTCGGCTCCGCGGCGACGTCTCCCAGCCTGTCGATCGACACCGCGGCGAACGAGTCGGACACGACCGTGCCGGCCGCGCGGAGCGGGGCGAGGAACGCCTCGGCCTGCTCAGCCGGGCCCAACCAGGTCACGTCCACGGTCGCGAAGGACTTGCCGCGCACCGGCTCGGGGAGGTCAGCGACGTCGGGGAAGTGCATCAGCGTGGCCCAGCAGGTCAGCCCGCTCGGGGCGCCCGCGGTCACCTCGGTGAACGCAGCCAGCACGCTCGGCGCATCGGAGACGGGGAACATGAGCTTGCCGCCGTGCAGCTCGGGCTCGTCCTGCAGCGCGACCTCGACCCGCGTCACGATCCCGAACTCCCCACCGCCGCCGCGCAGGGCCCACATCAGGTCGGGGTCGGACTCCTCCGTCACCCATCGGTGCGTCCCCGTGCCGTCCACGAGCTCCACCGCGCGCAGGGATCGGGCGGCGACACCGTAGCGGCGGGAGAACCACGACAACCCACCGCCGAGCAGGTAGCCCACGACCGACACGTCCGGGTTGGACCCAGCCAACGCGATCAGGCCGGTTCCGGCGAGCGACTCGAGCAGGGCACCCCACTTCACCCCTGCACCGACCCGGGCCACGCGTGCGTCCGCATCGACCCACACCTCGTCCAGCGCGCCGGTGCGCAGAAGGACCGTCCCGGACAGCGCCTCGGTGGCACCGTGTCCACCGGGCTGGGCCGACACCCGAAGACCGTGAACGCGGCAGAAGCGCACCACCTCGACCACGTCGGACGCATCGGCCACCTCGACCACGGCGGCGGGCCGCTGCGGGACGGCGACGTTCCACGGCGTGGCCGCGGCAGCGAAGCCCTCGGCTCCGGGAAGCAGGACGCGGCCGCGCACGCGGGGATGGAGGTCGGCCAGCGCAGGGGCGCCGAGGGGCTGGGTTCCGGTGGGGGCGGTCATGGGATTCTCCTCGTCTCGTGCCCGCGACGACGGGGCAGGCACGACGAGCGTCGCAGCGCACGCCGGGGGGGCGCCATCCCAGAAACCCGGGTTCCTCGGACCCCAGAACTCTGGGGTGTACTCGGGGTGGCGCCCTGTCCCACAATGGGGCGGTGTCCAGCACGCATGCTGAGAAGGTGCGCCAGCGGGTCGAGGTGTCGACGACCGCCGGGCTCGGGGTGGCCGAGTACGCCGAATCCGTCCTGGACCTGCTGCGCGAGGCCGTGCCCTACGACGCGGTGTGCCTGGCGACCAGCGACCCGGCGACCGGGCTGCTCACCGGCAGGTACCACATCGACCTCGGCGACTCCCGGGACGCGGAGTTCGCCCACCTGGAGTACGAGGTGGACGACGTCAACCTGTTCCGCGATGTCGCGGTTCGACCCCGGCCCGTGGGGGTCCTCGACCTGGACACCTGCGGTGCCCCGGAGACCAGCGTCCGGTGGCGCGAGTTCCTCATGCCGCACTTCGGCATCCGGCACGAGCTGCGGGCCGCGTTCCGCGCCGACGCCCAGGTGTGGGGCCTGATCGGGATGTACCGGGGGTCCCCCGCGAGCGGGTTCAGCCCGGCGGAGGCGGACTTCATTGCCGGGTTGTCCGACACGGTCGCCCGTGGGCTGCGCGCCGCGATCGTCACGTCGGCGGCCACCGGGGATCGGGATCGGCCCGACGGACCGGCCGTGGTGATCGTCGGCCCGGATGGGACGGTGCGCTCTGCGACCCCCGCCGCCCTGCAGCACCTCGCGGACCTGGGCTCCGCCGACACCGACCAGCTGCCGATGCCGCTGCTTGCCCTGGTCAGCGCCACGCGCGCCTTCCGCGACGGCCGGCGGCGGGCGGCACCGCGAACCCGGATCCGGCTGGCCAGTGGCGAATGGCTGGTCCTGCACGCAGCACCACTGGCGTCGGCCGACGCGGCCGGGGGCGATGTCGTCGTCACGATGGAACCTGCCCGGCCCCCCGACGTCGTCCCCCTGGTCGTGGCCGCGCACGGCCTGACCGAGCGGGAGCAGGACGTCGTGCGGCTGGTCCTGGCCGGGGCCTCCACGAACGAGATCGGCCGCACCCTGCACCTGTCGCCCTACACGGTGCAGGACCACCTGAAGTCGATCTTCGACAAGACTGGCGTGCGCAGCCGCCGCGAGCTGACCGCCGGGGTGTTCTTCAACCAGTACGCGCCGCGCATCGGCTCGGCGCTGACCCCGTCGGGATGGTTCGCGAGCTGAATCCCGAGTCGAGGGGTCGCACGATCGCTGACTCGCCGAGTCCAGCCCGGCCGACGCTCGATGGGGTCAGCCACCACGCGGCAGAAACGCCGCCCTGCCGCGTGGTGGCTGGGCGCTGCGCCTCAGCACCCGTCCTGGGACCAGTTGGTCACGGGGCGCTTGATGTCCAGGCTGCGCACGGCGAAGAAGTTCCCGGCGCGCCCCTTCTTGTTGTAGCGGTACCAGTCGAGCCAGCCGTTCTTGGTCCTGGTCGAGTAGATGCGCCACCCCTCACCCGGGACGTAGTCGTTGGCCCAGAACCCCGTTCGGGCCAACGACGGGTACAGGTCCCGTCCGCGGGCCAGTGACGAATTCGGGTCGCAGACCCTTGCTGGTCGTGGACCCGCCACGCCACGCAGTCAGCGTCCCACCCTTGGACCGCCAATCCGGGCCTGCTGCCACCCCGTCCCAGCGACGGCAGAACTCGCTGTAGGCCAGGTAGTCGGTGGCCTTGGCCGTGGCCTTGTTGGTCCTGCCCATGAGCAGCGGTCCGAACCTCCCCGGGGCCACCGTCGTCGAGCAGCCATCCGACCAGACCGGGAATCCCTCAGCGTCCAACTGGGAGGAGCACTCCGATCCCGCCGCCGTCGCCGGCCCGGTCACCCCCACCAGCAGGGCGGCCACCAGCGAGGCCAGCACGATCCTGACGCGCGGGCGGGGGCGGGCTGGACGGGCATCGGTCAACTCACTCATGAACATCTCCTCGTCTCGTGGCCGCTGTGGTGCGGCCGGCACGACGAGCGTGGCATCGGCGCACGCAGGGCACCATCCCAGAAGTCAGGGGACTTCTTGACCCCGCCCGGCGAGCCCGGCCGGTTCCTGCAGCAGGTCGCTTCTCCGCAGCATGCCCGCCGTCACCACTACCGGGGCCCGCCCGTCGACGGACAGGGGCGCCACGCAGGCGAGGACGCAATAGGCTGGACCCCCCGGCAGCGACGGAGTGAGATGACCACGGTCCAGGAGGGCGGCTCGCCCCTCATCAACACGATCGTCACCATGACCCAGGCCTCGCGCTCCAATGCCGACCTGCCCGAGCGCGAAGTGATGCTCATCCGGCTGGCGTGCCTGATCGCCTCCGACGCCTCGGAGGCGTCCTACCTGTACAACCTGGCCGGTGCCGCCGGCCCCGCCCTGACCGTCGATGAGGTCGAAGCCGTCCTGGTGGCCGCTGCCCCCCTGGCCGGCACTGCCCGCGTGGTGATGGCCGCTGAGCGCATCGCGTCGGCGATGGACTACCCGATCTCGGTCCACGACCTGTTCGCCGCAGGGCCGACACCCAGCTGACGCTGCCCCGCTGCCCCCTGCCCCTGTTGCGCCCCGCAACACGGCAGTGCTTCACACCGGCCCTTTACCGACGCGAGATCGGGTTCCTACCTGCCCCGGCAACAGTGAGATCACGGCCGCACGAACCCGCGGCCTCCACTGATGAAGGGATACGACGATGAACCGCACGACCAAGATCGGCGCCAGCATTGCTGCTGGGGCAACCGCCGTGCTGGCAGCCGCCGCGATCGCGGTGGCCAGCCCGAGCACCTCGAGCCCGGCCGACGACGCAACCCCGAACCCGACCTCAACCGCCACGGCGGAGAAGGGACACACGGCCGAGACCCCGCTGACCGGCAGCGACGCGGAGAAGGCCACGGCAGCGGCCAAGGAAGCCGTCCCCGGGGGCACGATCATCCGCGTCGAGACCGACAGCGACGGCGAGGCCAGCTACGAGGCTCATGTCCGCAAGGACGACGGCACCGAGATCGTCGTGCTCATGGACGACACCTTCAACGTCACCTCCGTCGAGGAGTTCGCCGGGCGCGGTGGCCGTGGTGACGGTGGCCGGGGCGGCCCGAACGAGACGCCGCTGACCGGCGACGACGCCGAGAAGGCGACCGCCGCCGCGCAGGCCGCCGTCGAAGGCGGCACCGTGATCCGCGTCGAGACCGACGCCGATGGTGGGGCGACCTACGAGGCCCACGTCCGCAAGTCCGACGGCACCGAGGTCGTGGTGCTGATGGACGACCAATTCGCCGTGACGTCCGTCGAGGAGTTCGCCGGCGGGCGCGGCGGACATGGCCGCGGCGACCGAGGCGGCGACCACGATGGCGACCGCGATGGTGGCGCCAGCGACGACGCGACAGCCTCACCGAGCTCGTCCACGTCCGCCTGAGACTGGGGCAGACTTCGACCATGACTCCCCATGTGATGGTGGCCGACGACGACCGGGCGATCCGGGAGTCGTTGGCCACCGCACTGGAGCTGGCCGGTTATGAGGTCAGCACGTGCGCCGACGGGGTGCAGGCCTTGGCCACCACTCGGTCGGCGCACTTCGACGTGGTGATCCTCGACGTGATGATGCCCGGGGTCGACGGCCTGGGGGTCTGCCAGGTGCTGCGCGCCGAGGGCAACAGGGTCCCGATCCTGATGGTGACCGCCCGCACGGAGACCGCCGACCGGGTCGCCGGTCTGGACGCCGGCGCCGATGACTACGTGCCCAAGCCCTATGACATCGAGGAGGTGCTCGCCCGAGTGCGCGCCCTGCTGCGGCGCGCGGACACCAACCTCCCGAGCGACCCGCAGGAGGACCCCGCCGGCCCGGATGCCCCCCTGGAGGTGGGCCCGGTCCGGCTCGACCCAGCGGCTCGGAGGGTCTGGTCCCACGGACGCGAGGCACAGCTGTCGCGCACCGAGTTCGACCTGCTCGAGCTGCTGATGCGCAACGCCGGGATCGTGATGGAGCACCACCTCATCTACGACCGCATCTGGGGCTACGACTTCGGCCCGGAGTCGAAGAACCTGGCGGTGTTCATCGGCTACCTGCGGCGCAAGCTGGACCTACCCGGTGACACCCTCATCCGTTCTGTGCGCGGCGTCGGCTACACCATGCGGGAGGACTGAGCTGTGCGCCTGCAGACGCGGCTCGCGCTGCTCTTCGGTGCCGTGGTGACAGCCGCCGCCGCGCTCATGGGCGTCCTGGCCTACGCCGCCATCGCCGGGCGCCTGGCCTCCGAGGTGGACGCCTCACTGCTCGAGGTGTCGGCACCGCTGGCCGAGGACCTCGCTGACGGCCGGGTGTCACGCGACCTGGCCGATGGCGGCGACGGCCCCCGTGACCGAAGCGACCGTGGCCTGCTGCTGCCCACCCAGGCGCTGCTCACCGACGGAACGGTCGTGCGCTCGCCCACGAGCACGGTGCTGCTCCCGGTCGATGACACCGACCTGTCCCTGGCGCGCTCTGCCGAGCCCGACGAGCGGTTCCGGAACGTCACAGTCTCAGGCGTGCCCCTGCGCATGGTCACCCAGACCGAGGGGGCCTCGAACGGCGCGATCCAGGTGGGCCGCGACATCTCGGAGAACGTCGCCGTGCTCCGATCCCTGGCGTGGCTGCTGACGCTGATCGGTGTCGTGGTCGCTGCCCTGGCTGCCCTGGCCGGCTGGCTGCTGGCCCGGCGCAGCGCGGCCCGCCTGGTCGAGCTGACCGAGGCCGCTGAGGCGGTGACCGCCACCGGTCGACTCGACGTGCCGGTGGCGACCGGGGGCACCGACGAGATCGGGCGCCTGGGGTCCGCCTTCGACGCGATGCTGCTGCGGCTGGGGCAGGCGCGCGAGGACCAGCAGCGCCTGGTCCAGGACGCCGGGCACGAGCTGCGCACCCCCCTGACCTCCCTGCGCACGAACGTGCACCTGCTCGGCCAGTACGAGATCCTGCCGCCGGAGACCCGCGCCCGGGTGATCGCCGACCTGCAGGGGGAGACCAGCGAGCTGACCCACCTGGTCAACGAGATCGTGCACCTGGCCGAGTCCGGTCCCGCCGACGCGCCGCCCGAGCCGGTCGCGCTGGCCGGCGTGGCCCAATCGGTCGTCGCGCGCGCCGAGCGTCGCACCGGGCGGACGATCACCCTGACCGCCGATGGCTCCACCGTGCTGGGCAACCCGATCGCCCTGGAACGGGCCATCTGGAACCTGGTGGAGAACGCTGCCAAGTTCTCACCCGCGGACACGCCCATCGAGCTGGTGGTCGATCAGGGATCGGTCGTGGTTCGCGACGTCGGGCCCGGGATCGATCCAGTCGACCTGCCCCACGTGTTCGATCGGTTCTACCGATCCACCGCTGCGCGCGCCCTGCCCGGATCCGGCCTCGGACTCGCGATCGTCCGCGACGTCGCGCAGGGGCACGGGGGTCGCGTGTTCGCCGCCAACCAGCCCGGCGGCGGTGCCGCCCTGGGCTTCACGATCCCGCTGGCGAACCCGGGCACCTGACGCACCCACCGCAGCGATCGGCAGGCCGAAGCCGCGGAGGGGATCCCCGCACACCCGGCGCCCCAGCGGCTGGGACACTCTCGCGTCGCTCGATCACCTCCTGTCCTGGGGGTGGAACTCCGGTCCTTCGGCCCTGACCTCCCGGGCGATCGGGTGGTACACCGGAATCGGAAGGGATAGCGAAGAGGGGTGGTCCTCGATGATCACGACCCTGCCACAAGCCACCAGTACCAATGCGGTTGTCCCGACGGATCCGGCCGCGCACGCAGTCCCGGCGGCCCCGAATCACCCATGGCTGCCCTACGCGCTCGGCGCCCTGATCGGCCTGCTCGTCGTCCTGATCCTGGCTGCATGGGGCTACCTGGCGCTCAGCGACGCCGACTTCACAGGCATCGTCGACCTCTCGCGGGCGATCCAGCCGTAGGTCCTGCGCGCACACGCGGTCGGGTAGCGTCACCGCCGTGGCCGCGGAACCCGCACTCCCGGATCCGACTGGGTTGCACTCGTCCGTCTCCCCCACGGCCGCACGCACCTCCGCCGGCGAGATCCTGCGGCTGGCCGTCCCCGCATTCGGCGCCCTGGTGGCCCAGCCGCTGTTCACGCTCATCGACGCCGCCATCGTGGCGACGCTCGGAACCACCTCGCTGGCGGCGCTGGGGGCGGGCGCCCAGGTGTTCACGACGGTCACGGGGCTGGCCATCTTCCTGGCCTACGGGACCACGGCCGTGGTCGCCCGACGGGTGGGCGCCGGGCAGGTCGCCGCCGGGATCACCGACGGCATCGAGGGCGTGGCCCTGGGCTTGGGGCTCGGCCTCGCCGCGACTGCCGGGACGTGGTTGCTGGGTCCCCAGCTCCTGGCGTGGATCGGCACCTCCCCGGCCACCACCCCCGAGGCACTGGCCTACTTGCGCACGATCAGCCTGGCCTTCCCCTTCGCGCTGGCAGCCATGGCCGCGATCGGCGTGCTGCGCGGGCTGCAGGACACGGCCACGACCCTGTGGGTCACCCTCGCGGCGGTGGGCACGAACCTCGCGCTGGCTGCCTACCTGGTGCTGGTCGCCCGATGGGGGATCACCGGATCGGCGTGGGCCACGGTCGTCGCCGAGGCCCTGGCCGCGGGCCTGTTCCTCGGTGCGCTGGCGCGGCGGGCGCGCCGGCACGGTGCATCCCTGCGTCCCAGCCGATCAGGAGTGCTCGTGGCCGCCCGCGGGTCGATCCCCCTGTTCTGGCGCACTGTCGCCCTGCGCGCGGTGTTCGTGCTGTCCGTCGTCGTGGCCGCTCGCCTCGGGGACGCCGAGCTCGCCGCCTACTACGTGACGTTCACGATCTGGTACCTGCTCGCCCTGGGCATGGATGCGCTGGCGATCGCCGGCCAGGCACTGCTCGGCCGCCACCTGGGGGCGGGCTCCGTGGGGACCGCTCGAGCCGTGACCTGGCAGATGACCCGCTGGGGGGTGTGGCTCGGGGTGATCCTCATGGGCGTCGTCCTCGTCGCCCGCACCTGGGTGCCCGGGCTCTTCGGTGACGACCAGGTGGTCCAGGCGATGGTCGCGTCCGCCCTCGTGGTCGTGGCACTCCAGCAGCCGCTGGCCGGCGTGGTCTTCGTCCTCGACGGCGTGCTGCTCGGCGCAGGGGACGCCCGGTTCCTGGTGTGGGCCCAGGTACTGGCCCTCGCAGCATTCGCGCCGGCGGCCTGGTGGGTCCTGCATGCGCAGGGCAGCGTCACGTCACTGTGGTGGGCGCTCACGGTGTTCATGCTGGCGCGCGGCGCGGCGTTCCTGTGGCGGGTGCGCGGAAGTGCGTGGCTGGTGACGGGGGCCACCCGGTGACGCGCCAAGTCGGCGCACGGAAGATGCTCGATCGACGTCCTGGCGCAGTCAGCTACCCGGCGGGGGTCTCCTCCGACATGCCGTTGCGGGGCGCGGGGATGCTCTCCAACAGGCCGCGGACCTCGCTCTCGAGGTAGCGCCGGTGCCCACCGAGGGTGCGGATCGACGTCAGCTTCCCGGAGTTCGCCCACCGGGTCACCGTCTTGGGATCGACGCGGAACAGCGCTGCAACCTCAGCGGGCGTGAGCAGCGGTTCCACTTCCTGCTGTCGTGCAGCCATTGCGGACTCCTCGGTGATAGTTCACAGAACGTACTCAAACGGGCATCTGCCCTGAGCATGACACCGAGACCCACGCCTCATCAACACGGGGAGGACATTTTGGCAGAGCATTCCTGCCACACCCCGGAACGCCACGCCGTGCGGCGCCGATCGATCCGGCGACACATGCCACCGGGCATCAGGGCGATGAGACGGGCACGTGCACCCGCGTCCGGGTAGTATGTCCCCGATCACGCCTCCTGCAGGCAGGCGTGGATGACGTGTCACGCCGGAGCACACGCACCGCCCGGGAACGCACCGGAGGAGGGGGTCGAGCCATGGGGCGCGGCCGAGCCAAGGCCAAGCAGACGAAGGTTGCCCGCCAGTTGAAGTACGGCGGCCCGACCACCGACCTGGAGCGACTCCAGGCCGAGCTCGCAGGGTCCGCACCCTCTGAGGCCGACTTCGAGTCCGACGACGAGCTCGACGAGGACCCGTACGCGAAGTACGTGGAACCCGAGGACGAGGACGAGGACGAGGACGAGGACAGCTAGTCGCGACGAGCACGCGAGCTGGCACCTGCGCCTGACAGGGCCAGCGATACGGGCCGAGGGCTTCAGGGTGCGCGCGGCACTGACGACGGCTGTCTCAGGCGTGCTCGCCGACCACGCTGACGGTCCCGCCCACCCCACCCTTCGCGGGTGAGTCGGAGGCATCCCGCGCCGTCGACGACCGGACGTGGCCGCACACCCATGCGGGCACCCCGCGGGCCGCGAGTCGGCGGATCCCGTCGGCGACGGACTCCGGGGCCATCACCGCAACCATCCCGAGGCCCTCGTTGAAGGTCCGCTCCCGCTCGGCCAGCGCGACGCCACCGAGCGCCCCGATGAGTCCGAAGATCGGCGGTGGCGTCCAGGTGGCCCGGCTGATCTCGGCATGGATCCCCACTGGAAGCACCCGGGCGACGTTGGCGGCGATCCCGCCGCCGGTGATGTGCGACACCGCATGGACGCCCCCGCCGGAGATCAGGTCGAGCACGTCCAGGGCGTAGATCCGGGTCGGCTCGAGCAGCTCCTCGCCCAGGGTCCGCCCGAGCTCGGGCACATGGCGGTCGAGGGTCCAGCCGGCCCGGTCGAACAGCACGTGCCGGGCCAGGGAGTAGCCGTTGGAATGCAGGCCGCTGGAGGCCATCGCCACCAGCACGTCACCGTCCTCGACGCGCTCGGGACCCAGCAGCTCGTCGGCCTCGACCACACCGGTCCCGGCGCCGGCGACGTCGTACTCGTCGGGCGCCAGCAGGCCGGGGTGCTCGGCGGTCTCCCCACCGACCAGCGCGACGCCGGCCCGGCGGCAGCCCTCCGCGATCCCGGTGACGATCGCCGCCACGCGCTCGGGGACCACGCTGCCCACGGCGATGTAGTCGGTCATGAACAGGGGCTCGGCGCCGCACACCACGAGGTCGTCGACGACCATCGCCACCAGGTCGATGCCGATCGTGTCGTGGACGTCCATGCGCCGGGCGACGTCGATCTTGGTGCCGACACCGTCGGTGGAGGTGGCCAGCAGCGGCCGGCGGAAGCGGGTGAGCGCGGAGGCGTCGAACAGCCCGGCGAACCCGCCCACACCGCCGACGACCTCCGGGCGCTGGGCCCGGGCGATCGCCGAGCGCATCAGCGCGACCGCACGCTCGCCGGCCTCGACGTCCACGCCGGCCGACGCGTAGGTGGCGCCCGCGGGGGCAGCCGAGTCTCCGGGCGTGCCGTTCGTGGCGCTCACGGGGCTGACACCTCCTCGGCCTCCAGCAGGTACTTGCCCAGGAGCTCGGGCTCGGGCAGGGCGATCGGGTACACGCCGTCGAAGCACGCACGGCACAGGTTGCTCGCCCCGAGGCTCGTCGCGGCCGTGAGGCCCTCCAGCGAGACGTACCCGAGGGAGTCCGCGCCCAGGGAGGCGCGGATCTGCTCCACCGTCCGGTCGTTGGCGATGAGCTCCGTGCGCGTCGCGAAGTCGATCCCGTAGAAGCACGGCCACAGCACCGGCGGGCTGGAGATCCGCACGTGCACCTCGGCAGCCCCGGACTCGCGCAGCATCCGGACGATCGCCCGCTGGGTGTTGCCCCGCACGATCGAGTCGTCGACGACCACCAGGCGCTTGCCCTCGATGACGTCGCGCAGCGGGTTCAGCTTCAGCCGGATCCCCAGCTGCCGGATCGTCTGGGAGGGCTGGATGAAGGTGCGTCCGACGTAGGCGTTCTTCACCAGGCCCTGCGCGAACGGGATGCCGCTGGCCTGGGCGTAGCCGACCGCGGCCGGGGTCCCCGACTCGGGCGTCGGGATGACCAGGTCGGCCTCGACCGGGTGCTCGCGGTACAGGGTCCGGCCGATCTCCACGCGCGTGGCGTGCACGCTGCGATCGGAGATCCGGGTGTCCGGCCGGGCCAGGTAGACGAACTCGAACAGGCAGCCCTTCGGCTCGGCGGGGGCGAACCGGTCGCTGCGAAGCCCCCGCTCGTCGATCGCGATGACCTCTCCGGGCTCGACCTCGCGCACGAAGGTCGCACCGACGATGTCCAGGGCCGCGGACTCCGAGGCGACGACCCAGCCGCCGCGCTCCAACTGGCCGATCACCAGCGGACGGATGCCCTGCGGGTCCCGCGCGGCGTAGAGGGTGTTGTCGTCCATGAAGACCAGGCTGAACGCCCCGCGCACGTGCGGCAGCTCATCGACGGCGGCGCTGAGCATCGACTCGCCCTGGTGCGCGGCCAGCAGCGCGCTGAGCAGCTCGGTGTCGGAGGTGGAGTGCATGAGGGTGCCCAGGGGCAGGGCGCCGGACCGGGACTCGGCATCGGCGACGCGGACCGCCAGCTCGTGGGTGTTGGTCAGGTTGCCGTTGTGGCCCAGGGCCAGGTGACCGGTGGCCGTGGAGCGGAACGTCGGCTGGGCGTTCTCCCAGACGCTGGACCCGGTCGTCGAGTACCGGCAGTGGCCGATGGCCACGTGCCCCTGCAGCGAGGCGAGCACGCCCTCGGTGAAGACCTGGGAGACCAGGCCCATCTCCTTGTAGACCATGATCTGGTGGCCGTCGCTGACGGCCATTCCGGCGGACTCCTGGCCCCGGTGCTGCAGCGCGTAGAGGCCGAAGTAGGTGAGCTTGGCGACCTCCTCGTCGCGCGCCCACACCCCGAACACGCCGCACGCGTCCTGCGGCCCCTGGTCGTGAGGGTCGAGTTCGTGGGTGAGCATCCCATCGCCGCGCGGCACGGGTGCAGTCTAGGTGCCCGGGTCGGGTCCGGTGAACGTCGCGGCCCGGTGGGCGTAGCCTCGGGTCCCGTGCCCGCCGCCCGGATGCCCGTCCTGCTCGTGGTCGCGGCCGGTGCGCTGTTCGGGACCGCGGGCACAGCACAGGCCCTGGGGCCCGAGGGAAGCACCCCGCTCGGCGTCGGGATCATCCGGATCGTGGTCGGCGCCCTCGCCCTGCTGATCGCCATGCCCCTGCTCGGATCGTCACCCCGACGGCTCATTCCGCTGTGGCGCACCCCCGCGATGATCGTCACCGCGAGCACGGCCGGTGCCTACCAGCTCTTCTTCTTCGCCGGGGTCAGCCGGGCCGGGGTGGCCCTGGGGACCCTCGTCGCGGTGGGCAGCGCACCGCTGTTCGCCGGCCTCCTCGGCTGGGCCGTGCTGCGGCACCGACCGACGATCGGCTGGGTGGTGGCCACCGTCGTGTGCCTCGTCGGGCTCGGCCTGCTCACCGGTCCCGGGATCTCGGGGGACAGCGCCGTCGGGTTCCTGCTGGCCCTCGGGGCCGGCCTGTGCATCGCCGGGTACAACGTGGCGGCCCGGATCCAGCTCGATCGAGGGGTGGGGGCCCTGGAGGTGCCGACCGGCAGCTTCGCCCTGGGCGGCCTGCTGCTGCTTCCGCTGCTCGCCGTTCAGCCGTTGGGGTGGATCTCGACGCCCTCCGGGGCCGCGATGGCCCTCTACCTCGGCGTGGCCACCATGGGCCTGGCCAACGTCCTGCTCACCCGGGGGATGCGCACCCTGACCCCGGGGCCGGCAACCACCCTGATGCTCACCGACCCGGTGGTCGCCACGGTCCTCGGGGTGGTGGTGCTCGGGGAGACGCTGGTGGCGGTGGAGGTCATCGGCGTGCTGGTGATCCTCGGCGGGCTGTTCCTCCAGGGCGCGCTGGCCAGCCGGAGCCCGTCCGAGGAGCCGGAGCCGATCCCGGTGCTGTGAGGCGGCGGTGCCCGTCGGGAGAATGGGGGCATGGCACGTCCCCGGATCACCGACGCGGAGGGCCGTGCCGCTGTCCGGGCGTGCGTCGACTCCGGCGGGGCGGGGGATCCGGCGGAGCGCCCCACGCAGCGCCTGGCCGTCCGCTACACCCTCCAGGTCCTGACCGACCGCGCCCCCGGTCATTCCGTGGAGGTCCGGATCCCGCCGTTCGCGGCGGTGCAGGCCATCCCGGGCCCGGTGCACCGGCGGGGAACCCCCTCGGCCGTCGTCGAGATGGACCCGGGGACCTGGCTGGAGCTGGCCACCGGGTCGCTCGCCTGGGCGCAGGCGAAGGCCGCCGGACGGATCCGGGCCAGCGGCGAGCGCGCGGACCTCACCTCCTGGCTGCCCCTGGTCACGCTCTGACCCTGCGGGCTGCGGACGGCTACAGGTTCCCCAGGATCAGGGCGACACCGCCGAAGGCCGCCACCCCCAGGACCGCGAGCCGGGCGGCGTGCTCGGGGATCCGGGGCGCGAGCCACATCCCCGTCAGGGTCCCGATGACGAGGGCACCGACCATCCACGCGTCCGGCCAGGTCAGCCCGACGACCGCGACGGTGGCGACCCCCTGCACCAGGAAGAACGCCTGCAGGCTGGCGCGCGACTCCGGTGGATCCCAGCCGGCGTTCGCCGCGTAGAGCCCGACGGGCGGACCGCCCACCCCTCCGATCACGTTGAGCGCGGCGCTGGTGATCCCGGTCCCGACAGCCCCGGGGACGGACACGAGCCGATCCCAGGTGAAGCCGCGCCAGAGCGCAGCGACCCCGACCAGGACGGCGACGCCGGCGCCCACGGCCACCGTGGCGGTGTCCATGCCCCTGAGCAGGGCGGCCACCACCGGGGTGGCCAGCAGCGTGGGGACCAGCAGCGTCGCGGTGTCGCGCACCCGGACGCGCCGCCAGTGGCTCATCAACGGCAGCACGGAGGCCAGCGTCCCGAGAAGGACCACCACGCCGACCCCCTGGCGCGGACCCAGGACGGCGATCAGCGCCGGGGCCGCCACGAGCGCGAACCCCAGCCCCGTGACCGACTGGGCCAGGCCACCGAGGGCGACCCCCGCGACGGCGACGACAACCAGCGGTTCCACAGGGCGAGTCCTATCAGGTGCGCACCGACCCCCGACCCGCCCCCCGCCTCCCGCCGCTCCCGCCTCCCCCCTCCCGGCCCCCCTCCCGTCAGCAGACGCTTCCCTTCGGCAGATCTGCTTCCGGAATTTGGGAAGCAGATCCGCCAAAGGGAAGCATCTGTGGGGGACAGCGGGCCGAGCGGCACCCTTCGTCCACAGATCGCGCGGGGAGAGGGTCCGGAACCGGATCACCCAACGATGATGCCGCGGTGGACGAACTTCCCCAGAGTCGGGCTGAACTGGTCAGGTTTCGGGACCTCCGACAGATGGGAGTCGCTGCGTACGAGTTCCGCCGGCTGACCAACAAGCTGACCGCGGTGGCTCCCGGCACCTACGCTGACCTCGCAGACCTTTCCGCCGAGGCCGCCCATCGGGTGCGGGCTGAGGCCGTGCTCGAACGCCTTGATGCGGTGGTGGCCAGCCACGCGACAGCCCTGGCTCTGTGGCACCTTCCGACTCTGGCCACCCAGCTGACGATGGTCCATGTGACACGGACGGCCGGCCGCGCGGGACGACCGAAGTCGAGGCGGTGGTACCGCATGCACGCAGGCCCGGTCGCTGCCGACCGTACCGCCGATCGCGGCGGGATCCCGGTCACCGACCCACTGCTGACTTTGCTGGACAGCACACGAATCCTCGGGCTCGACTGGGGGGTCGTGGCTGCCGACGCCGCGATCCGGCGGGACCTGGTCGACCCTGTGGATCTCGAGATCCATGCCGCGCAGGTGCGCGACGTGACGGGGGCCGCGATGGCCCGGGCGCTCCCTGCGCACACCAGCCACCTAGCGGAGAGCCCCGGGGAGAGCCTGCTAAGGCTTCGCCTCCGGCGAATGGGCCTGGCGGTGCGTGAACAGGTCGTTCTCGTCGACGTGGAAGGCGTGCCCCGAGTCGACTTCCTCGTCGACGACCGCCTCGTCGTCGAGTTCGACGGCAAGGCCAAGTACGGCCTCAGCGGGGATGTGGAAACGGCGATGTGGAGGGAGAAGCGCCGCCACGACCGGATCGTCGAGGCCGGGTACGAGGTCCTGCACATCACATGGTCCGACCTGTGGGATGAGGCAGTCCTTCGCGAGCGCATCCTGCAGGCCCTCCGCCGGATCGCCCTGCGTCGTCCACTGGCGTGATGTGCTGCGAGCACCCGAGGCGGTGAGGGTGCTTCCCCAGTGCGAATCTGCTTCCGGAATTCGGGAAGCAGATGCTGCAATGGGAAGCGGATCGGGATTCGGTGGCAGAGGCACGCGACGGGCGCTCGGGGGGCGCACGGGGCGGGCTTGCGCGCGCTCAGCCGACTGCGCGGCGACCCTCCCGTGCGGCGGTCACGATCTTCGCGATCCGGGCGGCACGGGTCTCGGGCCGCTTCGCACTGATCACGAAGAACAGGTTCTGCTTGCGGACGCCCGGCGGCATCCCGTCGAAGTACGCGCGGGCCGCGGGGTCGGCATCGAGTGCCACTGCCAGATCGTCGGGGACCTCGAGGCGCTCGACCGAGTCGAGGATCTCCCACGAGCCGTTGGCCTTCGCCGCGTCGACGACCCGCAGCCCCCGCTCGGTCATCAATCCGGCCGGGATGAGCCGGGCCAGCCGCTCCTTGTTGCTCGCCGACCAGGTCGAGCTCGGCTTGCGCGGGGTGAGCAGCTGCAGCGCGACCCGCTCGTCCCGGGTCCGGACCGTGGAGTCGATCCAGCCGAAGCACAGCGCCTCCTCCACGACCTCGTCGTAGGTCGGCGCGGGATCATCGTTGCCCCGCCGGGGCATGACCAGCCAGATCCCCGGAGATGTGTCGGCGTTGGCCTCGAGCCACTCCCGCCACTCCGCGCGCGAGGAGACGAGCACCTGCTCGTAGTCGTCGAGTCCCATGACCGCGGATCGTGGCACGTCACAGGGCCACCGGCACGCGGACCGGGGCCCTCACCCCTGCCGAGCGGAGGCCCCGCCGAGAAACCCGCGGCGAACCACCCGCACCGCCACCCGCCACCCGACCCGCACACCCGCCGCTCGCCACCCGCCGATCCTCGCGGGGGTTCCCGTCGAAAGGGCCCGCCTCGCGGGGGACCCGCGTCAACCTCGCGGGCGTTCCCGTTGAAAGACCTCGCTCGCAACCGCTCCTATCGACGCGAGCGGCCGCGAGGTCGTCGCGTCGGGGAGCGGCCGGGCCCACCCGAACGCCGGTTCGACGCGAACGGGCGCGAGGCCGGCCGACCTCAGCCGAACAGGGCCGGCAACGTGGCCTCGCGCAGGGCGCGGACCTCGGCGAGCGGGAGCACCACGGTCTCGCCATGGACCCCGTCGACGACCAGCGCCTGCCCACCGTCGAGCAGCCCGGACTCCGCACCGATCCCGGAGTCCACGACCCCGATCCTGGTGGCGGCGAACCCACGTGCCGCGCACATCTCGGTGAACCGCAGCTCCTCGGAGCGTGCCACCACCACCACGGCCCGGGTCGCGGACTCCGAGAGGAGGAACACGAACGGGTCCAGGCCGTCGGGCACCCAGCAGCGCGCCCCGATGTCGGCGCGCAGGGCCATCTCCACGAGGGCCACCGCGAGGCCACCATCGGAGACGTCATGGGCGGCGGTGAACATCCCGTCACGCGAGCCCGCCACCAGGATCTGGCCGAGCTGGCGCTCCGCGCCGAGGTCCAGGTGCGGGGGCATCCCGCCGAGGTGGCCGTGCACGACGTGGGCCCACTCGGACCCGCCGAACTCGTCGCGGGTCTCGCCCAGCACATAGATGAGGTCGCCATCAGGTCCCCAGGCCATCGGCGTGCGACGGGCGACGTCATCGATGACGCCGAGCACCCCGACGACGGGCGTCGGGTGGATGGCCACGTCGCCGGTCTGGTTGTAGAACGACACGTTGCCGCCGGTGACCGGCGTGCCCATCTCCAGGCAGGCGTCCGCAAGCCCGGTGACCGCCTGGGAGAACTGCCACATCACGCTCGGGTCCTCGGGCGAGCCGAAGTTCAGGCAGTTGGTGATCGCCAGCGGGACCGCGCCGGAGACCGCCACGTTGCGGTAGGCCTCGGCGTAGGCCAGCTGGGCGCCGGCGTACGGGTCCAGGGCGGCGAAACGGCCGTTGCAGTCGGTGGCCAGCGCCACCCCCAGCCCGGTCTCGTCGTCGATGCGGATCATCCCGGAGTCCTCGGGCTGGGCCAGGACGGTGTTGCCCATCACGTACCGGTCGTACTGGTCGGTGACCCAGTCCTTCGCCGCCAGGTTCGGTGAGGCGATCAGCGTGAGCACCGCCTCCCGGAGCTCGGCGGCTGTCGTCGGACGGGCCAGCCGCTCCGGGGTCGGGGCATCGTCCTGGCGCGGGGTCAACCACTCGGGACGGGCCATGGGCCGGTCGTACACCGGGCCCTCGTGGGCGACGGTCCGCGGGGGGACGTCGACGATCTGCTCGCCGTGCCACTCGATGGTCAGCCGGCCGGAGTCGTTGACCTCCCCGATGATCGCGGCCTCGACCTCCCACTTGGCACAGATCGCCAGGAAGCCCTCGACCTTGTCCGGGCGGACGACCGCGGCCATGCGCTCCTGCGACTCGCTCATGAGGATCTCCTCAGGGGTGAGCGTGTGGTCGCGCAACGGGACGCGCTCGAGCACGACGTGCATGCCGCCCTCGCCGTTGGAGGCCAGCTCGGAGGTGGCGCACGAGATCCCCGCCGCGCCGAGGTCCTGGATCCCCTCGACCAGGCCCGCGTGCAGCACCTCCAGCGTGCACTCGATGAGCAGCTTCTCCATGAACGGGTCACCCACCTGCACCGCGGGGCGCTTGGTGGGCCCGCCGTCGGTGAAGGTCTCCGAGGCGAGGATCGACGCGCCGCCGATCCCGTCGCCACCGGTCCGGGCGCCGTAGAGGATCACGAGGTTGCCCACGCCCCGGGCCGAGGCCAGGTGGATGTCCTCGTGACGCATCACGCCGACGCACAGGGCGTTCACGAGCGGGTTGCCCTGGTAGCAGGCGTCGAACACGACCTCGCCGCCGATGTTCGGCAGGCCCAGGCAGTTCCCGTAGCCGCCGACCCCGGCGACGACCCCGGGCAGCACGCGCCGCGTGTCGGGGTGGTCGGCCGCACCGAACCGCAGCGGATCCATCACCGCGACCGGCCGGGCGCCCATGCTCATGATGTCGCGCACGATGCCCCCGACGCCGGTGGCCGCGCCCTGGTAGGGCTCCACGTAGGACGGGTGGTTGTGCGACTCCACCTTGAACGTGACCGCCCAGCCGTGGCCGATGTCCACGACGCCGGCGTTCTCGCCGATCCCGACCAGCAGGGCGTCGGTCTCCGGCTTCTTCTCGCCGAACTGGCGCAGGTGCACCTTCGAGGACTTGTAGGAGCAGTGCTCGCTCCACATGACCGAGTACATGGCCAGCTCGGAGGAGGTCGGGCGACGCCCGAGGATCTCGCAGATCCGGGCGTACTCGTCGGGCTTGAGGCCCAGCTCGGCGAACGGCTGGGCGGCCACGGGCTGGGCCTGCGCGGCGGCGACGGTGTCGGTCATGCGTGCGCCCCCTGTGCGGCTCCGGCCATCGATCCGCCGCCGGCCAGGTGGGCCAGGATCGAGGTGAAGAACCCCAGGCCGTCGGTGCCGGGGCCGGTCAGGGCCTCCACCGCGTGCTCCGGGTGCGGCATCAGGCCCACGACGTTGCCGGCCTCGTTGCAGATGCCGGCGATGTTGCGCTGCGAGCCGTTCGGGTTGACGCCCGCGTAGTAGGCGACGACCTGGCCCTCGCCCTCGAGGGCGTCGAGGGTGGCCTCGTCGGCCTGGAAGCGCCCCTCACCGTTCTTCAGCGGGACGACGATGCGCTCGCCGGCCTCGTAGTCACGGGTCCACGGCGTGGCCGCGTTGGCGATCTCGAGCTCCTGGTCGCGGCACACGAAGTGCAGCCCGGCGTTGCGGGTCAGGGCGCCGGGGAGCAGGTGGGACTCGCAGAGGATCTGGAAGCCGTTGCAGATGCCCAGCACCGGCAGGCCGCCCTGCGCCGCGTCGATGATGGCCCCCATGGCCGGGGCGAACCGGCTGATGGCCCCGCAGCGCAGGTAGTCGCCGTAGGAGAAGCCCCCGGGCAGGACCACGGCGTCCACGGAGTGCAGGTCGGCATCGGCATGCCACAGCGCGACGGCCTGACCTCCTGCGATCCGCACCGCGCGCGCCGCATCCCGGTCGTCCAGCGACCCCGGGAAGGTCACGACGCCGATGCGCATCAGGCCTGCTCCCCCGCGATCGGGGCGCCGGCGTCGTCGGCGCCGGGCTCACAGGTGCAGTCGTCACAGTCGCAGGCGATCTCCTCGCCCTCCTCGTAGATCTCGTAGTCCTCGATCACGGGGTTGCTGAGCAGGGAGCCGGCCAGCTCGTGGAGGCGCTCGGAGAGGTCCTCGTCGACCTCGCCGTCCACCTCGATCTCGAAGCGCTTGCCCTGGCGGACCGACGCGATGCCGGTCAGTCCCAGCCTGCCCAGGGCTCCCATCACCGCCCGGCCCTGCGGGTCGAGGATCTCCGGCTTGAGCATGACGTCGACGACGACGCGGGCCACGGCAACTCCTGGGGGTGCGGCGAAACTGCTGGGCACAGCCTACTTCGACGCACTCCGCAGCCCGACCAGGCTGGGTCCTGCGCCCCGGGCGGATCAGCTCGCGCTGGCCGACCGCTCAGCCCGCCGACGGCCGATCCGACGGATCGCACTGACCGCCCACCAGGCGAGCCCCACGAGGATCACCACGGCGATCAGCGGGGCCAGCAGGGCAGCCAGGGCGAGGCTCAGCGAGAAGCCGTCCTCGACGACGCTGGCGACCGGACCGCCCACGCCCGCCGTGGTGACGTTGATGACCGGCCGGGCGGCGGCCTTCGTGGAGTGCACGCCCAGGGCGGTCAGGAGCCCGACGATCACCGCGAGCGCCTGCGCCCACTGCCAGTCCGCGTCGGCCGCGGCCGCGGCGAACAGCACGGCCCCCGACGCCGGACGGATGAACGTCTGGACCGCGTCGTTGACCGAGTCGACGGCCGGGATCTTGTCGGCGAGGAGCTCCACGGCCAGCAGCACCCCGATGATGATCAGGGCCGGCGTGCTGCCGAGGATGTCGTAGGGATCACCGAAGCTGATGACCTCGAAGCGCACCAGCAGCCCCGCGACCATCAGGGGGATGTAGGCGTTCAGGCCGGCGGCGACGGCAAGGCCCAGCCCGGTGATCAGGATCGTCGCGGAGTCCACGGTCGCGCTACTCCTGGTTGAGGACGGCCTGCGGGGTGCTGCCACCCATCGAGGAGAAGAGCTCGTCAGCTTCGGCGGGGTCCCACTTGATGACCCACTGGCCGTTCTCCCAGTGATCGGTGTCGTCGATCGGCACGGTCGTGACCTCGCCACTGCCGGCTGCGATCCGGCCCATCCCGAGCCCGAAGGTGCCCAGGTCGATCAGGCCCGTGCCGTTGTCGACCCGCACGGAGTCGAGCATGGCGTTCACGATGTCCCACTGCCGGAACGGGTTCACCAGGGTCTGCCAGCTGAGCAGCTCGTCGACCATCAGGGCGATGTACTGGCGCTGGCGCTCGATCCGACCGAGGTCGCCCTTGGGATCGGCGTACCGCATCCGGACCCAGGCCAGGGCATCCCGACCGTCGAGGGTCTGGCAGCCGGCCGGGACATCCAGCCCGCTGTTCTCGTCGGAGATCGCCTCCTCGAAGCAGACCTCGACCCCGCCGACCGAATCGGTCAGGTCCACGATCCCGCCCATGCCGACCTCCATGTAGTTGTCGACATGGAGACCGGTGTTGTACTCGATCGTCTGGCTGAGCAGGGGGGCCCCACCGTAGGAGTAGGCGGCGTTGATCTTGCCCCCGCGGTCCTCGACATCGGTGCCGTCGGTCGCGGTGTGGGCCGGGATCGTCACCCAGGAGTCCCGGGGGATGGAGACCAGGGTCGGGGTCTGGCCGAGCTTCTGGTGGACCAGCATGATCGTGTCGGTGCGCTGCCCCTCGGTGTCGCCGGTGCGCAGGGCGCGCTGCTCCTTCTTGGTCAGCCCGTCGCGGCTGTCCGACCCCACGAGCAGCCAGACGGTCCCATCGGTGTCGGCGATCGGGTCCGGTGACAGGGCCTCGACCTTGTCCAGGGAGACTGCCGCGTAGACCATCAGTGCGCCCAGCCACAGGACGTAGGCCGCAGCCGCCCACTTCAGGATCCGCCAGATCGACCAGCGCCGGCGACGCGTCGGTGCTGGACTGGCGATCGTGGGTTGCGACGGCGCCGGGGAGCCGGGTGCATCCGGGGGTGCCGAGGACGCCCCACCCGCGGCGACCGCAACGGACGCGGCCATCGCAGCGACCTCCTCCTGCGCCGGGGCACCGGCCTCGTCGGCGCCGGCCGGCTGGTCCTCCCGCTGCGCGGCCCACGAGCCGTTGGGCAGTCGTCGGTAGAGGGTCGAGCCGGTCACCGCCCAATGATGACACGCGCGATGGCCCACCCCGAGCAGATCCACCATCGCGCGGGGCAACCGGCTCGCTCACCGCGCCCCACAGGCGTCCGGCGTCAATACTCTGGGGCTTCGTGCGTGGCCCGCCCGCCACCACCGAACCAGGAGGTGCCATGACCCACGAGCGCGCCGGACTCCCGGCCCAGGACAGCGACCTCGTCGACATCGCGAAGCTGATCACGCTGTACTACGCGGAGCAGCCCGACCCCGAGAACATCGACCAGCGGGTTGCCTTCGGCACGTCCGGGCACCGCGGGACCAGCCTGAAGACGTCCTTCAACGAGTTCCACATCCTGGCCACCACCCAGGCGATCGTGGAGTACCGGAGGATGCAGGGCACCGACGGCCCGCTGTTCCTGGCCAAGGACACGCACGGCCTGTCCGAGCCCGCGTGGGTCTCGGCGCTCGAGGTGCTGGCGGCCAACGACGTGGAGGTCCGCATCGACAGCCGGGACGGGTACACGCCCACCCCGGCCCTGAGCCACGCGATCCTGGCCTACAACCGGGGGCGCACCGACGGCCTCGCGGACGGCATCGTGGTCACCCCGTCGCACAACCCGCCGACCGATGGCGGGTTCAAGTACAACCCGCCGGACGGCGGGCCGGCCAGCAGCGAGGCCACCGGCTGGATCCAGGACCGCGCCAACGAGATCATCGCCAACGGCATGTCCAGCGTCCGACGGATCCCCCTGAAGACCGCGCTGGCGCAGGACAGCACCGGCACCTACGACTTCCTCGACGCCTACGCCCGGGACCTGCCCAACGTGCTCAACCTCGATGCGGTGCGCGACGCGGGCCTGAAGCTCGGCGCCGACCCGATGGGCGGGGCGGCCGTGGCCTACTACAGCTACATCGCCGAGATGCACGGGCTGGACCTCACCACGGTCAACCCGAAGGTCGACCCCACGTGGCGGTTCATGACCCTGGACTGGGACGGCAAGATCCGGATGGACTGCTCCTCGCCGTTCGCGATGGCCTCCCTCGTCGCGCTCAAGGACTCCTACCGGGTGGCGTTCGGCAACGATGCCGACGCCGACCGGCACGGCATCGTCACCCCCGGGGCGGGCCTGATGAACCCCAACCACTACCTGGCCGTCGCGATCCAGTACCTGTACGCCAACCGGCCGGGCTGGCGCGCGGACGCCGCCGTGGGCAAGACGCTGGTGAGCTCGTCGATGATCGACCGCGTCGCGGCGGACCTCGGCCGGACGCTGGTGGAGGTCCCGGTCGGGTTCAAGTGGTTCGTGCCCGGCCTGGTCGACGGCTCGTTCGGCTTCGGCGGGGAGGAGTCGGCCGGCGCGTCGTTCCTGCGCAAGGACGGCACGGTCTGGACCACCGACAAGGACGGCATCCTGCTCACCCTGCTCAGCTCGGAGATCACGGCGGTCACGGGCAAGGACCCCTCGGAGCACTACGCCGAGCTCACCGCCCGGCACGGGGCCCCGGCCTACGCCCGGGTCGACGCACCGGCCAACCGCGAGGAGAAGGCCAAGCTGGCCAGCCTGTCCCCCGAGCAGGTCACCGCCACCGAGCTCGCCGGCGAGACGATCACCGCGAAGCTCACCGAGGCCCCCGGCAACGGGGCGAAGATCGGCGGGCTCAAGGTGACCACCGAGAACGGCTGGTTCGCCGCTCGCCCCTCGGGCACCGAGGACGTCTACAAGATCTACGCCGAGTCCTTCCTCGGGGCCGAGCACCTCGCCCGGATCCAGAGCGAGGCCCGCGACGTGGTCTCCGCCGCCCTGGGGTAGCTCGCCCACGGTGTGTCATGGACATCAGACTGGTCTACGACTAGTCTGATGTCCATGACGACGGTTGGCGCCTACGAGGCCAAGACCCATCTGCCCCGCCTCCTGGCCCTGGCCGAGGCCGGCGAAGAGGTCACGATCACGAAGCACGGCCGCCCGATCGCACGGCTCGTGCCCGCCTCTGAGTCCTCGAGCCCGATCGAGGAGGTCCTGGCCGAGCTGCTGGCGATGCGCGCCACGCTCGAGGGCGCCTTCGACATCCGGGAACTGATCGAGGAGGGTCGTCGCCTGTGACGCTCGCGGTCCTCGATGCCTCCGCGGCACTCGCCCTCGCCATGCCCGACGAGGCGGCCGTCGCCGAGCGCGTGGCAGCACACCTCTCCCAGGCCACCGCAACGGCCCCGGACCTGTTCGTGTACGAGGTTGCCAACGTCCTGGCAACCGCCCAGCGTCGCGGCCGGCTCAGCGCCAGCAACGCCCGCAGGATCGCTGGCCTGATCGATCGACTCGACGTGCGCCTCGTTCGCCCTGCGCCGGTGGCCGAGCTGTCCTCGCTGGCGTTCACTCTGGGCCTGTCCGCCTACGACGCCGCATACCTCGAACTCGCCGAGCGGGAGGGCTGTCCGTTGATCACCGGAGATGAGCGCCTGGCCGACATCTCCCGGGCACAAGGGGTGACCGTGCTGCCGGTGACCTGACCGGCCGCGACACGCCCCGGGCAGCCCAGTCCGCGGGTCCGGTAACGCGGAGGCCGGGGCGGGAACATAGGGGTGTGAGCACCTATCCGAGCGACTGAGGACGAGTGGTTGACCGACCTCTTCGGACGGCACTCCCGGGCGGTGCTGGCCTACGCGCGGCGTCGGCTGGACTCCGCGGAGGACGCCGAGGACGTGGTGGTGGAGGTCTTCGCGACCGCCTGGCGTCGCCGCGAGGTCGTCCCCGACGAGGCGCTGCCCTGGCTGTACGCCACGGCCGGCAACGTGATCGCGCACGTGATCCGCTCCGACTCCCGGCGCACCCGGCTGGGCGCCAAGCTCGCCACCGTGCGTCCCCTGCACGCATCTGAGGAGGACCCCGCCCAGCAGGTGGTCGATGCCACCGCGGCCCACGACGTGGTGTCCGCCGCGCTGGACGACCTCTCGGAGTCCGACGCCGAGCTCCTGCGCCTGTGGGCCTGGGAGCAGCTGGAGCCGGCCGAGATCGCCGAGGTCCTCGGCTGCTCACCGGGCACGGCGCGAACCCGGATGCACCGCGCCCGGGCGCGTCTGCGCGAGGCCCTGGTGCAGCGCGGCGCCAGCGGCCCTGGCATCGACGGCCCGGGGGTCAGCGGCCCCGGCAGTCAGCCGCCCCGGCACCCAGCCACCACCGGAGGGCGCCACCTCCCCAGAGACCCCGCTCACCACCCCACACGGCTCGGAGGCCACCCGATGAACACCCAGAGCACCGAGGACCGCGCGGACGAGGCCCTGCGCGCCCTGCTCACCCAGGCCGATCCCGAGGCCGGCGCTCCCCAGCCCGTTCCCACGCACCTGCTGGACCGCGTCCGGGCTGCCGCTGCATCCGGCGACGCACCCGTCACAGCCGGCGCCCCTGCTGGCTCCCCGAGCACGCCCACATCCCTCACCGAGCACCCCTCGTTCCTCGCCCGGCACTGGCAGGGGATGCTGATGGCGGCCGCCGGTGTCGCGACCCTGGCCCTGGCCGCGGGAAGCGTCCTGCCCGGCCTGACCGTCGGCAGCGGGTCGGACTCCACCGCCAGCATCGGCGTCTCGGACTCCGCAGGCGGCGGTGAGTCGATGGCGGGGGCCAACGAGGACAAGGCCACGGCCGTCGACGGCAGCGTTGCCGCCCCGGAGATGGCTGGGGACACGGCGGTCCCCTCAGAGGCCACCAGCCCCACCACCGGGGTCCGGGGTGCGGACACGACCGAGGAGGCGCTGGTGCGCTCCGGGTCGGTGCTCGTCGGCACCGAGGACCCCGAGGCAGCGCGTGACACGTTCGTGGCGACCGTCCTGGCCATGGGCGGACGGGTCACGTCGGAGTCCGTGGTCACCGAGGACGGTGGCGGTGGGATCGACCCCTACGTGGCCGACAGCATGGCCGCCTCCCGCGACATGGGCATGAGCTACCCGTACCCGTGGTACCCGAGCGGACCGGGCATCTGGCTCACCGTGCAGGTCCCGGTGGAGGACTACGACGAGGCCATGGAGGCTGCGCGCGACGCCGGCGAGGTCGTCCAGATGCAGCAGTCCACCTACGACGTGGGCGCGCAGGTCGCTGACGTGGACGCGCGCATCACGGCGCTGGAGGCGTCGCTGCTCCGGCTGACCGCCCTCATGGACGAGGCCACGGACATCACCGACGTGATCACCCTCGAACAGGCCATCTCCCAGCGGCAGTCGGAGCTCGATGCCCTGCGTGCCCAGCAGCGCGACCTGGCCAACCAGACGGCGATGTCCCAGATCAGCCTGACGCTGATGAGCCCGGAGGACGCCCAGAGCTCGGTCGACCCGCAGCCGCAGCAGACGTGGTGGGAGTCGTTCCTCGAGGGCCTGTCGCAGTTCTGGAGCTGGTTCGGCCAGGCCCTGCTGATCATCTCGCCGCTGCTGATCGCGATGGGGATCATCGCGTGGGTGCGTCGGCGCCGTGCGCACCGGGCCGCACAGACCCCGCCGCAGCCGGCAGCCGCATCCGCCCCGACCGGCTCCCCTGACGCGTCCACGCCGGCGGATCCCACGGCCTGAACGCTCCCGCAGGGGTCCGCAGGCACGACAAAGGCTCGTCACCGGGTCGAGGGGTGACGAGCCTTCGCCGTGCGGCGTCCCGGCCCTGGTCGGGGGCTTGTGGGACCTACCGCCCAAACCTGTGCGGTCCGGGCATCTGCGACGTTACTGCGGATCGCCCTTCTGGGCGGCGATTTCGGCGCGGATCTGGTCCATGTCGAGGCCCCGGACGGCGTCGATGACCTGCTCGAGCGCCGGCGCGGGCAGGGCTCCGGGCTGGGCGAAGACCAGCACGCCCTCACGGAAGGCCATCAGCGTCGGGATCGAGGTGATCTGCGCGGCGGCGGCCAGTGCCTGCTCGGCCTCGGTGTCGACCTTGCCGAACACGACGTCCGAGTGCGTCTCCGACGCGGACTCGTACACGGGGGCGAAGTTGCGGCACGGACCGCACCAGGCGGCCCAGAAGTCGACCAGCACGATGTCATTGCCCAGGACGGTCGACTCGAAGTCCGTGGCGGTCAGGGTCACGCTTGCCATGTCAGTTTCCTTGCACTCGGCGTCAGTGGCTTCAGTGTCGGGTGTATACCCCGGTAGGTATCGGAACACACCTGGTGGCCGGGATATTCCGCCACGGTCACACCCACGAGGTCGATCTCGGGGAGAATGGCCGGCCATGGGACGTCGGGCGCTGCGCGGCACCGTGACCCGCACCGTCGCCGGCGGGGAGGCGACGCTCGTGCCCGATCCGGACCTCGCGGAGGGCTGGATGCTCCTGATCGAGGGGACCCAGCAGTCCCACGTGGACCTCGCCGACCCGCGCCACCTCGTCTTCGAGTACATGCGCCGCATCGGGCACGTCATCGACCTCCTGCCCCCGGGCCCCCTGCGGGTGGTGCACCTCGGCGGTGGGGCGATGGCCCTGGCCCGCTACGCGAGCGCCACCAGGCCGCGCTCCCGCAACCTCGTCATCGAGCACGACGCCGCGCTGGTCGACCTCGTCCGCGCCCATCTGCCGTGGCCCCGGGAGTACCAGATCCGGGTGCGCACCGCCGAGGCGCGCGCCGCGCTGGAGTCGCTGCCCGACGAGTCGGCCGACCTGATCATCCTCGATGTGTTCGCCAGCGCCCAGACCCCGGGCAACCTCACCTCCGTCGAGGCCTTCAGCCATGTCCGGCGCACCCTCACCCCGGGCGGGACCCTCGTGGCCAACATCGCCGACGAGAACCCGCTGACCTACGCCCGCCGCTATGTGGCCGGCGTCCGGGACACCTTCGACCGGGTCGTGGTCGCCGCCGAGCCGGCCGTGCTGCGCGGGCGGCGGTTCGGGAACCTGATCGTGGTGGCCCAGGCCCCCTGGGCCGAGCCCCTGGACGTCACCGCGCTGGCCCGGCGCAGCGCCGGTGACCCGTGGCCCGCCCGGGTCCTGCACGGAGCGGACCTCGAGTCCTTCGTCGGCGACCACCCACCGTTCACCGACGCGACCGCGACGGGCTCGCCGCCGCCGCCCGCCGGTGTCTTCGGCTGATCCTGCCCGTCGTGGTAGTCGATTCGGTCGATCCAATCGACCGAATCGACTACCAGCTCGGGCTCAGCGCAGCTCGAGGTACAGGATCGTCGTGTCCTGCGGCTCCCCCGTCGGGGAGAGGGCGTAGCCCGGGATGGTCCCGACGGGCACGTATCCCAGGCCCTGGTAGAACTCCTGCTCGGGGCCACCGGCGACGCAGTCCAGGGTCAACAGGGTGAACCCGCGCCCCCGGGCCTCTGCCGCGGCGGCGTCCATGAGCCGCGTGGCCACGCCACGGCGCCGGTCGGACGAGTGCACCATCAGCTTGCTGAGCTCGGCCCGGTGCGGCTGGTTCGGAGCAACCGCGGGGTACAGCGAGACCGTGCCGACGACCTCGCCGGCGTCCCGGGCCACGAGCAGGACCCGCCGGCCCGACGCGACGTCGCCGGCCTGGTCGCGCCACCAGGCCGTCCCGTCCTGATCGCTGAACGGGAGCATGAAGTTGACCCCCGCACCGGAGGCCACGGCGTCGGCCACGATCTCCCCGAGCCGATCGCACAGGTCGGGGAACTCATCGGGGTCCAGCACGCCGATCGTCACCGAGTCCCCGGCGTAGCGCAGCGGATCGATGATCGACTGGCCGAAGGGGAAGTCCACCACGGGGCGCCAGACGGCGTCCGCGCCCTGGATGAACAGGCTGAGCCGGTCGACCTCGAATGCGGCGCGGTAGGCCGCCAGCGCGTCCTGGGCCCGGTCGAGCCACTCCTCCTCCAGGTCGTGGGCGACCGTCACGTGCGGGTGGTAGGGGAAGTTCAGGGCCCGGTCGAGCGGGCCCTGACGGACCGCGGCCTCCGCCTCGCGGACCTGGTCCTCACCCTCCACGATCGGGACGAACACCACCTGGGACACCGGCCGGAAGGTGCCGGCTCCCGCGAGGACGAGGGGGAAGGGCTCCATCGACGCCGCCTGGACCTGCAGGTGCCCGAGGATCGCGGCGAGATGCTCCTCGTCGGCGACCTGGGTCGGCGGCACGAGGGTGATGTGCGCGACGATCGAGTGCGCCAGCGGGTCGCCGAACCGCTCGCGGTAGGCGCCCAGCTCGCTGAGGAACGGCTCCGGGATGGGCAGGGCGACACCGATGGTCAGGGGCCAGTCCTGCGGCTCGGTGCCGAGGACGTCCGCAGGCAGGACCGGTGCGACGCTCATCGGCCGGTCACGAACCCCAGGTTCTGGTACACGTCGGCCACGGTGGCGGCCGCAACCTCACGGGCACGGGCCGCACCCACAGCCATCTGCCGGTCGAGCTCGGCCGGGTCGTCCATCAGCTCGGCGACGCGCACCTGGAACGGCTCAGCGAAGGCCAGCACCGCGGCGGCGGCCTCCTTCTTCAGGTCCCCGTACATGCGCCCGGCGAACTCCGGCTCGACCTGCGCCACCGTCCGCCCGGTGTAGGCCGCCAGGATCGTCAGGAGGTTGGACACCCCCGGCTTGGTCTGCGGATCGAAGCGCACCTCGGTCTCGGAGTCGGTGACGGCGGACTTGATCTTCTTCTCGATCGTGCGCAGCGGGTCGAGGAGGAAGACGCACCCGGCCGGCACCGACTTGCTCATCTTGGAGGTCGGGTCCGACAGGTCGACGATCTTGGCGGTGTCCTTGACGATCAGCGGCTCGGGCACGGTCAGCGTCTGGCCGAACCGGCCGTTGAAACGGATCGCCAGGTCGCGGGTGAGCTCGAGGTGCTGGCGCTGGTCCTCGCCGACGGGGACCCCGTTCGCCCGGTACACGAGGATGTCGGCGGCCTGCAGGATCGGGTAGGTGAACAGCCCGACCGAGGTCCGCTCCATGCCGGCCCTGGCCGACTTGTCCTTGAACTGCGTCATGCGCCCGGCCTCCCCCGTTCCGGTGAGGCAGGCCAGGACCCACTGGAGCTGGGTGTGCTCGGGCACGTGGCTCTGGACGAACAGCGTGGAGACCTCGGGGTCGATCCCGGCGGCCACCAGCTGGGCGAACGCGACCCGGGTCCGGTGGTGCAGCGTGGCCGGATCCTGCTCCACCGTGATGGCGTGCAGGTCCACGACGCAGTAGAAGCAGTCATGGGTCGCCTGCAGCGGGATCCAGTTGCGCACCGCCCCCAGGTGGTTGCCGATATGGAAGGAATCGGCGGTCGGCTGGATGCCAGAGAGGATGCGCGGTCGTTCGGACATGGCGGACATTGTCGCAAAGATCTCCCCCCCGACGGGCTTCCGTGGGTCTCCGGGTCCCGGCGGGCTCGGGATCAGCGCTCAGACATGTCCGGTTCAGCCGGCGATGCGGGCTCCGCAGGGACGATGGGCGTCACCCGCAGCCGGGAGATCCGGCGTCCGTCGAGCTCGATGACCTCGAACCCGGCACTGGCCACGCTCAGCTGGTCACCGATCGCCGGCAGCCGCCCGAGCTGGGACACGAACCAGCCTGCGACCGTCTCGTAGGGGCCATCGGGGAGCACGACCCCGGACTCCTCCGCGAAGTCCTCGAGGTTGAGCAGCCCATCGACCTCGAACGGTGAGCCGGGGCGCACCGCGTGCGCGGGTGTCGCGCCCCCCTGGTCGTACTCGTCGTGGATGTCGCCGACGAGCTCCTCGACGAGGTCCTCCAGGGTCACGATCCCGGCCGTGCCGCCGTACTCGTCGGCGACGACGGCCAGGTGGTGCCCGCCGCGGCGCATCTCGGTCAGGGCCGGGATCACCTGCTTGCTGCCCGGGAAGAACGCGACCTCGCGGGCCAGGTCCTCCAGGCGCACGGACCGGTCGACCATCGACGGGGTCAGGATGTCGCGCACGTGGACGAACCCGAGGACGTCGTCCGGCGAGTCCCCGATCACCGGGTAGCGCGAGTGCGGCATCTGGGAGACCAGCGAGGCCGCCCGGAAGGCCGGCAGGGACGCGTCGAGGAACGCCACCTCCGTGCGCGGGATCATCACCTCGCGCAGCTCGGTGTCCCCGGCGTCGAAGACGTCATCGATGAGCTCGCGCTCCTCGGCGGTCAGGTCGGTGTGCGCAGCCACCATCCCGCGCAGCTCCTCACCGGTGATCGCCTCACGGGCGCTGGACGGGTCCAGGCCGAGCACCCGCACGACGGCGTTGGTGGAGATCGACAGGAGCCACACGAACGGCCTGGAGATCCGCGCGATGACGTCCAGCGGGATGGCCACCACCAGGGCCAGTGACTCGGCCTTGGCCAGGGCCAGCCGCTTGGGGACGAGCTCCCCGAGGACGAGGGACAGGTAGGCGATCACGAGCGTGCTGGCGATCAATGCCGTCGTCTCGGCCAGGCCCTCGGGCAGGCCCGCGGAGACCAGCCACGGGGTGACGATCGGAACGATGCGCGAGGCGCCGAACCCGGCCGAGATGAAACCCGCGAGGGTGACGCCGATCTGGACCGAGGCCAGGAAGCGGTTGGGGTTGTCCATGAGAGCCCGCAGTCGGGGCCCGCGCCGCGCATCGGACTCGATGAGCCGGTTGATCTGGGACTCGCGCAGCGAGACCAGCGCCACCTCCGACGCCGCGAAGAAGCCACCGATCAGCGTGAAGACCAGGATGATCGCGAAGGTCGCACCCAACTCGCCCACAATGCAGGGAAATGTAGCGCACGGGACCCCGGGCAGGCCGCGGATCGGCGGACCCGGTCGCTGCTGTCCCGGGCCGCCGGTGGACGCTCACGGGGGCGAGGGCAGCCGCCGATCGGATTCACGCCGCAACCGTGACACCGCGTACCGTTGTTCCATGAGTGCCGAGAAGTCGACCAGCGGATCCTCGAGGTCGGCGCCCGCTCAGGCGGCCCCCTCGTCCGGCGCGGGCACCCGTTCAGCCCGGGGCGGCTCCACTGGGGGCGGCTCGAGCCGGGCAGGATCGAAGCCCAAGAAGTCCACAGCCACGGCCGGCTCGGGAACCAGCAGCTCGAAGGCGACGGCCAGGAAGGCCACGTCACCACGGGCCGCATCGACGACGGCACCCCCGTCGGGATCCGGCCGTGCTGGGTCAGCCGCCGCCGCGGCGAGCCCGAGGACCACGCCCACCACCACCACGCGATCCGCCCGGGGGACCCGCACGAGCAGCATGCAGGCGCCCGCACCGGCCCCGACGCCGGCACCCGCCGTGGACCAGTCGGCCACCCCGCAGCAGGAGCCCGCGACCACGCGCGCCTCCGTCCGCAGGACCGGCACGAGCCGCACGGCCACGAGCCGGGCCGCCCGTCGCCTGCAGGAGGAGCAGCCCGCAGCGGCCTCCCACCTGGATGCGGAGCAGCCCGCAGCGGCCTCCCGAGTGGCCGGCCGATCGGCCGTCGAGGCCTTGCTCGCCGACTACCCCGCAGAGCGGACCTCGGAGGCGCCCACGGCTCACCCGCCGCTTGACGGGACCCCGGTGGCCGCGGCCCGGGCGCCTCGTCCCACCACGACACTGACCACCCGACCCGCCTACCCGCCGGCCGAGGACGTCGCCCTCGGTGTCCTCTCGGTGCTCGCCGAACGGGCATGGCGCGCTGGATCCTGGAGCATCGCGGTGGCCACCGGGATCACGATGCGGGCGGCTGACGTCATCCGCGCGGTCTCGCCGACCTTCGCCACCGAGCTCGCGGACGCGCGCCTGGCGGCGCTGGCCGAGCGTGGCCGGGCCGTGCGTGCGGAGCGCTCCGAGGCGATGAGCTCGGTGGTGACCAATGCCATCACCACGGCGGCGACCAGCGATGCGATGCGCCAGATGTCGGTCGCGGCCATCGAGGAGGCGACCGACGACGTGCTGGCGGTGGTGCTGCCCGCCATGCTCGAGGCGGTCACCGAGCTCGAGACCCAGGAGAAGCTCGACGAGCTGATGGCCGGCCTGCTGCTGCGCCAGCTGCCCAGCGCCCTGGAGAAGACCCTGCCCGGGGTGATGATGCGCACGGCCACCAAGCCCGCCGCCGGGCTGAACGCCTTCCTCAGCGGAGTGCTGCCGAAGGGCTGACCCCGTCGGGCCGCTGGGACCGTGTCGTCGGCCGTCGCCCGGTCCCGGGATAATCGCGTCCCGTGCCCCTGAACGTGGTGACGGCGAACGTCAACGGCATCCGTGCGGCCCTGCGCCGGGGCGGCCTGGACTGGCTGGCTGGCTGCGGTGCCGACATCGTGTGCCTTCAGGAGGTGCGGGCCACGCCCGAGCAGGTCGATGAGGCGCTCGGTGCCGCCGGGCTGGGCGGCTGGCACCTCGCGCTCGCACCCGGGGCCAGGAACGGGCATGCCGGGGTGGCGCTGCTCGCTCGGACGCCGCTGACCGACGTGCTGCTCGGCGTGGGCGACTCCGAGTTCGCCGAGCAGGGCCGGTGGGTCGAGGCGAGCGTCGCGAACCCCGACGATGGCGCGACGGTCCGCGTCGCCAGCGTCTACGTGCACACCGGTGAGCCCGAGGGGCCTCGGGCCCAGGAGAAGGGCCGGTTCCTCACCGCGATGGGCGCGTGGATGGCCGAACGGGCCGGCGAGGCGGCCCTGGTGTGCGGCGACCTGAACGTCGCCCACACCCAGAACGACATCAAGAACTGGCGCGGGAACCGGGGGAAGGCTGGGTTCCTCGAGTCCGAGCGCGCCCACCTGGACCGCTGGTACGGCGCGCCTCCCGAGGGCCTGGGCTGGGTGGACCTCGGCCGGCGCTTCGGCGGCGAGGGCCCGGGGCCGTACACGTGGTGGTCCTGGCGGGGCCGCGGGTTCGACACCGACGGCGGCTGGCGGATCGACGCGGTGCTGGCATCGCCGGCCATGGCCGAGCGTGCCACGGGGGTCACGGTGCACAAGGCGGCCACCTACGCGGAGCGCTGGAGCGACCACGCCGCGGTCTCAGCCACGTTCGCCTGAGCTGGGGTGCGGACCCGCCGACCACGCCCCGCTGCCACGCCACGCCACTGAGTCCCGCCGCCCTGTGTCATGGATCCGGCGCTTTGTTGGCCTGATCGATGACACAACGGCTGGCCGGCCCGTCGCGGGCTGTCAGGCCAGCGGGTCGACGACCTCGAGGCCGGGGAATCGGCGGAAGTCCTGGTCGCGGGTGTAGATCCTGCGTACGCCGTGCTCGGCGAGGACTGCGGCGATGTGCGCGTCGTGGACCAGGTTCCCGCGCACCCCGGGGGCGCTGAGCATCCGCTCGGCTGCCGCCGCGTGGCCGGGGCCGGGACCCAGGACGGTGATGTGCGGCGATCGCAGGAGAACCGTCACGAACGCCCACGCCTCGACCATCGACCAGGGACGTCTCATGGCGCGCGGGTGCGTCACGACGCGGAGGAACTCGTAGATGACCGACCATGGGATGCACAGGGGCTCGGCGGGCATGTCAGGCGAGGCCGGCACCCCGAGGAGCAACCGCCGACACGCAGCGTGCTCAGGGGCGAACTCGTCGGAGGCGTAGATCACGATGTTCGTATCGACCCCGATCACTGCTCGTCCCGGTAACGCGCCATCTCCGCGGGGTCATCCAGGGCGTCATACATGGCGTTGCGGTCGGTGATGTCCACGAGGTAACCGCCGCTGTTGAAGCTGGGCAGTTCCAGAGGCGGGTGATCGGGTGGTGCCTTCTCCGTGAGCATCCGCACGATGGCCTCCTCCACGATGCTGGACATGCTCACGCCGCGCTCCTTCGCCCGCTCGCGGACTCGATCCACGAGGGCATCGTCGAGGACCAGCGTCGTCTTCATACCGGTACGGTACCGCCGTACCGGAAGTACGGCAAGGCCGTACGACCCCTCCTGGCCTGGCCGGGGAGTCAGCCGGCCAGCGACGCGAGGATCGCGTTGAACGTCGCACTCGGCCGCATGACCGCCGCGGCCTTGGCCTCGTCCGGGCGGTAGTAGCCGCCGATGTCCACCGGATGGCCCTGGACGGCGATCAGCTCGGCGTCGATCGCCTCGGACTGGGCCACCAGCTGCTCGGCCACGGGGCCGAACATGTCAGCGAGCGCGGCGTCCTCGGTCTGGGCGGCCAGCTCCTGGGCCCAGTAGCGGGCCAGCCAGAAGTGGCTGCCCCGGTTGTCGATCTGGCCGACCCGCCGCGCCGGGGACTTGTTCTCGTTGAGCAGCGTCTCAGTGGCGCGGTCGAGGGTGTCGCCGAGCACCTGTGCCCGCGCGTTGCCCTTGGCCCCCTCGTGCCGGAACGACTCCGCGAGCGCGAGGAACTCCCCGAGGCTGTCCCAGCGCAGGTAGTTCTCGGCGACCAGCTGCTGCACGTGCTTGGGGGCCGAGCCGCCCGCACCGGTCTCGAACAGGCCCCCGCCGTTCATCAGCGGCACGACCGAGAGCATCTTGGCCGATGTGCCCAGCTCGAGGATCGGGAACAGGTCGGTGTTGTAGTCGCGCAGCACGTTGCCGGTGACCGAGATCGTGTCCTCGCCCGCGGCGGATCCGCTCGACGGAGAGCCGCGTTGCGTCCACCGGCGACATGATCCGCAGGTCCAGGCCCTCGGTGTCGTGCTCGGCCAGGTAGGCCTCGACCTTGGCCCTGAGGTTGCGGTCGTGGGCGCGGCTCTCGTCGAGCCAGAAGACTGCCGGGGTCTGCGAGGCGCGGGCGCGGGTGACGGCCAGCTTGACCCAGTCGCGGATCGGGGCGTCCTTGGTCTGGCAGGCCCGCCAGATGTCCCCGGCCGCGACCTCATGGACCATCAGGACCTCGCCGGCAGCGTTGACGACCTCGACCCGGCCCGCGGACGCGATCTCGAACGTCTTGTCGTGGCTGCCGTACTCCTCGGCCTTCTGTGCCATCAGGCCGACGTTCGGCACCGAGCCCATCGTCGTCGGGTCGTAGGCGCCGTGGGCCCTGCAGTCGTCGATGACGGCCTGGTAGACCCCGGCGTAGGAGCTGTCCGGGATCACGGCCAGGGTGTCGGCCTCCTGGCCGTCCGGGCCCCACATGGAGCCGCCGATCCGGATCATCGCCGGCATCGAGGCGTCCACGATGACGTCGCTGGGCACGTGCAGGTTCGTGATCCCCTTGTCGGAGTTCACCATCGCCAGCCTCGGGCCCTCAGCCAGCCCCGCCTCGAACGCGGCACGGATCTCGGCGCCGTTGGGCAGTGCGCCCAGGCCGTCGAGGATGCCGCCCAGCCCGTTGTTCGGCGACAGGCCCGCGGCGGCCAGGTCGGCGCCGTAGGTCGCGAACACCTCCGGGAAGAACGCCTTGACGACGTGGCCGAAGATGATCGGGTCGCTGACCTTCATCATCGTCGCCTTGAGGTGCACCGAGAACAGGACGTCCTCGGCCTTCGCCCGCGCGATCTGCTCGGCCAGGAACGTCTCGAGGGCCGCGACCCGCATGACGGTGGCGTCGACGACCTCGCCGGCCAGGACCTTCAGGCCGCCCTTGAGGACCGTGGTCGTGCCGTCCTCAGCGACGTGGCGGACGGTCAGCGTGTCGTCCGCGGGCAGCACGACCGACTGCTCGTTGGCGCGGAAGTCATCGGCGCCCATCGTCGCCACGGCGGTCCGGCTGTCCGGCTTCCACACGCCCATCGAGTGCGGATGCCTGCGGGCGTAGTTCTTCACCGCGGAGGGCGCCCGCCGGTCGGAGTTGCCCTCGCGCAGCACCGGGTTGACCGCGCTGCCCTTGACCTTGTCGTACCGCGCGCGGATGTCGCGCTCCTCGTCGGTCGCGGGCTCGTCGGGATGGTCCGGCAGGGCGAAGCCCTGGGACTGCAGCTCCTTGATCGCGGCCTTGAGCTGCGGCAGGGAGGCTGAGACGTTCGGCAGCTTGATGATGTTCGCCTCGGGGGTCGTCGCGAGGGCACCGAGCTCGGCGAGGGCGTCGCCGATCCGCTGCTCCTCGGTGAGCCACTCCGGGAACACCGCCAGGATGCGTCCGGCCAGCGAGATGTCCCGGGTCTGCACGTCGACCCCAGCCGAGGAGGCGAAGGTCTGCACCACCGGCAGCAAGGAGGCCGTGGCCAGCATGGGGGCCTCGTCGGTCAGGGTGTAGATGATCGTGGCCATCGTGTCGCTCTCCTCGGAGGTGGCGGACTATCTTGACGTCAAGAGATATTCTACGGCTCGCGTTTCGGGTGCGGACCTCTGGTGGCTCTCCGCGTCCCCGCGAGGCGCCCGTGCCGGGAGCGGGTGCCGGTGGCGCGGGCTCCTCTGACGTGGCCAACGATAGTCGGGAGCCCCACGGACGTCGTGCGGGCGCAGACCCCGCGGATATCCCGGCCTTTACCTATGGTTAGGCAGAAATCGTCCACCGAATGGGTGATCGAGTTTCGTACCAGATGTTGACACGCGTACCGTATGGGCATGAACACGAACAGAACAGGCATGCGTACCGTCCTCGCCGCAGCCGCCGCGGGGGCACTCATCATGGGTTCGGCCGCCGGCGCAATGGCCGCACCGACAGCGAAGGCGGCCCAAGGCCGACCGTCAGGCTTCAGAGCGTGAGCATCAAGGGCCACAGCCCGATCAACGTCTTCACCCGAACGTCGACACGCTCGCGCCATCAAGGTCCGGCGACCGTCCGCTATCGCGAAGGCGTGCCGACCGACACGGCGACGTACCCCGTCGTCACGATGACGCTGGCCGCACTACGCCAAGAAGGTCAACGGCGAGTCGAGCTGCCAACGGTCGCTGACACCGACGGTGCGCCGTCGATCCCGTCGACGACTGCCTTGACCGTCGAAGAGACCAAGAAGGACGTGCGCTACACGGTCGACACGATCGCGCCTCGACGTGACGCAGGCAGCGCCGCAGCTCGAGGCGCTGGTCGCCACGGCAAGGTGTACCTGTGCATCGACGACGGTCACCGTGTGCTCAGCGCGGTGGACCTGACTCCGCTGCGATCAGGCCACTCGAAGCAGGTCGACGAAGCGCCGGCACGATGCAGGGCGAAGAAGCCCGGTTCGTGACTGCGTCAAGGTCGTCAACGTCGATCCGGAGCCCCAGGACGCTCGACGCAAGTAGTCACGCACCCGCCGGGTCTCCGGCACCTGACTGACCTGAAGGGGCTGGCCGCGAGCAATCGCAGCCGGCCCCTTCGGCATGTCCGGAGCTGCGTTGCCACTCCTCCGCCGCGCTATGCCCTGTCGGTGAGCAACCGGGCCTGCCGGACCCCAGCCGGGCGCCGCACTGCCAGCGACAGCGCCGCACGTGCTGCGGGCGGGGGCGAGCCGGATCAGCCCTCGTGGGCGGCCCGGGCCAGCCGGTCGCGGACTGCCAGGGCCAGCGGCCCACCGGACGCATCCGGGAGCACGGCCACGACGACGGGCAGCTCCAGTTCGTCCGCCCGGCGCAGTGCCGCGTAGAGGTCGCGGGCGTACTCCTCGGCGGTCGTGGGCGCCGCCAGCCTCGTCCAGCCCTCGGGCGTGGGCACGCCGGAGACCGCCACGAGGCCGACCTCGGTGACCGGTCCAGCCCCCGCCCCAGTGATCCGTGCAGGTTCGGGACCCTCTAGCGACGCCAACCCGCATGGATCATGGGCGGGGAGGCCGAATGCTCGCCGCACGACCGCGTCGAGTCCGGCAGCGTGTCGCGGCGTCGGACTCGACGAGCAGGACCCGGGCGCTCGGGGCGTAGTGCGACTCGAGAGTCCCCGGCGCCCGCACGCCCGCGGCCACGGCCACGCCCGCGGCCTCCGCCACCGCAACCAGCGCCGCCCCCGGCAGCATCACGTCGCGCCGAGTCGCATCGGGCACAGCCTCGCCGTCCGCAGACCCCCCCTCCGGCCCCAAGGAAACCTCCCCGGCGAGCCCCGCGGACCCACCCGGCACCCCCGACGCACCGCCGCCCGCGCCGTCCGCCACGTCCCCTGCCAGGACCGCGTCGATCTGCTCCTGGCTGATCGCGCCGAGCCTCAGGACCCGGGGAGGGGTCGCGGTGCAGTCGACGATCGTGGACTCCACGCCGATCGCGCACGGGCCGCCGTCGAGCACCAGGTCCCGCGCGGGGTCCATCGCCGGACCCACCTCCGCGAGCACGTCGCCGGCGCGCGTGGGGCTGACCCGTCCGAACCGGTTGGCGCTGGGGGCGGCCACCCCGCGCGAGGGGTCCCCCGACAGCCGGGCCAGCGCCTCGAGGCAGGCCCGCGCGACCGGATGGTCCGGGCAGCGCAGGGCCACGGTGTCCTGGCCGCCGGTGAGGAAGTCGCCCGCGCGGTCGCTGCGGGCCACGACCACCGTCAACGCCCCCGGCCAGAAATGCCCGACCAAGCGCTCGGCGGCGGGGTTGGGTCCCGCGGACCACCCGGCCAGCGCCTGCGGACCCTGCACGTGCACGATCAGCGGATGGTCGGCGGGGCGCCCCTTCGCCGCATAGATCCGAGCCACCGCCACGGGGTCCTGGGCGTCAGCAGACAGCCCGTACACGGTCTCGGTCGGCAGCCCGACCAGCCCGCCAGCGAGCCACGCGCGAGCGGCCCGATCCGCCACCCCGTCGACGACGACACCCTTGTCGTCAACGCCGAGCAGAAGGGGAAGGTCCACCACCGAATCCTAAGGTCGCCCCACGCGACGCCCACCATCCCGTTCGATCCAAGTATCGGGCCGATCGTGAGCCCGAGACCCGGAGGAAACCCCAACTGGCGCCCGAGACCTGGATGAAGTCGCACCGGACCGGGCGGTCGAGACCTGGCCGGGGGCCTCATCGGCGTTCGCTTGCGCGGCGTCTTGACTTCGTTCCGGGGCCCCACCCGGCCGGCTCCCCCACGATGTCGTCGCGGCACGGCGGGGCCTTGACCGGATCTCCCCGGATGGCCCAACGGATGGGGCTTTCCGGGTCAGTTCTGCAGTCGCGGGTCCCCGTGGCAGCGCTTGTACTTCTTGCCCGAGCCACACGGGCACAGGGCGTTGCGGCCCACCCCGGCGAACTCGTCGGCAGTGGCGCCGACGACCGTCGCCTCTCCGGTCTCCGACGGGGCGATGTACTGGACGCGGTCAGGTCGGCGCGGACCGAGCCCAGCCGCCTTGAGGTCGGCCAGCGGATGCCCGGCCTGCGCCCCGACCCCGGCCGCCGCGCCAGCCGGTGCCCGCGGGGGCCGCGGTGGCCGTGGTGCGGCCGGCCGAGCCGCCTGCGCCCCGGCAGCCGAGGGCGTGCCCCCGTCACCGGCGCCAGCGCCCGACGCGCCAGCGTCCGACGGCCGCCCTCGCCAGCCTCGCCCTCGAGCTCGTCGAGGTCCTCCTCGTCCTCATCCCCGCCCGCGACCTCGACGGTCACCTCGAGGTTGAACAGCAGCCCGACGGTCTCCTCCTGGATCGAGTCCATCATCGCCCGGAAGAGGTCGTACCCCTCGCGCTGGTACTCGATCAGCGGGTCGCGCTGGGCCATCGCGCGCAGGCCGATGCCGTCGCGCAGGTAGTCCATCTCGTAGAGGTGCTCGCGCCACTTGCGGTCCAGCACCGAGAGGATCACGCGACGCTCGAGCTCACGCAGCGTCTCGGTGCCGAGCTCCTCCTCGCGGGCCTCGTAGGCGGCCCGGGCGTCGGCCAGGATCTCCTCGCGCAGGAACTCCCGCGACAACGCCGAGCGGGAGCCTCCGGCCTGGGCCTCGACCTCCTCCACGGTCACCGCGACCGGGTAGAGCAGGCGCAGCGCGCGCCACAGCTCCTCGAGGTCCCACTGCTCCGGGTAGCCCTCGGCCGTGGCCGCATCGACGTAGCCGGTGATCGTGTCGGTCAGGAAGTGCTGCACCTGCTCGTGGATGTCCTCACCCTCGAGGACACGACGACGCTCGGCGTAGATGACCAGGCGCTGGCGGTTCATGACGTCGTCGTACTTCAGGACGTCCTTGCGGATCTCGAAGTGCTGGGCCTCGACCTGGGTCTGCGCCGAGCGGATGGCGTTGGTGACCATCTTCGACTCGATCGGCTGCTCGTCGGGCACGTTGGCCCGGCGCAGGAACGCATCGACCATGTCGGCCTTGAACAGCCGCATGAGGTCGTCCTGCAGGGACAGGTAGAAGCGTGAGGCGCCCGGGTCGCCCTGGCGGCCCGACCGGCCCCGCAGCTGGTTGTCGATGCGCCGCGACTCGTGGCGCTCGGTGGCCAGCACGTAGAGCCCGCCGAGGCCGGTGACCTCCACGTGCTCGGCGGCGAAGGCCTCCTGCGCGGCGCGCAGGGCCTCGGGCCAGGCGGCCTCGTACTCCTCGGGCGTCTCGCTGGGTGTCAGGCCCTGGTTCTGCAGGGACAGGTCGGCCAGGAAGTCGGCGTTGCCGCCCAGGATGATGTCCGTGCCGCGACCGGCCATGTTGGTGGCCACCGTGACCGCGCCCTTGCGCCCGGCCTGGGCGATGATCGCGGCCTCCTTGTCGTGGTACTTGGCGTTGAGGACCTGGTGCGGGATGCCCTCCCGGCGCAGGTACGTCGACAGCTTCTCGCTCTTCTCCACGCTCACCGTGCCGACCAGGATGGGCTGGCCGGCCTTGTGCCGCTCGGCGATGTCGCCGACCACGGCGTTCCACTTGGCGTCCTCGGTCCGGTACACGAGGTCGGGGAGGTCGGCACGGATCATGGGCATGTTCGTGGGGATCGTCACCACGCCGAGCTTGTAGATCTTGTTGAACTCGTTGGCCTCGGTCATGGCCGTGCCGGTCATGCCGGAGAGCTTCGTGTACAGCCGGAAGAAGTTCTGCAGCGTGACGGTGGCCAGGGTCTGGTTCTCGGCCTTGACCTCCACGCCCTCCTTGGCCTCGATCGACTGGTGCAGGCCCTCGTTGTAGCGACGGCCCGCCAGCATGCGGCCCGTGTGCTCGTCGACGATCATGACCTCGCCGTTCATGACCACGTAGTCGCGGTCGCGCTTGAACAGCTCCTTGGCCCGGATCGCGTTGTTCAGGTAGCCCACCAGCCGGGTGTTCACCGGCTCGTAGAGGTTCTCGATGCCCAGCCAGTCCTCGGTCCGCGCGATGCCGGACTCCAGGACGCCGATCGTGCGCTTCTTCTCGTCGACCTCGTAGTCGACGTCGATGCGCAGGCGCGTGGCCAGCTTGGCCATCTCCTGGTACCACTTGTCGGCCTCGTCGGACGGGCCGGAGATGATCAGCGGGGTCCGGGCCTCGTCGATCAGGATGGAGTCGACCTCGTCGACGATCGCGTAGTGGTGGCCGCGCTGGACCATCTCCTCCTTCGACCACGCCATGTTGTCGCGCAGGTAGTCGAAGCCGAACTCGTTGTTCGTGCCGTACGTGATGTCGTAGCTGTACTGGATGCGGCGCTCGGGCGGGGACATCTTCGACAGGATCACGCCGACCTTCAGGCCCAGGAACCGGTGGACGCGGCCCATGTTCTCCGCGTCGCGGTGCGCCAGGTAGTCGTTGACCGTGACCACGTGGACGCCCTCGCCGGACAGGGCGTTGAGGTAGGCCGGAAGGGTCGAGACGAGCGTCTTGCCCTCACCGGTGCGCATCTCGGCGATGTTGCCCAGGTGCAGCGCTGCCCCACCCATGATCTGGACGTCGTAGTGCCGCTGGCCCAGGGTCCGCTTGGCCGCCTCACGGACCGTCGCGAAGGCCTCGGGCAGCAGCGCGTCGAGGGACTCCCCGTGGGCGATCCGCTCCCGGTACGCCGGCGTCAGCGCCTTGAGCTCCTCGTCGGACATCGCCTCGAACGCGGACTCGAGGGCATTGACCTGCTTGGAGATGGCCTCCAGCTTGCGCAGGAGCTTGCCCTCACCTGCGCGCAGGATCTTGTCGATGATGGCCACGCGGGCCCCTCTCGCAACTCGGGTGCACGTCCCCCGACACCGTGAGGCGGGGGGTTCATTGACCCCCCATCGTAGTCGGCCCCGGACGAGCGGCGACCCCGATCCGACCGGCGGGCGTGCCCCGGTGCGCGCCGCGGCACCCGAGGCTCACTCGGGCAGGTCCACCAGGCCCCGGCGCAACGCCGTGGCGACGGCATCGGTCCGCGTGGCGACGCCGAGCTTGCGCATCACGGAGTGCACGTGGTTGCGCACGGTGTGCTCGCTGATGGCCAGCCTCTGGGCGATCTGGGCGTTCGTGGCCCCGGTCGCCAACCAGCGCAGGACCTCGAGCTCCCGCCTGCTCAGCTCGGGCGGGCTCTCGCCGGACACCTCGCGGAGCAGCTCAGCGCGCAGGACCCCTGCCAGCGGGGCGGCCACCCAGTTCTGCCCCCCGAGCGCCGCCGACACGGCCGCGACCAGCTCCTCCGGGGCGCACCCACGGTGGACCAGGGCCAGCGCGCCGGACTCCATCGCCTCGACCATCCCCACCGACGGGGCGCGCCGGACCAGCATGATCACAGCAACCTCGGGAGCTCCCGAGGCCAGCGCAGTGGCCACGTCGGCGCCGTAGGCACGCAGTCCCAGGCCGGCGTCGACCACCACGGCGGCCGGGCGCGCGGCCGGCACCTGCGCCACCCAGCCGTCAATGTCGGCCCCGGAGGGGACCGGGTCCACGGCGAGGGCCTCGTAGCCAGCGGCCCCGAGGATGCCCACGGCACCGGCCGCGAAGACCGGCTCGGAGTCGACCACCAGCACCCGCGCCGGCGCCGGCGCGCCCCGCGACCGCCCCAACCCCCGGGCAGCCAGACCATCCCTCCCGAACGGCCTAGCCGTCGGTCCCGCCCTCCAGTCGGAGCAGGCCGTAGTTGTAGCCGCGGCGGTGGTAGACCACGGACGGCGCGCCCGACTCGCTGTCGCGGAACAGGTAGAAGTCGTGGCCGACGAGCTCGAGGGACTCCACCGCCTGGGCCACCGTCATGGGCTGGGCGACGTGCTCCTTGAGGCGGACCACGATGGGACCCTCCTCCCAGACGGTCCCGTCGTCCGGCTCGGTGTCGGCAGCCGGCTCGATCGACTCCGGGACGATGTCCGCGGCTGGGACGACCACCACCTTCTCCGCACGGCGGTTGCGCCGACGGTCCGCCGCCCGACGCAGGCGCTCCTCGAGTCGGGCCACGGCGATGTCCGTGGCGCCGTACTTGTCCTGGGCATGGGCCTCGGCCCGGATCACCGGACCCGTCCCCCGGCAGGTCAGCTCCACCTCGTAGGCCCGCTCGGCCTGGCGGGGATTCGGCTCGAAGGAGACCTCCACGTCGACGTGGGTGATGGGAAGCCCGAAGCGGTCGACCTTCCCCACCTTGCCCGCGACATGCTCGCGGAACCGATCCGACACATCGAGATGACGACCCCTGACGACGATGTCCACGTGTCCTCCGACCCTTGGCTGACGTGCGCTGCGCGCCAGCGTGCTGGTTACCCTCCGCACCCTCAACGCTAGTCGGACCGGGTCTCCGACGCACGGTGCCGGGGTCCCGGTGACCACGTGACGGCCGCCGCGCACGACACCGCGCGACCGGTCGCTGCCAGGGCCCGCACCGCCTCGGCGACGGTGGCCCCGGTCGTGGTCACGTCATCGACGACCACGATCACCCCGGGCGGCAGGGCGAGGCCGCGCAGCGAGCCCGCGACGTTCGCCACCCGCTGCTCGCGCGTGAGCCCGACCTGGTCCCGGCTGGCGCGCACGTGCTGGAGTCCCACGCACCGGTTGGCCGGCACCCCCGCCCTGCGCAGCGCACGGGCGGCCAGGCCCGCCAGCACCGCCGTGTGGTCCGCGCCCCGGCTGCGGACTGCGCTGCGGCGGGAGGGCACCGGAACGACCCAGACCGGCATCCCCCGCGGTGCACCGGCATCGGCGAGGGCATCCGCGGCCGCGTGGGCCAGCAGGGACCCCAGGGGCTGCCCGAGCCTGCGGACGCCGTCGTCCTTGAACGCCACGACCGCCCGACCAGCAGGCCCGTGGTGCTCACACGCAGCCCGACAGGGGACCGGGCCGGGGACACGCAACGATCGCCCGGCGCACGCGTGCACGCACTGCGGGCACCAGGCCAGGCCGGGGGTCCCGCATCCGGCGCACTGCTGCGGGACCACCAGGTCCAGCGCCGCCGCGGCGGCCTGCGACCACCACGACTGCGCAGCCGCACTCATCCGGGGTAGGCCACCGACCGCGCGGGTCCCTGGACGCGCCACTGCAGGCCGATGTTGGCGAACAGCTGGTCATCCGCGCCGATCGCCAGGGTGGCCGAGCCGGGGGCACCGGTCACCTCACGGGGGTCCGGCGGCGATCCGAGCGGCTGCGCGTCACCCGTGCCCACCCCGATCCGCAGGACCTGGAAGCTGCTCGTGTCGGTCCGGCCGAGGACATCGAGGGTGACCGCGTTGCGCCAGGCGACGTCCCGGACCCCGGACACGGTCGTGGCGATCCGGCGCACCGACCCGATCTCGAGCCCGGAGGGTCCCTGCTGGACCACGCCCAGGTGCAGCACCCCGTCGGAGACCAGCACCACGCGCGCCCCGTCGCGGGCCAGGTGCACCGACTCGATGGGCTCGGCCAGCGCGGGCTGGACCGGGACCTCCTCGGGCGCCCCGGTCGGGGCCACGCGCAGCACCCGACCGGAATCGGTGAACCACGCCTGGCCGTCCACATCGAAGCTCGCACCGCCGACCTGAGTGCCCGGGACGCGCTGCTCCGTGATGCTGCGGTCCAGCGGCAGGATCCACAGGGCCGTGCGGTCCGGCTCGACGGCAGCGGCCGCGCGCTGGTCCAGGGAGACGCCGAGATCGATCAGCGTCTCGGCGTCGGGAACCTCGAGCGGCACGGCCGTGCGCCCCGACTCGGTGAACCGGATGACCGCCGACTCCTCGAGCACGAAGTAGGGCAGCCGCGCCGCGCCGGTCGACCCGGTGCTCAGGCGGTCGGGGCTGCGCTCCTGCCACACCGCGCGATCCATGACCTCGGGGGCACCGGGAACGTCGTAGGGCTCGCCGCCCACCTGGAGGCGCACCGAGGTCACCTCGGGCAGCTGGGTGAGCGTCCACGTCAGCTGGGCCGCGAGGTCCTGGCGCTGGACGTCGGTGGCGGCCAGGGCCTCGTCGGTCAGCTCCACCAGCGCCTCCCCGTTGCTGACCGGCACCGCGCCGAGCGCCAGGGCGATCCCGGGCGGGGCACCCGGTCGCACGCCCGGGGCCAGCCACTCCGCCGGGCCGGAGAGCACCCGCTCGGCCAGGGCCGTGGGCAGGCTCGGACCGACCACCGGCAGGAGCCTGCCGTCGGGCACCAGGGCCTCACTGCGCGCCGAGGGGTAGTGGACCTGGTACTGCCGATAGGCCCTCCGGAGGTCGGTGTCGCTGACGAGGATGCCCGGCGGCGGGTCGGAGATCCGCCACTGGGGCATCCCCGAGGCGTCGTCCACCACCTGCTCGAGGGTGAAGGTGATCCGCTCCGTGGACGCAGGGTCCACGGGGTCCAGGGTTCCCTGCTCATCCAGCCGGTAGGTGATCGCCATGCGCGCGGTGATGGACCCGTCCTGGCCCTCCGAGAGCTTCAGCGACGACTGCTGGTAGACCGCGGTGGCGGCGTCCGGCTCCCAGGCCAGGGACGCCTCGGGCATCAGGTAGCGCCGTGCGATCGCATGGTCGGACTCGAGGCTGGCGTTCGCCTCGAGGAACCCGCGCACGATCTCGGTGGGGCTCGCACCCATGCTCGGGGGAGCGGCGATGACGCGGATGAACTGCGAGGACTCCCCCGCGTCGACGACCGGTCCCTGCTCGATGGGCCCCGACGTGGGGACGGCGGCACAGGCTGCCAGGCCCAGGCAGGCGGCCGCACCGAGGGCCACGAGCCCCGCCCGCGCGCGCGCCGGGCGGCGGCGGGGCTGGGCCCCTGGTCGCAGGGCGTGCGCCGTCATGCGACCACCACCCCGTCGGGGGCGACGGGCAGCCGCAGCGTGAAGGTCGCCCCCTGGCCCGGCTCCCCGGACGCCGAGAGCGTCCCCCCGTGGGCCCGGGCATCGCCCAGGGCGATCGACAGCCCGAGCCCGGTGCCCCCCACGCGGCGCACCCGCGACGGGTCCGCCCGCCAGAACCGGGTGAAGACCTGGGTGATCTCCTGCTGGGTCAGGCCGACGCCCTGGTCGGTGACGGCCAGCTGTGCCTCGGATCCCTCGAGCATGACCTCGACGATCACCGGCCGGCCCATCCCGTGCTCCAGGGCATTGGAGATCAGGTTGGCCAGGATCCGCTCGACCCGCTGCGCGTCACAGGGGATCACCAGGCTGTCGAGCCCGATCACCCGCACCGGGCTGTCGAGCTCCTGGGCGAGGGGCTCGAGCGCGGCGGCCACCCGCTCGGCCATGGCCCGCAGGTCCACCTCCTCGTAGTCCAGCTGGACGGAGCCGGCGTCCTGGCGTGAGGTCTCGAGCAGGTCGGCCAGGAGGGCCTCGAACCGGTTGAGCTGGTTCTGCAGCAGCTCGACCGCCCGGGCGTCGTCGGGGGGGAGCTCCTGACGCTTGTCGTGCAGGAGATCCGCGGCCATCCGGACCGTGGTCAGGGGCGTGCGCAGCTCGTGGGACACATCGGCGACGAACTGCTGCTGGACGGAGGAGAGCTTCTCCAGCTCGTCGATCTGCGACTGCAGCGTCCCGGCCATCTCGTTGAAGCTCAGGGCCAGCTGGGCCAGGTCGTCCTGACCGCGCACCCGCATCCGGGCCTCGAGGTGACCGGAGGAGAACCGTCGGGCGGTGCGGGCCGCCTCGTGGACGGGGGACACGATCATGAACGTGACGAGTGTCGCCAGGCCGGCCAGCCCGAGGACGATGAGCAGCCCGGCCACCGCCGTCGTGTTGCGCACCAGGTTCAGGGTCTCCTGCTCGGTGTCGAGCGGGAACAGCTGGTACAGCTCGTAGGGACCGACACCGCGGACGGCCAGCGGCGCACCGACCACGAACCCGGGGACCTCACGGCCGTCCGTGTAGCGCATCGTCGTGTACGTCCAGGCCTGGCGCTGGCTGCCCGAGATGATCTCGCGCATCCGCACCGGGACGCTGGTCTCCGAGATGAGCCCGGTGCCGCGCTCCGGCGTCGCACTCAGGCCGGCCGGCTCGGAGGCCAGCACGAGGACCTCGAAGAGCCCAGCCTGGGCGCCACGCGCGGCCATGGCAGCCACCACCGCATCGATGGTCCGCGATGCCGGCACGTCACTGCCCTGGGCAGGGGTCGCGTCCAGGATCCGCTGCGCCTCGCTGCGGGCGGCCGTGGCCTCAGCCAGGGCGCTGGCCTCCTTGGACCCCAGGACGCCGGCGGAGATGTTGCCCAGGAGCGCCGGCATGAGCAGGGCCAGGACCAGCGTGGATCCGACGATCGTGCCCAGGACCACCCGGAAGCGCAGGGACGCCCGCCATCGCTGGCGCAGGTGACCCAGGAGGGCACGGACCCGACGCATCAGGGTGGTCCGGCGCGGTACCCGACACCGCGCACGGTCACGATCACCTCGGGGTTCTCGGGATCCAGCTCGACCTTCCCGCGCAGGCGCTGGACGTGCACGTTGACCAGTCGGGTGTCACCCGCGTGCTGGTAGCCCCAGACGTCGGCGAGCAGCTGCTCGCGGGTGAAGGCGAACCCCGGCCTGGTGGCCAGCGCGAGCAGCAGGTCGAACTCCAGCGGCGTGACCGGGATGGGCTCGCCCGCGCGCATGACCGAGTGCGCCCCCCGATCGATGACCAGGTCACCGATCCCGAGCACCTCGTGGGCGGTCTCCTCCAGCCGGCGCAGCCGGGCATCGATCCGGGCCACCAGCTCCTTGGGCTTGAACGGCTTGACGATGTAGTCGTCGGCACCTGCCTGGAGCCCCTCGACGATGTCGAGGGTGTCCCCGCGCGCGGTCAGCATGACGATCGGCACCGTCGACTCCGAGCGCAGCCTCCGGCACACCTCGAGGCCGTCGAGCCCGGGGAGCATCAGGTCGAGCAGCACCAGGTCGGGGGATTCACGGCGGAAGGCGGGGACAGCGTCGGTGCCGTGGTGGCAGAACACCGGCTCCATGCCCTCGCTGCGCAGGACGATGCCCAGCATCTCTGCCAGGTCCATGTCGTCGTCGACGACCAGCACGCGCGCCTTCACAGGCACATGGTGGCACCTGTGGGCACGGGCTTGCCAACGGCTGTCCACATGGGACGATCAGGACATGTCGTCACCAACCCCTCCTGCCGGTCCACCCGACCCCGGGGCCTGGACCCCGCCGTCGGGGTGGTCACCCGAACAGCCGCCCGCGTGGCCGACCCAGCCCGTGGCACCCGGCGGGGCAGCGGGGCAGCCCCCCAGCCCGGGGCAGCCCCTGCCCCCGGGGTACGGGCAGGCTCCGCCGCCCGGGTACGGGCAGGCTCCCCCCGGGTACGGGCAGGTCCCCCCCGGGTACGGGCAGGTCCCGCCCGGGTACGGGCAGCCGGGGCAGCAGCCGTGGGGCCAGCAGGCGCCGTGGGCCCCACCCCCACCGGCCCCGAAGCCCGGCATCGTCCCCCTGCGACCCCTCGGCGTCGGCGAGCTGCTCGACGGCGCGCTGAGCCTCATCCGCAGCAACCCCCGCACGGTCCTGGGGCTGGCGGCCGTCATCTCGGCGGTGTCGGCCCTGCTGCAGACGGTCGGCCTCTGGTTCTCGCTGCAGTTCCTCGAGGTGGCCGAGCCGGTGGCCGGCTCGGAGGTCGACGTCACCGCGGAGCTGACGTCCCTGGTCAGCGGCGGGATCGCACAGGTCGTCCCAGCCCTGGTCGCCGGGTTCCTCCAGGTGCTGGCCAGCGGGCTGTTCATCATCCTGGTCGGCGCGGCGGTCCTCGGCCGGCGGCTGGATGCGGGTCAGACCTGGGCCAGCCTGCGGCCCCGGATGCTGCCCCTGGTCGGCGTGACCCTGCTGATCGGCCTCGGCAGCATCCTGGCGGTGACCCTGATGGTCGGGGTGATCGTGGCCCTGGCGTTCGCGATCGGCACGTGGGCGGTCCTGCCGGGCCTGCTGATCGGCGTCGGCGGTGGCATCGCGCTGGTGTACGTGTACGTGCGGCTGTCGGTGGCCTCCCCGGCGGTGGTGATGGAGGGCGTGGGCGTGGTCACCTCCCTGACGCGCTCCTGGGCCCTCGTCCGCAGGTCCTGGTGGCGCGTCCTGGGCATCCTGATCCTCTCGGCCATCATCACCAGCCTGCTCACCACCGTCGTGACCGTGCCGATCACGCTGATCGCCACGCTGGCCAGCGGGTTCAGCGAGTCGCTGGTGCCCACGGTCCTCGCGAGCGGCATCGCCACGCTCGTGGCCGGGATCATCACCCTGCCGTTCAGCGCGGCCGTCACCGGGCTGCTGTACATCGACCTGCGCATGCGCCGGGAGGCCCTGGACATCGAGCTCGTCTCGGCCGGGGTCCAGCCCTCACCGGACCCGTTGGCCGCCTACCGGACCCCCCGACCCTGACGATGCTGCCGGACCTCCCCCTCGGACTCGTGGCAGCTGCCGTGGTCCCGGTCACGCGGGTGCTCGGGCCACCGGCCGACGTGCCGGTCGAGCTGACACGGGACCAGGCCCAGCGCCTGGCCGAGCTGGAGCTGGCCGACCCCGCGTACCGGGCCGCGCAGCCCGGCCTCGTCCAGCGCGTGATCGCCTGGCTGGTCGAGTGGGTCCAGCGGGCCGCCGAGCGCGCAGCAGAGGCCGCGCCCGGAGGGTGGCTGGGGATCCTGGGCCTCGTGCTCGTGGTCGTGGTCGCGGTGCTCTTCATCCGATGGCGGATCGGGCCGGTCAGCCGCTCCGCCGGGCTGGCCTTCACCGTCGATCCGGGGATGAGCGCGGCCCAGTACCGCACGAGCGCCGAGTCGCTGGCCGCAGCGGGCCGGTGGGAGGAGGCCGTCTCCGAGAGGATGCGCGCGCTCGTGCGCGCCAGCCAGGAGCGGGGCCTGATCGACGCGCATCCCGGCTGGACCGCCGATGAGGTGGCTGCCGAGGTCGGCCTGCGCGTGCCCGAGGCCCGGGACGCGCTCGAGGCGGCGGCCAGGACGTTCGACGAGGTCCGCTACGGGGGACGCCCCGGATCTGCGGCTGCGTACGGCGCCGTCGCCGACGCGGACGACCGGGTGGCCGTGGGAGTCGTGGTGGCGGCGTCGTGAGCGCCCCGACCTCGACGTCACCGACGTTCGACGACACCGCCTGGGACCGCGCTCGTCGGTGGCGTCCCACCGGCCGGGGGCTGGCGATCGCCGCCCTGCTCCTGATCGCGCTGGTCGCGCTCATGCTCACGACCTCGCGCCGGACCGGCTACCTGGACCCGGCCGCCGTCGATCCCTCGGGCTCGCGCGCGGTGGCCAACGTCCTGGGTGACCAGGGGGTGCGCGTCACCGACGTGCGCACGACCGCCGACGTCGCGGCGAACGCCCGGGCCGCGACCGTCCTGATCACCGAGTCAGCCCTGGTCACGTCCGAGATGGTCTCCGACGTCCTCGACTCGGGACCCGCCCGCATCGTCCTGATCGACCCGCTCCCCGGGTCACCCGTGCTGGAGCGGGTGGCCGCGGGCCTCGAGATCACCGACGTCGCGGGGGATGACCCCGTCGCAGCCGGGCTGCCGGCTGCCGGACGCCCGGCGCGCAGGCAGCGCCGAGCTGCCGGGCACCCGGTACGACGCCCGGGCGTGGGTCCCTGCGGGGGACGCCTGCTACGACAGCCCGGAGTCGGCTGCCCTCGTCGTGATCCCTGCCCGCGAGGGCCGGCCGGAGGTCGTCGTGCTCGGCAGCGCCCATCCCCTGACCAACGAGGGCTTCGACGCCCAGGGCAACGCCGCCCTGGCCCTGAGCCTGCTGGGCAGCCGGGACGAGCTGGTGTGGTGGCGACCGGTCCCGAGCGACCCTGCCCTGGCCGGGCAGGCCGGGGCCTCGATCGCCGAGCTCGTCCCCCCCTGGGTCGTTCCGGTCCTCCTCCAGGTCCTGGTCGCCTGCGTGCTGGTCGCCTGGTGGCGCTCGCGCCGGCTGGGGCGCCTTGTGGTGGAGCCCCTGCCGGTCGTGGTCCGGTCGGGGGAGACCACGGCGGGGCATGCCCGGCTGCTGCACGCGCACCACGCCCGCGCCGAGGCTGCCCTGCACCTGCGCACCCGCGCCCGGGAGCGCGTCCGGGTGCGGCTGGGGCTGCCCCTGGGGATCTCCGAGGACCGCCTCGTCGCGGCTGCCGCACGCCGCTGCGGTCGCCCGCCGGGGCAGGTGGGCGCACTGCTGTACGGTCCTGAACCGACGACCGACGCCCACCTGGTGGCGCTGGCGCACGACCTGGAGGCACTGATGGTGGAGGTGGGCGGGGCATGACTGACACCGATCCGAGGGAACCGCTGATCGCGCTGCGCGCGGAGGTGGGCAAGGCGGTCGTCGGGCAGGACGCAGCAGTGACCGGCCTGGTCATCGCCCTGCTGTGCCGCGGACATGTCCTGCTCGAGGGGGTGCCCGGCACCGCCAAGACCCTCATGGTCCGGGCACTGGCCGCCAGCCTGTCGCTGGAGAGCAAGCGGGTGCAGTTCACCCCCGACCTGATGCCCGGCGACGTCACCGGCTCGCTGGTCTACGACAACCGGACCTCGGCGTTCTCGTTCCGGCCCGGTCCGGTCTTCACCAACCTGCTCCTGGCCGACGAGATCAACCGGACGCCGCCGAAGACCCAGGCATCGCTGCTGGAGGTCATGGAGGAGGGCCAGGTCACCGTCGACGGGGTGGCACGGCCGCTGCCCGACCCGTTCCTGGTGGCCGCCACGCAGAACCCCATCGAGTACGAGGGCACCTACCCGCTGCCCGAGGCCCAGCTCGACCGGTTCCTGCTCATGCTCTCGGTGCCGCTCCCTGAGCGGGACGCCGAGTTCGGGGTGCTGGCCCGGCACATGGCGGGCTTCGACCCCCGCGACCTCGCCGCCGCGGGCGTGCGCCCCGTCGCCACAGCCGAGGACCTGGTCCGGGCCCGGGAGGCCGTGGCCACGGTCGGGGTCTCCCCCGAGGTGACGGCCTACGTCGTGGACCTCGCCCGCGCGACGCGGACCTCACCCTCGGCGCAGCTGGGGGTGAGCCCCCGCGGGGCGATCGCGGTGCTGCGCACGGCCCGGGCATGGGCCTGGCTGGCGGGGCGCGACTACGTGACCCCGGACGACGTCAAGGCCCTGGCCCGCCCGGCCCTGCGCCACCGGATCAAGATCCGGCCCGAGGCCGAGCTGGAGGGCGTGACCGCCGACGCCGTCATCGACACCGTCCTGAACAGCGTCCCGGTCCCGCGCTGATGGTCCTGACCGGCCGGGCTGCCGTGCTGGCGCTGGTCGGCGCCGGTGTGGTCGGGCTCCTGGTCGCTGGTGGGATGGCCCCCTGGCAGGCCCTGCTCGTGGTCAACGTGGGCCTCCTGCTGATCCTCATCACCGACGCCGTGCGCGCCACGCGTCCCGGCGACCTGGTGCTCGTGCGCAGCGGGGACCGCAAGGTCCGCCTCGGGCAGGAGGCCCACGTGGAGCTGGCTGTCACCAACACCGGGGCACGCCGGTGGCGGGGCCACCTGCGCGATGCGTGGGCACCCACCGCGAACGCCACGATCGACGGGGTGACCGACCGGGCGGCGCTCGACCTGCGGCCCGGGGACACCGTGCGCCTCGACGTCACCGTGCGCCCGTCCCGCCGCGGTGACCGACCCACCGACCGGGTCACCCTGCGCTCGCTCGGGCCGCTCGGCCTGGCCGGGCGCCAGCGCAGCGTCCACGTGGACTGGTCGGTGCGCACGCTCCCGCCCTTCAGCTCGCGGCGGCACCTGCCCTCACGCCTGGCCCGGTTGCGCGACATGGACGGCCGCCAGGCGATCGCCGTGCGGGCACAGGGCACCGAGTTCGACTCCCTGCGCGAGTACGTCCCCGGCGACGACGTGCGCTCGATCGACTGGCGGGCCACTGCCCGCGCCGCCGACGTCATGGTGCGCACATGGCGCCCGGAGCGCGACCGCCGGGTCGTCATGGTCCTGGACACCGGTCGCACCAGTGCGGTGCGCATCGGGGACGAGACCCGCCTGGACATCAGCATCGACGCCGGGCTGCTGCTCGCGGCCCTCGCCGGGCGGGCCGGGGACCGGGTCGACCTCGTCGCCCACGACCGGCGCACGCGGCTGCAGGTCAGTGGGGGCAGCGGTCCGAGCCTCCTGCCCCGCCTCGTCGACGGCATCGCCACGCTCGAGCCCGAGCTCACCGAGACCGACTACCGCGGCCTGGTCGCCACCGTGCTGTCACGGGTGCGCAAGCGGGCGCTGGTCGTGCTGTTCGTCGCCCTGGACCGCCCCGCGATGGAGGAGGGGCTCATCCCGGCGCTGCCGGCCCTGACCGCCCGGCACACGGTCCTCGTCGCCTCAGTCCGCGAGCCTGCTCCCGCCCTGGCGTCTCGCGGGGCGGCCGAGGATGCAGCGGGGGTGTACCTGGGCGCGGCCCGAGCTCGTGCTGACCTCGATCGGGCGCACGTGGCCACGGTCCTGGCCCGGATGGGCGTGCGGGTCATCGAGGCCACCCCGGCGGACATCGCCCCGAAGGTCGCCGACGCCTACCTCGACCTCAAGGCTGCCGGCCGGCTCTGAGCCCCGCTCGGCGCGGGCGCGCCCCGGCGATGGCCCGGCCCGGACCCGCGGCGTCGTCAGCCGGACATCGGGGCCAGCTCGGTGACCCCGCCGTCACTGGTGATGTCCCCGGTGAAGCCGGCGCGCTCCCCGCGGCTGCCGTAGATGCCGACGTACGCCAGGAAGGCCCCCAGCGCCAGGGCGCCGATCCCGATGCGCGCCCACGTCGGAAGCGGCGACGGGGTCACGAAGCCCTCGATCACCCCCGACACGAGCAGCACCACCGCCAGGCCCATCGCGATGGCCACCGCGGCCCGGCCCTCCTGCGCGAGCGCGACGCTGCGCGGTCGGGGTCCGGGATCGAACCACTGCCAGCCCAGCCGCATCCCGGCTCCGGCGGCGACGAACACGGCCGTCAGCTCGAGCAGCCCATGCGGCGCGATGAGGCCGAAGAACACGTCGCCGCGGCCGTTGGCGACCATCAGCCCGCCGACGATCCCGACGTTGATGGCGTTCTGGGCCAGGACGTACACCGCCGGCAGCACGAAGAACGCCCCCGCGATCAGCACGAGCGCCGACACCCACGCGTTGTTGGTCCACACCTGCGCGGCGAACCCCGCGGCCGCGTCCGAGGAGTAGTAGGCGGCGAAATCCTCCTCGACGAGCTGGCGGATCGCCTCGGGCGTGCCCAGGGACGCCTGGACCGCAGGGGTGCCGGCCACCCAGGCGCCCACGGCGACCGCCACGAGGGTGAACCCCAGGCCCGCCGCGATCCACCAGTACCTGGCTCGCCACACCGCCACCGGGAACCCGACCCGGAAGAACGTCAGCACCTCCCGCCACATCGGGGCGTGCGCGCCGGTGACGCGGGCACGGGCCTGGGCCACCAGCTGGGTCAGGCTGCCGACCAGGGCGGGGTCCGGGGCGGCACTGCGGACCATCGACAGGTGGGTGGCGGTGCGCTGGTAGAGGTCCACCAGCTCGGTGGCCTCCGCGCCCGTCAGCCGCCGCCTCGCCGTCAGCTCGCCGAGGCGCTCCCACTCAGGGCTGTGCAGCCTGACGAAGGCGTCGACGTCCACAGGGGCAAGAGTAGGGGCTGGTGCGAGGATGGGCGCGTGGCCAACCTCATCACCGGGGACGCGATCACCCTCGACCTGCGGATCGCCGGGCTGCCCTCACGCTCCCTGGCGCTGGCCATCGACCTGACGATCCAGGTGGGCCTCCTCCTGGCGGGAACCGTGCTGGTCAGCTGGGTGTTCTCCGCCGGCGGGAGCCCCGGGGCACAGGCCGCCGTCACCCTCGTGGTCGTGGTCCTGGCACTGGTGGGCTGGCCGACGATGGTGGAGACGCTGACCCGCGGTCGGTCCGTGGGCAAGATGGTGATGGGCCTGCGGGTCGTGCGCGACGACGGCGGCCCGATCCGGATGCGGCACAGCCTCGTGCGCGCCCTGGCGATGGTGTTCCTGGACTTCTGGGTCACCTCGGGGGTCGTGGGCGGGCTCAGCGCCCTGGCCTCCGCACGGTCCAAGCGGATGGGCGACCACCTGGCCGGCACCATCGTGGTGGGCGAGCGCATCCCGCGCCACGCCACCGTCCATCAGGAGATCATGATGCCGCCGCCCCTGGTGGGCTGGGCGGCCGGGCTCGACCTGGTCGCGGTCCCCGACGGCCTGGCGCTGAACGTGCGCACGTTCCTGCACCGGGCCCCGTCCCTGGACCCCGCTGTCCGCGTGGCCACCGCCGAGCGCCTGGCCACGCAGATGGCCGGCTACGTGCGCACACCCGCCCCCCTGGGCACCCCCGCCGAGGCCTATCTCGCCGCCGTCCTCGCCGAGCGCACGCGACGGGCAGCGACGGCAGGCCCAACGAACGGGTGGTCGCCGGCACCCGCGGCGCCCGCAGGGCCAGCAGCCCCCGCCGGTCCACCGCCCTCTCCCCCGGCGGCCCGGCCACCGACCGCCCCGCCACCGGCCGCCCCGGGCACGCCCCCGACAGGCTTCACGCTGCCCCGCTAGGGCTGACAGCACGAACGTGGAAGGTTCTTGCCCCAAGAGGAGCAACAACCTTCCACGTTCGTGGTGGTTCCTCGTGCGATCCGGCGGGATCAGGTCCGGTCAGTAGCGGTACATGTCCGCCTTGTACGGGCCGGCGACGTCCACGCCGAGGTACTCGGCCTGCTCCTTGGAGAGCTCCGTGAGGCCGACGCCCAGGGCGTCGAGGTGCAGCCGGGCGACCTTCTCGTCGAGGTGCTTGGGCAGGACGTGCACGCCGATCGGGTACTGGTCGGTCTTCGTGAACAGCTCGATCTGGGCCAGCGTCTGGTTGGTGAACGAGTTGCTCATCACGAAGCTGGGGTGCCCCGTGGCGTTGCCCAGGTTCAGCAGGCGACCGGCCGACAGGATGATCACGGTGTGGCCGTCGGGGAAGCGCCACTCGTCGACCTGCGGCTTGATCGGGTTCACCGAGACCCCGGGGTACTGGTGCAGGCCGGCCATGTCGATCTCGTTGTCGAAGTGGCCGATGTTGCCCAGGATCGCCTGGTGCTTCATGCCGGCCATGTGCTCGGCCGTCACGACGTTGAGGCAGCCGGTCGCGGTGATCACGATGTCGGCGATGTCGAGGACGTCCTCGAGGCGGGCCACCTGGTAGCCGTCCATGGCCGCCTGCAGCGCGCAGATCGGGTCGATCTCGGTGACGATCACCCGGGCGCCCTGGCCGCGCAGGGACTCCGCGGAGCCCTTGCCGACGTCGCCGTACCCGCAGACGACAGCGACCTTGCCGCCGATCAGGGTGTCGGTGGCGCGGTTGATGCCGTCGATCAGGGAGTGCCGGCAGCCGTACTTGTTGTCGAACTTGCTCTTGGTCACCGAGTCGTTGACGTTGATCGCCGGGAAGGGCAGAGACCCCTCGCGGGCCATCTCGTAGAGGCGGTGCACGCCGGTGGTGGTCTCCTCGGTGACGCCCTTGATCCCGGCAGCGATCCGGGTCCAGCGGGTGGCGTCCTCACCGAGCGAGCGCCGCAGGACCGACAGGACGACCGCGTACTCCTCGGAGGTGGACTCGTCAGCGGTCGGCACGAGGCCGGCCTTCTCGAACTCCATGCCCTTGACGACCAGCATCGTGGCGTCGCCGCCGTCGTCGAGGATCATGTTCGGACCCTCGGTCGAGGCGCCGTCAGCGCCCGGCCAGCGCAGGACCTGCTCGGTGCACCACCAGTACTCCTCCAGCGTCTCGCCCTTCCAGGCGTAGACCGGGACGCCCTGGGGGTCCTCCGGGGTCCCGTTCGGACCGACCGCCACGGCAGCCGCGGCGTGGTCCTGGGTGGAGTAGATGTTGCACGAGGCCCAGCGGACCTCGGCGCCGAGCGCCACGAGGGTCTCGATCAGCACGGCGGTCTGGATGGTCATGTGCAGGGAGCCGGTGATCCGGGCACCGGTCAGCGGCTTGCTGGTGCCGAACTCGGCACGCATCGCCATGAGGCCGGGCATCTCGTGCTCAGCCATGCGGATCTCGTTGCGGCCGAACTCGGCCAGGGACAGGTCAGCGACCTTGAAGTCGTTCATGGGGCTCCTCGTTGCGGTGCGGCGCGCGGGGCGCCAGGGGTGAGCCACCCAAGGGCGGCCGGCCGGCGAACGTCCACGAGGCTTCGATGGTTCGCACCCGACGGCGTGACCGTCGGAGCCCCCATTGTCGCACCTCCGACGGGATGCCACCAGCAGGTAGCGCGGGCGCAGCTACCCCTCGCGCCGGCGCCCGCGCGATGTCGGGCTCGATGTAGATCCAGTGCGCGGTCGGCAGCTCGGCGCGGATCCGCTCCTCGGCCGCGTCGATGATCAGGGCCAGGTCCGCGGCGGGGTAGTCGGGGGCGATCGCGATCTTGACGCCGACGAGCAGCTCGTCCGGTCCGGTGTGCAGGGTGCGCATGTGGATGACGGAGTCGATCGCCGGCCTGGCCCTGCAGAGCGCGGCCCGGATCCGCCCTCCTCCTCGGGCAGGGCGGACTCGCCGACGAGCATGGACGACATCTCGAAGGCCAGGAACACCGCGATGACCACCAGCAGGTGCCGATCGCGACAGCGCGCCGACCCCGTCCCAGCGGGCATCGCCGGTCAGACTCGGCCATGGAGACGCCGAACAGCGCGAAGCACAGGCCGATCAGGGCGCCGGGTCCTCCATCAGCACGACGGGCAGCTCGGGCTGGCGAGTGTCGCTGGATGTAGCGCCCTGCGACTTCGGACGCCACGGGACTTGTTCGCCTCGCGGAAGCGCGGTCCGGAACGACCAGGACTCGAGCAGGATCGAGATGAACAGCACCGTGTAGGCGATCCAGACCTTCGTCCAGTGGCTCGGGGAAGCTGGATCTTGTGCCATCCCTCGTACAGGGAGAACAGGCCGCCGAGCAGGAAGATGACGATCGCCACCACGAACGCGTAGACGTAGCGCGTGCGGCCGTAGCCGAACTGGTGGTCGGCGTCCGGGGCCCGCAGCGACCGCTTGCCGCCGATGAGCAGCAGCCCCTGGTTGCACGTGTCGGCCACCGAGTGGATCGCCTCGGAGAGCATCGAGCTGGATCCGGTGGCCGGAAGGCGCCGAACTTGGTGATCGCGATGCCGCCGTTGGCGATCATCGCGGCGATGACCGCCTTGGTCCCGCCCTCGGTGCTCATCGCCCGCCCTCCTGGCCGGTCATCGCTGGCTCAGCTCCGCACCGACGCCCTGGGGGCCGGGGGTCGCCTCGTCGAGGAGCATCACCGGGATGTCGTCGCGCACCGGGAAGGTGGTCGCGCACCGGGTGCAGACCAGCGCGGTGGCCGCTGCCAGGTCGGCCGTGTCGGGCTCCACGGGGGCGTGGTGCTCGCACGGGCAGGCCAGGATCTCGAGCAGCAGGGGGTCGATGTTCATGCCTGGCCTCCCTCGTCGCGGATCAACGCCAGGACCCTATCGCGCAGGGTGTCCAGCGTCGCCTGATCGGGCGCCTCGGCGTTCAGGCGCAGCAGCGGCTCGGTGTTGCTGGGCCGCACGTTGAACCACCAGCCCGGACCGGTCACGGTCATCCCGTCGAGGTCGTCGAACGTCACCCCGGGGTCACCCTCGAACGCCCGGCGCACCCGCGCCGTGGCGAGCGCGGCGTCGGTGACCACGGAGTTGATCTCCCCACTGGCCACGTAGCGCTCATAGGGCGCCAGCATCGAGGACAGCGTGGTGCCCTCGGGCGACCCGCCCAGGGCGGCGATCGTGTGCAGCGCGGCGAGCATCCCGGAGTCGGCGTTCCAGAACTCGCGGAAGTAGAAGTGCCCGGAGTGCTCGCCGCCGAACACCGCTCCGGTCTCAGCCATCCGCGCCTTGATGAACGAGTGCCCCACCCGCGTGCGCACCGGGACCCCGCCGTTCTCGAGGATCACCTCGGGGACTGCCGCGGAGGTGATCAGGTTGTGGATGATCGGCGACCCGGGGTGCTTGGCCAGCTCCCGGGCAGCCACCAGGCCGGTCAGCGCCGAGGGCGACACCAGCTCACCGCGCTCGTCGACGAGGAAGCACCGGTCGGCGTCACCATCGAAGGCCAGCCCGAGGTCGGCACCCTCGGCGAGGACCGCGGCCTGCAGGTCACGCAGGTTCTCGGCCTCGATGGGGTTGGCCTCGTGGTTGGGGAATGTCCCGTCGAGCTCGAAGTACAGCGCCACGACGTCCAGGGCCGGCACGTCCAGCACCGCCGGGGCCGTGTGCCCGGCCATCCCGTTGCCCGCATCGACCACGACCTTCAACGGACGGATCGCCGAGAGGTCGACGAGCTCGTGGAGGAAGGCGGCGTAGTCGGCGAGCAGGTCGCGGTGGGTGACCGTCCCGGCCGGGCCGCCGGACGGCGCGACCGGCTCGGCGACCATGTCGCGGATCTGGGCCAGGCCCGAGTCCTGCCCGACCGGCGTGGCCCCGGCGCGGCACAGCTTGATCCCGTTGTACTGCGCCGGGTTGTGGCTCGCGGTGAACATCGCGCCGGGCAGGCCGAGGCGGCCGGCGGCGAAGTAGAGCTGGTCGGTGCTGGCCAGCCCGATATCGACGACATCCACGCCCTGGCCCGTGACCCCGGCGCAGAAGGCCGCCACGAGCTCCGGACCGGACGGGCGCATGTCCCGGCCCACCACGACGGCTCCGGGACCGCCGGCCGAGCGGCTGGCGCCCACGACCTGGGCGAACGCCGCGCCGACCCGCTCGGCGAGCTCCGCATCGAGCTGGTCGGGGTAGACCCCGCGGACGTCATAGGCCTTGATGATCTGGGTGAGGTCGCGCACGGCCGTCACCCTAGCGCTCCGGCTGCCCGGTGCTCGCCCGTCAGGGCATCGCTGCTGCGTCGTCGATGATGTCGACGGAGCGCAGCACGCGCAGATGGCCGCGGCGTCCGACCTCGACCATGTCCGGGACCGCCACCCGCGGGCGGGCAGCCTCGCGCACGGCGTTGGCCAGGGCCTCGAGGTCATCGCTGCTGGGGCGCAGGGCATCCGGGTCGGGCTCGAGCCGGACGACCTCCCAGCCGCGCGGGACGGTCATCCGCTCGCTGTGGATCTGGCACAGGTCGTAGCAGTGGGGCTCGGCGTACGTGGCCAGCGGGCCCAGGACGGCAGTCGAGTCCGCGTACACGTACGTGAGCGTCGAGACGGCCGGCCGTGCGCACGACGGCTTCGAGCAACGACGAACTGGGCTCACGGGGGCAACCTACTCCGCGGGGCTGACATCGGCTCACACCTGAGCCGAGCTGCCTCGTCGTGTCGCTCACCCCGCAGGCGCCAGGGTCCCCAGGTCCTCGCGCACGGCGGCCACGCGGACCGCCGACGCGGTCGGCCACCAGGAGTACCCGGTGGCCAGCGCCGCCTCCTCGTTGAGGGTGAGGTGCGACACCACGGCCGGTCCCGACCCGGGATCGGACCTCCACGCCAGGTGGACGACGGCCACCCCCTCCGTACCGGGCACGGTGATGGTCCGCTGGGTGCCGCCCGGGATCGTCATCGGCACCACCTGGATGCCCGACCACGCGCCGGAGATGATCTCCGTGGGGCCCTCGACGTCCCGCGCCACCGTCCCGTCCACGAGGGGTCCGCCCTCAGCGGCGAAGATCGACTCCTCCTGGGACCCCGTGGGCATCACCGACAGCGTTCCCGTGACCGCAGCCTGGGGGGCGACGACCGTCACCGTCGTGGTCAGCCCCGGCCCGCCGGGCACCGCCCCCGCTCCAGCCAACGGGGTGGGGTCCACGACAACGGGCACCGACGAGGACCAGCTGACGTCCCGGCGGGCCGCGCCCCACGTGGACCGGACGCCGCCGGTGATCGGAACGTCGGAGATCATCTCCAGGGTCCCCGCCCGGCCGTCGAGGACCCGTGCCAGCGGGATGGTGACCACCGACCCCGCGGGCACCGCGATCGCCGGGAGGCCCTCGAGCGTGGTGGGACCCTCCTCGGTGAGCAGGCTCGTCTGCACCGCAGCGAACTGCGTTCCCGGATTCACCAGGACCAGATCCCGGGCGCCGTCCCCGCCGGGGATGCCGCCCAGCCACTGACGCGTCGTCGGCGGCTGGGCCGCGGGGATGTAGTCGACCCCCTGGGGGGAGTCCCGGCGGACCTCCGAGACGTCCCGGAGCGCGGCGGCGACCCGTCCGCTGGTCGCCTGGACATGCACGGCCAGCAGCTCCTCGTCCGGGGCCAGGGCGTCCAGGCGCAGGCGGACCTGGGACTGGGGGCCCAGGGAGATCCCCTTCCCGGCCAGGGCCGCGACGATCCCCGAGCTGGCGTACAGGCTGATGTCGAAGCGGGCGGGCTCCACCGAGGGGTTGCTCACCAGCAGCGCCGTGCTCCGGCCCAGCTGGGATCCCGCACCGACGAACCACCAGTCATCCCCCGGGGGTGGGCAGGCCGTGGAGAAGATGCCCTCGCCGGCACCGTCGAGCTCGCGGCCGACCATCCCGGCGATCGCATCGGGCGCCCAGGACCCGGAGGCCAGGGTGATGATCGGTGGGGCGGAGCGATCCGCGACGAGGAGGGTCACGGGCCGACCCGGCTCCGCGACCTCGGCCAGGTCCCGGGCCCCGTCGATGGTGCGCAGCACCGCCGAGCCGTCCTGGCTGTCCGACGCGTCCTCGTCCCCAGCCCCCGCTGAATCCCCAGCCCCGTCGGACCCCCTGGCCCCCCTCGGGCTCCTGGCCCTCCTGGGCCCCCTGGTCGCTGACCGGGGCCACGACGGCGGCCACCGCCGTGGCGGACTCGTCGGTCACGGTGATCTCCGGGCACACCAGCGTCGCGCTGCCCACCGGCACGAAGAGCTCCGGGGACGCGGGAGTGGCGGGCGGCGGCGCGACCGCGACAGCCACCAGGGCCACGCCCACCAGCGCACCGGCCAGGCCGCGCCTCACAGGAGCTCCTCCGCGTCCGGGTCGACGGGTCGATGCTTGGGCAGGGCGACCACGACGAGGGCAGCCATCAGGAGCAGCTGCACCGAGGCGAGGTAGGGCCAGCGGCTCCGGTGGTCGACCACCAGCGGCCCGGTGGCCCCGATGAGGGCGCGCAGCATCCCGGCGTCGTCGGCGACCAGCTCCAGGGGCTGCCCGGCCAGCGCGCCGCGCCACCCCGGAGCCGCCTGCTCGGTCACGACCAGCTGGCGCGGCAGCTCGGTCTGCGGGTGCAGGACGACGTCGACGGACGTCGGACGGGTGAGGACCGGGACGACGAGGGGGTCGGCCTCGCCCGGACCGAGCAGGGACACGCGCGCCGGCTCCCCGGCGACCTGCCACAGGCTCTGCCCCTCCGCGCTGGCCAGCCGGCGCAGGCCGACGGCCGCATCCAGCTCGGCCACCATCGGGTCCTGTGGGGGGCCGTTGAAGACCACGAAGCGGATACCCCGGCTCCCCAACGAGACCTCGGCGCTGTCCGACGCCCCGGAGACCAGCTCCTGGACCAGGCCCGTGAACTCCGAGGCGGGCGTGCCGCCGGCCAGGGCATCGGCGTCCCCGAGGCGCGCCTGCGGACCCGTGGACACCGCGTAGGTGACCCCACTGGGGGTCCGCTCCAGGGCGAGGGTCCGCGGGCGCTCGGCGGACCCCTCGGCGAGCCCCACGACGGGCGGCAGGCCCGAGTCCGTCCCCGTGGACATCGTGGAGGGCGCCAGCCACCATCCCACCCCGAGGATCGCCACGCATGCCACCCAGACGACGGACACGAGGTCCTGCAGCCGTCCCGGCTGGGCCGCGATCCGCGCGACGACGAGAGCCAGCGCGCCGCCGGCGATGAGGAGCAGCTGGCCCGGCCAGAGGCTGGCGATGTCGACCTCGGGCCACCACCTCGACACGATCGGACCCGTCCAGGCGACAGCAGCCATCAGGCCCCCAGCCCCCGCCAGCACGAGCAGCCGGCGCAGGGTCGGCGCGAGCACGACCACCGCGATGGCGGCCAGGACCACCAGCGGCAGGCCCACCCACCCGACAGAGGTGGGCCCTCCGGGGGACAGCCCCCACACCCACGGTGCTGGATCGCCCAGGGACGCGTCGTTCCGGCCGAGGTCCGTCAGCAGCAGCCAGGGTGCGGACACGACCCGCGGGATCCACAGCAGGACGAAGACCGCCGCGCTCGCCGCCACGACGATGCCCGTGCGGATCGCCCACCCGGGCCGGCCGGCGACCTGCCACGAGATCAGGCCCAGGAGCAGTCCCCCCACCAGGACCAGCGGGGCGAACGCCGCCGTGATCCCGAGCATCGTCCCTGCCGCGACGGCGGGGCCGATCCCGGTGCTCGGGCGGCGCGCGAGCGTCAGCGCCCGGACGAGCAACCGGGCCGTGGGGGGGCCGAGCAGCAGCACGGCCAGGGTGGACAGCCGACCTCCGCCGGAGGCGGCAACCCCTGCCGGCAGCAGCGCCCATGCCAGCGCAAGGGGCAGCCGCTGGCGACCCACGGCGGTCGGGCCGAGGCTGAGGTAGGCGCTGAGGAAGGCCAGCGGCACGGCCAGGCCGAACAGGATCCTCAGCAGCGCATCGACCGAGCCCAGCAGGGGGACACTCGCCGCGGCGAGCAGCGGCAGGTAGGCAGGGAGCGCGCCATCAGTGCCGAACCGGACATCGTGCCAGCTGGCCAGGTAGCCGGTCAGGAGGTCCATGGCACCCGGGGCGGGCAGCAGCCCCCCACCCCGCAAGGTGCCCGAGCCCAGGATCTGCCCCGGGTGCAGCAGGATCGCGATCGTGGCCAGTGCGGCAGCGACCCCCAACGGACGCCAGGCACTGCGAGGCAGTCGCAGCTGGACGCGCCCACGCCCCGTGGCCCGCCAGGCGACCAGCCAGCCGTCGAGCGCATGGCTGAGCACGGCGCCCCGGGTGGCGCGCACATGGGGCGGACGGGACGTGTCACGGACCGGCGGGGCCCGGAAGGCCCGACGCCCAGCCCTCAGGCGCCCGGGGTGCCCCAAGGCGTCCCACGCGCCGGCCAGCTCCGCGCTGGCCTCCTCCGGTTCACGTGTGAGCACCAGGGCCAGGGCCCGCACCAGGGTGGCGACCCATCCGCGCAGCCATCTCCACGGGACGGCGAGCGCCGGGGCCTGGGTCAGGTCGAGCAGCAGCTGGGCCTCCCGCGCCCGCCGTCGCGGCGGCCGTCGGCTCCCCGGACGCACACCCCGATGCCCCGCCTGGCGGTGGGCCACCACGGCCTTCGGGATGAACACGACGTCAGCACCGCTGCCCCACACCCGCCGGCACAGGTCGGTCGGGCCGGCCCAGTCCCCCAGCGTCGGGTCCATCCCCGACAGCGCATGCCAGGTGTCAGCCCGGACCAGCATCCCCGCGGAGTCGCCGCTGTAGACGGGGCGGTCGACGTCGTACTGGCCCTGGTCGCGCTCCCAGGGCTCGAGGCGGTCGACGACCGGCGTGCCCGGCGCCCAGCGGTACCCGATGCCGACGAGTCGGGCGGGATCGGACCATCCCACGGTCTTGGGGACCAGCACCGCCGCCGCCAGGTTGCGATCGGCGCCCCGGAGCAGCGCGGTCAGGCACCCGGGGTCCGGGGCTGAGTCGTCGTGGATGATCCAGTACCAGCGGATCACGTCGGCGTCCGCGGGATCCGGCGTGCCCGGGTCCGATCCGGGCGACCCGGCCGACCCGGCCGTGGCCACTCCCCGGGCCAGGCAGCGGGCGAGGCCCTCCTCGCCGCTGACCTGCCGTGCGCTGCCGACCGCCGCGGCCAGCAGCGCCGCGCTGCCGTCGGCGGACCCGGCATCGATCCCGACCACGGCGTCCGCGGGTCGCTGCTGCCCAGCGAGGGCCAGCAGCGTTCGTGGCAGCCAGGCGGCGCCCTCGCGAGCGACGACCAGGGCCGTCACGTGGTGGGTCCGCGGCACCACCCCCTGATCGTCCGGGGGAAGGAACCGGTCGAGGGCCTCGTCGGCGCGGGCGTCGACGTCCTCGACCGCGTCCACCTCGCCCTCACCGATCACCACGGGACGCCACGCTAGCGCCCCTGCGGCCCGGCGCCGGTCAGGCGAGCGATCAGACGGCGAGCTTCTTCAGGCGCCGACGCTCGCGCTCGGACAGCCCGCCCCAGATGCCGAACCGCTCATCGTTGGCCAGGGCGTACTCCAGGCACTCGACCCGCACCTCGCACGACCCGCAGACCCGCTTGGCCTCGCGGGTGCTGCCACCCTTCTCCGGGAAGAACGCCTCCGGATCCGTCTGGGCGCACAGGGCCTGCTCCTGCCAGGATGCCTCTTCGATCTCCAGCAGGGGGATGACCTCAGCCTCGAACATTGTTCCTCCTCGACCCTGTGCGATCCGGTTACCTGCGAAGCCCGACCGCTCCGCACTGTGAATCACATGGGTGAAATTACACGCATGGATACCCGGCGAGTCAAGACGAGCGGCGATCTTTTTCTGATATGCGTCAACCTGTCACCACCTCGGTCACTCAGTGCGATCAACGCACGCCCGATGTGCGGGTTTTGACCTGATCTGCCCGGGGCGAGCCAATGGGATGATGCGCCGATGAGCTCGGCCGTGACCTCCGCCATGCAGCGGTGGTGGACGCCGTCGTGGCCGATCGACCTCACGACCACCCTCGCGGTGCTCCGGCACGGTCGCAGCGACCCGACGATCCGCCTCGCCGGCGGCGAGGTGTGGCGCGCGACCCGGAACCCCGAGGGACCGGTCACCGTGCACTACGCCCGGGTCGGCGCGCAGGTGCTGGCCCGCGCATGGGGTCCCGGCGCTGACCTGGAGCTGGAGGTCACGCCCCGGGTGCTGGGCGCCGACGACGACCCCGAGGGGTTCGCGTCCGAGGCGCATCCGGTGATGGCTGCGGCGTTCCGGCGCTTCGGCCCCGGGTGGCGCGTGCTGCGCACGGAACGGGTCCTCGAGGCGATCGTGCCCGCCGTGCTCGAGCAGCGCGTGACCGGGAGGGAGGCCTCTCGGGCGTGGGCCGAGCTGGTCGGGGCGTTCGGAGAGCCGGCCCCCGGGCCCGCCGGGTCGGGGGCCGCCTCCGGTGTCCCGCACCTCGTCGTGGCGCCGGATGGTCCGGGCTGGGCGCGGATCCCCAGCTGGGAGTGGCACCGAGCTGGGGTCGACCCGGGACGGGCGCGCACGATCACCGCGGCCGCCGAGCGCGCGGACACCCTGGAGCGGCTGTCGGCGCGCTCCCCCGGGGACGCCGGTCAGGCCCTGTGCTCGCTGCCGGGGATCGGGGTCTGGACCGCCGCCGAGGTCGGCGTCCGAGCCTGGGGGGATCGCGATGCGGTGTCCTTCGGCGACTTCCACCTGGCCAGGGCCGTCGTGCACGCACTGACCGGGCGCACCGACGGCGACGACGACCAGATGGCCGAGCTCCTGAGGCCGTGGGCGGGGCAGCGCGCCCGGGCGGTCCGGCTGCTGGCGCTGCACAGCGGGCACACGGCCCCGAGGCGTGGACCACGGGCGCCGATCACCGACCACCGCATGTGGTAGCGCTGGCTACCGGTCGGAGGAGAAGCGCACTGCCGTCTCGCCGAGGGCGACCCCGGGCCAGACGCGCGCCCCGGGGATCAGCTCGTTGCCGGGTCCGATCATCGCGCGGTCGCCGACGACGACGCCGTCCAGGGAGGCCCCCGCGCCGATCACGGCCCCGGCACCGACCACGCTGTCGCGCACGACGGCTCCGGCGGCGACGACGGCTCCGTCGAAGAGCACCGACCCCATCACCTGGGCGTGCGGGCCGACGGTGGCCCCCGACCCGACCACGGTGCCGCCACCCAGCGTCGCCTTGCGCGACACCTCGGCGCCGGGCATCACGAGGAAGTCCCCCGTGTGCCCCGGGACCGCCGGGGACGGGGCGATGCCGCGCACGAGGTCCGCCGAGCCCTTGACGAACGCCAGCGGGTTGCCCAGGTCCAGCCAGTAGCCCTCGTCCACGACGCCCTGCAGCCGGGCGCCCTCGGCCAGCAGCCTCGGGAAGATCTCGCGCTCCACCGAGACCGGCCGGCCGGTGGGGATGCCGTCGATGACCGAGCGGCGGAAGATGTAGCAGCCGGCGTTGATCTGGTCGGTGATGATCTCCGCCTCGGTCTTCGGCTTCTCGAGGAAGGCGGTCACCCGGCCGTCCTCGTCCGTCGGCACGAGGCCGAACGCCCTCGGATCGGCGACCCGGGTCAGGTAGAGCGTGACGGCGGCCTTCGTCTCGGCGTGCACGGCGAAGAGGTGCCGGAGGTCCACCCCGGCCAGGACATCGCCGTTGAAGACCATGACCGGGTCGTTGGGCCCGGAGAGCAGATGCTCGGAGACGTGCCTGATGGCGCCACCGGTCCCCATCGGGTGGTCCTCGACGGCATAGATCAGCTCGACCCCGAACTTCGCGCCGTCCCCGAAGTAGTCGCGGAACACCTCGGCCTTGTACGAGGTGCCCAGGATGATCCGGGTCACGCCGGCCTCGCGGGCACGCGCGATCTGGTGCTCCGTGCACGGGACCCCGGCCACCGGCAGCATCGGCTTGGGCGTGTTGATGGTCAGGGGGCGCAGGCGGGTGCCCTGGCCCCCGACGAGCAGGACGGCTTCGGTCATGGGGTCAGAATCCCCCACGAGCGGGGTCCGTGGCCAGCGGGAATCGCTCGTCCGCCGCGGATCCCCTGCGGATCACTGCCCTGCGCGGCGGGTGACGGACTCGAGTGCGCGGACGCGGGTCGCCCGGGCAGGATCCAGCCCGGTGCCGATGACCACCGATCCCCGGATGAGCAGCGGCTCGACCGCGACGGCGTGGAGCAGCGTGGGCTCCTCGGTGTCCTCGTCGACCCAGAGCCGGCTGCCCTGCGAGTCGCTGCGTGCGGACTGGACCTGCGTCCAGGGGACACGCACGCCGGAGACCACGAGGGCGGCAGCGGCACCCGCCGCCGGCTCCGGGCTGAACTGGTCGGGGTGGGCGCGCACCTCGACGCCGAGGTCGATCACCCCGGCCGGCACCCCGCCGGGCACGGGCAGGCCGAACGCATCGCACGCGCTGACCAGGACCTCATCGGCGCCCGCGTCCGCGCCGGCGGCGATCGCCGCGAGACCCTGTGGACCCACGATCCGCACGTCGACATCGCCGCCAGCACCCGAGCCGGTCGGTGTCTGGCCAGTCGTGTCCCGGACCACTGTGGCGCCGACGGACAGTGCTGCCAGGACCCAGACCGGCAGCTGCCAGTGCCGAGGGAGGTCGATGCTGACCACGGCGCCGGGCGGCAGACCCAGCCCGTCGCGCAGCAGCGACGACGCCTTGGCCACGGCGTTGGCCACGCTGGCCACCGACAGCTCGACCCGGGAGTCGGGGCCGTCGTAGTGGGTGACCCACGGCCGGGTCCGGTCGGGGTACCTCCCGAGCAACTCGTAGGGCGTCGCCGGGTTCACGTGTCCGCGCTCCCCCCGGGTGAGCTCACTTCTTCACGCGCACGTAGTCACTGGCCGACTTCTTCGATCCGACGACGATCCGGTACCGCCCGGACTTGGTCGCCTTGACCTTCGCGGTGGCCCGCCCCGTGGTCGTCAGGCCCGAGGCAACCGCCTTGTACTTCTTCGCCCCGCTGGCCTTGAACTGCACCGTGAAGCCGACACCTGCCGGGACGGAGCGGTACTTCTTGTCGGTGAACTTGGCGGTCACCTTGGCCGTCACCTTGACCGTCCGGCCCTTCTTGACCGGCTCGGGGCTGGCGTTGGCCCTGCTCACCTTCCGGGTGCCCGTGGCTGTGGGGCCCTTCGGCGTGATGGGCGTGATCCCCGGCGGCGCCCAGGCCTCGCCGCGCAGGACGCGGCTGGTGGCGCCCAGGACCTGGTCGCCGAGCTGGGACGCGGCGGCCGTGGTCGTCGTCGCCCGCAGGCCAGGACGGGCCGCGATGAAGGCGGCGAGCTCGACCGACAGCACCGGGCTGGGCGTGAGGAGCAGCGGGACGCCGGCTGCGGCAGCCACAGGGGCAGTCGCCCAGCCGGCGGGGGCCTCGGGGAGCACCATCACCGACTCGGTGGCCGGGAACGCAGCACCGATGGCCAGCGACGCGGAGACGGCGTCCGCACCAGCCAGCCGGTCCGTCGCTCCCGCGATGGCGGCGTCGGGCAGCCCGGTGGAGGCCGCCACCGTGAACGGGCGCCCCGCCAGGGCCGCGACCGTCTCGGCCGGGATCGAGGTGGGCCCAGCGATCAGGGCCGGGACGCCACGGGCGGCGGCCAGGGCGGACCCGGCCAGGGCGTGTGCGGGGGAGCCCTCCGGGGAGACGAGCACGGCGGAGGCGGCACCGGGCATCCGCGCAGAGACAGCGGCTGCGGTGTCGGCATCCGTCGCGCCGGCGAGGCGGGTGACGGGCACGCCGAGGGCAGCGACGGCCGCAGCGGTCGCGTCGGACACCACGCCCGGACCCCCCACGATGAACACCTCCCCGCGGCGCGCCTGGATGTCGGCGGCCACCTCGGGGGCGAGCGACCCGGCCGGCGTGATCAGCAGCGGCGCGCCCAGGGAGCGGGCCAGCGGTGCAGCGGCGACGCCCGCCGCCAGCGACGCAGTCCCGGCGTCCGCCGGGCCGGTCAGGACGACCGCCGTGCTGCTGGGCGCCGAGATCCGGCCCCACAGGACCGAGGTCTCCGCGGCGGTCGCTCCCGCGACCCGACTGGCGTTGGCGCACGGTCCCCAGGCTCCGCCCGGGGCCGGGGCGATCGTGAGGTCCGAGGTGACGGTGGCCACGGGGGCGCCACTGCCGTCAGTGGACGTGCCCGACATCCGGATCGTGTAGGTCGCGGGGAGCACGGGGGTGCCCGTGGCGTCCCGGAGGTCCCAGGTGACGCCGATCGACCCGGGGCCGGCTGTCATGCCGGTGTACGTGCGCACCGGCGTGTCGGAGCAGGGGCTGAGGATGTCCGCGGTCCAGGTCACGGCACGGTTCGCCGCCGAGGTGAACGTGAACTCCGTCCCGGAGCTGATCGTCTGCGCAGCCGGCGAGGGAGCGGAGATCACGACGTCGGAGTACGCAGCCCCCATCTCCCGGATCGGCGACAGCTCGGCCTGCAGGTACTTGCCCGGGCAGGACGTGTAGTTGACGGTCTGGTGGCTGGAGGTCGCCGAGATCGTGGCCACGGAGCCCTTGGGGTACTTGGTCGCCTTGATGTAGCCCGCCGAGACCAGCTTCACGGTCGCTGCCGGATTGACCCCGTGCAGGCCGAGCTTCCAGGCGAAGAGCCGTGCGATCGAGTCCTTGATCGATGCCATCTCAGCGGCGGGTGGGGCGAAGGTCTCGAAGTTGCCCAGGGCGCTCACCGCGAACGTGTTGTCGTTGAACCCGGCGGTGTGCGCGCCCATCACCGGTTGGTCCATGCCCCCGGCGCGGCCCTCGTAGAGCCGGCCGAAGCGGTCGACGAGGAAGTTGTAGTCGATGTCGGAGTGGTTCAGGGACTTGGTGTGGTAGGCGTAGATCGCCCGCACCTGAGCAGCCGCCTGGTCCGCGCTGTAGTTGGACGTCGAGGCCGTGTGGTGCACGAACCCGGCCGAGACGGTGGAGCTGTAGATCGGGGCCCGCCCGCGCAGGGACTCGTCGGCGCCCCACTGGGCCCGGGTGACGATCGGGGGCATTCCGACGGTCGCCTGCGCGGAGACACGGCTGGTGCGCAGGTCCGACGGGGCGCTCGGGGCATTCACGAGCGTGAGCTCGGTGCCCTTGGGCAGCCGGCCCGTCGGGGTGTCGATCCGGACCTGGGCGCGCTTGGCATTGACGGTCATCAGCGGGTCGCTGCCCGGTCGCGCCCCTCGGGCCTCCGGCGTGCCGGGATCGGGCCCGTGCTCGGGGTCGACGTGCAGCGTCGTCCAGCGGCTCCAGCCGGACTTCTCCTTGACCCGCACCTGGACCGACGTGCCGGCGGGGAAGGCGGCGTCGGCGGTGACGGCGACCAGCGACGCCGGCTTCGTGATCCGCACGGAGCGCGGCAGCGGCCGGCTTCACGGGGATGTCGAGGGCCAGGGCACCCACGGTGCCGTGGTCATGATCCTTCGGCTTCGGGGCTGCCGCGAGCACGGCCTTGTTGACGCCCTTGAGCGCGACCGTGGTGACGGTGGGCTGGCGGACGTCGGCGGCCGGCGCGGCCTGGGGGGCCGCCTGGGCAAGGACCGCCTGGACCGGTGCGGCCTGGGCCGCCTGCACAGCGGTCGGGACCTGCGCGGTCACCCCGTTGGGAGCCGCCCCGGCGGGGATCCCCACCAGGGCCGGCACGAGGACTGCGACGCCGACGACGAGCGACAGTCGGCTGGCGGACGTTGGACGGGTTGCGGGCATGTGGGGCCTCCCACCCGGGCGGTCCCCCCCGGGTCGTCGCTCTGCGTGTCGGACAACCGCAGTCTGGACCCGTTCATCGGCGAATCAGGCCATTCCGTCGTGACTTTGCGTTATCGAACCGTGAGTTTACCCATGCTTATCTGGCCAGTCACGTACCCTTATTGCGTGTCGGGTCACTCGAGTTCGGGGCGCCATCGCGTCCTGCGCGTCATGGCGGGCGTGGCCTCGGCCGGTGCCCTGGCGCTGACGGTGGCCGCCGGGTCGGCGACGGTCGCGGTCGGGCGGCTCGAGGACAACGTGACGAAGATCGACATCAGCCACCAGGTGGGGCAGCGCCCCGTCGACTACGGGGACCTGTCCGAGGGCCCCGTCACCTTCCTGCTGATGGGCTCGGACCAGCGCACAGGAACGGGCAACAAGGGCTACGGGAACTTCGAGGGGGCCCGGTCGGACACCACGATGCTGCTGCACGTCTACCCCGACCGGGAGTCCGCGGTGGTGGTGAGCATCCCGCGCGACACCATCGTCGACCTGCCGGAGTGCACGGACGAGGACGACCGGGTGCTGCCGCCCACCCGCGACCGGTTCAACGTCGCGTTCGACCGGGGCGGGCCCGGATGCACCGTGAAGACCGTGGAGGCGATGACCGGCCTGACCGTGGACCACTTCGTCGTGCTGGACTTCAACGGGTTCAAGAAGACGATCGACGCCCTGGGCGGCGTCGAGGTGTGCCTGACCCGTCCGCTGCAGGACGCCAAGTCCGGGGTGGACCTGCCCGCCGGGCGCACGCGGGTGAGCGGGGAGGACGCCCTGGCCTTCGTCCGCGTCCGGCACAACATCGGCGACGGCTCGGACATCAGCCGGATCAACCGGCAGCAGATCTTCCTGTCGTCGCTGATCCAGGAGGTCACCAGCTCCGGGCTGCTCACCGACCCGCTGCGCGTCTGGCGGGTGCTCAACGAGTCGTCGAAGGCGATCGCCACGGACACCGCCCTGGCTGACTCCGACGGCCTGATCGCGATGGCGGCCAGCCTTGCCGGGCTCCGGCCCAAGGACGTCTCCTTCGTCACGCTGCCGTGGTTGCCCAACTCCGACGGCGCCACGATCGTGGCCGACCAGCCGAAGGCGGACGCGATATGGGCAGCACTCGCTGCCGAGCAGCCGTGGCCGCCCCCGCCCACCAAGGGCGCTGACGGGGAGAAGCTCACCGAGGCCCCCGACCAGATCGTGGTCGACGTGCACAACGCGACCGGGGTCGACGGACAGGGGTCGCGGGCAGCCGAGGACCTGGCCGCCACCGGCTTCGGGATCGGTGCGATCGACGCCCGGGAGAAGGTGTCGGCCAGGACGACCATCCGGCACTCCCCGGACCAGCTCGAGGCCGCCCGCACACTGCAGGCGGCCGTCCCCGGATCGGTCCTTCGTGAGGACCCCGACCAGGGCACCCGGCTCGACCTGACCCTCGGCGAGACCTATGACGGGGTGCAGGAGATACGGGTCAAGGCGACCAGGACCGGGTCGGGGGTCGGCGGCAACGAGCCGAGCACGACCGCCGCCCAGGACATCTGCACCGGCTGAGCAGGCCGCGTCCCGCGGAGTCTCTGCCGACCGCGGATGGCCACCGGGAGGCGGATATCGTGTCGTGCACAGCCACTCCCCGAAGGCCCACTCCCCGAAGGCCCACTGCCCGCAGGGGCACTCCCGCAGGAGGATCGCGTGGACAAGACCGTCTCCAGCGCTGCGCAGGCCGTCGCCGACATCCCCGATGGTGCACGGCTGGCCGTCGGCGGGTTCGGCCTCTGCGGCATCCCCAGTGCCCTGATCGCCGCCCTGCTCGACGCCGGCGTCACGGATCTCGACGTCGTGAGCAACAACTGCGGCGTCGATGACTGGGGGCTGGGGCTGCTGCTCGCCCAGCGCCGCATCCGGCGGATGACCTCGTCGTACGTGGGGGAGAACAAGGAGTTCGAGCGACAGTTCCTCTCCGGCGAGCTGGAGGTGGAGCTCACCCCCCAGGGCACGCTGGCTGAGCGCCTGCGCGCCGGCGGGGCGGGCATCCCCGCGTTCTACACCCCGGCGGGCGTCGGGACGCAGGTGGCCGACGGTGGCCTGCCCTGGCGCTACGACGGCTCCGGCGGGATCGCGGTGGCCTCGCCCGCCAAGGAGACGCGCGAGTTCGACGGTCGGATGTACGTCCTCGAGCGCGGCATCACCACGGACTTCGCCCTGGTGCGCGCGAGCCTGGCCGACACCCTGGGCAACTGCATCTTCGACACCAGCACGCGCAACTTCAACCCGCTGGCTGCCATGGCCGGTCGGATCACCATCGTGGAGGCCGAGCGGGTGGTCTCCCCCGGCGAGATCGACCCGGCGTCGGTGCACCTGCCCGGGATCTTCGTCCAGCGCGTGCTCGCGCTCGGGCCGGCGGACATCGCCGCGAAGCGGATCGAACGACGCACCGTCCGGAAGGAGGCGAGGTCCTGATGGCGCTCACCCGTGAGGAGCTCGCCGCCCGTGTGGCCCTCGAGCTCGTGGACGGCCAGTACGTGAACCTCGGCATCGGACTGCCCACGTTGGTGCCGAACTACCTGCCCGAGGGCGTCCACGTCATCCTGCAGAGCGAGAACGGCATCCTGGGGGTCGGGCCCTACCCGACCGAGGACCAGGTCGACCCCGACCTGATCAACGCCGGCAAGGAGACCGTCACGACGCTGCCCGGTGCCAGCTTCTTCGACTCCGCCCTGTCCTTCGGGATGATCCGGGGCGGGCACGTCGACGCAGCGATCCTCGGCGCCATGCAGGTGTCTGCCCGTGGCGACCTGGCGAACTGGATGATCCCCGGGAAGATGGTCAAGGGGATGGGCGGTGCGATGGACCTCGTCCACGGCGCCAAGCGGGTCATCGTGATGATGGAGCACGTCGCCAAGGACGGCTCGCACAAGATCGTCGACGAGTGCACGCTGCCGCTCACGGGGATCGCCGTGGTGCACCGGATCATCACCGACATGGCCGTGCTCGACGTCACGCCCGACGGGCTGGTCCTGCGCGAGTGCGCCCCCGGCGTGAGCGTCGACGACGTCCGCGCGGCCACGGGACCGCAGATCACCGACGCGACCGGCTGACAGCCGACCAGCAGCTGAGTCCGCCGCTCAGCGGGCGTGTGACCGCCAGGGCGCCGGGAACAGTGCGGGCACCCGTGAGGCGTACACCGAGAACTGCCAGCCGAACTTCTCCTGCAGCATCCGGTCCTCGAACTGTGCCTTGACGTGCAGCACGACGACCAGGGCGAGGAACGACAGCAGCGACAGGACCCGTCCTGTCGACAGGGTCACGCCCAGGCAGGCCAGCAGGACCGCGGCGTACATCGGGTGCCGGATCCAGGCGTAGATCCCGTTCATGCGCAGCGGGGTCTGCGCGTCGGGCACGGGATGCACGCGGGTGTCTGACCCCATGGCCAGCAGGGCCAGCCCACCGACGACGGCCGCCAGGGCCAGGCAGGCCAACCCCAGGGGACGCAGCTGGCCCGAGCCGATGACCGGGCCCAGCGGCAGGACGCACAGCCCGATCAGGGTGAACTGCGCGGCCACCAGGAGGTTGCCGATGCGACGGTGCCGAGGTGTCCACTGCATGCGAGCCCTCCCTTCGACGCTGATCCGCGCGTCCGCCCGACGTGCCATCGTCCGATTCGTTGCCATGAGTGGCCTCCCGCAGCCTGTCCCAGTCGACCCCGTGATCACAACCCGGGTGCGCGCGTCACGATGGCACAGGCGGCCACGACCGACCCGGATGACGCGCCGAGCAGGCCTTGTGCGGCAGAATCGCCCCCGGCGGCGATCGCATGGTCGCGCGTCCGGAAGGGACACACGATGGGTCGGGTCAGGTCGTTGGGACTGCGCGCCTCCCGGGGCATCGGCTGGAGGCTGACCCTCGCGGGCACCCGCCTGAGTGCGCGCGCGGTGACCGAGGGGGAGGTCGAGGCCCGGGGCGAGTCGATCGACGCCTCGTCGCTGCTGCGCAACGGCTGGACCGCACCGCCTGTCGATGCCCTGTTCTACTTCCCTGACACCGCGGCGAAGATCTACCAGATCGAGCAGTGGCTGCCCGTGATCGGCGCCCACAGCGGCGACCTCAACTTCGGGATCGTCACCCGGGCGCGGTCCGCGTGGACCGAGCTGATGGGCCGGGACCTGCCGGCACCGAGCTTCCTGGCCCTGCCCTTCCCGGGGCTCATGGACCTCTACCGCGTGCTGCAGCCCAAGGCGATCATCTACCCCAACAACGGGCTGCGGAACTTCCAGTCCCTCGTGTGGCCCGACGCCGTGCACATCCACGTCAACCATGGCGAGTCCGACAAGGTCTCGATGGTGTCCAACCAGGCCAAGGCCTACGACAAGGTGTTCGTCGCCGGGGAGGCAGCCGTGCGCCGGCACCGCGCGGCCCTCGTGGACTTCGACGAGTCCACGCTGGTGAAGGTCGGGCGCCCCCAGCTGGACCTCAACCCCGCGCCCACCCTGGCGCCGAGCAGCCGCCGAACCGTCCTCTACGCCCCCACGTGGGAGGGCGAGGACGAGATGAACAACTTCACCTCGCTGGACCGCTACGGCGTGGCCCTCATCGAGGCGCTGCTGGCCATCCCGGATGTCCGGGTGATCTACAAGCCGCATCCCCGCGTGGTCCTCAGCCTGATGCCCGCGGTGTCCACCGCGCACGCCACGGTGGTCGCACGCATCGCGGCTGCGGCCGCCGCCGACCCGGCTGCGGGGCATGAGTACCGGGCCGACGGCGACATCCTGGCCCTGTTCCCACGGGTCGACCTGCTCGTGTCCGACATCTCCAGCGTCGGCCTGGACTTCCTCTACTCCCGGTCCGACGCGCCGATCGTGCTGACCGACCGCCGCACCAACCGCGCCGGGCTGCTGCGGGAGGCACCGATCGCCGCGGCATCGCACATCATCGATGCCGACTCCCTTCCCACCGCCCGGGCCGACATCGCGGCGCTGCTGGCCGAGGACCGGTTCCGGGCCGCGCGGGCCACGCTGCGGGCGTTCTACTTCGATGACGCCGCCCCCGGCGAGAGCACCCGCAAGTTCCACGACGCGCTGCTCGCGGCCATCGCCGAGCACCAGGCCGGCCTCGCGGACATGCGTCGCCTGGCCGCCCACGGCATCTGGCCGTAGGCCCGGCCGGACCGGCGCCGTGGCCTGTGCACACCTGTGCCGGAAATGCCGGATTCGGGACATCAACCTCAAGGTGCCGATAGGTCGCACCTAACGCGTTGCGCCTTCGAGCGGGGCGGTTTCCCTGAGACAATGGTTCTTTGGCACAGTCGAACCAGGGCCGCTGCACGCGGCCAACACGAGGAGCGTCGATGTCCCAGGTCCAGGTCACCATTCTTGCCGCCGGCATGGGCACACGGCTGGGTCGACCCTTCCCGAAGCCGCTCACCCGCCTGGCCAACGGCCAGACGATCATGGAGCAGCAGGTGGACAACATCAAGAGCGTCTTCGGCGAGGACGTGCGGATCATGATCGTCGTCGGCTTCAAGAACGACAGCGTCATGGAGCACCAGCCCGACGCCGTGTTCGTCTACAACGAGGTCTACGACCAGACCAACACCTCGAAGTCCCTGCTCAAGGCGCTGCGGGCCTCGCACGAGGGCTCGGTGATCTGGATGAACGGCGACGTCGTCTTCGACAAGGTCATCCTCGAGCGGCTCACGCCGTTCATCGTCTCGGGACGCTCAGCGGTGGCCGTGAACACCTCGGCTGTCGCTGACGAGGAGGTCAAGTACACCGTCGATGACCGCGGGTACGTGCGTGAGCTGTCCAAGACCGTCGTGGGCGGGCTCGGCGAGGCCGTCGGGATCAACCTGATCGGCGGCAAGGACAAGGCCGCACTGATCCGCCAGCTCGCAGCCTGCGACGACCAGGACTACTTCGAGCGCGGCATCGAGCTGGCGATCCAGCATGACGGCGTCGAGGTGACGCCCGTGGACATCTCGGACCTGTTCGCCGTCGAGGTGGACTTCGAGGGTGACTTGGAACGGGCGAACGCCCGGTGAGCATGGATCCCGTGCGTGATGGCGGGATGGCGCCGATGCCAATCAGGGGAAGGGGAGGCGCATGAGGAAGGGCCTTAGCAGCACGGGGGTCGCGGTCGGGGTTCTCGGGCTGCTGCTCGGGACGACGGCGGGCAACCCTGCCATGGCCAACCCGGACGACGAGCTCGATCTGGGAGGAGGGAACCGTCACGTCGATCTCCGACGGCGACACCCTGGTCGCGAACCTCGACGCCGGCTCCGGGGCTCCGCGGCTCCAACGCATCCGCACCATCGGTGTCCAGGCCCCCGAGGTCGACAACGGCACCCCCGCTGAGTGTGGCGCTGCCCAGGCGACGGACCGGCTGCGCGGCGCAGCTGCCCTCCGGGGCACGCGTCCAGACGCGCTCGGTGGATGTCGCCTCCAGCGACGACTACTCCGGTCGGGCCGCATCGTCCGCTCCCTGTACGCCCAGGACGAGGAGGGCAACTGGTACGACACCTCCCGCGGCACCGTCAGCGACGGCTGGATGATGTGGTTCCCGCTGGCTGCGGACTCGACGCAACAAGCCCGAGTGGGCGCACAACCTCGAGTACCGGGTGCTCGCCGACGACGCCGCCAGCCGAGGGGCGCGGGCTGTGGTCGCCGAACCTGTGCGGTCCGTGGCGCACGCCGGACCTGAACGTGCGGGTCTGGGCCAAGTACTACGGGCACCGAGCAGGTCTACGTCGAGAACCGCGGCGCCTAGCGCGATCGACCTGAGCGGCTGGATCATCCGCGACTCGGCGATCAACGGCTACCGGACGTCTGGCCGCAGGGACGGTCATCGCAGCCAGGGAGCCGTCCGCGAGGTCTACACCGGCGACATGAACCTCAACAACCTGCCGGCCGACAACCCCGCCTTCGAGGGCGACGCCGTCTACCTGATGGACCCCTCTGGCCCGCTTCAGGCACCGGGAACCTGCGCGCGTGGTTCCCGTACCCGTGCAACCCGGACAACTGCGGGGACGCGCTGCAGGGCAAGGTCTCCATCAGCCGGATCCAGGACGCGACGCCGCCGGTGCGCAGGCTCCGAGCGCACCCGGGCTCAGTCGCGGCGACCGCCAGCACCGACGGGCCGGGCAACGCGACGGTCGACGTGGGTGGCCCCGACGGACCTCGGCAGGCTCCGAGCGTCACCTACACGCGTGCACCGCGACGTCCACCGATGGGGGTGCGATCCCGGACCGCATCGACCGGCGTGACCGGGCTCGTCGCACACGTTCAGCGGCTGCACACTCGGGCGGGCCTACTCGTTCACCGTGACGGCCGTGAACTCCGCCGGTCAGTCAGCGGCCGTGCCAGCGACGGCAGCGCACCGTGGCTCCCCGGGGTGCACCGCGGCATCCCGACCGACCTGTCCGTCGATGAGGCGGACGGACAGCTCCGCTCGCCGTGTCGTGGACCGCGCCCGCCGTGACTGGCGCGGCGGATCCGCGGATGCACATGACAGCCACCGCAGGCCGTCGCGGCTCTCTGGTGCCACGCCCGTCGCGTCCGTGCACCGCGACGGGGCGACCTCCTGCGTCATCGCCGGGCCTCGTCAACGCGCTCGACGTACACGGTGACGGTGCGAGCCGCGAACGCCCTCGGCACCAGCGCCCGAGTCGACGTCCCGTCCGGGGCCCGTCAGCCGGCTGACCCAGCGACAGCGCCGCATCTCCCGCACTGCCAGCCGAGCGGCGTCGTGGCGGTTGCCGGCGACGCCGACGCGCGTGGTCTCCTGGCCTGCGCCCGGTGGACGACGGTGGCGGTCGATCACCTCTACACCGTCGACCGCCACGCCCAGGGCCGGAGCGATCACCTGCACGGCGACGGGCGGAGTCACCTCCTGCGTCGTCACGGGTCTGACGAACGGCACGGCCTACACGTTCACGGTGCGCGGCCGACAACGGAACGACCAGTGATCGCGTCCGAGGCGTCGAGTCGCGCCCGTGACGCCCTTCGCGTACGTCCGCGTGCCAGGGTGCCGACCGCCCCCGCGCAGCTCCGCCCGCCGCCGATCCGTGGGTCGGCGGCGCAGTTCGTCGACCTGACCAACACCTCGGGGCACCGTCGCGCGCCTCGGCGGCTACGGATTCTGGGACGCCGAGTCCTCCCGACTACGTCAACGGCAGCAGCGTCGAGGACCGCGCCGCCTACCTGTTCGCCGGGAACAGACCCTCGCGCCGGGCAGACCAGCTGCGCGTGCACTTCGGTCGACGCCCAGCCCACTGCCCGAGCGGCCCGCTCGCGCACGTACCTCCTGTGGGCACGGACCGCAGCCCTTCATCGGCCGACACGGGCGACTTCGTCGAGCTGGCCAACCTGAACCGGGCGCAGGTCGCCTGCGTGCCCACGTCCGGGCGGCACCTGCCGAGCGGCCCAGCAGGTGTCCATCTCCAGCCTCACCGGTCGGGGTCACCGCACGGACGACCCCGTCGAGCGTGACGGTCAACTGGGGCGCCCCCATCTCGCGCGGTGGCACGGCCGATCACCGCAGTACACCGCGACGGCGTACGACGCGCCCATCGGCGGCAACGCCATCGCCTCGCTGCACCGCCGGGGGCGGCGAGCGGTCATGCTCCTTCCCAGCGGGCATCGGCGCGCAAGTACTACGTCGAGGTCGTGGCGCACAACGCCCAGGGCATCTCCGGTCCGTCGTGGCGCGTCCTCGCTGCTCCGCGGACCGTGCCCAGCGCACCTGGCTCCGTGGCCGTCTCCGGGACGCCCGGTGGGGTCAACGTGACCTGGACGCCGGCCGCCGAGAACGGCGCAGCCATCACCAAGTACACCGCGTCGGCGTACACCGCCGGGACGGGCGGCAAGCCGGTGGGCAGCTGCACCACCAGCAACGGCTCGCTGACCGGCTGCACGATCATGAAGCTGCAGGGTGGGACCCAGTACTACATCGACGTCGTGGCGACCAACCGTGCCGGCAACGGTGCTGCCAGCAGCCCGCGCACCCCGGGCAAGCCCGGACCGGGGGGTGCGGTCAGCACCTACTCCAAGGGCAAGGTGACCGTCCGCTGGGATCCGCCCACCCCGGGCTCGAACACCATCACCGGGTACACCGCGAACGCTCTACACGAAGTCGTCCAAGGGCGGACCAAGGTCGGTGAGTGCTCTGCGCCGCCGGGGCAGACCAGCTGCACGACCAAGAAGATGAAGAAGCGCAGCAAGTACTACATCGACCTCACGATGCAGTCCGCTGCCGGGGCCTTCACGGTCAAGCCGCGCATCGTCACCGGGCCGCCGAAGAAGCCCTCCGCGCCGAAGGTCACCAGCGCGGCCCCCTCGGGCAGGCAGGTCACGATCGCCTGGGCAGCGCCCACGTTCAACGGGTACTCGTACCTGAAGGGTTACGGGGCACGCCTGTACTCGAAGAAGAAGGGCGGCTCGGTCAAGGCAAGCTGCAGCGCGGGACCGTCCGACGACCGCGTGCACGACGAAGGCGCTGAAGAAGAAGGGCACCTACTACGCGGCGGTCCGGGTGAAGAACTCCAAGGGCTGGTCGAGCTGGTCGAAGCGGGTGAAGGTGGTCGTCCGGTAGCGGCCGGGGACCTCACAGCCGCCAGCGTGTTCGAGGCGTCCTCGTGATGGTCCACGGTGCTCCGTTGTTCGCGGGCCATGGGGTTCCGGGCGGCGCGCCGGGCTCCGGCCTGGGGACCTGATCGTCGGTCACGGCCGGCACGATCGTCCACATCCGCAGATCCACCTGACGATGATGTGCCCAGCACAACAGCGCCATGTTCGGCAGGTCGGTGTTCCCTCCGGCCGCCCAGTCCTCGACATGGTGCGTCTGGCACGCCTCGGCGGGGATCCCGCAGCCGGGGATGATGCACCCGCGGTCGCGGGCGGCGAGCGCCCGGCGCTGCGCGGGTGTGGCGGTGCGGGCGGTGCGTCCGACGGCCAGCGGGATCCGGGTGCCCAACAGGGTCCTGGCCAGCTCGGCGATCCGCGCTGCCGCTGACGGGATCAGGGGCGTCCCTGCCCAGTCGGTGCCCGCATCGACAGCCGCATCAGCGGCCACCTCGGCAGCCGCGTCCGCGTCGGTCGCCGCAGCCGGGTCACCCGCAGACCCCCCGGCAGCCGCGAGGAGCTCGGCGACCGTGTCCGGGCAGTGCCCCGAATCGAGCACGATCGGGGTGACCATCGCGTCGCACGCGGTGAACCGCTGCTCCGCGTCGGTCAGGCTGTGCCCACGGGACGTGGTCCACACCTGATCCCCCAGGGCGGTTGAATCGAGGGTGACCGAGACCGACACCGGCAACCCTCCGCGGCTCGGGATCGAGCCGGAGGCGTGGGCCGCGTTCGACCAGTGCCACCAGACCATCGGCGCGGCGTGCTGAGGCAGGCACGTGGTCGGCCTCGCTGCGCAACCGCTCGGCGAACGCGTCGATCGCGGCGATCACCGCCTCCCCCTCCAGGCGGGGCAGGTTGCCGGACAGGATCACCGAATCGGACGTCAGGGCGAAGGACAGCGACCGACCCTCGTGGGCATCGCACTCGACCGGCTCGGGATCCGACGGCGGGGTGAGGACCCGGATCACGCGCTGCACGAAGTGCGCCACCGCCAACGGTGACATCTGACCCCACCAGGGGGCCAACTCCTCGATCACCGCCTCCATCTGATCAGCGGTCAGGCGGTCAGCGTGACGCGCCAACGCATGGACGTGCTCGCTGGTGACCACACCCGAGGACCAGACCGCCGCCAGCGGGGGATGGTCGTCTCGACGAACGCACCAGCCGCTGGCCAACCTCCGCGCCCACCCCGCCGACCAGCCGCGGGCCAGCAGCATCGCCCCATCCCCGACCAGCGGCAGGCTCCCGGACCGGGCCGCCGCGACCATCCGGCGGGCCAGCTCGTACTCCACCGACGCCACCGCCGAGCACAGCACCTCCACGTCGGCGGCCGGCCGCTCCCCAGCGCTCAGGCCCATGACCGGGAGCTCTCCGCCGGCCACACCGGACAGCTGGGACCACAGGTCACCGACCTCCGGCGAGGCCGACATCACCGCGGCCGCAGCCCGCCGTTCGGCCACCACCGGTGGTCCGCCCGTCCCCCGTGCCCCCATCGTGCCCCCGTTTCGTCTCGAACATCTGTTCGAATTCTAGCACGGGGAGGCGACACGACCAAGAGATGGGGCGCATCTGTGGACAGTTCCCGACACCCACACGGCGAGCCCGGCAGGACGCGTCCCGTGCACGGACCAGCCCGCATCGGGCACGGTCTCCGACCCTCCCCGGAGCTCCGAGAAGGCACTCCGCCCCTGCCCCGCTCCCCGAGAAGGCACTCCGGCTCGCCGACTCCCCCAGCGGGATCCGCGCAGGCCGGCGCCCGTCACACCACCGGGGGACGACCCGCCCTCGTCATCGCCCACACCGTCGACCAGTGCATGGGCCGACGGTCGCCCGGGTCCATCCGCCAGCCCTCGCGGAACCCCTCCCACCACGCACCACGCGCATCCTTGTCGCGCACCCGTGCCGTGGTGATCACGGCCCAGGTCCCCGTGTAGACCGGACGCAGCACCGCCGGCAGGTTCCGCCGGGCCAGGAGCACGCGGTTGCGGGCGTTCATGTGCCAGAACTCCGTGTGCCGCCTCGGATCGATGACCGGATGGTGGATCACGATGTCGCCGGCGTACCAGGGCACGTGGCCGGTGTCCCAGACCCGCCAGCAGAGCTCGATGCCCTCATGGGCGTAGAAGAACACAGCCGGCCAGCCGCCGACCTCGTCGAACAGCGACCGCCGGATGGCGACCGCGCCCTCCCACAGCGAGGTGGCCGGGCTCGGCTGCGCCGGGTCACCCGTCCGCAGCCGCGGGACCCATCGCCCCGGTGCGGGCCGACCTGTCGGGTCCTCCACCCGCGGCTGGATGAGACCCACCTCCGGGCGGGCTGCGAACAGGGCGGCGAAGCGGGCCAGCGTGTCGGGTGCGGCCAGGGCGGCGTCGTCGTCGAGGAAGAACAGCAGGTCGCCGGACACCACGGGCACGCCCGCGTTGCGTCCCGCCGGGATCCCGACGTTCTCGGCCAGTGCGTGCCCGCGGACGCCCTCGGGCAGGTCCACCGGGACCCACCCGTTGCCCACGACGACGACGTCGGTCGTCACGCCCTCCTGGGCCAGGACGGACTCCAGCCCGCGCCGCAGGTCGTCCGGGCGCTGCCCCATCGTCAGGACCACGACCCCGAAGTGGGGCAGTTCCGGCCCCGTCATGCCGGGCTCCGCAGCTTGGTCGAGGACAGGATCGCCAGCACGTGGCCCACGACGGTGAGCACCGCCAGCGCGAGCATGGCCAGGACGAGGACCCGGGTGACCTCCACCCCGCCCACGACCGCGTCGCCAAGGGCGGCGACGAAGGCCAGGATCGTCATCTCGACCGAGTGGAAGATCCGGTTGAACGGGAAGTAGCGCACCATCCGGCGCACGCGGGCCAGCCCTGAGCTGGTCGGGGCGCCCACCCCGGCCACGTCCTCGAGGCGGGGCAGGCCGGCGAACGCCCGCGACACGTGCACCATGTCGTTGAGCGCCTTGTTGAACATGATCAGCAGCGCGAGGATCGCCCCGGCGTAGGCGTACCCACTGGGCGCCGTCCACGAGAAGTCCGAGCCGGCCGCCCGGACACCCAGGCACACGGGGATCACCGACTCGGCTGTGTAGTGCCCGATCTTGTCCAGGAAGGTGCCGGCCGGGGAGAACGTGCCCCGCCAGCGGGCCACCTCCCCGTCGCTGCAGTCCCAGAGCATCTGCATCTGCCCCAGCAGGAGCGCAAGCATGGCCCCCGGGATCCCCGGGATGAGCAGCGCCAGGCCGGCCGAGGCCCCCGTGATGATCATGAACCACGTGACGGTGTTGGCCGTCACGCCGGTGGGCAGCAGGACCCGGGTCAGGTAGGGCGAGATGTCGCGCAGGTAGACGTCGGCGACCCAGTGCTCGGAGTTCTTCCGCCCGCGCACGGCCGGCGGCTGGGTGACCGCGCGCAGCTCGGCGATCGTGGGCCGCTCCGGGCCGCTCCGGCGGGCTCCGGGCGCTCGGGCCCTCCGGCGGGCTCGGCGGGCTCCGGGCGCTCGGCGGGCTCGGGGACGTCAGGCATGGGACCCATCCTTGCGCGTCATCGACCGGACCCACTGCACGGACGCGACCACCACGAACAGGACGCCGAGCAGGACGCTGCCCCAGCTGAGCAGCCCGACGAGCGCCGAAGCCCCGAGCGCCCCGGCCACGAGCACCAGGAGCGTTCGGCCCTCCCACCCGAGCCCGGTCATCACGAGCCAGCCGGGTGGCGCCGAGCCGCCGAGCGCCCGGTACAGGGTGTCGTAGTGGTGGAACACCACGACGAACACCCACGCGAACAGCCACGCCCCCTCCCCCGGAGCGATGAGCGCCACGACCACCCAGACGATCCCCAGCTCCACGACGCGCATCCCGGCGGGCCAGGCCCAGCCGAACGCATGGGCCAGGGGCTGTCGCCCGGCGAGGATCCGGTCCCACACCGGCTGGCCGAGGGGCCCCAGGTCCAGCTGCGGTTCGAGCAGCCAGGACCCGCTGCGATCCGCGGGCTGACGCCACGTGCGCGAGCGCAGGACCCTGCCGGCGGCCGTGTAGGCCAGGGCCAGCAGCCCCAGGCCCAGCATGAGCACGAGCGTCCACCGGGGACCGATCGTGATCACCCCGAGCGACAGGATCAGCCAGCGCTCGCCGATCGGCATGCGCAGGACCTTCTTGCCCCACCGCACCCGGCTGTCCCGGTTGAGCTGCGCGGACAGCTCGAGCGTGGCGCCCGACCCCGCGGCACCCCCGTCGCTGGGGTCCTCGACCGGCCGTGCAGCCACCCAGGACTCCCGGATCCGCTGCACGCGGGAGAAGTCGTAGTCCCCGACGTGGCGGACGGTCTGCATGATCATCACCACCGTGGCCAGCAGCCAGATGTCCTGACCGTTGCGCACCGAACCGACGGCCAGGCCGGCGTAGGCGGCGTACTCCTTGACCCGGTCGCTCGACGCGTCGATCCACGCCCCGAGGTCGGAGAACGAGCGGGTGAAGCGCGCGACCTCGCCGTCGACGCAGTCGATGATCAGGGAGGCCTGCATCAGCAGGGCGCCGGCGAGCAGCCCCCACCACGAGCCGGTCGCGAAGCACAGGGCAGCCACGAACCCCACGCCGAGGGAGAACACCGAGACCTGGTTGGGCGTCAGGCCCAGGCGCAGGGCCAGGGCCGTCAGGGGCTTGGAGGCCCTGCGCAGGACGTACGTCGAGTAGAAGCCGTCGTCGGGGCGGTTGGCCCGCTCGAGCAGGACCCGGGCCTCGTCGATGCCCGCCAGCTGCGCCTGGGCCAGCGCCCGCTGCTCGGGCGTCCCACCGCGCAGCACCGGACCCACCGAGGCCACCGCGCCCACCACGACCTGGGCCCGGACCAGCGCCACGAGAGCCAGGTCGATCGGATCGGCCTGCCAGCCGTGCGCGCGGGCCGCATCGGCGGCCCCGACCAGCGCGTCGGTGGCCGCAGGAACATCGCGGGCATCGACCACCACCGCGCCCAGGGACGCCGCGGTGGGCGCTGTGACGTCGTGGAGCGCCGAGCCGGCACTGCCGATCCGCTTCTGGGCGACGCGCACCGGGGCGGCGTCACCCAGAGGCGCGCCCGCGTCATCCACCATGCGTCGCCGTCTCCGCGGACGCGCGCATGCCCGTGCCTGCTCCGCCCGGGGCCTCCCCGACCAGCGCGCCCGGAGCGGACCGCCGGATCATCGACGAGCTGCCCGAGCGAGGCGTCGGCCACGATCAGGTCGGCGTCCACGATCAGCGTCCGCCCGTCGAGCCCCTCGGCGAGGGCCATCAGCTGGCTGGCGCAGTCGCCGTCCGGGAGCACGACGACGTCGGCCACCCCCAGCCGGGCGAGCCGCTGCTCCATCACCGCCACGGCAGCGGGACCCGCAGCTCCCGGACGGACGAGCGCCCTCACGCCTCGAGCTCGCGCAGTCCGGGTGGGGAGGTGAGGAAGCCCGTGCCCCACGCCCCGTGCATGGTGGCGTAGACCAGCGGCAGCTGGGCGTGCGCCGCCGGCGGAAGCCCGCGGCCGGTGACGGCAGCGCCGGCTGTGATCAGGGCCAGGTAGCCGACCGGGGCCAGCCATCCGACGCGCAGGGCCCGAGGTCCGACGGTGGACCCGACCAGTCCCGCAGCCGTCCCGGCGACGACCCCGACCACCGCCGCGGGCGGGGCGAAGTAGCGCAGCGCCGAGGCCCTCGATGCCGTCTCCGGATGACGGCGCATGACCTCCCGGCGCCATCGCCCGTAGTGGAAGTACTGGTCGGCCAGCGACGCGACATCCGGCCGCGGGCGGTAGATGACCACCAGCGCCGGGTTGAACCACACCAGGCCTCCGGTCTCGCGGATCCGGTGGTTCATCTCCCAGTCCTGGGCGCGCAGGAACGTCTCGTCATAGCCGCCCACGCGCGTCAGGGCGGACTTGCGGAAGCACCCGAGGTAGACCGTCTCGGCCTCGCCCTCCCCGCCACCGACATGGAAGGGTGCAGCCCCGACGCCCATCGGCGACGTCATGGCTCGGGCCACGGCCTGCTCGAACGGGGTCTCGCCCTCAGCCTGCATGATCCCGCCGACGTTGTCGGCGCCGGTGCGCGCCAGCGTCTCCACGGCGGTCGAGACGTAGTCGTCGGGGAGGATCGCATGCCCGTCGACCCGGACCACCACCTCGTAGCGCGAGGCGTGGATCGCCGCGTTCAGCCCCGACGGGGTCCGACCGCTCGGGTTGGGCACCAGCACGATCCGGTCGTCGATCGCCGACAGCCGCCGGGCGACCTCATCGGTCCGGTCCGTCGAGGGCCCGAGCGCGAGCACGATCTCCAGCGGGCCGGCCCAGTCCTGGGTCAGGATTCCCGTGACTGCGTGGGTCAGGTGCCGCTCCTCGTTGAGCACGGGCATGACCACGGAGACACCATCCGGCCACGCTGACGCTGCGGGTTCGGCCATGCCCGCGACGGTATCGGAGCGCAGGCCCGGAGGCGAGACCCGGGTGTTCGGGCGTGGTTGGTGGCGCGAGTGCCGGCACGGGTCCCGGGCACGCGCATCCCGGGGCACCGGTATCCCGGGGCACCGGATCCGGGCCGGTCGGCTGCCCCGGCGATGTCAGGGCCCGGCGCTACGGTGACGGCCCGCCACCCGCAGGTCGGTCCCGGGCAGCGCCCTCGCGAGCGCGCCCTCGGGAGCCGGGTCCGCACCGGCGGGGGTCTGCGAGCCGTGGTCTGGGAAGGGAGCATCGGATGGAGACCGTGACCTCGGAGCTGCAGCTCCCGCTCACCGCGACCTTCCCCTGCCGAGCCTCGCAGGGCGCCCGCCCATCGCGGCACACCGTGGTGATCGGGTCCGACTGGTCGGTGCAGACCCCGCATGACGAGGGACTCGAGCGGATCGCGGCGGCCTTCGGCGGCGGCATGTCGTGCCTGCCGGCCCTGCGGGCGGTCATGCCCGGGTTCCAGATGTGGTGGGAGCGCGCGACGCGCCGCCCTGGCCTGCTGGCGGTCTCGCCGGACCGCGGGGCGACGTGGCTCAGTCGGGAGGGGATCCTCCCGTGCTGTCCCGCGCGCGGGTTCTCTGACGCTGCTGAGGCGGCCGCGCACTGCCGTGGAGTCCCCCATGTCGCTGCGGCGAGCCGCGTCCCCCGGCGTGACCTGCGGAACCTCGTGGCGGGCCTCGGCCCGGCCGCGGATCCGGGACCGCCCGAGGGCCGCGGGGACCCAGTCGTCGAGCAGGCCTGGGCCGTCGGCCTGCACTCCTCGTGGGTGCTCGACATGCGCGCTGAGCTGGAGGCGGCGGGGTTGCCGGACCCCAGCCTGGAGCTCGTGATCGCCCTGGCCTACACGGGCGCCGATGCCACCTGGGTGGCGTCCACTGCGCAGGGATCGCATGACCCCTCGACGGCCGCCTGGCTCGCCTGGACCCAGACCGAGCTCGACCGCCACGAGCCCCGGGCACGGTCGCGCTGGTTGGCCACCGGAGCCCGCCGAGCCGACATCGTGAGCCTGTCGATGGGCCGGTACGGCCCAGACGCGGCCCACGCCGTGGCGCGCGACTGGGGCATCTCCGTCCCCGGCGCAGCCCAGCTGCTGGCCCGATGGGTGCGCTCCGGCTACGAACCGGCTCCGGAGCAACTGGCCTGGGTGGGCGAGGAGGGGGTCGGCTTCCCACCGGACCCTCCGGCCCCGTCGGCCGTCGAGCGCGTCGCACGGGCTCTCGGCGCACGCCGCCCAGACACCGTGGAGCGCACGGAGCTCGCGATCGCGCTCGCACGGTGGGGGACCGTCCCGCACACGGTGGCGGCCCTGCGCAGCACCGGGCAGCTGCCGCTCACCCGGGCAGCAGGGGATGTCGGACCCCCGTCCTAGCGTGCACCGCGAGCGAAGGGAGCCAGAGTGGCCAGGGATCGGGTCGGGTACGAGCAGGTGCTGTCGGCGATGGGGGTGTGCGTGGCGACACGGATCCCGTTCCTGCTGTGGGGTGAGCCGGGGGCGGGAAAGACGGCTGTCGTGGAGTCCGCCGCCGACTCCGGATGGCACGTCGAGACGCTGATCTGCTCGCACTACGAACCCAGCGACTTCGCCGGGCTCCCGGTCGTGAACGCCGGCAGGGTGGATCTGGCACCCCCGCAATGGGCCGTGCGGGTGGCCGAGAACGAGGGGCCCTCGGTGGTGTTCTTCGACGAGTGGACCACCGCATCCCCGGCCGTCCAGGCCGCCGCACTGCGGCCCCTGACGCACGGGGAGGTCGGGGCGTTGCGCCTTCCCGAACGGGTGTCGTTCGGGGCCGCTGCGAACCCCGCCGACGTCGCCGCATCCGGGTGGGAGCTGGCGGCCCCGACAGCCAACCGGTTCATCCACATGGACTGGAACCTCCCCCTCGAGGTGTTCACGGAGTCGCTCGTGACCGGGCAGTGGCCCCGGATCAGCGTCCCGACCCTGGACGCCGGATACCCGGCGCGAGTGGCCGCGAGCCGCGCCAAGGTGGCGGCCTTCCTCGGCGTCCGATCCGGGCAGCTCTCGGCGATCCCCAAGGACGCGGCGTCACGGGGCCGGGCCTTCCCCACCCCGCGCACCTGGGACTACACCGCCCGGCTCCTGGCGGCCGCCGACCCGGTCGACGCCGAGGCGATCCGGCTGCTGGTGCACGGGGCGGTGGGCGCACCCACGGGCCATGAGTTCCTGTCGTGGATCTCCGCCCTCGACCTGCCCGACCCGGAGTCCCTGCTCGCCGATCCGGGCGGGGACCTCCTGAAGGGCCTGCGGGCCGACCGCGTGCACGTGGCGCTGCAGGGGATGCTCGCGGCGGTGGCCACACGCACCACCAGGGCCCGCTGGGAGGCCTCGCTCGGTGTGTGCGTCCGGGCCGCGGAGCTGTCCGGGCTGGACCCTGCGGTCCCGGTGGTGCGGGCGCTGCTCCGGATCCGGCCGGCCAGGTCCGCCCTGCCGTCAGGACTGACGGTGTTCGCCGGTCCGCTGGCGCTGGCGGGGCTCCTGCCCTCATGAGCCTCGACCGGCCGGCCGCCGACCTGCTGGCGGCTGCGAAGCTGTGGCTGACCACGCCCATGGTCCGTGGCGGTCCCCCGACCGGGGACATGCCCTACCTGTCGACCGCCCTCTACGCCCTGGTGGCAGTCCCGACCGAGGACGTCGCGACGATGGCCACCGACCCGGCCTGGCGGCTGTACCTCAATCCGACGTGGCTGGCTCACGGGCAGCGCACCGCGTCGGAGGTGGGCGCCGAGCTCGCCCACCACGTCTGGCACCTGTTGGCCGACCACGCCGGACGCGCCAGCGACATGGGCGTCCGGGGATCGACGTCCCGTGCCTGGCGGGTGGCCGCCGACCTCACCGTGCACGAGGTGGCCGGAGACCTCGTGGTGCCGGCGGGAGGGTCACCGGCCGGGGGTTCGACCCGTGCCCCGGGAGCCTGGCCTCCTGGCGGCTCAGCGGCATCCGGTCCCGGCCGGTCCGGGAGCGGGGTCATGGCAACGGGACCAGCTCGCGCGGCCCGGGCCCGAGCCCTCGAGGACCACCATCGGCTGATCGGCGCCGCGGAGCTGGGGCTTCCCGCCGGGCGGGCCGCTGAGGAGTACTACGCCATGCTCACCGGCCTCCCGACTCAGGACGACGACCCCGACCACGACCCGTCCTGGGTCCCCCGGGCGCGCAGCGGGGCCGAGGGGCCGCCCGAGGAGGCTGACCCCTCCTGCGGATCCGGCTGCGACGGGGTGCACCGCGCCTACGAGCTCCCCGAGCTGGCCGATGCCGGCGGCCTGAGCCCCGTTGCCGCCGAGGCGATCCGTCGTGCGGTGGCCATCGAGTTCCAGGCGAACCCCGGGCGCGGGGACCTCCCCGGCGAGTGGGGGCGGTGGGTCTCCGCGATCCTCGACCCGGTCGTCGACTGGCGCACCGTGCTGCACGCGGCGGTGCGCCGCGGCCTGGGCTGGGCCATCGGCCACACCGACTACACCTACACCCGGATCTCGCGTCGCCAGGCCGCCGCCGGCCCGGTGATCCTGCCAGCACTGCGCCGGCCCGTCCCCCGGGTCGGCATCGTCGTGGACACCTCGGGCAGCGTGGACGACGGGCTGCTCGCCCAAGCACTCGGGGAGATCGACGGGGTCCTGACCGCCCTCGGTGTCGCTGATCCGCAGGTCACCGTCCTGGCAGTCGATGCCGCGGTGCACGCCGTGACGACGGTCCGCCGAGCGGGCGCGGTGCGCCTCGCCGGCGGTGGCGGCACGGACATGGCCCTCGGGATCCAGGCCGCCGAGGAGCTGCGCCCACGGGTCGACGTCATCATCGTGCTCACCGACGGCCAGACCGGATGGCCCGGACGCCCGGCCGCGATGCCCGTGATCGCGGTCCTGATCGGCCGGACCAGGGCCGACCTGCCGCGAACACCCGACTGGATCCAGCGCGTGGAGTGCGTGCGCTGAGGCGGCCCCAACCGGCTAGCGCGGCGTGTGCGTCCCAGCCCCGAACACGGCATCGACCACTCGCCGGGAGGCGTGACCGTCGTCCCAGGCGTTGAACCTCGCGTTCCAGGCCGCGTAGCGGTCCCTGTACTGCGCCACCACGCCCGGCATGTCCGAGAGCAGGGCCACCACCTCGTCGGACGTGGACAGGATCGGTCCGGGGGCTTCGGCCTCGAAGTCGAGGTAGAAGCCACGGGAACCCCGATAGTCCGCCAGGTCCGGGGCGAGGAACAGGATCGGCCTGCCGGTCACGGCGAAGTCGAACATCAGGGAGGAGTAGTCCGTGAGCAGCGCATCGGCGGCGATGAGCAGGTCCGTCACGTCGGGGTACCGGGTGACGTCAAGCGCACCGCGGGCGATCGACGCGTCGTGTGCGCCATGCGTGTGCGAGTGCCCGCGGAAGGCCAGCCGCCACCCCTCCGGCAGTGGGGCGCTCGGGTCGAGGTAGTTGACGGGCGCGAACTGGCCGAGGGTGGTGCGCCGGCTGGCCCGCCAGGTCGGCCCATAGAGCAGGAGCCGCTCATCGGGGTCCGGGACGCCGAGGCGCTCCCGGATCGCCTGGCGCTCCTGCGGGCCCGTCGTGACCAGCCGGTCATTGCGGGGGTAGCCCACCGTGAGGATCCGCCCGCGGTACCCGAAGGCCCCCCCGAGGGTCTCGGCGCTGAACTGGTTGGCGGCCACCAGGAAGTCCCACGCCGCTGCCTCGCGGTCGTACAGCGCCAGGAAGGCGTCGCTGATCGAGCCGGGAGGCATGTCGTGGGCCAACCGCTTCAGAGGCGTTCCGTGCCACGTCTGGCAGTACACCTGGCCCGGGTCCTTGCGGAAGTACGGCGGGAAGTTCGTGTTGTTGACCAGGTAGCGACTGGTGGCCAGGGCCTCGAGCCACTCCGCCGAGCCGTGCAGGACTGCCCGCGCGCCGTCGGGAACCGCCATGCCGGGGCGACCGACGGTCCAGAGGATCTCCAACGAGGTCCCCCGGCGCACCAACTCGTTGTGGACGCCCAAGGGGTTGTCGCCGATCATCTTGCCCGCGAACGACTCGAAGAGGACCGCGTCGCGCAGGGGCTGGCCCTGCGCCTTCTGGAAGCGCACTGAGCGCTCGAACTCGATCCGTCTCCTTCGCAGCGCACCCCGCACCCGCGCGGGCGAGTACCGCCTCGACCCGCGACTGCCCGTCACGTGCCGCTCCTGGTGCGGGGCATCTGCCCCTCGGGCACCTGCCAGCCGGGCGCCTGCCTGGTGAGCGGACTCACGGAAGGCAGCCCTGCACAGTCCGGGTCACTCATCGAGGAGGTCCTTTCGCCCGGGAGGAGGGTGGCGGCGCGGTCGATGGCTCATGCCGCTCACGACTCTAGGTTCACACGGCTGCGAAGGCGCGCCAACGGGCATGGGCGGGTCCGAGATCGACCGGGATGACTCAGCACCTCGGACAGCCACCAGGCAGGGACCGGTGCCGGCACCCCCACGGCAGCCGCGATGACCTTCGCCCCTACCGTCCGTCACCCCCTCCGGCGGAGAGTGGTTGGTGGGCGAGGGAGATGGTTGTCGTGCGTCGGCGGTGGGTGGCCTCATTGGCGGTGGCCCTGCTGCTCTCCGGCTGCACGCTGGCAGGTGACGGGGCAGTCGCGTCCGACCCGGAGCCTGCGGCGTCCCCGTCGCCGACCTGGACCCCGGGAACCGTGCTGCCCTCCGTTGCCACCTGCGCACACGGACCACGAAGCGACTCCCCCGGCCCGGGCCCCCAGTGGTTCTGGGAGATGGGACAGGCAGCGATGGATGCCCAGTCCGGTCAGTTGGTGGTGGTCTCCTCGATGGGTGGATGGGAGCCGGTCCAGACGATGAGCTTCGACGTGTGCACCAACACCTGGAGCGGGGCCCCGAACACGGCGCCCTGGAGGCACGAGAGCTGGGCCGGACCCGCCGTGGTCTACGACCCGGGGACGGACTCACTCATCGCCCTGAGCGTCCTGGAGTCCCACCCGGGCCAGGTGAAGACGTACTCCGCGGCAACCCGCCGGTGGTCCCAGAGGCCGCAGACGTTGCTCCCGTGGGCCTACTCGGTGGACCTCGACCGCTGGGCACAGCTCCCCCCGATCAGCTTCCCCGCAGGCTTCGAGTCGTCAGCTGTGACACACGCGACGCTGGACCCCACCAGCGGCCAGGTGCTCTTCCTGCTGGAGTCCGCAGGCTCCCGGACGCTCTGGTCCTACAGCCCAGGATGGAGGATCCTCCGGCAGCTGGGCGGCCAGGTGCCCGCTGGGCGTTCCGGCGATCCCACGCTGATCCTCGACACCAGCGCACGCCACCTGGTCCTGATCCTCTGGGGCTCGACCGCCGGGATCCCCGGTGAGACCTGGACGTTCGACCTCTTCGCACAGAGGTGGGCCGACCAGCACGCCGAGCCACCGACGCCGCGCGACACGTCCCTCTGGGAGTCCCGCCAACAGGCCGTGTTCGATCCGGTCTCACAGCGGACGTTCGCGCTGAGCAACGGCTTGTTGTCGAGCTGGCGAAGCGGAGCGGATCACTGGGACACGATCGTCCCTGGGAGTGACTGGCCGCGGATGGGCTGGGGCACAGGCCCGTTGTCGAGGACAGGCCACACCTTGGTCCACGACCCCGTGAACCGGCGGATCCTCGTGTTCGGCGGATCCTGGCAGACGGACGAGGGCACGACACAGGCCGGCGACGTCTGGGCCTACGACGTGCCCACCAACACGTGGACGGAGCTGGTACGGCCGGCAGCGCAGGAGCAGTAGCCCGGGACCTGTTCCGGGGGGTGGGCGGCGTGCAGGTGCGGCCCACCAGGCCGCCCCTACCTCATCAGCTGACGTGCCATGACCATGCGCTGGATCTGGTTGGTCCCCTCGTAGATCTGGGTGATCTTCGCATCGCGCATGTAGCGCTCCACCGGATTGTCGCGGACGTAGCCGGCACCACCGAACACCTGCACGGCGTCGGTCGTGACCTCCATCGCGATGTCCGACGCGTAGCACTTGGCGGCCGCGCCGTAGAAGGTCAGGTCCGACGCCCCCCGCTCGCTGCGCGCCGCGGCGGCGTAGGTCAGGGCGCGTGCGGCCTCGACCTTCATCGCCATGTCGGCGATCAGGAACTGGACGCCCTGGAACGAGCCGATCGACTTGCCGAACTGCTTGCGGTCCTTGGCGTAGGCGATCGAGGCGTCCAGCGCGCCCTGCGCGATACCCAGGGCCTGGGCGCCGATGGTGACGCGCGTGTGGTCCAGCGTGCGCATGGCCGTCTGGAAGCCGGTGCCCGGCTCGCCGACGATCCGGTCGGCGGGGATCCAGCAGTTGTCGAACAGGATCTCCCGGGTCGGCGAGCCGTGGATGCCGAGCTTGCGCTCCGGGGTGCCCAGCGCGAAGCCGGGATCGTCGGCATGCACGACGAACGCCGAGATCCCCTTCGGGCCGATCCCGGGCTCCGTCACGGCCATCACCGTGTAGTACGTGGAGATGCCGGCGTTGGTGATCCACGACTTCTGCCCGTTGAGCACCCACCCGCCGTCGCCGGCGACTGCGCGGCACTTCATCGACCCGGCGTCCGATCCCGCCTCGCGCTCCGACAGGGCGTAGGAGAACATCGCCTCGCCACTGGCCACCTGCGGCAGGTACCGACCCAGCAGGTCGTCCGAGGCGCCCACGATCAGCGGCATCGTGCCCAGCTTGTTCACCGCCGGGATCAGCGAGCTCGACGCACAGACGCGCGCCACCTCCTCGATGACCAGGCAGGCGGCCAGCGCGTCCCCGCCCTGGCCGCCGAACTTCTCGGGGATGTGGATCGCGTGGAAGTCGTTGGCCCGCAGCGCCTCGTAGACGTCCCAGGGGAACTCGCCGGTCTCGTCGATCTCGGCGGCCCGCGGGGCGATCTTGTCCTCGGCCAGCTCGCGGACTGCCGCGCGGAGCATCTCGTGCTCCTCGGGGAGGGTGAAGGCGGTGAAGTCGGGGTTCGGGGTGAGTGCCATGACCCACAGGCTACGCGCGCCACGCAGGCCCATCCCCGCCGGGCAGCCCGTCGCCGCCGAGCAGCCGGATCGACGGCCGGGAGGGCGATCCCGGCCCCGGCGATCCCTGGCTGGAGGCCTCCTGTGCTGACGATTCCGACGATCTGATGGTCGGATTCGTCAGCACAGGGATGGTCGTCCCGCTGGTGCGCAGCAGTGCGTGCCCTCGCACGCCCGCCCACGGCCTAGGCTTGCCGGCGTGAGCGCGCCCCTGAGGATCACCGTCATCGGCACCGGCTACCTCGGTGCCACCCACGCCGCGGCGATGGCCGAGTCCGGATACGACGTCCTCGGCGTCGACGTCGACGCCGACAAGATCGCCGCCCTCGCCCGGGGCGAGGTCCCGTTCTACGAGCCCGGGCTCTCCGAACTGCTGGAGTCCAACGTCACCGCCGGCCGGCTGCGGTTCACCACCGACTTCGCCGAGGCCGCGGACTTCGGCGACCTGCACTTCATCGGCGTCGGCACCCCGCAGCATCCGCGCACCAATGCGGCCGACCTCAGCCAGGTCGACGCCGCGATCGGCTCCCTGGCCCCGCTGCTGACCCGCCCGTGCACCGTGATCGGCAAGTCCACCGTGCCGGTCGGGACCGCCGAGAACGTCCGGACCCGCCTGCAGGCCCTGGCCCCGGCCGGTGCGGACGTCGACCTGGTCTGGAACCCGGAGTTCCTCCGCGAGGGGTTCGCGGTCGCGGACACCCTGACCCCGGACCGCATCGTGATCGGCGTGGCCACTCCGTCCGGACCGGGCGAGCCACGGGGCCGCGACGAGGAGGTCATGCGCCGGGTCTACGCCCCGATGATCGAATGGGGCTCACCGTTCCTGGTCATGGACTACGCGACCTCCGAGCTGGTCAAGGTGGCGGCCAACAGCTTCCTGGCGACCAAGATCTCGTTCATCAACGCGATGGCGGAGGTGTGCGAGGCGACCGGTGCCGACGTGACCCGGCTGGCCGAGGCGATCGGCTACGACGAGCGGATCGGCTCGAAGTTCCTGCGCGCCGGGATCGGCTTCGGCGGCGGCTGCCTGCCCAAGGACATCCGCGCGTTCATGGCCCGCGCCGGCGAGCTCGGAGTCTCCGACGCCCTGAGCTTCCTGCGCGACGTGGACGGCATCAACACCCGTCGGCGCACCTCGACCGTGGCCCTGGCCCGCGAGCTCGTCGGGGGCCGCTTCGTGGGCAAGCGGATCGCCGTGCTGGGTGCGGCGTTCAAGCCCGACTCCGACGACGTGCGCGACTCCCCGGCCCTGGACATCGCCGCCGCGATCTACACCGCCGGGGGCGACGTGATCGTGCACGACCCACAGGCCATGGCCAACGCCCGGGCCGCCTACCCGAAGATGACCTACGCAGCGGACATCCGCGAGGCCCTGACCGGCGCGGACCTCGTGCTCGTGCTCACCGAGTGGCCCGAGTACACCGGCCTGGACCCGGCCACAGTCGCCGCCCTGCCCACCACGCCCTCGATCCTCGATGGCCGCAACTGCCTCGACGTCGCCCGGTGGCGCGCCGCCGGGTGGACCTACCGAGGCCTGGGCCGCCCCAACGCCTGACCGCGCAGCGCGCGTGCGGTGTCGGCGCCGACCGCGCGACCACCGCCGGATCACGAGTCCGTCCTGATGATCGTTCACGACCGACCGAGCTCGACGGACGCTCAGGTGCCGAACTCCTCGCGCAGGCGCTCGCCCTTGGCCCGCGCCGCGTCGCGCAGCCCGGCCCGGAAGGCGTCCATGTCCGGCCAGAGGCGCGGCTCGGCCACCCCGAGGATCCGCACCGCCAGCAGGCCGGCGTTGCGGGCCTGGCCGATCCCGACCGTCGCCACGGGCACGCCGGAGGGCATCTGCACGATCGACAGCAGCGAGTCCATCCCGTCGAGCAGCGGCAGCGGGACCGGCACGCCGATGACCGGGATCGAGGTCACCGAGGCCAGCATCCCCGGCAGGTGCGCAGCACCCCCGGCGCCGGCGATGATCACCTTCAGCCCGCGCTCGGCGGCCGTGCGCCCGTACTCGATCATGTCCTCGGGCATCCGGTGCGCGGACACGACGTCCACGTCGTACGGGACCCCGAAGTCGCGCAGCACCTGCGCGGAGTCGGCCATCACCACCCAGTCGGAGTCCGACCCCATGACGACCCCCACCTGGGCCGGGGACACACGCTCATTCATCGATCACTCCCGTCAGGTAGTCGGCCGCGTGATGGGCCCGTGCGAGCAGCGACTCGAGATCGTCACCGGAGACCGTCACATGGCCGATCTTGCGGCCCGGGCGGACATCCTTGCCGTACATGTGCACCTTGAGCCCCGGGTCGCGGGCCATGACATGGCGGTAGGCGGAGTACATGTCCGGGTGCTCGCCGCCGAGGACGTTGACCATCACCGTGTGCGGCGCGCGGGCGGCCGGTGATCCCAGCGGCAGGTCGAGCACCGCCCGCAGGTGGTTCTCGAACTGGCTGGTGACCGCGCCCTCGATCGACCAGTGGCCGCTGTTGTGCGGGCGCATCGCGAGCTCGTTGACCAGCACGCCCTCGGGGGTGTCGAAGAGCTCGACGGCGAGCATCCCGACGACGTCGAGGGCCTCGGCGATCCGCAGCGCGACCTGCTGGGCGGCCAGCGCGTGCTCGTCGGACAGCCCCGGACAGGGGGCGACCACCTCGGTGCAGATCCCGTCGGTCTGGACCGTGCGGACCACCGGGTACACCGCTGCCTGGCCGGACGGCGAGCGAGCCACCTGCGCGGCGAGCTCACGGGTGAACGGCACGTACTGCTCCACGAGCCACTCGACGCCGGGAGCCAGGGGGTTGCCCGCCATCACCGACGCGGCCTCGTCCGGGCCATCGACCACCCAGACCCCGCGCCCGTCGTAGCCGCCCCGCGACACCTTGAGCACCACCGGCCAGGAGTTCGCCGCGGCGAACTCCGTGACGTCCTCGGGCGTGGTCACCACGGCCCACGCCGGGCACGGCACGCCGGCCGCGCTGATCGCCGCACGCATGTGCACCTTGTCCTGGGCGTGCGCCAGCGCCGCGGGCCCGGGACGGACCGCGATCCCGGCCCCGACCAGCGCATCCAGGATCGGGGCCGGGACGTGCTCGTGGTCGAACGTGACGACGTCACATCCCCGGGCGAACGCCGCCACCGCCTCGGGATCGTCGTGGGCGCCCCAGCGGATGTCACCGCCCCCGCGTGCCGCGGACTCGGTGGGGCCCGCAGCCAGGACGCGCAGGCCGACGCCGAGGGCGAGCGCAGCCTCCTGGGTCATCCGGGCCAGCTGGCCACCGCCGATCATCCCGACGACCGGGAACCCCCGGGCAGGAGTCGGCCCGACCGCGCCTCCGGGATCGGACTGAGCACTGAGCGCCACGGACAGAACACTATCGGCAGCCGGTCGGCACTATCGTGGGCGCGTGCTGGGTCAGGGCGAGGAGGAGCACTGATGTCCACAACAACGCCGGAGCCCCTTCCGGCGCCCGACGGCCACGAGCTGCGCGCCCTGGCCGCCGAGTGGGGCCTGACCTCCAGCTCCGCGCGCCAGCCGATCCGCAGCTACATGAGCGAGCTCTGGACCCGGCGCGACTTCATCTTCTCCATGGCCAGCAACCGGAACGCCGCGCAGTACTCCGACACGGTCCTGGGCCGGTTCTGGCAGGTGCTCGCCCCGATCCTGAACGCGATCGTCTACTTCCTCGTCTTCGGGGTGCTGCTGAACACCAGCAAGGGGATCGACAACTTCGTGGCCTTCCTGGTCGCCGGCGTCTTCACGTTCACCTACACCCAGCGCGCCGTCACCGGGGGCGCGAAGGCGATCGCGAACAACCGCTCGCTGATCCGGGCCATCCACTTCCCCCGGGCAGTGCTGCCCCTGGCAGTGATCGTGCAGGAGGTCCAGCAGCAGGTCGTCTCCCTCGTGATCCTCTGCGGCATCGTCTTCCTCACCGGGGAGCCGATCACCTGGCACTGGCTGGGGCTGATCCCGGTGATGATCATGCAGACCATGTTCAACGCCGGGCTGTGCATGATGGTCGCGCGCTGGACGGCCGCCAGCCAGGACATCACCCAGCTGATCCCCTTCGTGATGACCACCTGGCGCTACGTGTCCGGCGTGTTCTACAGCATCTACGTGTTCACCGCGGACTCGCCGGAGTGGGTCCGCGACCTGCTGTACGCCAACCCGGCGACGGTCTACATCGAGCTGGTCCGCGTCTCGCTGATGACCAGCCACTCGGCCCCCGGCTTCCTCTGGTGGTACGCGGCGGCCTGGGGCGTCGGGACCCTGCTCGTCGGCTTCGTCGTGTTCTACCGCGCCGAGGAGTCCTACGCCCGTGGCTGAGCCCGAAGCCCCCACGACCACGGCGGCCGCCCTCGCCGAGCGGGCGCCGACAGTCGTGTGCGACGACCTGAACGTCGTCTACAAGGTCATGGCGCAGGGGGGCTCGTCCTCGGCAGCCGTCTCCGCGCGCAAGCTGCTGCGCGGGCAGGGCCGCGGCGAGGTGTACCGGCGGGTCCACGCGGTCCGGGGCGTCTCGTTCGTCGCCCGCGAGGGTGACGCCATCGCGCTGATCGGGCGCAACGGGTCGGGCAAGTCCACCCTCCTGCGGGCCATCGCCGGGCTGCTCCCCGCGGAGTCGGGCGCCGTCTACACCTCCGGACGGCCCTCCCTGCTCGGCGTGAACGCGGCGCTGATGCGTGACCTGTCCGGCGAGCGCAACATCCTGCTCGGCTGCATGGCGATGGGCATGACCCGGGAGCAGGCGCTGGCCCGCCGGGACTGGATCGTGGAGTTCGCCGACCTCGGGGAGTTCATCAGCCTGCCGATGACCGCGTACTCCTCGGGCATGGCCGCCCGCCTGAGGTTCGCGATCGCGGCCTCGATGGGCCACGAGATCCTGATGATCGACGAGGCGCTGGCCACCGGCGACGCCGAGTTCCGCCGACGCAGCGAGAAGCGGATCATGCAGCTTCGCGACGAGGCCGGGACGGTGTTCCTCGTCTCGCACTCCCTGGGCGTGGTCCGGATGACCTGCAACCGGGCGATCTGGCTGGAGAAGGGCCAGATCGTCATGGACGGCGAGGCCAACAGCGTCGTCGACGCCTACGAGGCGATGTACGACCCGGAGCAGGAGGCCCAGGAGCGCAAGCGGCTGCGGGCCAAGAAGCGCAAGGAGCGCCTGGCACTCGAGGAGGCCGCCCGGGTGGTCGCCGAGGAGGCCCGTGCCGCGCGCGAGGCGGCGGCAGCGCAGGCCGACGAGGCGCCCGGCGCCCCCGACACCGGCGCCCCCGACGTCAGCCCGCCCGGGGCCGGCGCCCCCGACACCGAGCGGCCCGCCTGACGGTGCTGGTCACCCGGATCGCCCCGACGCCCAGCGGCTTCCTGCACGTGGGCAATGCGCTGAACATGGTCCTGACGCACTGGTTGGCGCGCGCGCACGGCGGCCGGCTCCTGCTGCGCATCGACGACTTCGACACCGGACGGGCCCGCGCGCCGTACCTCGAGGACGTGTTCCGCACGCTGGACTGGTTGGGCATCGACATCGACGACGGTCCGTCCGGTCCCGATGACTTCCACTCCTCGTGGTCGATGTCCACGCGCATCGACCGGTTCCGCCAGGCCCGGGACGGGCTCATGGGCGGGGGCCACGGCACGATCTTCGTGTGCCGGTGCTCGCGGCACGACCTCGACGTCTCCGGGCACTGCGTGGCCGGATGCCGGGCGCAGGACCTCGCCCTCGAGCCCGGGCGGTCCGCGCTGCGCATGTCCGTGCCGGGTGGATCCGCGCGCGGGCTGCCCCTGCCTGCCGGTGACCATGTGATCTGGCGCCGCGACGACCTGCCCGCCTACCAGCTCGGCTCAGTGGTCGCAGACGAGGACCTCGGCGTGACCGCGATCGTGCGCGGCGTCGACCTGCTGGAGTCCTCCGCCCTGCAGCTGCACCTGGCCGAGCTGCTGCCCGCACCGGGATTCCGCGCGGTCGACCTGCGCCACCACGCGCTGCTCGCCGCCCCGGACGGGCAGAAGCTGAGCAAGAGCGCCGGTGCCCAGGCCCATCCCCTGGAGCACACCGACCACCTGCGTGCGCAGGTGCTGACCTGGGCCCGGGCGCTGGGCACCCCCCTCGGGATCAGCCCGCCCTGACCGCAGGCCGAGCCGCGCGGCGGGTGGGCGAGCGGCGACCAGCAGCCGCGATCAGAGCTCCAGCGCGTGGTCCCCGGTCAGCGTGCTGTGGATCCGCGGACCGTGCGCCTGGAACCAGTCGCCCTGGGGGGTGTGGATCAGCACACCGGTGACGACAGCGGTCTGCACCTCCCGGTCAGGGACCGAGACTTCCTGGATCCAGTCCAGGAGGGCACGCAGGTCCTCGTCGATGGCCCCGGCCACGATCTGGGTGAGCTCGACCGGCTCGGGGATGTCGCCGTACACCAGCGCCGTGAGGACGCGCTGGCGCAGGAGGCTCATCTCCGGATCGACCGGGTCGTACCCCAGGCGCAGCCGGTTGGTGAGCAGCTCGTCACGGAAGGCCATGAGCGCTCCGCACGTGCGCGACGACACGTCCTGATGCTCCCGGCGCAGGTACCCGAAGTTGCCCGCGTCATCCACCCCGATGTGCGCGGCGGCCACCAGGACGTAGCGCACAGGCTCCCCGGGCTCGCGCGGCGCATGGCTGGCGACGGCGGCGATGCCGGTCCGGCCGGCCGTCAGCAGCCCGCCCAACGACCCCAGCTGGAACGCCGGGCCCCACACGGTCTCGAGCTGGGTGACGAAGGGGAAGCACACCTCGTCACGACACACGCCCACGGCAAGCAGGGAGGTGTCGGCGGTGAAGCCTGCCGTGAAGCAGCGCTCACGCCACCGCGCGATGAAGTCCGTCGCCGGCACGGCCCCGGGGAACTCGTCACGGATCTGCCTGGCGAGGCTCCGGGTCGGCATGGGGCGTCAGCTGGTTCGGTCCACCGAGATCGTGAACGCCGCGCGGAACGTGCCCCCACGCGGGACGACCTCCATCGGGTCCTGGCCGGAGAACGGGTCGCTGGCCGCGGTCATCGGCTCGATGCAGATGTGGTCCCGGTGGGACGGCCCGTACAGGATCGCCCAGTCGTAGCCCATGTCGAAGCGGATCGACATGCGTCGGCCGTTGCCCCGGATGTAGGCGGTCGTGCCGTTCTCGACATCGGCGTAGAGGTCGTCGAGGTTGCGGTCACCGAGCTTGCCGATGATCGGCTCGACCTTCTCGCGGGTGCCGGTCGGCAGCTTCGTGGAGTCCAGCGGGACCCGCTGCGTGAAGGGGATGTAGACGTCCCACTCGCTGCGCTCCAGCCCTGGGATCGACAGGTAGGGGTGCCAGCCGAACGCGATGGGCACCTCGTCCTGGCCGGTGGCGATGATCGCCGTGCTGAAGGTCAGCGAGGTGGCCCGCAGGGTTGCCTTGAGCTCGATGTGGTGCTCGAACGGGAAGGCAGCGAAGTCGATGCGCTTCTGGTCGAAGACCAGCCGCGCGGTGATCCACGCCTCGTCGGCGGTGGCCTGCACCTCGACGATGTCCCAGTCGCTGCTGCCGCGCAGCAGGCCGTGGATCGGCTGGCCGTAGACGTCGAACCGCAGGTTGGGGGTGTTCGGGTTCACGTCGATGCGACGCACGCCTCCGCCCTCGTGGACGACGGCGTAGGCCATCTTGCCCAGCCGGTTCGCCCACGGCGCGAGGATCGGGACGCCGAATGTCCGCCCCGTCTCGAGGTAGCCGGCCAGGCCGTAGCGCTGGCCCAGCATCTCCTCGCCGTCATGGGTCATCGAGTTGCACACCATCCCCGCCTTCGGCACGAACGACGCCGTGACGTTGGCCGGGGAGATCAGGGTGATGACCTCGAGCTCGGGGAACTCAGGATGGGGACCGCGGGTGATCTCGTACACGTCGATGAGCCTATTGCGCGCACGCGCCGGAGGCACGCCCCGGCCCGCGGGTCAGTCGACCGGCATGCCCAGGTCGCGGGCGATCAGCATCCGCTGGACCTCGGAGGTGCCCTCGCCGATCTCCAGGATCTTGGCGTCCCGGTAGAACCGGCCCACGGCCGAGTCGATCATGAACCCGTACCCGCCGTGCACCTGGGTGGCTGCACGGGCGTTGTCCATCGCGGCCTCCGACGAGTACAGCTTGGCGATGCTGGCCTCCCGGGCGAACGGCAGGCCGGCGTGCATGAGTCCGGCGGCCTGCCGCCAGGCCAGCCGCGACAGGTGGGCCCGGACCTCCATGTCGGCGATCATGAACTGGATCGCCTGCCGCCCGGCGATCGGCAGGCCGAAGGACTCCCGGGTCTCGGCGTAGGCCAGCGACTCGTCCACGCACCCCTGGGCCAGGCCGGTGGCCAGCGCTGCGATCGCGACCCGCCCCTCGGCCAGGATCGACAGGAACTGGGCGTAGCCGCGCCCCCGCACGCCCGACCAGGTTGGCCAGCGGGACGCGCACGTCGGTGAAGCTCAGCTCGTGGGTGTCCGAGGCGTTCCAGCCGACCTTGGCGTACTCCGGGGCCACCTCGAAGCCCGGCGTGCCCGACGGGACGATGATCGCCGAGATCTCCGGGCGCCCGTCGGCCCGGCGTCCGGTGACGGCCGTGACGGTCACCAGCCCGGTGATGGCGGTGCCGGAGTTGGTGATGAACGACTTGGACCCGTTGATCACCCAGTCGTCGCCGTCGACGACCGCGGTCGTGCGCACGCTGCCCGCGTCCGACCCGCTGCCCGACTCGGTCAGGCCGAAGGCTCCGAGCATCTCCCCCGCGGCCAGCCTGGGAAGCCAGGTCGTCCTCTGCTCCTCGGTGCCGAAGCGCAGGATCGGCATCGCGCCCAGGGACACCCCCGCCTCGAGGGTGATCGCGATCGAGGAGTCCACGCGGGCGAGCTCCTCGATGGCCACGCAGAGTGCGACGTAGTCCCCACCCATCCCCCCGTACTCCTCGGGGATCGGCAGGCCGAAGAGCCCCATCTCACCCATCCGGCGCACCAGGGCCAGGGGGAACTCGCCGCGCCGGTAGTGCTCGCCGATCACCGGGGCGACCTCGTCGCGGGCGAAGCGGGCCACCACCTCACGCAGCTCGTCGTGCTCGGGGGAGAGGTCGAGATCCATGCGGGCCTCCTGGTGGTGGGATCGACGGCTCCCACGGTAGGCGATGGGGGTGAGACACTTCACAGGGCAGGTCAGGTGTGCCCGGGCGCGTGCGTGGGTACCCAGCATGCATGGCGCAGGCGCAGGCACAGGCAGAAGCACAGGTGGTGGTGTCGACGGTGGACGGACACGTGCAGGGCCGCGTGGCCGGTGCTGCACGGCGCCTGGGCGCCGAGGTCGCCAAGTTCGGGACCGTCGGGGCCGTGGCGTTCGTCATCGACGTCGGCCTGTTCAACATCCTGCGCGCCGGAGTCCTGTCCGACAGCCCGCTGACCGCCAAGACGATCAGCGTGATCGTCGCCACGACCTTCGCCTTCGTCGCCAACCGGCACTGGACCTACCGCGACCGCGCGCGGACCGGCTACGGCCGGGAGACCGCCCTGTTCTTCGCGACCAACGCGGCCGCCCTGCTCATCTCCTGGGCCTGCCTGGCCTTCACGCACTACCTGCTCGGCCTGGACAGCCAGCTCGCCGACAACATCAGCGGCAACGTGATCGCGGTCGCCCTGGGCACGATGTTCCGGTTCTGGGTGTACCGCACCTGGGTCTTCCCGGCCGAGGACCCGGTCGCCTCCCCGGCGCCGAACCCCTCGCCCAGCGCCTGACCCCCGGGGATGCGCCCTCCGCGCGGAGGGTGGCAGCCTCAGCTGACGCCAGTCCCCTCGACCGGCGACCGGCGGCGCAGCGACACCGACGTCGCACGGACCAGGCCCATCCCGCGCAGCGGTCGCGGCGCGAGGTGGCGCAGGACGTAGGGCTCCGGATCGTCCAGCGCACCCTCGGTGGCCGCGTCCACGAGGGTCGACCCGGGCCGCGCGATGGCCGTCAGCCGACTGGCGAGGTTGACCGTGCCCCCGTAGAAGTCGCCCATGCGCGAGATCAGGTGCCCGGTGGCCAACCCGATCCGCAGGCTCAGCGCCTCGGCACCGGGGGCGGTCAACCGATGCATCGCCGTGGCGATCGCCACCGCGTCGTCGGCCCTGTCGGCGACGAACATGACCTCGTCGCCCAGGGTCTTCACCAGCCGCCCCCCGTGCCCGGCGACGATGTCGGCGGCGCCCGACTCGAAGGCCTGCACCATCTGCGCGAGGTCCTCGTCGGCCATCACGCGGGCCAGGCGGGTGAAGCCCGCGATGTCGGCGAACCCCACGGTGGCCAGCGTCGGCTCGGAGACGGCGTCAGGATCGTCCGGCACGAAGGCCAGCCCCCGCCCGATGGCGGCGGCCAGGTGGCGGCGCCAGGCGTGCACCAGCAGGGACTCGAGCCCGGGCATGACCACGGCCATCCCCTCGCCCACCGCGGCCAGGTCGATGGGCTCCCCGGACTCGGACAGGACCCGGGCCATCGTGTCGACCTGCCAGTCGGCCAGCCGGGACGCGGTCTGCCCGAGGCTGCGCACGACCTCGATCGTGGTCGGCTCATCGAGCATCCCGCTGGACACCCATCCGGTGAGCAGGCACAGCGACTCGACGTCGGTCGAGGTGAAGGCCGGCGCCGAGCCCACGTCGGCGAAGCCCATGGCCCGCCAGTACGGCCGCGCCTGGTCGACGCTGAGCCCCGCCGCGGCTGCGGCCTCCTCGCGCGTGAAGACCGCCGGGTCGCCCAGCACGAGCTCAGTGATGCGGCCGATCTGGGAGCCGCGCAGGTCCGGATCGACGGGCTCGGTCACGTCAGTGGGTGGGGACGTGAGTCACGTCTCCGACCACCACCGCCACCTGGGACCCCTCGGAATCCACCAGCAGCGCCCCCGTCGGGCTGATCCCCGCACCCGTGCCGACAAGGTCGTCGGCACCGGGGCGCACCACGCTCAGGGGCGACCCCAGCGAGATGCAGCGCTCCCGGTAGGCCTCCAGGAGCCGGTCGAGCGAGACGGTGTCGGTGCCGACGGCGTCCCAGGCGGTGAACCAGTGCTCGATGCGCGACAGCGCCCGACCGATGAGCTTGGCCCGCCGCGGCCGGGGCACCCCCGCCAGGGTCAGCGAGGTGGCACCGTCCACCGGGAGGTCCGCCTCCGCGAGGTCGACGTTGATCCCGATCCCCAGGACGAGGGCCCCGGTCTGCGCATCGCGCTCGGCCAGGATGCCGCCCACCTTGCCGCCACGTCCGCTCGGGGCGTCCTCGTCGCGGATCACCAGGTCGTTCGGCCACTTCAGGGAGGCCCGCACGCCGGTCACGAACTCCAGCGCCTCGCACACGGCCACGCCGGCCAGCAGGGGCAGGACCCCCCACTCGTGGTCCGGGCCGGTGGGGTGCAGGACCACCGAGAACATGGCCGACGTGCCCGAGGGTGCCTCCCAGGTGCGGTCCAGCCGACCGCGTCCGGCCGTCTGCAGGTCCGTCACGAGCACGACCCCGGACGGGCAGCCCGCCGTGGCCAGGGCCACGCCGACGGTGTTCGTGGACGCGATCTCGGAGAAGACCGTCACGCTGCGCCAGGATCCCCCGCCCTTGCGGATCGACTTCACGACCGCGGCCGTCCCGAGGTCCACCGGCCACTGGTCCACGTAGGCGACCCCCGAGGACCGGGGTCGGCCGTCGGGGCCGGGCACGAGTGGGGCGGGAGTGGGGGCGACCGGCCCCGGAGTGGTCTCAGACACAGGGATAAGGTACTTCACGCAGGGCATTCCAGGAGAGGGACGAGATGAGCGCCAGCGCACCGGAGCCGGGCACGCCCGAGGGCAATGCCGACCTGACCACCACCGCGGGCAAGCTCGCCGACCTGGAGCATCGTCGCCACGAGGCGATCCTGGCCGGCAAGGCCAAGCGGGTGGAGAAGCAGCACGCCAAGGGCAAGATGACCGCCCGGGAGCGGCTGCGCCACTTCCTGGACGCCGACTCGTTCGTCGAGATGGACGACCTCGCCCGGCACCGCTCGTACAACTTCGGCGGGCAGAAGAACCGCCCCTACGGCGACGGCGTGGTCACCGGGACCGGCACGATCGACGGACGGCCGGTCTGCGTGTTCGCCCAGGACTTCACCGTGTTCGGCGGCTCCCTGGGTGAGGTGTTCGGCGAGAAGATCATCAAGGTGATGGACCTGGCCCTCAAGAACGGCTGGCCGATCATCGGGATCAACGACTCCGGCGGCGCGCGGATCCAGGAGGGCGTGGTCTCGCTGGCCATCTACGGCGAGATCTTCCGCCGCAACGTCCAGGCCTCGGGGGTCATCCCGCAGATCTCGCTGATCATGGGCCCCTGCGCCGGCGGCGCGGTCTACTCCCCGGCCATCACCGACTTCACCGTGATGGTCGACAAGACCTCGCACATGTTCATCACCGGCCCGGACGTCATCAAGACCGTCACGGGCGAGGACGTCGAGTTCGAGGAGCTCGGCGGGGCGCGCACGCACAACACGAAGTCCGGCGTCGCGCACTACATGGGCGAGGACGAGCACGACGCCCTGGGCTACGTCCGGGCGCTGCTGAGCTACCTGCCGGCCAACAACCTCGAGCGGCCGCCGGTCTTCGGCGAGGAGGCCGACCTGACCCCCACCGAGACCGACCTGGCCCTGGACAGCCTGATCCCCGACTCCCCGAACCAGCCCTACGACATGCACCGGGCCATCGAGGCCGTGCTCGACGACGAGGAGTTCCTCGAGGTCCAGCCGCTGTTCGCGCCGAACATGGTGGTCGGCTTCGGCCGGGTCGAGGGGCACTCGGTCGGGATCGTGGCCAACCAGCCGATGCAGTTCGCCGGCACCCTGGACATCGACGCCTCGGAGAAGGCCGCGCGGTTCGTGCGCACCTGCGACGCGTTCAACATCCCGGTCATCACCTTCGTCGACGTCCCCGGCTTCCTGCCCGGCACGTCCCAGGAGTGGGACGGCATCATCCGGCGCGGGGCCAAGCTGATCTACGCCTACGTCGAGGCGACCGTCCCGAAGGTCACCGTGATCACCCGCAAGGCCTACGGCGGCGCGTACGTGGTCATGGGCTCCAAGCACCTCGGCGGCGACGTCAACATCGCGTGGCCCACCGGCCAGATCGCCGTCATGGGGGCCCAGGGCGCGGTGAGCATCCTGTACCGCAAGGAGCTGGCCGTCGCCGAGGACCCCGCGGCAACCCGCGCGGAGCTCGAGGCCGAGTACAACCTGCAGCTGGCCAACCCCTACCTGGCCGGCGAGCGCGGCTACATCGACCGCGTGATCCTGCCCCACGAGACCCGGGCCCAGGTGACCCAGGCCCTGCGGGTCCTTCGGAACAAGCGCGAGACCATGCCGCCGAAGAAGCACGGGAACATCCCGCTGTGAGCGCCGAGGAGACTGCCGGGCACCCGGAGCAGCGGCCCGCGCTGCGCATCGTGCGCGGCGAGACCACCCCCGAGGAGCTGGCAGCGCTGGTGGCCGTGCTCGCTGCGGCCTCCGGTGGCGCGGCGAGCACCGGCTCGCCCGTCCCGGTCTCGCAGTGGGCGCCTCCTCCTCGGCTCCTGCGCCCGACCGTCGCACCGACCGGCTGGTGGGAGTCCGCACTGCCACGGTGAGCCCACCACCGGGGCTGCCCGCACGTCCGCTGCAGTCGTGACCCGTGAGGCTGCCGTTAGGCTTCCGCCGTGATCTCCCAGCGGCCCCTCGCCGATGGCCGGCACACGGCCGTCTTCGTCTTCAACGAGCTGAAGGCCGACGGCGGACGACTCACCCAGTTCTGGCTGGCGCGGCTGCGGGCCTTCGACGGGGCGGGCTGGGCCACGCACGCCGTCCTGATCAACAAGGACGCCCACCTCGAGCGCACGGTCCGCAGGCTGGTCGACGACGGCCAGTTCCCGGCCGGCACCGGCCTGCACCACTACGCGCTGCGCGATCGTCGGGTCCGGGCCTCCTGGTGGGGGGCGCTCCCACCGGGCACATCGATCGACGCGCGGGTCGGCGACTGGCTGGACTGGCTGACCGGCCAGGTGCCCGGCGCCGTCGTCCTGGCCGACTCCCCGGCTGCCTACCCGTACCTCGCCGCGATGACCAACCCCCTGGTGGCCCGGGTCGCCGGAGTCCACCTGAACCACCTGACGGCTCCCGCGGAGGGCCAGCCGCCTGCCATGGCCGCGATGACTCCCCGGTTCGCGGAGCGGTTCGCCGACCAGCAGGGCGCGTTCGACGCACTGGTCGTGCTGACCGAGGGCCAGGCCGAGGACCTGCGGACGCGCTTCGGGGCGGACACCCCGACCCTGGTGATCCCCCCTGCCGTCGCCCGGCCCGCACCCTCCGCCGAGAGGGCGGGCGCCCCCTCGGGGACACCCGGTGCACCTCTCGACGACCCCGGTGCCCGGCGGATCGTCGCGATCGGGCCCCTGGAGGCTGCCGCCCGCCACGACCACGTGCTCCGCGCAGCACAGCCAGCGCTCCTGTCCGACGGCGGGCTGACCCTGGACCTGGTCGGGGACGGCGATGCGGGGGAGTCCCTGATCGCCCTCGCCGAGGAGCTCGGGCTGGGTGGACGCGTCCGCATCGTCGCACCCGGTCCCGACGAGTACGCGCCGCTCGAGGGGGCCAGCCTCACGGTCTGGGCGGGCCGCCGGGAGTCGTTCCCCCTGGCGATCGTGCGGTCGCTGGCCGTCGGGGTCCCGGTCGTGGCCTACGACGTCCGGTACGGACCTGCCGAGCTGCTCACCAGCCCCGAGGCTGGCGAGCTGGTGCCCTCGGGCGATGTTCAGGCCTTGACCGCGGCCATCAGCCGTCGGGTGGGCGCCGCCACGCAGCCGAGGGGGACCGCTGTGGCCGACGCCGTGCTCAGCGCGGCCGGTCCGGTCCTGCGGCGCACCGATCCGACTGCGGTCTGGCGCCGGTGGACCGCCCTGGCCGCGGAGCTGGCCGACCGCGTGTGCGACCACCGCTCGCCCAACCTGCTGGTCGAGTCGCTGACGACCACGACCCGGGTGCTGCGCATGCCGGGCGTCCTGGCCGACTCGGCCACCGGGCTGACTGCCTGGTCCTGCGAGCTGCCAGGGCTGGTCGAGCCAGCCGGCTGGCTGATCGACCCACCCCCGGTCAGCGGCGTGGAGGACGTCGAGGACGAGGACCTGCCGGTGCACCCCCATGCTGCCGGTCCCACCCGTGAGGTCGTGGCGCAGATCCGCTCCAACGCGCTGGCCTTCGTGGCCAATGAGACAGGGCCGTTCCGGGTCGAGTTCACCGACGGCACCACGACCGTGCCCCTGCTGACCACGGGCTTCGAGCCGCGGATCATCGCCGCACGGGTCGGGAACGCGACCCTCGAGCGCCAGCCCGACGGCAGCGTCTGGGTCAGCCCGCGACCCGAGCTGCTGATGGCCACCAACGTGGACGGCGGGCTGCTCGTGCGGATCGGGGAGGACGGGGCTCCCAGTGACATCACCCACGCCCTGGACTGGATCGTGGACATCGACTGGGCTGACCTCGCCCCCACCGAGCAGGGCGCCACCTTCACCGGGGTCCTGCGGGCCTCGAACATCGCCCCCGCCGACGACTCGCCGCCGGCGATCTGCGTCGCCGATGTCGGCGGGTTCTCCCGGACGGTCGGGATCCTGCACTACACCGCCGAGCCCACGATCGACGGCCTGGACTGGACCGCCCCGGTCGCCGGGGTCATCGAGACCGACCCGCTCGTGGCCACCACAGACCTCGCGCGCGGCGCCCTGTCCCTGCACGTCGGGTTCCGCGGCCTGCTGGTCCCCATCGGCGGCCTGTGGACCCACGGCCGACGCTCCCCGATGCACCTGTCGTGCCCGCGGGGCATGGTCACCCTGCTCCCCTCGCCGGGGGGCCGGGTGCTCGTCGCGCCCGGGAAGGGGTACCGCGCCCGGACCTCCGGAGCGATCCGCGGAGCCATGGGTCGTGGCTGAGCCCGCCGCCGACGGGGACCTGGGGGCGGCTCGGGGTCGCGACGGTGCCCGGCGCCCGGTCCTGGTCCTCGGGTCGGCGTCCCCCGCCCGCGCCACGCTGCTGCGTGCGGCCGGGATCACCCCGATCATCTGGCACAGCACGGTCGACGAGGACGCGCTGATCGCCGCCGCAGGCGCGCTGAGCGCCGACCCACCCGCGCTGACCCAGATGCTGGCCACCGCCAAGGCCCGCGATGTCGCCGACCAGGTCCGTGCCGGAATCATCCCCGGGGTGCCGTCGGCCACCCGGGTGCTGGTCGTGGGCGCGGACTCGATGCTCGACTTCGACGGCCAGGTGCTCGGCAAGGCACGCACCGCCCAGGAGGTCCGCGAGCGCTGGGCTGCCATGTCCGGACGGACCGGGGTCCTGGTCACCGGCCACACGGTCATCGACCTCGACAGCGGGCACCTGGTGGAGCGGGCGGTGTCCACGACGATCCGGTTCGGTCGCCCCGACCCCGTCGAGCTCGAGGCCTACATCGCCTCGGGGGAGCCCCTGGCGGTGGCCGGATCGTGCACGATCGACGGCCTCGGGGGTCCCTTCATCGAGGGGATCGAGGGGGATCACTCGAACGTGATCGGGCTGGCGCTGCCGACCCTGCGCGCCCTGCTGGCCGACCTCGGCGTCCGCTGGACCGACCTCTGGAACACTGCCTGACGGGTGGGGCGCAGGTTGGTCGACCCCCCTCCGTAGGATGGCTGGCGAGTCGCCCGGTATCGGGCCCCGGAGTGCGTGTGAGGGGTGCGGGAATGAAGAAGGTACTGATCGCCAACCGCGGTGAGATCGCCATCCGGGTGGCACGCGCGTGCCGCGATGCGGGCCTCGCCTCGGTGGCGGTGTACGCCGACCCCGATCGCGACGCCCTGCACGTCAAGGCCGCCGACGAGGCGTTCGCCCTGGGCGGCACCACGGCGGCCGAGAGCTACCTGGTGTTCGACAAGATCCTCGACGTGGCCCGCCGCAGCGGTGCGGACGCCGTGCACCCCGGGTACGGGTTCCTCTCCGAGAACGCCGACTTCGCCCAGGCGGTCATCGACGCCGGGCTCACCTGGATCGGCCCGCCACCGTCGGCGATCCGCGACCTCGGCGACAAGGTCTCAGCGCGCCACATCGCCGCCCGCGCGGGCGCGCCCCAGGTGCGCGGAACTGCCGACCCCGTCTCCGGCGCGGACGAGGTCGTCGCGTTCGCCCAGGAGGTGGGCCTCCCGATCGCCATCAAGGCGGCCTTCGGTGGTGGCGGTCGCGGCCTGAAGGTCGCGCGCACCATGGAGGAGATCCCCGAGCTGTACGACTCGGCCGTGCGCGAGGCGGTGGCCGCCTTCGGCCGGGGCGAGTGCTTCGTCGAGCAGTACCTGGACAGCCCGCGGCACGTCGAGACCCAGGTGCTGGCCGACCAGCACGGCAACGTCGTCGTCGTCTCGACCCGCGACTGCTCGCTGCAGCGCCGCCACCAGAAGCTCGTCGAGGAGGCGCCGGCGCCGTTCCTGACCGACGAGCAGGTCGAGCGGCTCTACACCTCCAGCAAGGCGATCGTGCGCGAGGCCGGCTACTTCGGCGCCGGGACCTGCGAGTTCCTGGTCGGCAAGGACGGGACGATCTCCTTCCTGGAGGTCAACACCCGCCTGCAGGTCGAGCACCCGGTGACCGAGGAGGTCTCGGGCATCGACCTGGTGCGCGAGCAGTTCCGGATCGCCGCCGGCGAGGAGCTCGGCTACGACGACCCGCCCCTGCGCGGGCACTCCATCGAGTTCCGGATCAACGGCGAGGACCCCGGTCGCAACTTCCTGCCCGCCCCCGGCGCGCTGACCGTCTGGCACCCCCCGTCGGGCCCCGGCATCCGGGTCGACGGCGGCTTCCAGCAGGGTGACGAGATCGGTGGGAACTTCGACTCGCTGCTGGCCAAGCTGATCGTGACCGGCCACGACCGCCAGCAGGCCATCGAGCGCTCACGCCGCGCCCTGGCGGAGTTCGAGGTGGAGGGCATCGCCACCGCCATCACCTTCCACCGCAAGGTGGTCTCCGACCCGGCGTTCGCACCCGCGGACCCCGACGAGCCCTTCACGGTGCACACCCGGTGGATCGAGACCGAGTTCGTCAACGACATCCCGGCGTACTCCGGGGCGGCGGCGGAGCTGGCCGAGCCCGAGTCACGCTCGTCGGTGGTGGTCGAGGTGGGCGGCAAGCGCATCGAGGTGAGCCTGCCCGAGGGGATCTCGCTCGGCGGTGGTGGTGGAGGGTCGGCGGGGAAGAAGGCTGCGCCCAAGCGCGCCAGCAAGAAGGCCGGCGGCGGCGCCACCGGCGACTCCCTGGCCGCCCCCATGCAGGGCACGATCGTCAAGATCGCCGTCGAGGAGGGCCAGGAGGTCGCTGCTGGCGACCTGGTCGTCGTGCTCGAGGCGATGAAGATGGAGCAGCCGCTCAACGCCCACAAGGCCGGTGTGATCTCCGCCCTGACCGCCGAGGTCGGTGCGACGGTGCCCACCGGCACCGTCCTCTGCGAGATCAAGGACGCCTGAGGCCCCGCCGTCGCGGCCCTCTCGCGGCTCGGTCAGGCGTGCCGGGGGGCGAACGGGCGGAGCTCGTCCTGGCCCGGCTGCACGACCCCGCACGTCGACTCGGGCACCTCGCGCCACGCCCCCTCGAGGTCGCCGAGGGGCTCGGAGACGATCAACCGGGTCTCGTCGGACACCTCATGCAGGATGGGGTTCTCCGGGTACATCGCACGCAGCATCGCGACATTCGTGCTGTGGAACAGCGAGCGCGACTGGCCCTCGCTGGAGTAGCGGAAGGCCCAGATGCTGGTGCCGTCGGTGGTGGCGACCGTCATCTGGATCGGGTTGGCCACCCCATGGCGATGGCCGGTGTCCTCGATGAAGCCGACCGCCCGCTCGACCGCGCTCAGCGGATCGTCCTGCAGGCCCATGGTCAGCGCGAGGTAGAAGAACAGCTCGGAGTCCGTGGAGCCCTCGATCAGCGGATAGAGCGACGCGTCCACGGCGAACGCGAGGTCGCGCTTCACCGTGGCGAACTCGCGGATCAGCCCGTTGTGCATGAACAGCCACTGCTGATAGCGGAACGGGTGGCAGTTGGTCTGCTGGATCGCTCCCCCGGTCGAGGCCCGCACGTGCGCGAACACCAGCGGGGATACCAGGTGCTTGGCCAGGTCGGCGAGGTTGCGGTCGTTCCACGCCGGCTCGGTGCTGTGGAACACCCCGGGGGTGTCGCCCACGCCGTACCAGCCCAGGCCGAATCCGTCCCCGTTGGTGGTGGTGGCCCCCATGCGGGAGTGCAGGCTCTGGTCGATGAGCGAGTGCTTCGGCGCGAGCAGGAGCTCCGCGACGGGGATCGGGGATCCCGAGTAGGCCATCCAGCGACACATGGCGCACCTCCAGTCGCCCCCCGGTTGGACCCCGTCGGTGCAGTCCTATCAGCAGATGCGGGGCAGTTGCTCGGCCAGCGGCAGGTCGACCACACGGGTGCCGCCGATCCCGGTCCGGGCCACGACCACCCCGGGGTGCTCGGCAGTGACGGTGCCGATCCGGGTGGCGTCGCGGGCGACCGCTGTGCCGCGCATGACCTCGAGCGCCCGCTCGGCGTCCGCGCCGCGCACGAACACCACGACCTTGCCCTCGTTGGCGATCTGGAGCGGATCCAGGCCGAGGAGGCCACAGGCTGCCCGCACCGCGTCAGGCACCGGCACGTCGCGCTCGACGATCTGGATCCCGGTGCCGCTGGCGTGGGCGATCTCGTTGAGTGTCGCCGCGACCCCGCCGCGGGTCGGGTCGCGCATCATCGAGACCCCGACGCCGGCGGCGAGCAGGGCCTGGGTGACCGGTGTCAGGGGTGCGGAGTCGGTGACGACGTCGGCGCCGAACTCCAGTCCGTCGCGCACGCTGAGCACCGCGATCCCGTGCATCCCGATCGGCCCGGACAGCAGCACGGCATCGCCGGGGCGGACCTGACCGGGGCCCAGGGCCAGCCCAGCCGGCACCAGCCCGATGCCCGCGGTGTTGAGGTAGACCCCGTCGCCGTGGCCGGAGTCGACGACCTTGGTGTCGCCGGTGACGATCGACACCCCGGCCGCCCGGGCGGCGGCACCCATGGTCTCGGCGATGACGCCCAGCTCGTCGAGGGCCATGCCCTCCTCGAGGATGGCGCCCACGGACAGCGCCAGGGGCAGGGCGCCGCTGACGGCCAGGTCGTTCACCGTCCCGTTGACCGCGAGGTCGCCGATGTTGCCGCCCGGGAAGAACCGCGGGCGCACGACGTAGGAGTCCGTGGTGAAGGCCAGCCGCACCGCCCCCTCGGCACCCGGGACGTCGAGGGACAGGACCGCCGCGTCCCCGAGCTGGGTCAGGACATCGGCCAGGGGGGTCCGGTCGAAGGCCGGGAGGAACAGGTGCGCGATGAGCTCGGCGGAGAGCCGCCCGCCCCCGCCATGCCCCATCACGACGTTCGGATGGTCGCGCAGGGGCACGGGGCAGGACCACGACGCGATGTCCGGCGGGTGGCTCATGCTGGCTGCTCCAGCCGGCGGAACTGGTAGTAGGCGGCGCACGCGCCCTCGCTGGAGACCATCGGCGCCCCCAGGGGCGAGCGCGGCGTGCACGCGGTGCCGAAGGCCGCGCACTGGACCGGCTTGATCAGGCCCTGGAGCACCTCGCCGGCCCGGCACTGCTCCGATTCGGTGGTGACGATGCCCGCGACATCGAAGCGTCTCTCCGCGTCGAACTCGGCGTAGGCGTCGGAGAGCCGCCAGCCGGACTGCGGGATCATCCCGATGCCGCGCCACGACCGGTCGCAGACGGTGAAGACGTCCTCGACGACGGCCTGGGCGACGGGGTTGCCGGCGGGTGCGACCGCCCGCGGGTAGGCGTTCTCGAGCTCGGCCCGGCCCGCCTCGAGCTGGCGGACCGTGCGCCGGATCCCCTCGAGGACGTCCAGCGGCTCGAAGCCGGTCACGACGATGGGCACCCGGTAGCGCTCCACCAGTGGCTCGTACTGCGCCATGCCCATCACGGTGCACACGTGCCCGGCGGCGAGGAACCCCTGGACCCGACAGGACGGGGACTCCATGATCGCGGTGATCGCCGGTGGCACCAGCACGTGCGAGACCAGCAGCGAGAAGTTGGTGATCCCCTGCCGGCGCGCGACCTGCACGGTCATCGCGTTGGCCGGCGCGGTGGTCTCGAAGCCGATCCCGAAGAACACCACCTGCTTGTCCGGGTTCGCCTCGGCGATCCGCACGGCATCCAGGGGCGAGTAGACGATGCGCACGTCCCCGCCCGCGGCCTTGACGCGGAACAGGTCGCCGGCGGACCCGGGGACGCGGATCATGTCGCCGAAGGAGCAGAAGATGACGTCGGGCATCGCCGCGATCGCCAGCGCCCGGTCGATCGTCTCCAGCGGCGTCACGCACACCGGGCACCCGGGGCCGTGGATCATCTCCACGCCCTCGGGCAGGAGCTGGTCGATGCCGTTGCGCACGATGGTGTGCGTCTGCCCGCCGCAGACCTCCATGAGCGCCCACGGGCGGGTGACGGTGGCGGCGATGTCGTCGAGCAGCCGGCGGGCGAGGTCCGGGTCGCCGAACTCGTCGAGGTACTTCACGGCGTCGTCCCGGGCTCGGGCTGCGCGACGGGCTCGGGCTCCGCGACGGTGCTGCCCTGCACGTCGGGAACCAGCTCCTGCTCCAGCAGCCCGACGCTGCGCATGAGCTCCAGGGTCTCCAGGGCCGAGGCCTCGTCGAGCCTCGTCAGGGCGAAGCCGACGTGGACGATCGTGTAGTCGCCCACCTCCACCTCAGGGACGTACGCGAGGCAGACCTCCTTGCGGATGCCGCCGAAGTCCACCGTCGCCATCCGCATGCCGTCGACATCCCACACCGTGTCGACCCTGCCGGGGACCCCCAGACACACGGTCGACCTCCTCAGGAGCGTCAGCGAGCGGACCACGCTGCGGCCACCGCGGCCTGGCCCAGCGCGAGGCCGCCGTCGTTGGGCGGCACCACGCGGTGCACGAGCACCCTCAAGCCTGCCCGGCGCAGGGAGTCCTGACAAGCCGTGGAGAGCACGTCGTTGGCGAACACCCCCCCGGTCAGCCCGACCGTGCTGGTCCCGAACCGGTCGCGCACGGCCATGACGGCCTCCGTCAGCGCCGCTGCCAGGGCCAGGTGGAAGGCCCGTGCCGACCTCGCCGGGTCGACGCCGGCCGCGTGATCTGCCACGGCCTGCGCGATCCAGCCCGAGGGGTCGAGCACGACGGCGCCGTCGGGATCGGTGCGCACGAGGGGGCTCCGCGGGGCCGGCGCGGGCCACCACCCCGGCGCGGCATCGCCGGTCGACGCCGCCAGGGCCTCGAGCTCGATCGCGGCCTGGGCCTCGTAGGCCACCTCATGGCGCACGTCGAGCAGGGAGGCGATCGCGTCGAACAGCCGGCCCATGCTGGTCGTCGGCGTGCAGTGCGAGCCGGTGGCCAGCATGCGGGCGAGCAGCTCCCCCTCAGTCGGCGTGCAGGCGGCGGCGCTCGCGGTGCCCGACCAGTCCAGCCCGGCCGCGTGCAGGTGGGCGGCCGCGGTCCGCGCCGGATGCCGGATCGCGGCGTCGCCCCCGGGAAGGGAGATGGGCCGCAGGTGGCCGACCCGCTCCACGGCGGCGTAGCTGCCCAGCAGCAGCTCGCCGCCCCAGATGGTCCCGTCCGTGCCGTACCCGGTCCCGTCGAGGACCACGCCGAGGACGGGCTCCCCAGCGGGGACCCGGTGCTCGGCGAGCAGGGAGGCCAGGTGCGCGTGGTGGTGGCCGACGACGACGTGCTCGATCCCCCGGGCTGCCGCCTGGTCGGCCGCCCATCGCCGCGACAGGTAGCCCGGGTGGGCGTCGGACACCATCACCTCGGGGGTGACCCGCTGCAGGGCGCACAGCGTCTCGACGGTGCGCTCGAGCATCGCCAGGGTCTCGAGGGTGGCGGTGTCGCCGATGTGCTGGCTGAGCCACGCCGTGCCCCCGAGCGCGACGCACACGGTGCTCTTCAGCTCGCCCCCCACGGCCACCAGGGAGGGCCCGGCCACGGGCAGGGCCAGCGGCATCGGCGCATGGCCGCGGCTGCGTCTCACCGGCTGCGGGGCCCCGGCCACCACCCGGGTGACCGAGTCGTCGCACGCCACATGGATGGGCCGGTCGTGGTGGCAGAACAGGTCAGCCAGGCCGGCCAGTCGGGCCTCCGCCTCGGCCGGGTCGATGCAGATCGGCTCGTCGGCGAGGTTCCCGCTGGTCATGACCAGCAGGTCCGGGGCGCCGGCGTCGAACAGCAGGTGGTGCAGTGGCGCGTACGGGAGCATCACGCCGAGGGTCCCGGTTCCGGGTGCCACGGCAGCCACGAGGTCCGCGTCCTGCGCAGGGAGGATCACGATGGGGCGCACCGGGGAGGTGAGCAGCGCCTGCGCGTCGACATCGACGCGAGCCACCCGGCGCGCCGCATCGAGCGACGCTGCCATCAGGGCGAACGGCTTGGCACCGCGCTGCTTGCGGGCGCGCAACGTCCGCACCGCGGCGGAGTCCCGCGCGTCGCAGGCCAGGTGGTACCCACCGATGCCCTTGATCGCCACGACCTGCCCCGCGCGGAGGGCGGCGGCCACGTCGGCGACGGGCATCGACAGCGCGGGACCGCAGTCCGGGCAGGCCGTGGGCTGGGCATGGAACCGCCGGCTGGCCGGATCCGTGTACTCGGCCAGGCACGCCGCGCACAGGGGGAACCCGGCCATGGTCGTGCTCCGGCGGTCGTAGGGCAGCCCGGTGGTGATCGTGTAGCGCGGCCCGCAGTGGGTGCAGGCGATGAAGGGGTAGCCGTGGCGACGGTCGTCGGGATCGCGCATCTCGGCCAGGCATGCGTCGCAGACGGCGGTGTCCGGCGGGATGGAGGTGACGCCCGGGCCGGTGCCGCTGGCGACGATCCGGAAGGTCGGCGCGGGTCCGCCGGCCGGGTCCGACCCCGGACCGGTCGGGTCGAGGGCCTCGACGCGGATCTCCTCCACGACGGCCAACGGCGGCGCCTGGTCACGGATCCGGCGCACCAGCTCGTCCACCGCCCCAGCCCGGCCCTGCACCTCGAGGAACACCCCGTCCGCGTCGTTTCCGACGTGGCCGGACAGCCCGAGCTCCGTAGCCAGCGCGTGCACGAAGGGCCGGAAGCCGACGCCCTGGACCACCCCGGTGACGCGCATGCGCCGACGGATGTCCGGGTCGACCCGTGCACCCATGCCGACCTCCTCCGGACGAGGCTAGTGCGTCGCGCTGCTGCTGGGCGCACCCACGTGCGGACGCAGCCACGTGGCGGACGCGGCCGACGGGTCCGCGGGTGCCTTCCTACTCGAGGAAGGTCGCACGCAGTGCGTCGAGCGTGGGGGCGTCCAGGCCCAGCCCGTGGGAGAAGTAGCCCTCGATCGACCCGAACCTGCTGGCCATCTCGTCGAGCCCGGCTGCGAGGTACGCCGGATCGACCCCGAACACGGGCACCAGCACGGTGGGGTCGCCACCGGCGTCGCGGAACTGGTCGAACATCGGCTGCAGGGCGGGCAGCAGCAGGTCGTTGGTGAGCAGGTACTCGGCCATGACGTCCTCCGCGGAGACGCCGAGCAGCATCAGGAGGGCAGCCGCTGCCCACCCGGTGCGGTCCTTGCCCGTGGTGCAGTGCACGAGGGCGGGGAGCTGGTGGCCACCGGCCAGATCGCAGAACAGCGTGCGGTAGGCGGCTCGGGCACTGGGCAGCCCGATGATCTCGCGGTAGGCGGAGTCGAACAGGTCCGTCACCCGCTGCCCGGTCAACGCAGCTGTCGCAGTCGGCGGATCCGCCAGGAGGGCCATCAGGTTGGCCGGGACAGCCATCGTCGAGTCCTCCAGGACGTCCAGGGCGTGGTACACGGTCCCCTCAGGGAGCCGGTCCGGGGCCGCGGCGCGCTCGCCGGCGGTCCGCAGGTCGAACACCGACCGGATCCCGAGCCCGGCGAATGCCGCGACATCCGGTCCTGACAGCCGCGACAGGTCGGTGGAGCGGTACAGCGCGCCCGTGACCACGCGGCCGCCGTCACGCGTGGGCCACCCGCCGACGTCGCGCAGGTTCGGTGCGGTCGCCACGTGGATCATCGCCGCCGCCTCAGTCGAACGCGCGCAGCTGTCGCGCGGCCTCTGCGATGGACCCCGTCATGGAGGGGTAGACGGTGAACGTGGCCGCCACCTGGTCGACGGTCAGGCGCTGCTCGACGGCCAGGGCGAGCCCGAAGATGAGCTCGGAGGCGTGCGGAGCGACCACCACCCCGCCGATCACGATCCGGGTCCCCCGCCGGCAGATGACCTTCACGAAGCCGTCGGTGATGCCCTGCATCTTGGCCCGGGCGTTCGTCGCCAGGGGCAGGGTCACCACCTCGGCGTTCACCCGGCCGGCATCGACGTCGGCCTGGGTGTAGCCGACGGTGGCGATCTCGGGGTCGGTGAAGACGTTGGAGCTGACCGTGCGCAGGTCCAACGGGGCCACGGCCGCCCCCAGCGCGTGCCACATGGCGATCCGGCCCTGCATGGCCGCCACGGAGGCAAGCAGGAGCACGCCGGTGCAGTCGCCGGCGGCGTAGACCCCGCGGGCGGAGGTGCGTGACACCCGGTCCACCTCGACGTGCCCCGAGGCCGTCGTGCGCACGCCGGCCCCAGCGAGCCCCAGGTCCTCGGTGTTCGGCACGGAGCCCACCGCCATCAGGCAGTGCGAGCCCTCCACGGTCCGCCCGTCGGCGAGCGTGACCCGCACCCCGTCGGCGGTCCGGACCGCGGACTCGGCCCGGGAGCGGCGCAGCACCGTCATCCCCCGGCGCTCGAACACGTCCTCCAGCACCTGGGCCGCATCGGGATCCTCCCCGGGCAGGACATGCTCGCGGCTGGAGACCAGCACGACGTCCGAGCCGAGGGCCTGGTAGGCGCAGGCGAACTCGGCACCGGTGACACCGGACCCGACCACGACGAGCCTCTCCGGCGCCCGGTCCAGGGCGTAGACCTGCTCCCAGGTCAGGATCCGCTCGCCGTCCGGGAGGGCGGTCTCCATGACCCGGGGCCGGGCACCGGTGGCGAGCAGGATCGCCTCCGCCTCGATCCGCTCACTGCCCCCGGAGGCCAGGTGCGCCACCACGGCACCCGGCCCGTCGAGGCGTCCTCGCCCAGCCAGGAGCCGAACCCCGGAGCGCACGCAGCGGCGGGCGGTGTCCTCGCTCTGCGCCGTCGCCAGCGCCCTGATGCGCGTGTTCACCGCGGCCAGGTCCACGGCGACTGCCCCGGCAGCGCCGGTGATCCCCAGGGCCTCGCTCGCGCGCACCTGTGTCGCCGACTCAGCCACGGCCAGCAGTGCCTTGCTCGGGACGCAGTCGGTGAGCACCGCCGAGCCACCGATCCCGTCGGAGTCGATCAGCGTGACCTGTGCCCCCATCTGGGCGGCGACCAGGGCCGCCTCATACCCGCCCGGGCCACCGCCGACGATCACCACCGAAGTCATGGCGCCGATCATCGCGCATGGACCGCGCGCCGCGCGCCGGGGGCGGCAAGGGGCCTGTCATGACAGGATCAGCGCCACCCACGCGTCGGACCGGGAGGATCCATGCCCGTCGAACCCCCACTTCCCGCCGTGATGCTGCCGGTGCAGGCACGCACCCCCTCCGGGGACCTCGTGCGCATCCGCTGGATCGCCGACGGGGAGCACCGGCCGGACTCGTCCAGCGAGTACGACGACTGGGGCGCGTTCGACATCCGCGTTCGAGGAGGACGAGCACGGTCGAGCCATGGTCGAGCTGCGCCCGCGTGACGGGGCTGACGAGCCCTGGGTCGCCGTGGGCGACATGAGCTGGCACAGCGAGCTGCACGGGCCGAACCTGGGCTCCCGTGCCATCAGCATCGGGGTGGCGCTGCACGCCGCTGCCCGGGGCCGTGGGGTCGGTGCCGTCGCGCAGTCGCTGCTGGCCAGTGCCCTGCATCGGGCGGGCATCCACCGGGTCCAGGCCTCCACGGACGTGGCGAACGTCGCCGAGCAGCGCTCGTTGGAGCGCGCCGGGTACGTCCGGGAGGGCGTGGCGCGGGGGGCTCAGGTCCGGGCCGACGGCCGCCACGACCTCGCCCTCTACTCGTGCCTGCCCGGCGAGCCGGCCTTCCCCCCCGACTGACCCGGGACGCCACGGCCGACCTTCCCGCGGAGCCGGCGCACCACTACTCTGTGCGACGTGGTCCTCTACGCGGCGTACGGGTCGAACCTCGATCCCCGGCAGATGCTCGAACGGGCGCCGCACTCCCCCGTTCACGGCCCAGGCTGGCTGATCGACTGGCGGCTGACCTTCGGCGGCGCGGACCTGGGGTGGGACGGCGCACTGGCCACGGTCGTCGAGGACCCGGGGCACAGCGTCTTCGTGATGCTCTACGACATCGCCCCGGAGGACGAGCCGCTGCTCGACCGCTGGGAGGGCTCCGACCTGGGGATCCACCGCAAGCTGCACGTGCGCGTCCAGACCCTCGACGGCGACGAGATGGCCTGGCTCTACGTGGTCGACTCCTACGAGGGGGGCCTGCCCTCGGCGCGCTACCTCGGGATCATGGCCGACGCGGCGCGGGCCGCCGGGGCACCCGACGACTACGTCGTGGACCTCATGAGGCGCCCCTGCCAGTAGCGGGACCGTCCTCCCCGCTGAGGCCCTGTGCGGCCGCGGCCAGGCGGCGCTCCAGCGCCTCAACCCGGGAGCTGAGCTCGGCCACCTCCGCCGACGCGCCGCCCGCCACCGGGACCGACACCCCCCCGAGGACGCCCCCGAGACCTCCGCGGCACCCGCCGGCCCTCGCCCGCGCACGAACTTCAGGTACCCCAGGGCCAGGGACACCACGAGCGCCACGACCAGCACGACGAACCGGGTGACCGAGTTGCCCGACGCCAGCCCCCAGCCGACCCCGTAGAGCATGGTGAACAGCCCACCGAGCAGGATCCCGTTGCTCAGCACCGCGACCGAGTCGCCGAGGGCCAGCGCGACCGCCATGAGGATGGTCGCGATGACGATGAGGACCACGCTGGTGCTCATCCGCCACTGGCTGGCCTGCTCCTCGGACGGCGCGCTGCAGCGTCGTCACCTCGGCGTCGATGGCCTTCGTCCGGGCCTGCTCGGCGGGCGTCAGCTGGTCCCAGGCCCGACACTGCTCCGGCGTCGGCGTGTTGCAGCCGTCGATCGCGGACCGCTCGTCGTAGAGCGCCTGGATCTGCTCCTGGTACGCCTCCCCGGGGTTGGGATGGAACGTGTACACCCCGACCCCGACGACCGCGGTGATCATCAGCCCGAGGAACACCGCGAAGATCGCCTGGAGCACCCCACGGCCGATGTTGGGCCCCTGCTTCGTGTCCTCCATGGGCACCTCCCGGGCGCAGGCTATCCCGCGGGAGGAGTGGGCAGGAGGTAGTCGGGCAGGCTCCGGCTCGGGCGTGTCCCCGCTGGGGTCCGGGGCCGGATCCCCTGCGCCGGGCTACGAGGTCAGCCGCGCCCGCACGTCCGCCGCGACAGCGGCCAGCCGCTCACCGGCCACCGACCGGGCGGCTGCCACCCCCTGCGCCCCCACGGGAGCGCGGACCTCGAGGTAGGCCTTGATCTTCGGCTCGGTCCCGCTGGGCCGGATGATCACCCGCGCACCATCGATGCCCTGCGCGCCTCCCAGCATGTACTTCAGGCCATCGGTGGGCGGCAGGTCGGGCGACCCGGTCTCCAGGTCGATCGCCTCGGTGACGTCCAACCCCCCGAACCCCGTCGGCGGCTGCGCCCGCAGCGACGCCATGAGCGCCGGGATCGCCGAGAGGTCGGTGAACCGCAGCGAGACCTGGCTGGTCGCGTGGACCCCGTGCGCGGTGGCCAGGTCGTCGAGGACGTCCTGCACGCCACGGCCCTCGGCCTTGAGCGCCGCCGCCATCTCGGTGACGAGCAGCCCGGCCGAGATGCCGTCCTTGTCGCGCACGCCCGTCGGGTCGACGCAGTAGCCCAGGGCCTCCTCGTAGCCGAATGCGAGGTCGTCGGCAGCCCGGGAGATCCACTTGAACCCGGTCAGCGTCTCGCGGAAGCCCAGTCCGGCGTCGCGGGCGATCGCCCCGAGCAGCTGCGAGCTGACGATGGAGTTCGCGTACGTGCCGGTCACCGGAGCGCCCGCGCGCACCCCGCGCTGCAGGATCCACCAGCCGAGCAGGGCGCCGACCTCGTCGCCGGTCAGCATCCGGAACCCGCCGTCGGCCAGCGGGATCCCGACGGCACAGCGGTCGGCGTCCGGGTCGTTGGCGAGCACCAGGTCGACGTGCGCACCACCGGCGAGGTCCATCGCCAGGTCCATCGCCCCCGGCTCCTCCGGGTTCGGGAACGAGACGGTCGGGAAGTCCGGGTCCGGCTCGTCCTGGGCGACGACCGCCAGGGGGGCGGGGAACCCGGCCCCGGTCAGCGCGGCCCTCATCAGGGGGCTGCCGACGCCGTGCATGGCGGTGTAGGCCACCGAGATGTCCCGCGCACCGCCCGGCAGGGCAAGGCCGCACACGCGGGCCAGGTAGCTGTCGACGACCCCCTCATCGAGGGTGGCGTACTCGTCGCTGCGCGGGATGTCGGCCACGGCGCCGACGGCCTCGATGCAGGCGGCGATCCCGGCGTCGGCCGGGGGCACGATCTGCGAGCCGTCGCCGAGGTAGACCTTGTACCCGTTGTCCTGGGGCGGGTTGTGCGAGGCCGTCACGACGACCCCCGCCGATGCCCCGTAGGTCAGGATCGCACCGGCCAGCACGGGCGTGGGCAGGGGGCGCGGGCAGATCATGGCCCGGAACCCGGCGCCCGCGAAGATCTCGGCAGTGTCCCGGGCGAAGACGTCGGAGTTGTGCCGGGCGTCGAAGCCGATCACCACCGGGGTCCCGCCCTGGCCCTGGTCCAGCAGGTACTGGGCGAGGCCGGCCGCAGCCCGCGAGACCACGACCCGGTTCATCCGGTTGGGTCCCGGGCCGAGCTTGCCGCGCAGGCCGGCGGTGCCGAACTGCAGCGTCCCGGCGAAGGCGTCAGCCAGCTCCTCGGCGGCAGCCGGGTCACCTGCCTCGGCGGCCGTGATGCGGTCGTTGAGCTCCGCGGCGGTCTCCGCGTCCGGGTCGGCGTCGGCCCACCGCGTGGCCCTGGTCAGCAGGACGGGGTCGATGTGGGTCACAGCTGGCCCACCACCGTCGCCAGCAGCCCGCCCATGCGCTCGGCAGCCATCTTCCCGGCCTCGAGGACCTCCTCGTGGTTCAGGGCCTCCCCGGTCATCCCGGCGGCCAGGTTGGTCACCAGGGACAGGCCAAGGATCTCCATGCCGGCCTCGCGGGCGGCGATCGCCTCCAGGGTCGTGGACATGCCGACGAGGTCGGCGCCGAGGATGCCGGCCATCCGGACCTCGGCCGGGGTCTCGTACTGGGGCCCACGGAACTGCAGGTACACGCCCTCGGCCAGCGTCGGGTCGATCTGCCGGCACAGGGCGCGCAGCCGGGCCGAGTACAGGTCGGTGAGGTCGATGAAGGTCGCCCCGCGCAGGGGTGAGGCGCCGGTCATGTTGATGTGGTCGCTGATCAGCACGGGGGTCCCGGGCGTCCAGTCGGGGTTCAGCCCGCCGCAGCCGTTGGTGAGCACGATCGTGCGGCAGCCGGCGGCGGCCGCTGTGCGCACCCCGTGCACCACCGCCTCCACGCCCCGACCCTCGTAGAAGTGGGTGCGGCCGAGGAACACCAGCGCCCGGCCCCCGGAGGGCGTGGCGACGCTGCGGATCTTGCCGGCATGTCCGGCGACGGCCGGGGGAGCGAATCCGTGCAGGTCCGTCGAGGGGAACTCAGCCAGCGTCTCGCCCAGGAGGTCGACGGCCGGGAGCCACCCGGACCCCAGCACCAGGGCAAGGTCGTGGGAGGGGGATCCGGTGAGGTCGGCGAGCTCGGCGGCGGCCTGGGCGGCAGCAGCAGTGGGGTCCTCAAGGGGCTGGGGTGCGGTTGTCGTCATGGCGATGACGCTATCCCCCGCGGGGCCCCGGCCTCTCCCTGAGCGACCACCTGCCCCGCCGAGGATCCCCCGCAGCCGGGCAGGAGCCCCATGCCGCTCGGGGGATCCCGAACGGTGTGTGGATCTCCGGCGGGAGGAGGCGGCTGCAGAGCGCCCCGGCGGGCGAGGGGAGCACCAACGGGGCCAGAATGCCCCTCATGGCACTCACCCGTTCCGCACTGGCGCACATGGTCGACCACACCCTGCTCAAGCCCGAGGCGACCCCCGACGATGTCGCGGCACTGTGCGCCGAGGCCAACGACCTGGGGGTCTTCTCGGTCTGCATCTCGCCGTCCTTCCTGCCACTGGCCGACGGGCTGCTGTCACCGGAGGTCGCCACGTGCACGGTCGTGGGGTTCCCCAGCGGCAAGCACCACGCCGACATCAAGGCGGCCGAGGCGTCCCGGGCAGTGGCCGACGGGGCCGACGAGGTCGACATGGTCATCGACCTGGGCGCGATCAAGGCCGGCCTCTGGCGGGTCACCGAGAAGGAGGTCCGTGCAGTGCAGGGCGGCCACCGAGGGGGTCCTGCTCAAGGTCATCCTGGAGACGGCCGCGCTCACCGACGACGAGATCGTGCGCGCGTGCATCATCTGCCAGGAGGCGGGGGCCGACTTCGTCAAGACCTCGACGGGGTTCCACCCCGCGGGAGGGGCCTCGGCCCACGCGATCTCGCTGATGGCCAACACGGTCGGCGGCACCCTGGGCGTGAAGGCCAGCGGTGGGGTGCGGACCGCAGCGGCAGCCCTGGAGATGGTCACCGCGGGGGCCACCCGGTTGGGCCTGTCCGGCACCAGGGCGGTGCTCGACGGCCTCGACGGTGCGCCGGCGGACCCGGCGACCGCGGCGGGCGATGGGTACTGACGACCCGGACGACCACCGACGCGTCATCCTGCTGGCGGGGCCCAGCGGCTCGGGGAAGTCCACCATCGTGCGCTCCGTGGGGCTGCCCATGGTCTACCTCGATGACTTCTACAAGGCCGGCACCGACCCCTCCCTGCCGAGGCACCCGGAGCTGGACATCGTCGACTGGGACCACCCGGACAGCTGGGACCGCGCGGCCGCCCTCGAGGCGCTGGAGACGCTCTGCCGCGAGGGCCGCGCGGAGGTCCCGGTGTACGACATCTCGGCCAACGGCCCCGTCGGGACCCACATCGTCGACGTGGGATCACAGGTCTTCGTCGCCGAGGGGATCTTCGCCCCCGAGCTCGTCGCCGAGCTGGCGCAGCGCGGGCTGCTGCTCGATGCGATCGTCGTGCACCGCGACCGCTGGAAGAACCTGGTCCGTCGCGCTGCCCGGGACCTCAAGGACCGCCGCAAGCCGCCCGGCACGATCATGCGCCGGGGGCTGCACCTCTACCGGGTGGAGCAGGTCGTGATCGACCGCGCGACAGCCGCCGGGTGCCGACCGCTCGGCGCCCGCGAGACCCGCGAGGCGCTGGCCCGATGCCGCGCGTCAGCGGCGGCCGCAGGCTGACGCGACGGACCGGCTGCTCCTGGTGGTCGATTCGGTCGATTGAATCGACCGAATCGACTACCAGAACCTCGGGAGTCAGCCCATCATCATGTCGCTGAGCGCCATGGATGAGTACCCGGGCTTGATCACGTCGTTGATCATGCGCAGGCGCTGGTCGAACGGCAGGAACGAGGACTTCATCGCGTTGACCGTCAGCCACTGCACATCGGCCAGGCCGTATCCGAACGCCTCGGAGAGCAGGTGCATCTCCTTGCTCATCGACGTGCCGGACATCAGCCGGTTGTCGGTGTTCACGGTCACGCGGAAGCCCAGCGAGCGCAGCAGGCCGATCGGGTGCTCGGCGATGGACGGGGCCGCCCCGGTCTGCACGTTCGAGCTCGGGCACATCTCCAGCGGGACGCGCCGGTCGCGGATGTAGGAGGCGAGCCGACCGAGGTGGACCGACCCGTCGGGCTCCCGGGTGATGTCGTCCATGATGTGCACGCCGTGGCCCAGGCGCTCGGCGCCGCACCACTGGATCGCCTCCCAGATGCTCGGAAGGCCGAACGCCTCACCGGCGTGGATCGTGAAGTGGGCGTTCTCCCGACGCAGGTACTCGAAGGCATCGAGGTGCCGGGTGGGCGGATAGCCCTCCTCCGCCCCGGCGATGTCGAAGCCGACGACCCCGGCGTCCCGGTAGGCGACCACCCGCTGGGCGATCTCGGTGCTGCGGGCAGCGGTCCGCATGGCGATCAGGAGGCTGCGCACCACGATCGGGCGACCTGCCTCCGCCGTCGCCCGCTCCCCCTCGGCGAAGCCGGCCAGCACCGCCTCGATGACCTCCTCGAGGGTCAGCCCACCCTCGATGTGCAGCTCCGGGGCGAAGCGCACCTCGGCGTAGACCACACCGTCGGCGGCCAGGTCCTCGGCGCACTCGCGCGCGACCCGGCGCAACGCGGGGGCGGTCTGCATCACACCGACCGTGTGCGCGAAGGTCTCCAGGTAGCGCACCAGCGACCCCGAGTCGGCCGACTCCCGGAACCACTCCCCGAGCGCCACCGGGTCGGTGGTCGGCAGCTCGGCGTACCCGGTCTCGGCCGCGAGCTCCACCACCGTCTCGGGGCGCAGGCCGCCGTCGAGGTGGTCGTGGAGCAGCACCTTGGGTGCGCGCTGGCAGGTCTCGAGGTCCAGTGTCATGGCCGACAGGCTATCGGCGCAGGTGCACCCACATCGAGTGGTGGGTCAGGTGCGCGTGCGCAGGTCGTCGACGTCGAAGGCGTCGGGCAGGACCGCTGCCATCGGGAGGATGCCGTTGGTCGTGTGCACCAGGCAGGTCGGTCCGCCGTGCTCCCACAGCAGCTGTCGGCAGCGGCCGCAGGGCATGAGGTCCGCGCCGTGCTGGTCGACGCACACGACCGCCACCAGCCGCCCGCCCCCGGAGGCGTGCAGGGCGCTGACCATGCCGCACTCGGCGCAGAGGGTCAGCCCGTAGGAGGCGTTCTCCACGTTGCACCCGGAGACCACCCGGCCGTCGTCGACCAGCCCGGCCACCCCGACCGGGAAGTGCGAGTAGGGCACGTAGGCGTGCTCCGCCGCAGCGCGGGCAGCGGCCCGCAGCCCCGACCAGTCGACGCTGGCCGGGTCCACCACGAGCCCGCTCACGACTTGATGTACGGGATGCCGTCGGCCGCCGGTGCCCTCGACCGGCCGGCCAGGCCGGCGACCGCGAACAGCGTCGCGAGGTAGGGCGCCATCAGCATGAACTGGCTGGGGATGGGCGTGCCGATGATGCTCAGGACCTGCTGCAGCTGGTCGGCGAAGCCGAAGAGCAGGGCCGCGCCGATCGCGCCGAGCGGGGACCACCGGCCGAAGATCATGGCGGCCAGGGCGATGAAGCCCTTGCCGGCCGTCATGTTCTTGCCGAACGCGCCCACGGACCCGAGGGTGAAGAACGCACCGCCCAGGCCCGAGACCATGCCACCCAGCAGGACGTTGCGGAACCGCAGCCGGTTCACGTCGATGCCCACGGTGTCGGCGGCCTTGGGGTGCTCGCCGACGGACCTGCACGCGCAGCCCCCACCTGGTCTTGAACAGCGCCGACGTGGATCAGGATGGCGATCACGTACATGAGGTACACGATCAGCGACTGGTTGAACAGGATGGGCCCGATCACCGGGATGTCGGACAGGATCGGGATCGGGATCGGCTGCATGACCGGGGGGCTGTTGTACGTCTCGGGGTCCTCGGTCATCACCGCGGTGTAGAAGAACGAGGTGAGGCCCAGCACCAGGGTGTTGATGACCACGCCCACGATCACCTGGTCGACGAAGTACCGCACGGCGAAGACCGCGAGGATCGTGCTGACGAGCAGGCCGGCCACGATCGCCGCGATCAGCCCGGCCAGCAGGCTGTCGGTCAGCGATCCGACGAGTGCCGAGAGGAAGGCGCCGGCGAGCAGCTGGCCCTCGATGGCGATGTTGACCACGCCGGCACGCTCGCAGAGCACGCCGGACAGCGCGCCGAAGATCAGCGGCACGCTGAGCAGCACCGAGCCCTGCAGCAGGCCGGTCATCTGGATGGTCTTGCCGGCCACCACCCAGGACAGGAACGACATCATGAACGCGACGCCGTAGAGGGCGATGGCCCAGGCCGGGATCGAGCGGCGCTGGCGTGCCCACATCAGCGCCAGGCCGGCCAGGGCCAGGCAGATGAGGGCCATCAGCAGGGAGAACGTCTTCGAGTTCACGACGAGGTCCGGGACCGCGACGGCCTCGTCCCCCAGCGAGAAGTCGAACGTCGTGGTCTCCCCGGAGGTCCCCGCGCAGTCCGAACAGGACGAACGCGAGCAGCCCCAGGACCCCCATGAGGATCGGGGCCTTGTACGAGATGGGCAGCAGGACCTCGGGCTCGGTGGCTGCCGGGGCGGGAGCGGTGTCGGTTGCCATGTGTGTCAGCTCCTTCTACGCCGTCGCCGGGGCCTTGAGACGGAAGATCTTGCGCACGAGTGGTGGTGCTGCGATGAACAGCACGATCAGGGACTGCACGACGAGCACGATGTCGATCGGGGTGCCGGTCTGGGCCTGCATGGCCGAGCCACCGGCACGCAGGCCGCCCATCAGGATGCCTGCGGCGACCACGCCGCCGGGGGTGCTCCGGCCCAGCAGCGCCACGGTGATGGCGTCGAACCCGATCTCACCGGCGATGCCGTTGCCCAGGGCGTACTCCGTGGCACCACCGAGGATCTGGTTCATGCCGGCCAGGCCCGCCATGCCACCGGCGACCACCATGACCCCGGTGACCGCGCGCCTGACGTTGATGCCGGCGGTGCGGGCCGCGTTCGGGTTGGCCCCGACCGCGCGGAACTCGAAGCCGATCGTCGAGCGCTCCAGGAGCCACCAGATGAACCAGGCCGCCAGCAGGGCGAGGATGAAGCCGAGGTTCAGCCGGTAGCCCTCGCCCAGGATCTTGGGCAGCTGCGCGGTCGTGGCCACGGCCGGGCTCAGCGGGTCGTCGCGACCGGGGCGCTGGAACGCGTCGAGGGTGAGCAGGTACTGCAGCAGGTAGATCGCGATCCAGTTGAGCATGATCGTGACGATGACCTCGTGCGCCCCGGTGCGGGCCTTGAGCAGGCCCGCGATGCCGCCCCACAGCGCGCCGGCGAGCAGGCCGCCGACCATCGCGACGATCAGGTGCAGCGGGAACGGCATCGAGATGCTGAAGCCGATGTAGCCGGCCACGATCGCGCCGAGGATCAACTGCCCCTGGGCGCCGATGTTGAACAGGCCCGCCCGGAAGGGCAGGGCCACGGCCAGGCCGGCGAAGATCAGGGAGGTCGAGGTGTACAGGGTCTCGGTGAAGGGCTTGAGCGCATCGGCGACGGTGTAGGCGCTGAAGTTGATGACCGAGCCGGAGAACAGCGCCTTGTAGGCCTCCGAGACCGACTCCCACGCCGCGCTGAGGGTGTCCATGGGGGCCGAGAAGAAGTACCCCGCGGTCTCCCGGACGTCCGGGTCGGCGAACGCGATGAGGATGCCGCTGATCACCAGCGCCAGCAGGATCGACAGGGCGTAGAGGATGATCTGGTCGACCCAGCCCTTGCGAGTCTTCGGCTCGGGGCCGGGGGTGGTGACCTCGGTCCGCAGCTCGGTGGTGCTCATGGCTGGCCCTCCTCATCTGCCGGGGGTGCGGCATCGCGCTCGCCCGAGGGTTCCGGCATGGGTTCGGGCGGTGGGCCCGAGGTGGGAGGTGGCAGGGCGTCCTGTGGATCGTCCAGCGAGGTCACCACCGCCTTCTGGACGGCCGTGTCCTGCGGGACGCCGGCCATCATCAGGCCGAGGACCCCGCGCGGGGTCTCCGGCGGGACGATGCCGATGATCTTGCCGCGGTACATGACGACCACCCGGTCGGCCAGCGCCGCGACCTCGTCGAGCTCGGTCGAGACGATCAGGACCGCCACGCCGGAATCGCGCTCGGCCACCACCCGCTTGTGCACGAACTCGATGGCGCCGACGTCCACGCCGCGGGTGGGCTGCGAGGCCAGGAACAGCGAGACCACCGGCTTGGACAGCTCGCGGGCGAGGACCACCTTCTGCTGGTTGCCGCCGGACAGCGACGAGGCCGGCAGCGACACACCGGTCGTGCGCACGTCGAACTCCTGCACCTTCTGCTCGGCGTTGGCCGCGATCACCGAGGGCTTCATCCGCACGCCGCTGGCGAAGGGTGGCTGCTTGTACTGGTCGAGGATCATGTTCTCGGCGATCGAGAACGAGCCCACCAGGCCGTCGTGGGAGCGGTCCTCGGGCACGAAGCCGATCCCGGAGTCCAGGATGTGCCGGGTCGTCCGCCCGACGAGCTCCTCACCCTTGATCTTGATGGACCCGGTGACGTACTTCTCGAGCCCCACGATGGCCTGGGTCAGCTCGGTCTGGCCGTTGCCCTGGACGCCGGCCACGCAGACCACCTCGCCGCTGCGGACATCGAGGTCGATGTTGTCGACCATCGCCTGCCCGGTGTCCGAGCGCACGGTCAGGCCGCGGATCTCCAGCACGACGTCCTGGGGCGCTGCCGGGCCCTTGTCCACCTTGAGGCTGACGGCGCGGCCCACCATCATGGCCGCGAGCTCGGTCTCGGAGTCGGTCGGCAGGGCCGAGCCGACGACCTTCCCCCGGCGGATGACGGTGATGCGGTCGGCGACGGCCTTGATCTCGCGCAGCTTGTGGCTGATCATCACCACCGACCGGCCGCTGGCCTTGAGCTGGCGGATGATCTCGAGCAGCTCGTCGGTCTCCTGCGGGGTCAGCACCGCGGTCGGCTCGTCGAGGATCAGGATCTGGGCGTCCTTGACCAGGGCCTTGATGATCTCCACGCGCTGCTGCACGCCCACCGGGAGGTCCTCGACGAGGGCGTCGGGGTCGACCTCGAGGTTGTACTTCTGGGACAGCTCGAGGACCTGGTTGCGCGCGGCCTCCATGTCGAGCAGGGCGCCCTTGGTCTGCTCGTGGCCGAGCATCACGTTCTCGGCGACCGTGAAGACCGGCACCAGCATGAAGTGCTGGTGGACCATGCCGATCCCCGCGTCCATGGCGTCCCCGGGGTCGTGGAAGTAGACCTCCTTGTCGTCGATGAGGATCTGCCCCTCATCGGGCCGGTAGAGGCCGAACAGGGAGTTCATCAGGGTCGACTTGCCCGCGCCGTTCTCCCCCAGCAGGCAGTGGATCTCGCCCGGCTCGACGACCAGGTCGATCGAGTCGTTCGCGGTGAATGTGCCGAACCTCTTGGTGATTCCGCGCAGCTCCAGTCGCACAGCGCTACCTCCGCATCACAGGGATGGATCTTCCCGCACAGTAGCGAGGAACGGGTCGGGGACTCCTGCCAGACGGGGCGGCGATTCGCGACGTTTGGCCCGAACGCACAGCAGCCCCCCCGCGGACTGCGGGAGGGCTGCTGATTGAGCGTCTGGACTAGCTCACCTTGGGCGAGTTCGCGGACTCGACCACGATGGTGCCGGCGATGATCTGTCCCTTGAGCGCCTCGACCTCGGCGGTGAGCTCTGCCGGGACCTTCGACACGTAGTCGTGGTACGGGGCCAGGCTGACGCCGGCGTTGGCCAGGGTCCCGACGAACGGCGTGTTCGTGTACCGCCCGTTCACGGTCTCGACAGTGGCGGTCTCCACGGCGGTGGCGATGCCCTTCTGGACAGTGGTCAGGAAGACCTCCTTGTACTGCGAGGCGGACTCGTAGCCGTCCGTGTCGACCCAGACGATGGCGACCTTGCCACCGGACTCCTGGGCGGCCTGGGCAGCGCCGAGGCCGGTGCCACCGGCGACCGGCATGATGATGTCGGCGCCGGACTGGATCAGGTTGTTGGCCAGGTTCTTGCCGTCGGTCGGCGAGTCGAACTTGCCGGCGAACAGGCCGTCCTGCTTCGCCTTGTCCCAGCCGAGGATCTTGACGTCGGCGCCCTTGTCCTCGTTGTACTTCATGACGCCGTCGTAGAAGCCGTCCATGAACACGGCCACGGTCGGCAGCTTGATGCCACCGAAGGTGCCGACGGTGCCGGTCTCGCTCATGCCCGCCGACAGGTAGCCGGCCAGGTAGGCGGCCTCAGCGGTGTTGAACAGCAGCGGCTTGACGTTGGGAATCGGCTCGAAGACGTCCTCGGTGGCCGGGTCGCCATCGGGGTTCTCGTCGACGATCGTGAACTTCTCGGTGTCCGGGTTCGCCTGGGCGGCCGTGCGGGTCGCGTCACCGAGGGAGAAGCCGACGGTCACGATGAGCCCACAGTCCTCAGCCACGAGGCTGTTGACGTTGGGCGTGTAGTCGGACTCGGACTTGCTGGTCACATACTTGACCTCGATGCCCTCGCTGGCCTCGGCGGCCTGCAGACCGGCCCACGCCGAGGCGTTGAACGAGCGGTCGTCGATGCCACCCTGGTCGGTGACCATGCACCCGAGGAAGTCCGAGGCAGCAGCGCTGCCCGAGGCCGACCCGGCGGCGTTCTCGTCAGGGGCCTCGCCACAGGCGGCGAGGGCCAGCGCCGCAAGGGCGCTCACGGCGAGCAAACGAGTCTTCATACGTTCTCCATCTCAGTCAGACGAGGCACCGATCCGGCGCCAGACCACGTCTGCGGGCAATTTTATCCGCTCCGAGAGCGGTCCCTGGCCATTGCGCTCAGCGCTCCGGACACATTTCGATCACGATTCGGCGGCGAAGGTCCTCTGGCGGGGGGCCGGAGGTCCTGCGACGCCGCCGTGCCTGGACGGCAGGATCTCCGGCTCAGAAGACGTCGTGCGGGACGTACTCGCCCCAGACGTCGCGCAGCGCCGTGCTGACCTCGCCGACGGTGGCCCGCGCCTTCAGCGCCTCCTTCATCGGGTAGAGGACGTTCTCGGAACCGCGGGCGGCCGCGCGCACGGCCTCGAGCAGGGCGCTGATGTCGCCCCGCTCGGCGCGCAGCGTCTCCAGGCGCGCGCGCTGCTCGGCCTCGATCAGGGGGTTCACCCGCAGCGGCTCGTAGGGCTCGTCGGTGTCGATCGTGAACTTGTTGACACCGACCACCACGCGCTCGCCGGCATCGATCTCATTGGCGATCCGGTAGGCCGAGCGCTCGATCTCGGACTTCTGGAAGCCGTTCTCGATGGCCGCGACCGCGCCACCGAGCTCGGCCACCTTGTCCATGAGCTCGACCGCCGCAGCCTCGACGTCGTCGGTGAGCGACTCGATGGCGTACGAGCCGGCGAACGGGTCGACGGTCTTGCACACGTCCGACTCGTAGGCGATCACCTGCTGGGTGCGCAGGGCCAGGCGGGCGGCCTTCTCCGTCGGCAGGGCGATGGCCTCGTCGAAGGAGTTGGTGTGCAGGCTCTGCGTGCCGCCGAGCACCGCGGCCAGGGCCTGGATGGCCACCCGCACCATGTTCACCTCGGGCTGCTGGGCGGTGAGCTGCACGCCGGCGGTCTGGGTGTGGAAGCGCAGCATCATCGACTTGGGGTTCTTCGCGCCGAACTCCTCGCGCATCACCCGGGCCCAGATCCGCCGTGCCGCGCGGAACTTCGCGACCTCCTCGAGCAGGCTGGTGCGCGAGACGAAGAAGAACGCCAGCCGCGGGGCGAAGTCGTCGACGTCCTGGCCCGTGGCGATCGCGGCCTTCACGTACTCGATGCCGTCGGCCAGCGTGAACGCGATCTCCTGCGCGGGCGTCGCCCCGGCCTCGGCCATGTGGTACCCGGAGATCGAGATGGTGTTCCACTTGGGCAGCTCGGCCGCGCAGTAGCCGAAGATGTCGGTGATCAGCCGCAGGGAGGCCGCCGGTGGGTAGATGTACGTCCCACGGGCGATGTACTCCTTGAGCACGTCGTTCTGGATGGTGCCGGTGAGGGCCGAGCCGGGCACGCCCTGCTCCTCGGCGACGATCTGGTAGGCCAGCAGCAGCACGGCCGCCGGGGCGTTGATCGTCATCGACGTGGACACCCTGTCCAGGGGCAGGCCGTGGAAGAGGGTGCGCATGTCGTCGATGGAGTCGATCGCCACCCCCACCTTGCCGACCTCGCCGGAGGCCAGCGGGTGGTCGGAGTCGTACCCCATCTGGGTCGGCAGGTCGAACGCGACCGACAGGCCGGTCTGGCCGGCTGCGATCAGCTGGTGGTACCGCGCGTTGGACTCCGCGGCCGTGCCGAACCCGGCGTACTGGCGCATCGTCCAGGGCCGACCGGTGTACATCGAGGGGTACACGCCTCGGGTGTAGGGGTACTCCCCGGGTGCGCCGATGAGGGCGGGGTCGGCGCCGGCGCGGGACTCGGCGTCGTAGAGGGGGGCGAACGGGCGGCCGGACTCGGTGGTTGCCATGTGCCCAAGGCTAGGCCCGCCCCTCGCCGGAGTCGTGCCGCACCCCGTCCCGTCCCAGCAGGACCTTGGACCCAGATCCTCGCGCCGCGCCCGCCCCCGCCGCGCCCCGCGCCCTCCCGCCCGCCCCCGCCACCCGGCGCGCCACCGCCCGCCCGCACCGGCCCGCCCGCCCCCGCCCCATCGTGATCCATTCAGGTTCTCGACCTTCTAGCGTCGCCAAGCCGCATGGATCACCGGGGTGGGTCCGCGCCGGAGGGGCGTCCGAACACTGGGCCGGCTCTCGAGGCCTGTGGACGGCCGCTGGACGACATCGCCCCGATGGCGCACCATCCGTGCATGCCTCGCCGCAACCCCCTCCTGGCGGCTGCCCTTGACCGCATCGAGGCCCAGGCCTCTCACCAAGCAGGTGTGTGCACGACAGCCCAAGCACGGGCGGCCGGCCTGCCCGCCGACGCGATCCGGAGGCTGCTGGCATGCGGGCGCTGGACCTCACTGCATCGTGGTGTGCACCTGATCCAGCCCGGACCCGCTGGGCTCAGCGCCCGGATCTGGGCGGCCCACCTGGCGCTCGGGCCGGCGGGAGTGGTCGGCGGACCCACGGCCGCGAGGTACTGGGGACTTGATGAGCAGGACATTCCGCCCGGCGAGCCCATCACGATGGTGATGCCGGACGGGTGCAGCCGCCGAGCGCGTGGCGTCCGGGTGACGCGGGTGCCCACGCCCGCGGCCCTGGCCCACCCGGCGCGGATACCGCCGGTGCTCAGCATCGAGAACACCGTCCTGAGTGCAGTGGCCGACGCCCGGACGGATGCCGTGGCCGTCGAGGTGATCCTGCGAGCCTGCCGGTTGCGGCTCACCACCCCCGATCGGCTGCTTGCCGCCGCGGCGATTCGACCGCGGCTGCGCCGGCGGGGGTTGCTGACCCAGGTGTGCGCCGAGGTCCGCGACGGCGTGACCAGTGAGCTCGAGAAGCGATATCGCAGCCACGTCGCCCTCCCCCACCGCCTGCCCCGAGCACGGACCCAGGCGCCGGCGGACGCCGGCCACGGGCGGCGCGGCTATCGCGACCTCCTGTACGAGGGTTTCGGGGTGATCGTCGAGCTCGACGGTCGACTTGGTCACGAGCAGGAGTCGGAGGTGCTGCGCGACCAGGAGCGCGACAACCACGCGACCCTCACCGGGCAGGCGACCCTGCGGTTCGGGTGGCTCGCTGTCGTCGGCGGTCCATGCCTCGTCGCTGGCCAGGTCGAGGACTTGCTCCATCTGCGCGGCTGGACCGGAGCAATCGTCGCGTGCGGCCCTTCGTGCCGCGCGATACGTCCACGGAGATCCGACGCGGCCTGACCCGCAGGTGACGTGAACCGATGCGCGGTGGCTGGCCCCACGCGGTGATCCATGCACGTTCGGTGGCCTAGAAGGTCGTCAAGGTGCATGGATCACCGAAGAGGGGCGTGGTGGGGCGGGGGGCAGGGGCGGAGCGGGGCGGAGCGGGGCGGGGTGGAGCGGGGCGGGGCGGGGCGGGGCGGGGCGGAGCGGGGTGGGGGACCAAGGGCCCGGACCTTCGCCGCCCTGGGAGGGCATCCTCGCCCGTGCGTGCGCGCGGCTCAGGACTAGACTGCCCATCATGTGGCGGATGCGCCGCCACGGATGCCCACTTCCGAGCAAGGAGGCTCCACCGATGGCCAGTGCGCCTGCGGGGACCCTGTACCGCGGCGGTGAGGGGATGTGGTCCTGGGTGGCCCATCGCATCACCGGTGTCGCGGTGTTCTTCTTCCTCCTCGTCCACGTCCTGGACACCGCCCTGGTGCGCGTCTCCCCGGACGCCTACGACATGGTGATCGCCACGTACAAGACCCCGATCGTCAACCTCCTCGAGGTCGGGCTGGTCGCTGCGGTCCTGTACCACGCCCTCAACGGCGTCCGCATCATCCTCGTGGACTTCTGGGCCGAGGGCCCGAGGCACCAGAAGGCGATGTTCCGCACCATCGTGGTCGTCTGGGTGCTGATCATGATCCCCGGCGCCTACTTCATGCTCAAGCACACCGCCGAGGCACTGTTCGGGAGCACATCATGAGCATCGAGATCGCCAGCCCGCGCGCGGCCCGCACCCGCAGCCGCGGCAACGTCGAGCGCTACTCGTGGATCTTCATGCGGGTCTCCGGACTCGTGCTGGTCTTCCTCGTCCTGGGCCACCTGCTGATCATGAACATCCTCGACGGCGGCGTGCAGCGGATCAACTTCGGCTTCGTCGCCGGTCGTTGGTCCAGCCCGTTCTGGCAGATGTGGGACCTCCTGCAGCTGTGGCTGGCCATGATCCATGGCGCCAACGGCATGCGCACCGTCATCAGCGACTACGCCGAGCGGGAGAAGACCCGCTTCTGGCTGCTGACCCTGCTGGCCGTGGCCACCGTGTTCATCATCGTCCTGGGGACCCTGGTGATCTTCACCTTCGACCCCAACATCGCCTGATCGGAGAGTGGCGCGAGCCATGCAGAACCACACCTACGACGTCGTGATCGTCGGCGCGGGCGGCGCCGGGATGCGCGCAGCCCTCGAGTCAGGCCCCCGGGTGCGCACCGCGGTGCTCACCAAGCTCTACCCGACGCGCTCGCACACCGGTGCGGCCCAGGGCGGCATGTGCGCTGCGCTGGCCAACGTCGAGGAGGACAACTGGGAGTGGCACACCTTCGACACGATCAAGGGTGGTGACTACCTGGTCGACCAGGACGCCGCGGAGATCATGTGCAAGGAGGCGATCGACGCCGTCATCGACCTGGAGAAGATGGGCCTGCCGTTCAACCGCACGCCCGAGGGTCGCATCGACCAGCGCCGCTTCGGCGGGCACACCCGCAACCACGGCGAGGCCGCCGTGCGCCGCGCCTGCTACGCCGCCGACCGCACCGGCCACATGATCCTGCAGACGCTCTACCAGAACTGCATCAAGCAGGGCGTGGAGTTCTACGACGAGTACTACGTCCTGGACCTCCTGCTCAACGAGGTCGACGGCGAGACGCGCACGGCCGGCGTGGTGGCCTACCAGCTGTCCACCGGCGAGATCCACACGTTCCAGGCGAAGTCCGTGGTGTTCGCCACCGGCGGGTTCGGTCGGGTGTTCAAGACCACCTCGAACGCCCACACCCTCACCGGCGACGGCATGGCCATCGTCTACCGCCAGGGCCTGCCGCTGGAGGACATGGAGTTCTACCAGTTCCACCCGACGGGCCTCGCCGGCCTGGGCGTCCTGCTCACCGAGGGCGCGCGCGGCGAGGGCGGCATCCTGCGCAATGCCTCCGGCGAGCGGTTCATGGAGCGCTACGCCCCCACCATCAAGGACCTCGCGCCGCGTGACATGGTCGCTCGCGCGATGGTCCAGGAGGTCCGCGAGGGCCGCGGCGCCGGCCCGCACAAGGACTACGTCTACCTCGACCTCACGCACCTGCCGGCCGCGCAGATCGAGGAGAAGCTGCCCGACATCACGGAGTTCTCCCGGACCTACCTGGGCGTGGACCCGATCACCGAGCTGGTGCCGGTGTTCCCGACCGCGCACTACGCGATGGGCGGCATCCCGACCAACGTGAACACCGAGGTCCTGGCCGACAACGAGCGGATCGTCCCCGGCCTGTTCGCCGCCGGCGAGTGCGCCTGCGTGTCGGTGCACGGGGCCAACCGGCTGGGCACCAACTCGCTGCTGGACATCAACGTGTTCGGCCGCCGCGCCGGCATCGCTGCCGCCGAGTACGCGGCCACCGCCGACTTCGTCGACCTGCCGGCCGTGGGCGCGAGCCGCGTCGAGTCGATGGTCAGCCAGCTGGTGGAGAGCACCGGGACCGAGCGGGTCGGCGACATCCGCCGGGCCATGCAGGAGACCATGGACTTCAACGCGCAGGTCTACCGGACCGAGGAGACCCTCACCCAGGCCCTCAACGACGTCCGGGCGCTGCGTGCGCGGTTCGCCAACGTCGCGATCCACGACAAGGGTGCCCGGTACAACACGGACCTGCTCGAGGCCATCGAGCTCGGCTTCCTGCTCGATCTCGCCGAGCTGCTCGTCGTCGGGGCGCTGGCGCGCAAGGAGTCCCGCGGCGGACACGCGCGCGAGGACTACCAGACCCGCGACGACGCGAACTTCATGGCACACACCATGGCCTACCGCGACGTGGGTCCCGACGGTTCGGTCTCGATCCGACTGGACTACAAGCCCGTCACAGTCACCCGTTACCAGCCGATGGAGCGCAAGTACTGATGGCCACCGACGCCCCCGGCCCCCGCTGTCACGGACATCCCGCAGCCGTTCCCGGTCACGATCCGGCTGCGCCGGTTCCTCCCCGATGAGGGCCCCGAGCCGTTCTGGCAGGACTTCACCGTCGACGTCTTCCCGACCGACCGGATCCTCGATGCGCTGCACAAGATCAAGTGGGAGCAGGACGGGACGCTGACGTTCCGGCGCTCATGCGCGCACGGGATCTGCGGCTCGGACGCGATCCGGATCAACGGCCGCAACCGGTTGGCCTGCAAGACCCTGATCAAGGACCTGAACGCGAAGAAGCCCATCATCGTCGAGGCGATCAAGGGCCTTCCGCTGGAGAAGGACCTCGTCGTCGACATGGAGCCCTTCTTCAAGGCGTTCCGCGAGGTCATGCCGTTCCTGATCACCACCGGCAACGAGCCCACCAAGGAGCGCGTGCAGTCCGCTGAGGACCGTGCCATCTTCGACGACACCACCAAGTGCATCCTGTGTGCCTGCTGCACGACGTCGTGCCCGGTGTTCTGGACCGACGGGCAGTACTTCGGACCGGCGGCCATCGTCAACGCGCACCGCTTCATCTTCGACAGCCGCGACGAGGGCGCCGAGCAGCGACTGGAGATCCTGAACTCCAAGGAGGGCGTCTGGCGCTGCCGGACCACCTTCAACTGCACGGACGCCTGCCCCCGCGGCATCGAGGTCACCAAGGCGATCCAGGAAGTCAAGCGCGCGCTGATCTACCGCGGCTGACCGCTCGGGAGCCTGACCAGCCGGCGGATCCGCGCCATTCGGGGGCCGCAGGGCCGCGTCATTCACGGGTTCGGCGGGTGTGCGCATCTAGCCTGTGACGCGTTATGAGTGCTACTTCCCGCGCGCTCGCCGCGCTCACTCTGTCGGCCGCCGTGCTGCTGCCCGCGCAGGCCGCTGCGGGCCTGCCCACCCAGGATCCGACGCCGGCCCCGGCCGCGAGCGCTCCGGCGACCGAGGCGAAGAGCCGGCCCGTGATCAACGCCGCTGACGGGGTCTCGGCACTGCCGAAGATCGCCACCAAGGGCTGGGTCCTGGCCGACCTCGACACCGGCGAGATCCTGGCGATGCAGGACCCGGACCGGCCGCTGCGCCCCGCCTCCACGCTCAAGCTCCTGACGGCCCTGACGGTCGCCCCGCGGCTGGCCCCGGACCAGCCCTACCGCGCGGTCAAGGCCGACGAGGAGGCCGAGGGCAACCGTGTGGTCCTGTACGAGGGCCTGAAGTACACCGTCGCCGACCTCCTGCATGCAGCCCTGCTGCCCAGCGCCAACGACGCCGCCGAGGCCCTGGCGCGCGCCAACGGTGGGATCGATGTCACCGTCGAGCAGATGAACGCTGAGGCGGCTCGACTCGGCGCCGTCAACACCACCGCCAAGAACCCCAGCGGCCTGGACGAGGACGGGCAGGTCACCACCGCCCGGGACCTCGCAGCCATCGGCCGAGCGGCGTTCGCCAACCCGGAGATCGCCTCCTACCTGACGCTGCGCAGCGTGGACTTCCCCGGGAAGCGCGAGGCGGGCAAGCGGGTCATCTACCCGATCTACAACCACAACCGGACGGTCATCGACGGGTTCGAGGGATCCCTGGGCGGCAAGTCCGGATTCACCAGCCAGGCGCGCCGGACCTACGTGGGGGCTGCGGAGCGCGACGGCCGCCGGCTGATGGTGAGCCTGCTCAACATCAGCGGCAACACCTACACGACCGCCGAGACGCTGCTGGACTGGGGATTCGCGAACGCGGCAAGGCTCTCGCCTGTCGGCACCCTCCCGGAACCGTCGGCACCTGCACCGCAGTTCGACCGCACGATCATGCCCCTGCCGGCGAAGGGCGCGGCACCGGTGAACCGGGAGTCCGTCGCCTCCGGGGAGGCGCCCGCCGCGGATGCCCCCACCGCACCGGTCCAACCGCGAGCCCTGAGCCTGGGCCTGCCGGGCATCCCGATGCCCGGGCTCCCCTCACCGCTGACCGTCCTGACCCTGCTCGCCGCAGTGCTCGTGCTCCTGCGCGCACGGGTCTACTGGATCAGCCACCGCAACCGCACGGCGTGGACCAGCCTCGACCAGTGGGCCACGACCCAGGCCCGCTCCGCGAGGCGTCGTGGTCCGGCTGACCGCCGGGTCCGGGGCACCGCGCACGGCACGGCCACGCAGGGCGAGGACCTGATCAGCGCCTCCACGTAGCCGAGCCGGGCGTCCCGTCTCCCGCTCGACCCGCTCGTGCCCGACTCCCGATCGGTCCGCCATCGCGCGGCTCGACCCCGGATTCGTCCGGATCTGCGAGGGCCCACGCTCGGATGTCCGGATCGATCCGGGGAGGCCGCTCCTCCACGCAGACGCCAGGGGCGGACACCTTCTCGGTGCCCGCCCCTGGTCGTCCGTGCGTTGTGTGCTTGTCCCGTCCGGATCAGCCGATCGCGGCGTGGGTGAGGGTCTCCTCGATCTCCTCGTCGGAGACCCCGCTCTTGGCCTTCCACGCGGTGACCAGGAAGGCGCTCAGCGCGGTCCCGGCAGCGATCGCCGCGATGTACAGCAGCGGGTTGCTGACCAGGCCGATGACCCAGATGCCACCGTGCGGGGCCCGCAGCTCGCAGCCGAAGGCCATGACCAGGGCGCCGGTGAGGGCGCTGCCGGCCATGAGCGACGGGATGACGCGCAGCGGGTCGGCCGCGGCGAACGGGATCGCACCCTCGGTGATGAACGAGGCGCCCAGCAGCCAGGCGGCCTTGCCGTTCTCCTGCTCGGACTCCGTGTACAGCTTGGGCCGGAGCACCGTGGAGGACAGCGCCATCGCCAGCGGGGGAACCATGCCGGCCGCCATGACGGTGGCCATGATCTGCAGCGCGGGGCCGTTGTTGTCCGCGATCGCGGTCGTGAGGTTCAGCGTGGCGAAGACGTAGGCGGTCTTGTTGACCGGTCCGCCCATGTCGAAGGCCATCATCAGGCCGAGGATCGCGCCGAGCAGGATCAGGTTCGCCCCGGACAGGCCGTTCAGCCAGTCGGTGAGGCCCTCCTGCACGGCAGACAGCGGCTTGCCCAGGACGGTCAGCATCAGGGCGCCGTTCAGGAAGGTCGCCACCAGCGGGATGATCACGACCGGCATGACGCCGCGGACCGCCTTGGGCACGTTGAGGCCGGACAGCCACTTGGCGATGAAGCCGCCGGTGAGGCCGCCGACGATGGCGCCCAGGAAGCCCGCGCCGATGGTGCCGGCCGCGACGCCCGCCACGAAGCCGGGCACGAGGCCGGGCCGGTCGGCGATGGCGTAGGCGATGAAGCCTGCGAGCACCGCGTTCAGGAAGCCGAACGCGACGGCGCCGAGGATGAACATCAGGCCGGCCCAGTCACTCAGGTCGAAGAAGCTGAACTGTTCGATGAACCCCGGGACGTCGGCGTTGACCTTCACGACCTCGACCGGGTCCATGAGCATGAAGCTCAGGGCGATCAGGAGGCCGCCGCCGGCGACGAACGGGATCATGTAGGACACGCCGGTCATCAGGTAGCCGCGCAGGCGGATCCCGAAGTGGCCCTCCTCGACCTTGGTGGCCATGCCACCGGAGCTCGCGGCTGCGGCAGCGGCGGCCGTGCCGGCGGGGACCGGACCGGCCTCGACGGCGGCAACCGCCTCGGCGATCATCGCGGGGGCGTCGTTGATCGCGCGCTTCACGCCCGACGAGAGCGTCGGCTTGCCGGCGAACCGGGCCTTGTCGCGCACCTCGACGTCGTTGGCGAAGATGACGCCATCAGCGGCGGCGATCACCGCGGGGTCGAGCCTCTGGAAGCCACCGGACCCCTGGGTCTCGATGACGATCTCGTGGCCGGCGGCCTTGGCTGCCTGCTCGAGGGCCTCGGCGGCCATGTAGGTGTGGGCGATCCCTGTCGGGCAGGACGTCACCCCGACGAACTTCATCTTCGTGGTCTCCTTCGGAGCAGCGGGAGCGGCGGCCGCGGCGGCGACTGGGGCCGCGGCAGCGGCGGCTGCCGGCGGCGCAGCCGGGGCATCGCCGGTGGCCGCTGCGTTGATGGTGTCGACCACGACCTGGGGGTCGGTGGCCTTCAGGAGGGTGTCGCGGAACTCCGACTTCATCAGGGCACGCGACAGGCTGGCCAGGATCTGCAGGTGCTCGTCGCCGGCGCCCTCAGGCACCGCGATGAGGAACACCAGGTTCGCGGGGCCATCAGCGGCACCCCAGTCGATCCCGTTCGTGGACCGGCCGAACACGACCGTGGGCTCGTCGATCCCGGTCGAGCGTGCGTGCGGGATGCCGATCCCGCCCTCGATCCCGGTGGGGAGCAGCTCCTCGCGGGCTGCTACGTCTGCGCGCAGCGTCGCCGGGTCGCTGGCCCGGCCGGCGGCCGCAGCCACGGCGACGAGGCGATCAACGGCCGCGTCCTTCGTGGTGGCCGAGCTGTCGAGATCCAACTCGACGAGCTGAGTGGTTGAAACCTGCATTGAACTGACCTCCGGTTGGTGTGGATACACGGGGTACTGCGGGGGCACTTCCGTCATGCGGATGCTGTGGCGATGGCGCTCACCTCCACAGCGTTCGGGTCGATCAACCCGGCGGACGGGATGCCCGTACCGGGGGTCTGGACTGCTGCGGTGGCCCACGCGATGCCCATCCGAAGGGCATCCGGGCCCGAGCCACCCGCATGCAGGAAGCCGGACAGCAGGCTGTCGCCGGCGCCGACCGTGCTCAGGACCGCGACCTTGGGGCCGGTCCCGTGCCAGCGGCCGTTCGCGTCGACAAGGACCGCTCCCTTGGAGCCGAGGCTGCAGATCACGGCCCCGGCACCTCGCGTGCGGGCCTCATCGCACCCGGCGAGGACCTCGGCCTGGGTGACGAGCTCGCGACCGAGGATCTCGCCGAGCTCCTCCTCGTTGGGCTTGATGAGGTCCGGCTGGGCGGCCAGCCCGTCGGCGAGGGCCTGCCCGCTGATGTCGAGGGCGAACTTCGCACCCGCCGCGCGGGCGACCTCGGCCACACGCAGCACGACGTCGGTGGACTGTCCGGTCGGCAGGCTTCCTGCCACCACGACCCAGCCGCCGGCCGTGGCCAGATCTGCGACCGCGCCGACCAGGGCATCGAGCTCGTCCGCCGCGAGCACCGGTCCGGCCTCGTTGAGCTTGGTGGTGGTCCCATCGGGCTCGACGACGGCCACGTTCGCGCGGGTCCGTCCGGCGATCGGGATGGCCCGGTGCGGGATCCCCGCCTCGTCGAGCGCCGAGATCAGGGCATGGCCCATGGGCCCGCCCACCGGGAGCACGGCGATCGACTCGGTGCCGTGGGCGGTGAGGAAGCGGGTGACGTTGACCCCCTTGCCGCCCGGGTCCTCCAGGGTGGAGTCGGCCCGCAGGACCTCGCCACGCACGAGCGCCTGGAACGCCATCGTGCGGTCGAGGCTGGGGTTGAACGTGACTGTGACGATCATGCGCGCACCACCTGGGGTCCGGCCGCCTCGATCTCCGCGACGGCATCGTTGGATAGGGCTTGGTCTGTGACGATCGTGTCGATCTGGGCGAGGTCGGCGAAGTGGGCGAAGTGATCGGACCCGAACTTCGTGTGGTCGGCCAGGAGCACGCTGCGACGCGCTGCGGCGACGAATGCGGCCTTCACGGCGGCCTCCGCGCTGTCCGGGGTGGTCAGGCCGCGCTCGAGGGAGAACCCGTTCGTCCCGAGGAAGGCGACGTCCACGAAGACCGTGCGCAGGTACTCCAGGGCTGCGTGGTCGACGGTCGCCAGCGTCCGGCCACGGACCCGGCCACCGACCAGGTGCACCGTGAGGGTGGGCCGGGCGGCCAGGAGCGAGGCGATCGGAAGGCTGTTGGTGACCACGGTGAGCACCCGGTCCGCCGGCATGAGCTCGGCCAGGCGGTAGGTCGAGGACCCCGCGTCCAGGGCGATGGCGCCCTCGTCGGGGAGCAGGGCCAGGGCTGCCCCGGCGATGCTCGCCTTCTCGGCGGTGTGCACGGTCTCCCGGACGGACAGGGCGGGCTCGAACCCGAAGAGGTCCACCACGATGGCCCCGCCATGGACCCGGCGCAGCAGCCCGGCCCGCTCCAGCGCGGTCAGGTCGCGGCGCACGGTCTCAGGAGTGACCTCGAAGATGTCGGCGAGCTCCGCGACCTCGACCCGGCCGGCCACCCGGGCCCGGCTCACGATCGCCGCTTGGCGCTCTTCCGCATACATCCGTTTGCCTCCGTTTCTGTTTGTCTAGCCGTAGTTAACACCCTGTTCCCACAGATGTCAACAGATTGCGCGGCTAGATCAAACAGATTCGGGCATCGACGCGCGCGCACAGGCCACGAAACGCCATGAAGCCCCCAGAACGGGCGGGTCACACACGCCGAGGCGCCCGCGCGGGCGCGGCTCAGCGATCAGTGCGTGACAGGTGCTGGGCCAGGTAGATCGGGCCGATGGAGACCAGCACGAGGAAGGCCGCGACCACGGCGACCAGGGGGCCCTGCCCGGGCCGGAAGAGGTTGGTGAGGATCCAGATCGGAAGGGTCTGGATCCCCGGCCCCGCGGTGAAGGTGGTGACGATGATCTCGTCGAAGCTCAAGCCGAAGGCGAGCACCGCCCCGGCGATCAGGGCCGAGCGAAGCATCGGGAACGTGATCGACCAGTAGGTCCTGGTCCGGGTCGCGCCGAGGTCCATCGACGCCTCCTCGACGTTGGGAGCCAGGCGCCGCAGCCGGGCGACGGCGTTGTTGTAGACGACCACGATCGTGAAGGTGGAGTGCGCCACCACCAGCGACATCCAGCTCAGCCCGCCGAGGTAGGTGGTGAACACGTTGTTGAACGCGATGCCGGTCACGATGCCGGGGAGGGCCAGCGGCAGGATCAGCAGCAGCGAGACGGCATCCCGGCCGAAGAAGGCGTACCGACCCAGGGCCTGCGCGGTCAGCGTGCCCAGGATGAGGGCGATCGAGGTGGCCACCACGGCCAGGCCGACGGACGTCCACAGCGCCGAGTGGATCGCGCTGTCCCCGACCGCCTGCTCCCACCACCGGGTGGTGAACCCGGGCGGCGGCCAGGTGAGCGACTCCGACGCGGAGAAGGAGTTGATGACGACCACGCCGAGCGGGACGTAGATGAAGCCCAGGACGACGGCGGTGAACAGCGCCAGGAACGCCTTGAACGGTCGGGTCAGGTGCATCGTCATCCCTACAGGTTGTCCAGGGCGCCGGTGCGTCGGACGGCCAGCAGGTACACGACCATGATCAGCACGGGGATCGTCGCCATGGCCGCCGCGAACGGGAGGTTGGTCACGTAGTTCTGCTCCACGACGTTGCCGATCATGGTCACCTTCCCGCCGACGATCTTGGCGGTGATGTAGTCGCCCAGGCTCAGGGAGAACGTGAAGATCGAGCCGGCGGCAAGGGCGGGCTTGATGCTCGGCATCACGATCGAGCGCATCGTCCTGCCCGGGCGCGCGCCGAGGTCCGCGGAGGCATCGAGAAGCGAGTCGGGGAGCCGCTCGAGCCCCGCGTACACCGGGAGGATCATGTAGGGCAGCCACAGGTAGGTCAGGGTCAGGACGATGGCCAGGGTGCCGAAGCCCGGGCTGTCGCCCCCGAACGGAGCCAGCATCCAGGCGACCACCCCGGTGTTCGGCTCGAGCATGGCCCGCCACGCGTAGACCTTGACCAGGTAGGACGCCCACAGCGGCGTGACCAGAAGGGCGATCAGCAGGGGGCGGTAGCGGCTGGGTGCGACCCGGGCGACGAAGAACGACACCGGCACGCCGAGCACGGCGCACAGGACGGTGACCGCCGCGGCGATCCCCAGCGTGCGCAGGACCAGCCCGCGGTACGCCGGCGTGGTGAAGAGGTTGGCGAAGTTGTCGAGGGTGAACTGCCGGGTGACCTGGCCGGAGAAGTCGTCGATGGTCCAGAACGCCGTGACGAACAGCAGCGTCAGTGCACCGATGTACCCGACGACGAGCCAGAGCATCGGGAGTGCGAGCAGCCCCCCCACGCGAAGCCCCGGTCGACGGTGCAGCGCAGCGGCCCCGCGCTGCGCCAGCGCGGCGTCTGTGGCGACGGCCATCGGGTCCTCCCGTCGGTCTGGGTGGGCGTGCGGATCGGGTGCGGTTCCGGGGTGGTTCCCGGGCGCCGTGGGGGCGGGGCGCTCCCCGCCCCCACGGACGTCACGGGCTCAGCAGATCAGGAGCGCAGGGCGCTCCACGCCTCGCTCCACTTCGCGTACGGGACGCACTCGACATCCGTGCGCCCGTCGAGGCACTCGGTGCTCGGCGTGTTCCAGTAGTACACGTCGGTCCAGTACGCCTCGTCCTCGGCGTGGAACGTCGTGCAGTGGTCGGGGTCTGCCGTCTCCGCGCAGGACTTGGCGTTGGCCGGGGCCTCACCGAAGTACTCCGCCACCTGGGCGTTGGTCTTCGGGGAGACGATCCAGTTGAGCCACTCGTAGGAGCAGTTGATGTTCTCCGTGTCCTTGGCCACCATCCAGGTGTCCGACCAGCCGGTCGCACCCTCGGACGGCTTCACGGCGTCGACCGGGGTGCCCTCGCCCTGCGCGGCGTTGACGATGACCTGCCAGGTGGTGCCCAGCACCGAGGTGCCGGACTTGAACGCCGCCATCTCCTTGAGGTAGTCCGACCAGTACTCGCTCACCAGCGGCTCCTGGGCCTCGAGCACGGCGATCGCCGCGTCGAACTGCGCCTGGTCCAGGGCGTAGGGGTCCTTGATGCCCAGCTCGGGCTGGGTGGCCATCAGGTACACCGCGGCGTCGGCGATGAAGATCGGCGAGTCGTAGGCGGTCACCTTGCCGGCGTAGGGAGATGCCGGGTCGAAGGTGTCCTTCCAGGACGTCGGGGCCGGGGTGACGACCTCCGTGTTGTACATGAGCAGGTTGGCGCCGCGCCCGTGCGGCACGCCGTAGTTGACGCCGTCGACGGTGTTCCAGGGCTTGTCCTTCAGACCCGGGAAGATGTCGGCGTAGTTCGGGACCAGGGCGGTGTTGACCGGCTGGACGCTGTCGCTGGCCACCAGGCGCAGCGTGGCGTCGCCGGAGGCGGAGACGACGTCGTAGCCGCCGCCCTGCATGAGCTTGACGGCCTCGTCCGAGGTGCCGAACTCCTTCAGGTTGACCTTGCAGCCGGTGTTGGTCTCGAACTCGGTCACCCAGTCGGTGCCGTTGTCGGGGTCCTGGACGACGTAGCCGGGCCAGGCCAGGACGTTGACCTGCCCCTCACCCTCGCCGACCGGTCCGGCATAGCCGGTGGCCGCCGCAGCCTCCGTGTCCTCCGTGTCGGAATCCGATGAGCTGCAGCCCGTGGCAAGCAGCACCAGCGCGGCACTGGCCGCCGCGGCCTTGAGCAGACGCGTAGTGCGCACCTGCAACCTCCTTGTGTTGGTTCATCCGCCGCACGCTGCGCCGGAAGTCGGGTGGGAACGGCTAGGCGCCGATCCGGGTCTCGAACTCGCGGCTCCAGACCAGGGTGACCGGCCGGCCACGCAGCTCGTCGGCATCCGCGCGCGGCCGGTCCACGTTCTGCTCGAGCGCCGCCAGCTGGCCGCCGACGGAGAGGTCCACGAGGTAGCGGGTCGCCGAACCCACGTAGATCACCTCGCGCACGACTCCGTCCACGGCGTGCTCGCCGGGGTTCGGGCTCGTCCCCGCCTCGGACAGCCGGATCTTCTCAGGGCGCACCGAGACCAGCGCGTCGCGCCCGAGGACGGCCTCGGCGGAGGATCCCTCGAGGAGGTTCGAGGTCCCGACGAACCCGGCCACGAACCGGGTCGCCGGCTGCTCGTACACCTCGGCGGGGGTGCCCACCTGCTCGATCCGGCCCGCGTTGAACACGGCGATCCGGTCGCTCATGGTCAGGGCCTCCTCCTGGTCGTGGGTGACGAACACGAAGGTGATGCCGACCTCGCGCTGGATCGCCTTGAGCTCCACCTGCATCTGCTCGCGCAGCTTCAGGTCCAGGGCGCCGAGCGGCTCATCGAGGAGCAGGACCTTGGGCCGGTTGACCAGGGCGCGGGCGAGGGCCACACGCTGACGCTGGCCGCCGGAGAGCTGGCTGGGTCGGCGGTCCCCGTAGGAGCCCAGTCGGACGGACTCCAGCGCCTGCGCCACGCGTTCGCGTCGCGCCGGCTTGGGCACCTTGGCCACCTTGAGCCCGTACTCGATGTTCTGGGCCACGGTCATGTGCCCGAACAGCGCGTAGTCCTGGAAGACGGTGTTGACGTCGCGTTCGAACGGCGCGCGATTCGTGACGTCCTGGCCGGCCAGCTCGATCGTGCCCTGCGTGGGCATCTCGAACCCGGCGATCATCCTCAGGACGGTGGTCTTGCCCGAGCCCGACGGTCCGAGCAGGGTGAGGAACTCGCCGTCGAGCACGTCGAGGTCCACGCCGTCCACGGCTGCGACCGCAGCCTCGCCGTGCCCGAACTGCTTGCGCAGCCCTCGCAGGGAGATCGCCACGCTCAGCGTTGCTTCCATGTGATCGCCTCGGGACTTTGGGTGCGCAACGCCGGGACCAAGGTCCCGGCAGGATGGAGCGCACTCTAGGGGGCGACCCCCGACGGATCCAAATCAGACACGACTATATCCGCGGCCATCGGGCGGTCCCGCAGCCAGATCAGCAGCCGTACGGGTCGTACGCCACGATTCGCGTCGGCCAGGGAGCGCTCCCCGCGCCTGAGAGAGCGCTCCCCGGGGTAGCCGGGCGCCCCGGGGAGCGCCCGGTCACGCCTCCTGGAGGGTTCCCGCCGCGCTGGTCGCGCTCACGGGCGCGGACAGGTCGTAGAGGACCACCGAGCCGACCGTCGTCGGGGCGTAGGTCCGCGCCACCCAGTCGGTGATGTCCGTGGACGCCCGGGATCCACCCATCTGGCCGCCGCCGAGCCCTTGGCCACCGGAGACGAAGTAGTGGATCTCCCCGGACGCTACGAGGGCCTGGAACTCAGCCAGGGTCGGCGCCGGATCGCTGCCGTTGAACCCACCGATCGCCATGACCGGCCGCTCCGTCGCCAGCTGGTAGCCAGCCGCCGCGTTGGCCCCCACCGCCGCCGCCACCCAGGTGAACTCCTCGGCATCGGCGAGCAGGGCGTCGGTCACCGCCTGACTGGGGGTGCTGCCGCTGAGCAGTCCACCGGCTCCGCCACCATCGGCAGGCCCACCGGGGGTCCCGGTCTGGGGCACACGGCCGAGGGGGGACTGGCCCGGTGAGGCCTGGCCCGGCCCCACACCGGGCGGCGCACCGCCGGCGGGGCCGGCAGGCATCCCCTGCCCTCGCCCCCCCGGGCCCCCCATGCCCGGGCCGGCCGCTCCGCCCCCGCCCCGACCCCCGGAGACGCCCGGCCCAGCTGAGGGCAGCGAACCGGACGCCGTGCTCGTCGCAGTCTGCACCGAGTAGGCAGCCGGGCCCGCCAGCACGACCACCAGACCGGCCAGTGCGCCACCGAGTGCCACACCGCGCATGAGGGGCCGCGGCAGGTGTGCAGCGAACAGGAGGGCGCCTGCTGCGACCGCCCCGCCCCCGAGGACCGCGGGGCCCAGCCATGTCACGAATCCCTCGGAGCGGCCGAGCAGGACCATCGACCACCACGCCGTCCCCACGACGAGTGCCGCCGCCACCAGCCTGGCCCACAGGGCCTGCCGGGATGACCAGAGCGTCACCGAGCCGATCCCCACCAGCGCGCCGATGGCCGGGGCCAGTGCCACGGTGTAGTACTCGTGGATGATCCCCTCGCTGAAGGAGATGACCGCGGCAGTGACGACCAGCCAGCCGCCCCAGCCGAGGACAGCTGCACGAGTCAGGTCGGTGCGCCCAGCCCGGCGCGAGGTCACGAGCAGCACCGCGATCATGACCAGTGCGGCTGGCAGCAACCAGGCGACCTGCCCGCCGTAGGAGGAGCTGAACAGGCGGCCCCATCCGGTCGGTCCCCACATCGAGACGCCCTGGCCACCACCGGGGACCACGCTGCCGACCTCGTCGCCGGTCAGCCGTCCGAACCCGTTGTAGCCCAGGATCAGCTCGACGATCGAGTTGGTCTGCGACCCACCGACGTACGGTCGCGAGCCCGCTGGCCACAGCTCCACGACAGCGACCCACCAACCGCCGGCGACGACCATCGCAGCGAAGGCGGCGAGCAGGTGCCCGAGACGGCGCCGAAGGCCGATCGGAGCCGCCACCGCGTACATCGCCACGAACCCGGGCAGCACCAGGAACGCCTGCATCATCTTGGCCAGGAAGGCCAGGCCGACGAACCCCCCGGCCAGCACGATCCAGCGCAGCGAGCCGTGCTGTGTGGCTCGGCCCATCGCCCACGCAGCGCAGACGAGGAGGAACACGAGCAGCGCGTCGGGGTTGTTGAACCGGAACATCAGCGTCGCCACCGGCGTCAGGGCGAGCACCGCCCCGGCGATGAGCCCGGCGGCCGGGCCGAACCAGCGCCGCACCGTCACGTACAGGACACCGACCGAGGCCACGCCGAGCAGTGCCTGGGGGATCGAGCACCGACCAGGAGCTCAACCCGAACAGGCGCACGCTGAGGCCCATCAGCCACAGGGACGCGGGGGGCTTGTCGACCGTGATGGCGTTGGCGGCATCGAAGCTGCCGAAGAACCACGCCTTCCAACTCTCCCCGGCGGCCTGCGCGGCAGCGGAGTAGTAGGAGTTGGCCCATCCGTTGCGGCTCAGCCCCCACAGGTAGAGCAGGGCCGTGCCGGCGAGGAGGGCCACCAGGGCCCACCGCGCCCAGGCGGGCGTGGGCCGGGTGTCGGGGATGGGACTGGCCTGGTCCGCAGGTGAGGCCGGCCCTGCCGCGACGTCCGGAGATGGTGGGGCCGGCGCGACAGCCTGCTCGCCGGGGGCTCCCGGTGGCCGTTGGTAGTCGATTCGGTCGATCGAATCGACCGAATCGACTACCAACGGCTGGGAGCGGTCGGCGTCAGCAGGGTTCTGCGTGGACGTGGTCATCGGGAGACCTCCGGGGATAGGGCGGCAGGCGCCGCGTGGGGAACCGGGCGGGGGCCGACCGCACGACGGTCGCCGAAGACCCAGGACCGGTAGAGCAGGAAGCGGATGAGGGTGGCCAGGACGTTGGCAGCGGTCAGGACGACCAGCTCCACGGGTCGACTGGCCTCGGGGGCGAGTGCATCGAGGGCCACGAGGGCGCCGGCGGTGACCGCCAGCCCGACGCCGAACACGACCAGGCCCTGTGCCTGGTGCCTCAGCCGGTCGGGCCGGCCCCGGACCCCGAACGTGATTGCTCGGTTGGCCGCGGTGTTGCCGACGGCGGTGAGCATCAGCGCGACGGCGTTGGCCCACTGGGCCGACATCCCCGAGCGCAGGACCCAGTACAGCGCCGCATACGCCAGCGTGCTGGCCACGCCGATGAGGGCGAAGCGGCCGAGCTGGCCGACGAGGCCCCTCGGGGAGCCGCTGACCTCCTCCGCCTGCGAGGCGTTGCGCAGCGTGCTCAGCGGGATCCGGCCGCTGCTCAAGCCCTGGCCGAGCCGCCAGATCCCGGCGAGGTCCTTGCGCGCCGTGTCCACGATGTCCACGGTCGAGCTCGGGTCGTCGACCCAGTCCACGGGAACCTCGTGGATGCGCATCCCGGAGCGCTCGGCCAGGACCAGCAGCTCGGTGTCGAAGAACCACTCGCGGTCCTCCACCAGGGGGAGCAGCTCGGCAGCCGCGTCGGCGCGGATCGCTTTGAACCCGCACTGGGCATCGGAGAACCCCGCGCCCAGTGCGGCGCGAACGATCAGGTTGTAGGTCCGGGAGATCAACTCGCGCTTCGGGCCGCGCACGACCCGCGAGCCGCGACCCAGGCGGGTCCCGATGGCCAGGTCCGAGTGCCCGGAGAGCAGGGGGGCCAGCAGCGGCAGGACAGCAGCGAGGTCCGTGGACAGATCGGCGTCCATGTAGGCCAGGACGGCCGCATCGCTTCCCGCCCAGACCTGGCTCAGTGCCCGGCCGCGACCCTTGGCGGACAGGTGGACAGCGCACACCTCGGGCACATCGCGCGCCAGCCGGCAGGCGATCTCCCAGGTCAGGTCGGTGCTGGCGTTGTCGGCGATCGTGATCCGGAAGGTGTACGGCAGGACGGAGCGCAAGTGGGCGTACAGCCGCAGCACGCTGCGCTCCAGGGTCGCCTGCTCGTTGTGCACCGGGATCACGACGTCGACGGCGGGGGCGAAGGGGATCAGGTCCTGCCCCACGGGGAGGGCAACGCGAAGGGCCGCGGGGGCCACCGCCAGGTCGGTCCGGGTCATCGGGTTCGAGGTGGTCATGTCCTGAAGGCAACCGGACGAACCTGTGAGCACCCTGTGAGCACCCTGTGCCGTGCACGCGAGCACCCTGTGCCGCCCACGCCGGCAGACGCAGGCCCGGGGCCACCCGAGGGCCACCGGGAATCACAGGTTCCTCACAGGGAACTGCCAGACTCCTGGCACCCCAGCCACGCAGAATGGGCCCATGAGTCCCGCCGACCTCCCAGACCTGCGCTCCGCGACGGCTGAGCCGGAGGCCCGCCTGCTGGTGGTCGACGATGAGCCGAACATCGTCGAGCTCCTCGCCGCCAGCCTCCGCTTCTCCGGGTTCGAGGTGCACACGGCCAGCAACGGAACCCAGGCGCTGGCCCAGGTTGCGCGCCTCGCGCCGGACCTCGTGGTGCTCGACGTGATGATGCCCGGGCTCGACGGGTTCGAGGTCGTGCGCCGGATGCGCCAGGAGGGCCACCACTGCCCCGTGCTGTTCCTCACCGCCCGCGACGCGGTCGAGGACCGGGTCGCCGGCCTGACGCTGGGCGCCGACGACTACGTCACCAAGCCGTTCAGCCTCGGGGAGGTCCTGGCGCGCATCCGGGCGATCCTGCGGCGCGCCGGATTGGCTCCTCAACCCGGGTCCGAGCGGATGATCTTCGCCGACATCGAGCTCGACGAGGACGCCCACGAGGTGTTCAAGGCCGGGCACCCGGTGGAGCTCTCGCCCACCGAGTTCAAGCTCCTGCGCTTCCTGATGGCCAACCAGGGCAGGGTGATGTCCAAGGCGCAGATACTGGACCACGTGTGGCACTACGACTTCGGCGGCGAGGCCACGGTCGTGGAGTCCTACATCTCCTACCTGCGCCGCAAGATCGACACCACCGAGCCCCGCCTGCTGCACACGGTGCGCGGCGTGGGCTACGTCCTGCGCGTCCCGCGGACGTCCTGATGCCCGGCCGCCTGGCGACACGCCTGCAGGCCATCCCCCTGCGCTCCCGCCTCGTCGGGCTGCTCCTCCTGCTCGTCGCGGCCGCGCTGCTCCTGGCTGGCGCGGCCACCGTGGCAGCACTGCGCGGGTACCTGTTCAACCAGGTGGATCGCAACCTGGCGGATGTGCTCCGGCCGATGGCCGGCGCGGACGCGCGACCGCAGATCGACGACGGCTTCGGTCCTCCCCGGCCGGGCCCCATCGGACCCGACCTGATGTACGTGCGGCTGTCCGACCCGACGGGGACGAGCCACGAGGTGCTGTCGGACGCCTCGACCGTCACCGACCCCCCGGCGCTGCCCGACCTGACCGTGGCCGAGGCCACCGCCCGGTCCGGCAACGGCTACGTGGTCGACTCCGAGTCCGGCGACACCCGGTGGCGCGTGGTCAGCGCCCCCCTTGTGGACGGGTCGGGGTCGGTGTCGGTGGCCCAGGACATCGGCGGCATCGACGCGACCGTCAACCGCCTGATCCTCATCGAGCTGGCGATCGGAGCCATCGTCCTGGTGGTGCTGGGCATCACCGGGCGCATCCTGGTCCGCCGCAGCCTGCGACCGCTGGGCGTCGTGGAGGAGACAGCCGCAGCGATCGCGGCCGGTGACCTGGACCGACGCGCGCCCGCATCCGACCCCCGCACGGAGGTCGGCAGCCTGGCCCACTCCTTCAACACGATGGTCGACGACCTCGCCGGTGCACTGGCCGCGCAACAGGCATCCGAGCTGGCGGCTCGCGACTCGGCCGGGAAGGCGATGGCCTCGGAGGCGCGGATGCGGCAGTTCGTGGCCGACGCCGGCCATGAGCTGCGGACCCCGCTGACCTCGGTGCGGGGGTTCGCCGAGCTGTACCGCATCGGGGCGGTCGACCAGGGTCCGGCCCTCGACGACGCGATGTCGCGGATCGAGGCGGAGGCCGCGCGCATGGGGGTCCTCGTCGACGACCTGCTGCTCCTGGCCCGCCTGGACCAGCAGCGGCCGCTGGAGATCACCGACGTGGACGTGGTGGACCTCGTGACCGACGCAGTGGCCGCCGTACGTGCCGGCGCCCCCGACCGGGAGGTCGCCGTCCACGTGACCGACCCGGCCGTGGGGCTCTGCGCCCCCGGGGACCCGATGCGCCTGCGCCAGGTGGTGGACAACCTGTTGTCCAACGCCCTGCGGTACTCACCGGTCGACCAGCCGGTGGAGGTCCGGATCGGAGCCCTGCCCGCGGTGGGGGAAGAGCCGGGGTGGGCCACGATCGTGGTCGTCGACCACGGCGCCGGGATGCCTCCCGAGGTCGCGACGCGCGCCTTCGAGCGGTTCTACCGCGCCGATGCCGCCCGCTCCCGCGCGGAGGGTGGGTCCGGGCTGGGCCTGTCGATCGTCGCCGCGATCGTGGCCGCACACGGCGGCCGGGTGGACCTGGACACAGCGGTCGGCCAGGGGTGCCAGTTCACCGTGTGGCTTCCCCTGCAGTCCGGCAGGGGCAGTCACACCGGCCAGGGCGCCAGCGGCACCCTGGCCGGGTCGTGACCAGCGGAACCCGGCTACAGCCGACCCGCCTCGTGCACCCGGCGCAGGAAGTCCTGGGTCCGCTGGTCCTGCGGGTCGTGCAGCAGCGCCTGGGGCGTTCCGCGCTCGACGATCGTCCCGGCCGACAGGAAGCAGACCTCGTCGGCCACCTGCTCGGCGAATCCCATCTCGTGGGTGGCGATGACCATCGTCATCCCCTCGGCCTTGAGCTCGCGCACGGTGGACAGGACCTCGTTGACCAGGACGGGATCCAGGGCGGAGGTCACCTCGTCCATGAGCATCAACCGGGGTGACACCGCCAGCGAGCGGACGATGGCCACGCGCTGCTGCTGACCCCCGGACAGTCGGTCCGGGTACTGCCGGGCCTTGTCGGCCAGCCCGAAGCGCTCCAGCAGGGCCAGCCCGTCCACCTCGGCGGTGGCCTTGGACGTCCTGTGCACCTTGCGCGGTGCGAGCGTGATGTTGTCCAGGACCGTCAGGTGCGGGAAGAGGTTGAACGACTGGAAGACCATCCCCACCTTGCGGCGGACCTCGTCGGGGTCCACCTCGGGGTCGGTGATGTCCCACCCGTCGAGGCGGATCACCCCGTCGTCGACGGGCGTGAGCAGGTTGATGCAGCGCAGCAGCGTCGACTTGCCCGACCCGGACGCGCCGATGAGCACCGTGACCGTGTGCTCGGGCACCTCCAGCGAGACCCCTTCGAGCACCTGCTCGGCGCCGAACGACTTGTGCACCTGCTCGACGCTGAGCACGGGGTTGCGCAGGACCGTCATGCGCCGGCCTGCGCGTTCTGGCGCTGGATCGAGCGGTGCATGATCCGGTCGGTGAGCCGGGTCAGCGGGATGGTGAGGATCAGGAACAGGACCGCGGCGACGACGTAGGGCGTGTAGTTGAACGATCGCGAGGACTCGATCTGGGCCGCACGGATGGCATCGACAACCCCCAGGACCGAGATCAGGCCGGTGTCCTTGAGCAGCGAGACGAAGTCGTTCATCAGCGGCGGGATGACCCGACGGACACCCTGCGGGAGGACCACGTACCGCAGCGCCTGGCCGGAGGTCAGGCCCAGCGAGCGCGCCGCGGCACTCTGGCTCGGGTGCACCGACAGGATGCCGCTGCGCAGGACCTCGGCCACGTAGGCCGAGTAGGTCAGGACGATCGCAGCCGTGCCCAGGACGATCACCGAGGACGTCACACCGGTGAGCCCGAGCGCGGGGACGCCGAAGCCGATGAGCAGGATCACCAGCAGCGTCGGCACGCCACGGAAGAGGTCCACGTATCCGGTTGCCAGGATCCGGAACGGGGCCAGGGCCGGCGCCCTCGACGTGCGGGCGAGCGCCAGGACGAGGCCGAGGATCGCGATGAGGATCGTGGCCACGATGGTCAGCCTGATGTTCAGCAGCAGCCCCGCGAAGACGGCCGGCAGCACCTCCCCGGCGTACTGCACGTCGAAGAAGGTGCTCCGGACGACGTCCCAGCCCGGCGAGCTGACCACGACCGCCACCAACGCCCCGATGACCAGGACGCTGGAGACCGCCGCGACTGCTGTGCGCCGCCTCGTCTGGCGCCTGCGCACGGCCCGGCGGCGCAGCTCCTCAGCGCTCGGGTCCCCCTCGCTGGACTCACCGCTGCTACTTGAGGGCGGGTGCGCTCGCATCGGGCAGCCACTCGGCCTCGAGGGCGTCCAGCGTCCCGTCCGCGCGCAGCTGGTCGACTGCCTGCGCGGTGCAGGCGGTCAGCGGGCTGTCATTGGTCAGCAGGATGCCGTACTGATCGATCGGCTGACCCTCCGCTGCGGGCAGCTGGCCCACCATCACGCCGCCGTCGATCTCGACGTTCACCAGGTAGAAGCCGGTCGGGAGGTCCACGACGATGCCGTCGATGGACTTGTTCTTCAGGGACTTGACCGCATCCGCGTTGTCGTTGAAGACCGCGACCTCCTGGGTGGGCGCGATCACCTCCTGCGCGGCGATCAGGGACGTCGATCCCACGGAGGCGCCCAGCTTGGCCTCCTTGAGCTCGGCGACGGTGGTCGCGCCGGCGATCGGGGACCCGGTGTAGGTGATGACGGCCTGCGGGGCGTCGTAGTACGACGAGGAGAAGTCCACGGCCTTCTCCCGGTCCTCGGTGATGGTGAACTGCTGGATGTTCCAGTCGAAGTCCTTCGGACCCGGGGCGATCGCCACCTCGAAGGGGGTCCGGATCCACTGGACGTCGGCCTCGCCGAAGCCCAGCTTCTCGGCGGCTGCATAGGCCACGGCGGCCTCGAACCCCTCGCCGGACTCCGGGGCGTCGTTCTTGACCCAGGGCTCATAGGTCGGCTGGCCGGTGGCGATCACGAGCTTGCCCGGCTGCTTGGTCTCGAGGGTCGCCTTGTCGCAGGTGATCCCGGACGCCGAGGCCGTGGACTCGGTCGCGGTGTCGTCTGCGGGCGAGCAGGCCGTCAGGGCCAGTCCGGCGACGACGAGGGTGGCAAGCGTGCGGGTGCGGTTCACGGGATCCTCCGGAGTCGGGTGCTGGCAGGAGGATACGTGCTCAGACCCCGGGGGTCCGAATCCCTGTGCGCGCCGACGCCGAATCCAGGGTGGCAGCGCTGGGGTCCGCGGGAGCGACGGGTGCCTCCGGCAGCAGCGCGCGCACCGCGAGGACCATGGCTGCGAGCAGCGCCGCGATCCGCACCGTCTGGATCGCCACCCCGAGGAACCCGCCATCGACGATGTCGATGTACGCGAACGGGTAGAGGACCTGTGCCGCGAGTGCGGTGACGGCCACGGGGATGGTCGCGGTGCGCATCCGCGGGGAACCTGCGGCCCAGACCAGGGCCGCCATCCCGACCAGCCACACGTTGTACTGGGGGCTCAGGACCCGGGAGGTGACCGTCAGCCACAGGATCGTGACGAACGCGATGTCCGCGACCGGGGCATGGTCCAGCCTGCCCAGCGCGCGTGCGAGGACCAGCAGCAGCAGGCCGAGACCGGTGATCGGGATCAGCCAGGGCGCGATCGCATCGGCCAGCGGGACGCCCACCTCGGAGGATCCGTAGCGGAACGCCTCCGGGATCCCCTGGTCCCCGACGAGGAGCCGACCCCAGACGAAGGGCAGCGCGGCCACGGACTCGGTCTGCAGGCCACGGGCCTCACCGTTGCCGAGGAAGCCGCTGATGACGCCGGGGAAGGTCCAGGCGGCCGTGGCGATCACCGCGGCCGTGGCCAGGGCCGCACCGAGGGCGCCCCGCAGCCAGTCCCGCTGGCTCAGTGCCAGGGCCATCACCGCCGGCCAGACCTTCAGCCCGCCCCCCACGGCCAGGATCGCGCCTGCTGCCACGGGCGCGGCCAGTGCCAGCAGGCCGGCCATCGCGGCCAGGGTCGGGATGGAGTCGTACCGGCCGTACAGGATCGGCCCGAGGAGCAGCGGCGCCGCCAACCAGACCGCGAAGCCGTTCCACCGGTCGCGACGGGCGGCGTCGCGGGCCAGGAGCACGCTGATCGCGATGTCCACGGCCACGAACAGCAGCAGGAACAACCAGGGCTGCGGGCCGAGCAGGCCGATCCCACCGAACACGAAGGCCGCGAGCGGCGGGTACTGCCACATCGGATCGTCGGCGGGCACACGGCCCTCGGCCAGCCCCGCACCCCAGCCCGCATACACGTTGAGGTCGTCGAAGATGTGCTTCCAGTCGTGGTGCAGCATCATCCCGACGGACATGACCAGCACGAAGCCCCGGGTGGCGAGCCACCAGGTGACTCGGTACCGGCGCTGTGCCAGCTGCGGGATGCGCGACTGCAGGAACACGCGACCATTGTGCCCGAACGGGCCGAGGGCGAAACCCCCCGAACACCACGAACGCCGCGCGGCGGGGCTACGGCTCGTCGGTGGGGTTGATGACGGCCGGGTCGCTGGGGAGGACGGAGTCCTCGACCGCGGGCGCGGGGGCGTCGGCGACGTCGCACGGGTCGATCCCCTTCGTGGCCAGCACCGTCAGGGCAGCGTCGTTGATCCGCTCCTCGGTCACGGATCCGTCCTCCAGCGCCGCACGCAGGGCACGACGGCCCTCCACCGAGCCACCGGGTCCGACGATGCCGAGGTCGCCTCCCGCGGCGACGAACCCGACCAGCGCCGCACCCTGTGTCGGCTCTCCGGAGGCCTCCATCCCCAGGGCGTCGCTGACGATCGAGCCCGTCGAAGCCGAGCTCCTCGACCAGCAGGCCCTCGATGGCGCGCCGCGACTGGCTGCTCGGGGCCTGCGAGAGGCCCGGGATGGTCGTGTGGCCGACCATCACCGAGACGTCGACCTGCTCCGGGATCCGGATGAACGGGACGAGATCCCGGGCCCGCAGCTCGTCGATCGGGGGGCCGACGGCCAGCTCGACGTGGGTGTCGCCCGTGGAGCGGCCGTGCCCGGGGAAGTGCTTCAGCACGGGGAGCACCCCGGCATCCGAGTAGCCCTGGGCCGCGGCGGTGCCGTACTCGGCCACGACCAGGGGGTCGTCGGAGTAGGCGCGCGAGCCGATGCCGGGGCCGTTCCCCACGTCGACGACGGGGGCGAACACGAGGTCGACGCCCCAGTCGGCCAGGGCCTCGCCATGGTCGGCGTACAGGGCACGGACCTCGTCGGGGGTCATCGACTCCGCCTGCTGCTGCGCGGAGGGGATCGGACCGATCACGTCGCGGTAGCGCTGGACCAGGCCGCCCTCCTCGTCAGCGGCCAGCAGGGCGCCGTACTGGTTCCCCGTGGTCGCCTCCTCGAGCGCACCGGCCATGGCCGGGGTCAGGCTTCCGTTGGAGAGGATCCCGGCGATCAGCCCGTCATCGAGCCACTCCTGGACCCGCGCGATGTCCGTGGTCGTGACCAGCATGGTCTGGCCGATGCGCACATCCAGGGGCAGCCGCGCCACACACGCCAGGACCGGGTCCACGGTTGCCTCGGGGCTGGCCGACGCCGACGGCGAGGGCGGCGCAGTGAAGGGAGCTGAGGTGAGGGGTGCCGCCGACGGCGTCCCGCCGCACGCCGCCAGGACAAGGGCCCACGCGACTGCCCAGACAGGGACTCGGCCGGCTCGGGGAGGCACCGCACAAGCATGCCATCCGCAGGTGACAGCAGGGACGATCTGTCCGGGATGTCCGGGGCCGTCCCATGGCGCGGGGCCCCGGTCGGTGACCACCCCGCACGTCGCGGGCCCATGCCCGGACGAGGTGGACCTACTCGTCGACCTCGACGACTGGGGCGTCTGCGGCGTGCTTGCGCACCGACTCGATCCCCTCGAGGGCGGACTTCTTCGAGGCGTAACCCTGGCTGGCGGCGATGGTCTGGCCGTTGCTCGCCTTGAGCCGGAACCGGAACTTGCCTGCGTTGTCCGTGTAGAGCTCGAACTTGCCCGACATGCATCTCCCCTTCCTGGGAGTCGTGGTCTGGGCGTGAGTATGGCGCCCCGGGCGGACCTGATGCGCTGTGGCGGGCGTTGCGCCGTCCGGGGGAATCCCGATGCCGCCGGCCATCGCACGCCCTACCGTTGAGATGCCGCTCGTGTGCGGCATCGAGGGAGCCACTGATGGACGCCGATTTCGCTCGGGAGCGCCGGCGGATCCTGCTGGCCCTGATGATGGCGCTGACGGCCGGGTTCCTGCCCATCATCACGGGCACCTGGCTGGCAGCCACACGGGCCGAGCAGACCTGCCCGGCCCCGACGGACCTGGGCACCTTCGGGTTCAGCCTCGCCTTCGGGGCGTTGTCCTGCCTGGCGATCGTCGCCCTGGCGGTCATCGTCATCAACAGGTACCACCGGACGCTGCTCCGCGCAGCCACACGCGACCACGTGACCGGGGCCTACAACCGGCACGCCTTCGAGGCCATCGCCGAGGATGCCATCAGCTCCGCGACGCGCGGCGAGCAGCCGCTGTCCGTGGTGCTGTTCGACCTCGATGACTTCAAGCGCTACAACGACACCCACGGCCACAACGCCGGTGACGCTGCCCTGCGCGAGGTCGCCCGCGTGGCCACGACCGTGGTGCGCCGCAGCGACGTGGTCGGTCGGTGGGGCGGCGACGAGTTCGTCCTGCTCCTGCCCCTGTGCGATGCGACGGCCGCTGCCCGGATCGCTGGCAGCCTGGCAGCAGCGGTGCAGGACGGCGATCCGGAGCGAGCCGGGAGGCCCGCGCCGATCTCCATCAGCACGGGTGTCGCGGAGCTCAGGCCGACCGACCGGCTCTCCGATGTCGTGGCGCGTGCCGACGACGCCATGTACCGCAGCCGCCGGGCACGTCGGGCAGCGAGCCAGCGTCCGGCACGACGGTCCCCGACGAGGCGCTGAGGGTGCTCGTGCCTAGGATCGCCGCAAGGCTGCCCGTGTCGAGCGCTTCAACTTCGCCATTCGCCACTCCCGGGCCTCCCCGAGCCGGAGCTTGAGCAGGTCGGCGGCCTCCTTCGTGCTCAGGCGCTGCACTGCGGGCAGGTCCAGCTTGTTGATCGCCGTGTCGGAGTCGGGCGCAACCGGCTTGCCGGCCATCGCCCCCGAGATCGCCCCGAGGACGGCTTCCGCGGCCGCGTGCACCGGCAGCCGCAGGGCGTCGGTCGGCGGGTCGCCCGCCGGGATGGGATCGGCCAGGCTCGACAGGTCACCGTGGACGGCGATGCCCAGGGCAGCCACCTGCTCGGCGGTCTGCCGGCCGACCTCCTGCGCCGCCCGGATCGCCCACTCGGGAGTGCCCAGTGGCTCCTCGTCGGGCTCTGGCGTGCGCGACTCGACCATGCGCAGGATGGCGCCCCGGCGCACGAGCTTCTCGTACTGCGGCCAGTCCCAGCGCTTGGCCCCGCCGGCGTTGACCTGGCGCAGCATCTCGGCCTCGGCCGCCGTCATCGAGCGGTTGCTGGCGCTGAGCTCCGGGTCCGGGACCAGCACTCCGCTGGGGAGGGCGAGCAGGTGCTCGAACGTCCGGAACAGGTAGTCCCGGTCGCCCTCGTCGAGGACGACCAGGGTCACGCGGTCGGGGCCGAGCCGATCGGCCCACCGGGACATGATCCCGACGTGGTCGTTGCGGCGCCAGAAGTTGGGTGTCGGCGGGCACTCCGGCGGGGCAGCGAACACGTTCTTCAGCCAGTTCTCATAGCGCATCGCAAGCCCGTACTTCAGGTACTGCTGCCACGAGGAGGCCAGCAGGCGCGCCATCGGTCGCAACGTGAAGACCGCGTGCAGGCGCTCGGCGCCGAGGCGATCCACGATCCGGTCCAGGGCGGCGTCATCGGCCAGGGCGAACCCCTCGCTGGAGATCACCACCCGGCCCTCGTGCGCGGCTGCCGCGCGCGCCACGCGCCCCCAGTACTTGGGCTCGGTGCGACGGCCGCCCCGCTCCTCCCACCCCCAGGTGCGCTTCGTGACCACCATGGCCGCCCGGTGGTGCGAGCGCCGGTTGCCGGGATAGAGGACGCCGGCCTCCATCAGCTGCGGGCGGCTGCTGGCGAACGCCGACTGCAGCGCCGTGGTCCCGGTCTTGTGGAACCCTGCGTGGAACATGATCGTGCCGTCCGGCAGGGGCTCGGGACGGGTGGGCATGCAACCTCCAGGGACGGGGATCACGGTTGAGGGGCAGGCTACCGCCGAGGCCGGCGATGCACGTGGACCGAACACGTGGTCCCGGGCCTAAGGTCGCCTCATGGCGTCGAGGGCGCCGTGTCCGCATCGTCCTCGCGGCCGGTGAGCCCGGCCGCAGCCTGTGCCTGGCGACTCTGGAGCTCCTCCCGGATGTACCGGCGCTGCTGGTCGAGGGGCACCACGTAGCGAACCTCGGTGTGCAGGAGCAGGTCCAGCCACGAGCGGCGCTTGCGGTCGAACAGGCTGAAGACCCCGGCGAGGACCCAGATGACCACACCGAGGACGCCCGCCCAGCTGCGGACCAGGGCGCGGACGAAGCCAGGATTGCGTCCGTCCGGCGTGCAGACCCGGGTCCCGACGAGCCAGGAGCCCAGCGACCGGCCCGTGAGCCACCAGGAGATCCCGAGGTAGATCGGCACGAAGGAGGCCGCGATCCCGCCGAGGATCACCACCAGCCACTGCGGCACCGGCGTGAACAGGGAGTCCAGCAGGTTGACCAGGGCCGACAGCCCCTGGCTGACCAACCAGCCCACGACGGTCACGTCCACGCCGAAGGCCACCAGGCGGGTCAGGGCACCGGCGTGCGCGAACTCCCGTCCGGGCGGGGCCGGGTGAACCGGCATGGCCCGCCAGGCGCTGCGCTGCTCGGCCAGGTTCTCGCGCGTGAGGCGCGCTGGGGTGGTGTCCTCATCGCCGGCAGCGTCGAGCATCAGGCTGACGGCCGACTCCGGCTGCGGGCGCGGCTTCTGCCGGAGCAGGCGCCGCCCGATCCGCTCGACCAGATCATCGGCATCGGCCAGGTTCTCGCGGACGGACTCCAGCGCGTCGAGGAACAGGCCCTGGCTCTGCTCCCGGATGAGGTCGCGGACACGCGGATCGTCGACGATGTCGTCGAGGATCAGGGGAACGACCTCGGTGCGGATCTTGGGCATCAGGGAGTCGACCAGCTGGGGGGCGATCTCGTCGGTGATCGTGGGCATCAACGCGTCCACGAGCTGGGGGGCGACCTCGTCACGGATCCGCGGCATGAGCGCGTCGATGAGGTCGGGGGCCACCTGATCGCGGATCTTGGGCATCAGCGCATCGATCAGCTGAGGCGCGATCTGCTCCTCGATCCGCGGCATCAGGGCCTCGATCAGGTCCGGGGCCACCTCGATCGCGGATCTTGGGCATCAGCCCGTCGATGAGCTCCGGGGCCACCTGCTCCTGGATGTGGGGGACGAGGCCCTCGACGATCCGGGGGACGAGCTCGGCCTCCAGGTAGGGCCGCAGGTCCTCCAGCAGGGCGGGGAGCAGGTCGGCGACCAGGCGCGGGGTGACACCGGCGACCACCTCGGGGACCGTCACCGCCACCAGGTGCGCCGTGACCCCGTCGACGATCTCCGGGACCGTGTCCGCGACGAGATGCCCGGTGATGCCCTCCAGCACCTCCGGCACGACCGTGTCGGTCAGGTACGGCGTGAGCCCCTCGACGATCCTCGGGATGGCCTCCTGGATCAGGTACGGCTCGAGGTCCTCGATGACCTGCTGGGCGGTGGCCCCGGTGACGTCCATGGCCGCCTCGGTGACCGTGTGGCCGACACGGCCGACCGTGGCATCGAAGGCCCCGTCCACGGCACGGCGCACACTGCTGCGCAGCCCCGCGTCCCTCGGTTCGTCGGCCATGGCCGCAGGCTATGCCCGGGACGCTGCCCACAGGCGAACGTGCAGGACCTCGGGTGACTACGTGTCACTCACGCCCACGCGCTGCCCGTGGGAGCACCTCGAGGCGATCAGGCGTCCAGCTCGGGGAACTCGTCCTCGACAGCAGCCAGCCCCACGGCGCCGGGCACGCCCCCGATCGCCCCGGCGATGGCCAGGCCCTGGGCGACGGCAGGACCGATGAGGACGGCGAACAGGACGGTGCCCAACCCGACCGTCCCGCCCAGCAGCCAGCCGACGCCGAGGACCACGAGCTCGATCCCCAGCCGGACCCGGCCCACCGGCCACCCCGTGCGCACGTGGATCCCCGTCATCCAGCCGTCCCGGGGGCCAGGACCGAGGTTGGTGGTCAGGTAGAGGCCGCTGCCCAGGCCGATCATCGCGATCCCGAGGAGGACCAGGACCAGTTGGGCGGGCCGCGCCTGCGGCTGCGGGACCAGGGCGACCCCGACCTGCAGCGCGATCGCGATCACGATGGCGTTGGCGAGGGTCCCCAGCCCCGGTCGCTCCCGCAGCGGGATCCAGAGCAGCAGCACCACCGCACTGACGAGGAAGGTGGCCACACCGATCGACACGGGCAGGATCGTGGACAGGCCCTGCGCCAGCACCGTCCAGGGGCTCACGCCCAGCCCGCCCTGGACGATCAGCGCCTCGCCGGTGCCGAACGCATACAGGCCGATGAGCAGGACCATCCCGCTCGCCGGGGTGGGCGACCAGCGTGAGGGGGAGCGCCAGCGGGTGACCGGGACCGTGCGCGCCGGACGCAGCCACCCCAGGATCTCCACCCGGCGGACTATAGGCGTGCGAACTTGGTAGGAATGCTCCCATGTCCAGCTACCGTCCGACCGGGATCGAGTTCCAGCTGATGGTCTCGGGCCAGCTGTACCTCTCCAGCGACCCGGAGCTCGTCGAGGCACGAGCCCGGGCGCGCTCCCTGGAGTTCCAGTTCAACCACACGCCGCCCGAGGCCGCGGAGCAGCGCAGGGCCATCCTGACCGACCTGCTCGGCAGCACCGGCGAGTCGTTCGAGATCGAGCCGAACCTGCATGTCGACTACGGCTTCAACATCCACCTCGGTGAGCGCTTCTACGCCAACGCCAACTGCGTGCTGCTCGACGTCGCCGAGATCCGGATCGGTGACGACACGATGCTCGCGCCGGGGGTGCAGCTGCTCACGGCCACGCACCCGGTCGATGCGCAGGAGCGCATCTCGGGGCGCGAGCTGGGATTCCCGATCACGATCGGCAGCCGCGTCTGGCTCGGTGGCGGGGTCATCGTCGGCCCGGGCGTGACGATCGGCGACGACGTGGTCGTCGGGTCGGGCGCGGTGGTGATCAAGGACCTCCCCGACCGGGTCGTCGCGGTCGGCAACCCGGCGCGGGTGGTCCGGGAGCTGTGAGCCGGGCGAGGAGATCGAGGTGACAGGAGTGCGGCAGTACCAGGCGGTGGTCTTCGACCAGGACGGGACGTTGATCAACACCTTCATCCCAGCGATGCACGCCTACTCGGTGGCGGTGGGGCGGGAGATCACGCTCGTCGAGCTCGAGCCGGTGGCACACCTCGGAGCAGCCCGGAACCTGGTCAGCGCGCTGCTGGGGCACGAGGCCACCGACGCCGACGACGACGTCTTCCACGACGCGCTGGCTCAGGAGGTCGCCCGGATCGCGCCCTATCCGGGCATCGTCGACCTGCTCGTGACGCTGCGGGACGCGGGCGTGGCCACCGCCGTGGCGACCAACTCCGACTCCCGCTCCGCTGCGGTGGTCCTCGGCGCCCACGGGCTCGACGCCCTGTTCGACACGGTCGTCACGGTGGACCTCGTCAGCGGGCCCAAGCCCAACCCGGAGATGATCCACCTGACCCTCGAGCAGCTCGGGGTTCCCGCCAGCCGGGCCGTGTTCGTCGGCGACAGCCCGGGCGACATGCTCGCCGCCCGGGCGGCCGGCGTCCTCGCGGTCGCGGTGGGGTGGGGGCACCAGACCCACGCCATACCCGAGGAGACCATCGACGTGCGTGCCACCACGCCCGACGACATCGCGCGCCTGGTCCTGGGCGCGGGCTGAGGCTTCAGGCAGCCACGGGAGGCCCGTGCGTGGCAGGCTGCGGGCCATGAGCACCCCGTGGAGACCGGGTGACCCCGGCACGTTGTCCGACGGGCGCACCCGCGCCGCCTTCCCCTCCGACTTCCTCTGGGGCACCGCGACCGCGGCCCACCAGATCGAGGGGTCCTGGGACGCCGACGGCAAGGGTCCCTCGATCTGGGACACCTTCGCCCACACACCCGGGCGGATCGCCGACGGGTCCACCGGCGACATCGCCTGCGACCACTACGTGCGCTGGGCCGAGGACGTGGCGCTCATGGCCGACCTCGGGGTGAACGCCTACCGCTTCTCCGTCTCCTGGCCGCGAGTGGTGCCCACCGGGGAGGGCGCGGTCGAGCCGCGCGGGCTCGACTTCTACGAGCGGCTCGTGGACGGGCTGCTCGAGCGCGGCATCGCCCCGGCCCTGACGCTCTACCACTGGGACCTCCCCCAGCCGCTCGAGGACCGTGGCGGCTGGATGGAGCGCGACACCGCCTATCGCTTCGCCGAGTACGCGGGCCACGTCGCCCGGCGCCTCGGCGACCGGGTGCACACGTGGATCACCATCAACGAGGCCGTCGTGATCTCCACCCACGGCTATGCGTTCGGTGCCCATGCCCCGGGACGGGCGCTGCTCTTCGACTCGTTCCCGGCGACGCACCATGTCCTGCTCGCGCACGGGCTGGGCGCGCAGGCCATCCGCGCCGAGGTGCCCGGCGCCACGATCGGCATCAGCCACAACCTGTCGCCGATCGTGCCGGCCAGCGACTCCCCCGAGGATGCCGCTGCGGCAGCCGCCCTCGACGCCATCCAGAACCGCACCTACATGGACCCCTGCCTGCTCGGGACCTATCCGGGCCTGGACGAGGTCGGGGTGCCCACCGACCGCTCCTGCGTCCAGGACGGGGACCTGGCGACCATCGCCCAGCCGTTGGACGTGCTCGGCGTGAACTACTACAACCCCACACGGGTGAAGGCCCCGGGACCTGGCAACCCGTTGCCCTTCGAGCAGGTCGTGATGGACGAGTTCGAGCAGACCGCCATGGGCTGGCCGGTGGTCCCCAGCGGCCTGCGTGACGTCCTCGTGGGGATCCACGAGCGGTACGCCGACAGGCTCCCACCGGTCATGGTCACCGAGAGCGGCGCGGCCTTCGTCGAGGAGCTGGTCGAGGACCCCGAGCCGCACGTCGAGGACCCACAGCGGGTGGAGTACCTGCGCGGGCACGTGGCAGCGCTGGGCGAGGCGATCGACGCCGGCGTCGACGTCCGCGGCTACTTCGTGTGGTCGCTGATGGACAACTTCGAGTGGGCCGAGGGGTACCGTCCGCGCTTCGGCCTGCTGCACCTCGACTACCCGACGCAGCGGCGCATCCCGAAGACCTCGTACGCCTGGTACCGCGCGTTCCTGCGTGACGGGGCATGAGCACGGAGCCGGAGCTGCTCCCGGGGGCGCTCGAGGAGCCGACCGTCCCGGTCCGACGCGGATTCATCACCGCCGTCGTGCTGGCCAACCTGGGCATCATGATGGCGTTCTACACGCCCATCCAGAACCTGCTGCCCCGGCTGGCCCAGGACGTCGCACCGGACAGCAAGGAGGCCGCACTGGCCTGGATCACCGGCGCCGGGGCGTTCGCCTCGATCGTCTTCAACCCACTGGCAGGTGCGCTGTCGGACCGGACCACAGCCCGCTGGGGGCGGCGCAAGCCCTGGGTCCTCCTCGGCGCCGTCGCCGGCGGCGTGGCGATCGTCGCCCTCGGGATCCCGGGCACGGTCCTGGGCCTTGCGGTCATCTGGTTCCTGGCCCAGATGGCCATCAACGCGTCCTACGCCGGGCTGACGGCCACGGTCCCCGACCAGGTCCCCGTCCGCCAGCGCGGACTGGTCTCGGGGTGGATCGGCCTGGCCCAGACCGCGGGAATCGTGCTCGGGGTCGCGATCGTGTCGTTCGTCGTCACCGACCTGCGCACCGGGCTCGTGATCACCGCCCTGCTCCTGGTCGTCCTGGTCCTGCCCTTCACGTTCGGGGCGCGGGACATCCCGCTGCCCCGCGCGCAGCAGCCCCCGTTCAGCCTCGGGGCGTGGCTGCGGGGGTTCTGGATCTCGCCGCGCCTCTACCCGGACTTCGCCTGGGCGTGGCTCACCCGCTTCCTCATGATGCTCGGCAACGCGATGGCCACCCTCTACCTGTTGTTCTGGCTGCAGGACGAGGTCGGGTACGCCGAGCCCGAGCAGGGGCAGACCGTGCTGATCGCCCTCTACGCGCTGGGCACGATCCTCACCGCGGTGGTCTTCGGCTCGCTGTCGGACCGCTCCGGGCGCCGCAAGATCTATGTGATCGCCGCCACCTGCGTCATGGCCGTGGCGGCGGTGATCCTCGCGTTCTTCCCCGTGTTCCCCGCGGCGATGCTGGCGGCACTCATCCTCGGGCTGGGCTACGGGATGTACCTCGGCGTCGACCAGGCGCTGGTCACCCAGGTCCTGCCCCGCGCGGTCGATCGCGGGCGCGACCTCGGCGTGATCAACATCGCCAACAGCGCCCCGCAGGTGCTGGCACCCGTCATCGCGGCGCCGATCGTCACCAGTTCCGGCGGGTACACCGGCCTCTACCTGCTCACCGCGGCCGTCACGCTGCTGTCCGCGGTGCTGGTCACGCGGATCCGCAGCGTCCCGTAGCGGGTTCGGCGGACTAGCCGGTCCAGATCGTCAGGGTGTTGCCCGGCACCGGGATCCCGTTCTGGACGTAGGTGAACGTCAGGACGGTGGTGTCCTTGCCGTTGGGCGCGTTGAACACGTAGTCGCCCGCCGCCGTCGTCCAGACCAGGTCGCCACCGCCCTCGGTGACGGTCATCGCGGTGAGCGTGCCAGCCGGGGTGAGCCCACCCAGGAGGTTGGCGGCGAGGGTGTCCTTCTTCGCCACAGACGCAGTCAGGGCCAGGGTCGGGCCGGGCGTGGGCGGGGGCGGGGGCGGGGGCACGGCCGGTGTGCGTGGCTGCGGGGGTGGGCGCGGCCGGTGTGGGCGGCACGGCCGCGGGCATGGAGTCCGCAGGCGGCGTGGTCGGCGACGGCGGAGGCGCGGCCGGTGCGGTCGTCGGTGCCGTCGTGGCTGGCGGAGCCAGTGCGGGGGCCGCCGTCGTGGGCTCAGATGTCGTGGTCGTGGCGGTGCGGTCGTCGTGGGTGCGGTCGTCGTGGGTGCCGTTGTCTCAGCCGCCGTTGTCTCGGGTGCGGTTGTCTCGGTGCGGTTGTCGTGGGCGCTGACTGTGCGGGCGCTGACGTCGTGGGCACGGGGGCCAAGGGCACCGCCGTCGTCCGCGCTGCCGTCGGCGACCTGGGCTGGGCCATGGGCACGGCCGCGGTCGCGCCGGTGTCGGCACCGCGAGTGGCCTGCTGGAACATGACGAGGCTCAGGATGATCCACGTCGTGAAGATGGCGACCATCACGGCGAACTCCAGCCTGGCCGCCCCCGCATCCCGGGGTCGGCGAAGCAGATCCCAGCGCGCGCCCGAGCACGACCTCACCCACTGGTCATCGGCCGGGGCCGGGAGGGACTTGAGCGAACTGGCAGCCTCACCTGCAGGCCCGTCATCGACCGCGCTGACATCGCCCGGGGGAACTGGTGCCCACGATGGCGATCCTGGTCGCGACGTCGGCCTCCGCTCCGGAGGGCGTGGTGGGGCGTCGCCGCACCTCTGGCGGTGCCGCGCTTGCCTCTGGCGATCGGCGAGGCACGAGTCGTAGCCTGACTGGGTGATGCCCGGGCGTAGGTCCGATGCCGTGGGCGTGGTGGTCGGACTGGTCGTGTTCGCCGCCTCAGCCCTCGTCGCATCGCGTGGCGTGGCGCCCGGTGAGACAGGTCTCTTCCGGGTCGTGAACGGCCTGCCCGACATCCTCTACGTCGGGATCTGGCCGTTCATGCAGTACGGCGTGTTCGTGACCATCCCGATCCTCATCGTCGTCGCCCTCGTGCATGCGACGGACTCGTCTGGCGGCGGCGATGGCCATCGGGGGGGTCGGCGTGTACCTCCTGGCGAAGGTGGCCAAGGGATGGGTCGACAGGGGCCGACCCTCGGCACTGATCGCCGACGTCACCGAGGGTCGTGAGACCTTCGGCATCGGCAGCCTCGGCTACCCGTCGGGCCACGCGGCAGTCGCCGGAGCCCTCACCGTCATCCTCACCCCACACCTGCCGGCCCGCTGGCGGTGGCTCCCGCTGAGCCTCCTCGTGATCGTGGGCGTCGGACGGATGTACGTGGGCGCACACCTCCCCCTCGACCTGATCGGCGGCGCCGCCCTCGGCGTCGCTGCCGGTTCTGCCGCCAACCTGATCATCGGAGTACCCGCCTCCCCCACCGTCGTCACTCGCGGGGAGAGGGCGACGACATGACCGAGGGCCGCGAGGCGGGCGGGCCCGCACCGACCGTTCCCGTCGGCAGCGGCAGGAATGGAACGGATGGCACTGCGTCGAAGGCAGGGCGGAGGCCCCGCCTCAGCCCCGTCGTGGGCAAGGCCCTTCAGGCCGTCGTCTCACTCGTGCTGCTCACCGCCATCCTCTGGTACGTGTTCCAGCAGGTGGCCGACATTTCCGAGGTGCGGGCTGCCATCCAGACCCTCACCTGGCGTGAGGTCGCTGTCCTGATCGCCATGACGGGGTTCAACCTGTTCACCTACTGGATCGTGATCGTGATCGCCACCCCGGGCCTCACCTACCCGCAGGCGGCGGTGCTCACGCAGTCGACCACGGCCGTGGCAAATTCGGTGCCGGCCGGGGGTGCGATCGCCGTCGGGCTCACCTACACGATCCTCTCGTCCTGGGGCTTCTCCAAGGCTCGGGCCACGGTGTCGATCGTCGTCACCGGGATCTGGAACAACTGGCTGAAGCTGGCCACGCCCGTCCTCGCTCTGGCCCTGCTTGCCGTGCAGGGCGAACGAGGGGGAGGCCAGCTGCTCGCCGCCCTGCTCGCCGTCGGTGGATTGGTCGCCGCCATCGTCATCTTCGCCCTGATCCTACGCAGCGAGCAGTTCGCCGCCCGGGTCGGTGTGGTGACCGGCGCGTGGGCAACGGCATTCCTCCGCCTCGTCCGGCGACCCCCGGTGCACGGCTGGGACCTTGCGGTCGTCAAGTTCCGGAACCGGGTGATCGGCCTCGTCAGGCACCGGTGGATCAGGCTCACCGCCGCCACCATCCTCAGCCACGCCGCCCTCTACCTCGTGCTCCTCACCTCGCTGCGCGTCATGGGAGTCTCCGACGAGGAGGTCAGCTGGGCCGAGGTGCTCGCGGTGTTCGCCTTCGCACGCCTGCTCACCGCCATCCCGCTCACCCCAGGCGGCGTCGGGGTGGTCGAACTCGCCCTCATCACCGGCCTGACCAGGGCAGGAGGCGACGCCGCGCAGGTGGTCGCTGCCGTGCTCCTCTTCCGGCTGCTCACCTACGTCCTTCCGATCCTGCTCGGGACAGTCACCTACGTCGTCTGGCGCCGCAGGCGATCGTGGCGGACCGAGTCTGCTCCACCACTGCCCGCGGAGCTGACCTTCTCCACCGAGGCATGACAGCCGGTGGTCGACCGTCGCCGCACCTTCCCCACGCACCACCCCCACCGCCGCGCGTGGCCCGCCACCGGAGGTGCGAAGTCTCATCGGACGTCGTAACCGGCGTCTCGACCCTGCTTGCGCATGGCTTCGGCGTCGTGGAGGCCGAGGGCTGCCTTCACGTCGGCCTCGATGGTGGCCACGCCGCTCCCGTGGGCGTCGAACGTGTAGGTGACGCATCCGTTGGCGAAGGGGTAGTACCAGGTCCCGGTGTACGTGGCCGGCCCAGTGGTGCTGAGCAGGGTGTCGGCGATGTCCGCAACAGGGACCCGGCTGCGCTCGGTGTCCTCGCCGGGAAGCATGATCGTCACGGTCCTCTCCTCCGAGTCGCGGACGGTGACCAGGAGGACGGTTGCGCCAGCCTGACGCGCCGCAGCGATCCGGCCCGACACCGGCGCAGCGCTGCTGTCCAGGTGGACCGTGAGCGTGCGGTCGCCGAGCACCATGCTGTGGAGCTCGCGCACGATCGAGTCGGCGTATTGGGAGACCTCCGTGCCGGTGTCGTCGGGGACCACCACGACCTCCACCTGATCGTCGCTGTGGACGTCGACGAACAGGGGTGCCCCGGGCTCGTCGCTGACGACCTGTGTCGCGGTGGAGGTGTCGCAGGTGGGCTGGAGCGTGACGCGCAGGAAGTCCATGCCCATGCTCAGCGAGCCCAGGCCGAACTCTGCCCTGCCTCGCCGGGCGCGCAGGTCGTCGTAGACCCAGTCTGTCTTCAGCGAGTTGATGCACGGGACGAACGCCGTGCCCGGCAGGGCCTGTGCGGACAGGATCAGCGCCGAGGAGGTCTGGTCACACACCGGGGTGTTGATCCCGAGGGGGTTGCCGCAGGCCGGGAGCGCCAGGGCCGTCCCGAGGACCGCGGCCACGGCCACGCGCGAGGTCATATGAATCCGCCCCCCATGACGTTCTCGACGAGCAGTGCGACGAAGAGGGCCACGATGATCAGTGAGACGAAGGTCAGCCACACCCGGCGCAGGCTCCACCGCTGGATGGAGATCGGGTCGCGAGGGGGCGCCAGCTCCCGGAACCGGGCGATGATGTCGGTCCCCTCCCGGCGCTTCAACGCGGTGAGGAACGAGCGTGACTGCGAGGGGACGGTGACGCTCCTGGTGGAGGCGAAGGCCTCGGCGATGTCATCGGGGGAGAACAGGAGCAGGGCTCGCTGGTAGACGCGGTCAGGGTCGGAGCGCAGGGCGAGGATGATCATCATGTTGGCCAGGTCGACCGCCTGGCGCCACGGCGAGGGCCGCACCGTCGCGAAGGCGGGGTCGATCAGGACGACGTGGCCGTCACGCACCATCACGTTCGCCGGTTTGATGTCGCGGTGGGCCAGGCCGGCGTCCCACAGCCGCCGAACGACCAGCAGCGCGTCGTCGGTGATCTCGTCGGTGAGCTCCACCTCGCCCATCTCCTTGGCGTTCTGGAGGAACTCGGTGACGATGAGGTACTCCCGTTCCGGGGTGAGCTCGACGAAGCCGTAGGGCTGCGGTGAGGGCAGGCCGGCGTCCTTGAGCTTGAGCAGGATGTAGTCCTCATACTCGACGAGTCGGCGCACGGAGCTGAAGCGCACCTCGTCCTCCAGGGAGCCGTAGAGCACGGTGCGGGCGATCTTGTACAGGCTGTCGGCGCGAAGGTGGTTCTGCGCGTAGAGCTTCCCGAAGATCGTGCGGGGCGGGTCCCCGGCGACCTCGATCCGCAGCGGCGTCGAGCCCCCTGATCCGGAGAGGCCGAACGGCTCGAGGGACAGCACCTCGATGCCCATCTGTTCCTCGAGGGCGCGACGGATCGCCTCCCCACGGCGGCCGGACACGTCCAGGTGGGCGCTGCGGCCCCGGTGGTAGGAGACCGGGAACACTGCCTCGGGCGCGATGATACGGAAGGCGATCACGCCGATGACCGGTCCCAGCACGGCACCGATGACCACATCGGATGGGTGGTCCACGCCCAGGTACATGCGGGCCAGTCCCAGCAGGCTGACCAACGCCGCGGCTGCGACGAACCAGGAGCGACGCACCTTGCCCTTGGGGATCAGGCTCAAGCCGATCACCACCAGGGTGACCGCCAGCGCTGCCACTGGCCGAGACGGGTGGGAGTACCCGACCCAGTCGCCGATGATCTCCACGAAGGGCCGGGGCCGGTGCACCGCTTGGGCGACGAGGCTGACCACGAGGCCCTCGATCATGAAGGCGACCAGCACGCCGGCCAGGATCCGCCACTTGCGGTAGAGCACCAGGACGATGATGGCGACCCAGCGCAGTGGCCGGATGAACCATGACGACCCGAGGGCATGCAGCCCGAGCATCAGGGTGGTCAGAGTCGGGCCCCGGATGTCGGCGAACCATTGAAGGACCTGGTTGTCGGTGCGGCCCCACCAGTCGCCGGTACCCGGGACCGCGAACAGGAAGATCCAGATCAGGACGCTGCACAGTCCGACGGCCAGCCAGATCCGTCCGCTGGTGCCCAGCTCGCGGGGCAGCGGCGGCTTGTCCCCGGACGGGCGGCGCCGGCGTCCGGACAACCTGACTCCAGCCACCCGCAGAGTCCGCCGACAGCCGACCTCCCCGAGCGCGGATTCAGACGGGACCGTCGACTCCCTCGGGGTCGGAAGGAGCGGTGCCAGCCGGTGCTGGCCCAAGGCATCTGACTCCACTCCGCCTCCCAGGATCAACCCGGCGTCCGGGCCGAAGGGCGCGTCACTTGTGACGACCTCCGGCTGCATCGGGCATCTGCGGTTAGCTCTCGGCGGCCGCCAAGCGGCTGACAAGCGTGGCGGCAGGAGCGGTCCGTGCAGGCTTCTGCCGCTGGGAATATCGTGCTCGGGCACCAGCGTCCGGGTCAATTGGCTGGCGACCCTTCATCGCACTCTCGATGGTCGCCCGCGCGGGGCACCACAAATCCTGGCGCAGTCGTGCTCAGGGGCCCACACGGGGCTGGTCGGTCGCGCCGCGTGCGGGCGGTCCTGCGGGCACGCCGACGGCGAGGTTGATCAGCGAGCCGACAACCACGCCCACAGCGATGCCGCCGACGACGTCGAGCGGGTTGTGCGCCCCGAGATACACGCGAGCAAGCGCCACTGCGAGGGCGAGGAGGACGACGACCGCGCGCCACCGCTGCCCGAGGTAGGGCAGGAGGATGACGGCCACTGCACCGGCGATGATCGCATGCCCGGAAACGAATGCGGGTCCGTACAGCGGGACGTCCCGGAACTGCCCGCACGAGGGGTCCTCCGCGCAGACGGACTGGAACGGCCGTGCCCTGACCACGGTCTGCTTCACCACGCCGTACTCCACGGCGTACTTGAGCACCGGTAGGACCGCGAGCGCCAGTGCCAGCCGCCACAGGCGCAGCAGCGCGGCGACACCTGCGAGCACGAACGGGGCCACGAGCACGCCGAGCAGCTGGACCGGGTACGCGATCCCACGCAGCCAGTCCGGCAGTCCGTTGACCAGGTGGAACAGGTCCTGCTCAAAGGCGGGGACGGCCTCGGACGAAGCGACAACCGCGGACATGAGGTAGACGCCCAGGCCGACCCCGGCCGCGATGAGGTCCCCACGCCGGCGGATGACCGCCCCGGCGGGGGCCGGCGCGCTACCTGTCGCCACGGCGCCTCACGAACGTCACGCCCCACGCCGCGTGCAGGACAGCAGGCCTATGCACCGGGCCGTCATCGAGATCGTGCCACTTCCACCAAGCATGGCACCTACGATGGCACTCGCCTGGATCCCCGGACAACACCCCTGGGGACTGCTGACTTGCTGGCGCGCCTGAAGGGATTCGAACCCCTGGCCTTCTGATCCGTAGTCAGATGCTCTATCCGCTGAGCTACAGGCGCACTGCCCCGTCGGGACGGCCCAAGGTTACCCGACCCGGCCGACGATGGCGAAATCCTCGACGACCCACCGCACCACCCCCCGCGCCCACCGCCGACACGGCAGTGGCCCCGGGCTGACCCGGGGCCACCAGCGTGCACGCGGCGGAGGCGGAGGGATTTGAACCCTCGATGGGGCTCTAAACCCCAAACCCGCTTAGCAGGCGGGCGCCATAGACCTGACTAGGCGACGCCTCCCCGTCCGACGGACGCCCACAGGGTACCCGAACGGTCGTGGCCCGCGGTAATCGCCGGTCAGCCCGCGAGACCCTCCACAAGCTCGGCGTACGCCGCCTTGGCGTCGTCGGCCGACATGCCCTTGATCTTGTCCCACGCGTCGTACTTCGCCTTGCCGACCGGATCCGTGAAGCCCGGCCGCTTGCCCTCGACGTCCCCGACCGTGGCCTGCTTGTACAGGGCGTACATCTGCAGCAGCGTGTCGTTGTCGGGGCGCACCGGCAGCGTCTTCGAGGCGTCAGCAGCAGCGGTGAAACGATCGTCGAGCTCGGACATGCAATTCCTCCTGCGAGTGGTGATGACCGGCCCATCGTGGCATGTCGGCCGACCGGTTGCCCGGTCGGGTCGAGCCGCCCAAGGGTGCGCGTCCCAGCTCGCTGCGATCGGTCGCGGTCCCGAGCAGCTCAGAGGATCGTGGCCGGCTCATCCACCTCGGGAGCGGCGGCCGGGATCCCCGCGCGGTGAACCCGCAGGGCCAGCCATCCCGTCGCCACGATCAGGCCCAGGACGGCCATGCCGGCAACCGCCCCCGGGACCCCGAGGACCTTCGAGATCACCGCGGCGTTGCTGACCAGCACCATGCCGCCGACGCACACGCCGAGGATCGCCGTGGGCGCGCGCCGGGCCAGCCGGGCAGCGACCGGGGCGACCAGCGCTCCACCGAGGACGAGGCCGAGCACGGGCAGCCAGGGCACGCCCGAGTCGCCGGCTCCGAACAGGAAGCCGGCCGACGCCGCCACCGCCACGAAGAACTCGGCGGCGTTGACCGTCCCCACCACGCGGTGCGGCTCGTGCCGGGTGAGGGTCAGCAGCGAGGGCGTCGCCACCGGGCCCCATCCGCCGCCGCCCGTCGCGTCCACGAGTCCCCCGACCAGCCCGACCGGCCAGAGATGCCGGGTGCGGGCACGCACGACGGGGAACAGGTTCCGGCCGAAGCCGAAGCGCGCGATGATCACCAGCCCGAGGAGGAACAGGATGCAGGCCATCCACAGCCGCGCGGCGTTGGACGCGACGGTCGTGAGGATCACGGCCCCGATGAAGGCGCCGACCGCACCGGGCAGCGCCATGACCACGAGCACCCGCCAGTCCACGTTGCCCTCGCGCCAGTGGCTGATTCCCGAGACGAAGGTCGTGCCCATCTTCGCCGCGTGGGTTCCCGCCGAGGCCGCGACGGCGGAGTACCCCAGGAGGGTCAGCAGCGTCGCCGACGTGACGCCGAAGCCCATGCCCAGGGTCCCGTCCACCATCTGTGCGGCAGCGCCGACGAACGCGAACACGAGGACCGTCAGGAACATGCTCGCCATCATACCCGATCGGAATGGTGGGGAATAGGACACGCGAGCGAGTCGCCCACCGGGATCCGACCAACCTCGCACCCGTTCGCGTCGAAACGGCACGGTCCCGGTGCCCGCGAGGCGGACCTTGCGGCTGTTCGCGTTGAACCCGGTCGGGTCGGCGCATCAGGTTCGACGCGAACGGGCGCGAGGTCCGATGGGCGTCGCTGGGACCCCGGAAACCGACCGGGCGGTTCGACCGGAACGGCCGCACGGTCCTTCCCACAGACACCTGGCCTTCCCACAGACGCCCGGCCGAGACAGTGCCGCCCGACACCCGTCCCGCGTCAGCGGACCACGGGCTCCCAGCGTGGGGTCAGGAACGCGCCCACCATCACCAGGATGGCTCCGAGGAGGGCCAGCCAGGCCCCCACCTCGAGCTGCGAGACGAGCAGGTCGCCCCGGGAGCGGCGGAACGCCTCGGAGGCGAACCACGCGATCTGCAGCCCAAGGACGACGAAGGACAGGGCGATCGCCAGCCCGCGCACCCGCACGAGGATCGCCAGCAGGCAGAACCCCGCCGCCACGACGATCGGCAGGGCGATCGAGGCCAGCATCGACTGGACCTCCGCCTGGGCGAGGTCCCACGGCAGGACCGACCGCCACGGAAGCGTCGACCCCTCGCGGCCATCGACCCAGGGAAGGGCCATGCCGCCGATGATCAGGCCGAGGCCGACGAGCCCGGACAGGAAGGCCGGCCAGATGCTTCGACGAGCGTCCATCTCAGTCCCCCTGCGTCCCAGCCCCGGTCGCAGCCGCCACGACCGCGGCCACAGCCTGCTGCAAATCCCCGTCGCCGGCAACCACCAGGTCGGGGGACAACGGCTCCTCGTAGTCCTGGCCGACGCCCGTGAGGTTGGGCAGCTCGCCGGACGCCGCCTTCGCGTAGAGGCCCTTGGGGTCCCGGGCGGCGCACACCTCCACCGGGGTCCGCACGAACACCTCGACGAAGTCCCCCGGGGCGAACAGGTCGCGGGCGGCCCGCCGGTCACCGCGGAACGGCGACACCAGCGCGACGATCACCACCGTGCCGGCCTCGACCATCAGGCGGGCGACCTCGGCCACGCGGCGCACGTTCTCGGCGCGGTCCTCGGCCGTGAAGCCGAGGTCCTTGTTCAGGCCATGACGCACGTTGTCACCGTCGAGGACGAACGTGCGCACCCCCTGGGCATGCAGGTCGCGCTCCACGGCATCGGCGATCGTGGACTTGCCCGAACCGGAGAGCCCGGTGAGCCAGACAGCCCGGCCGCGGTGCCCGTTGAGGCGCTCACGGGCGGTGCGGTCGACGACGAACTCATGGCTGCGCACGTTCGCCGAGCGGCGCAGGGCGTAGCGCACCATGCCCGCGGCGACGGTGTCGGCGGACAGGCGGTCCACGAGGACGAACCCACCGGTGTCCCGGCTGTGCAGGTAGGGCTCGATCGGCACCGGGCGGTCCGTGGCCACCTCGACCCGACCGACGTCGTTGAGGCGCAGCACTCGGGCCGCATCCTCGGATCCGGTCGTGACGTCCAGTCGGTGGCGGACGCTGGTGACCACCGCGGGGACGACCAGGGGGCCGCAGACCAGCAGGTAGGACCGCCCGTGGGCCAGCGGCTCCTCGCCGAGCCACACCACATCGGCGGAGAACCGGTCGGCCGGGACCACCTGATCCCCGGCCGACTCCAGCAGGTCGCCGCGGGTGACATCGAGGTCGGGCAGCAGCTCGATGGCGACAGCGTCCCCGGCCGTCGCACGCTCCCGATCGGTGCCGGCCACGAGCAACCGACCGACCCGGCCGGTCACGCCGGCCCCCGCCACGGACACCTCGTCGCCGACCGCGAGCTGTCCGGTGACCAGCGTGCCGGCCACCCCGCGGAAACCGTCCGCGCGGACGACCGTCTGGACCGGGACCCGCGCCGGCCGGGAGGCCGTCGCCGGGAGCGCGTCGAGCTCGTGGGTCTCGCCGATGGCGGTGATGACCGTGGGGCCGGCGTACCACTCGGTGCGCGGGGAGACGGTCGTGACGTTGTCCCCGGCCAGGGCGCTGACCGGGATGACGGTGACCCGGGAGAAGTCCAGGCGGGCGGCGGCTCCGGCCACCGCGTCGGCGAGCTCGGAGTACCGGGCGTGGTCGAAGCCGACGGCATCGAGCTTGTTCACCGCGATGATCACGTGGTGCACGCCCATGAGCGCGCAGATGGTCAGGTGCCGGTAGGTCTGGCGGGTCACCCCGCGGGCGGCGTCCACCAGCAGAAGCGCGACATCGGCCGTCGAGGCGGCCACGGCCATGTTGCGGGTGTACTGCTCGTGACCCGGCGCGTCGGCGATCACGACCCGGCGGCCGTCGGGGAGCGCCATGTGCCGGTAGGCCACGTCGATCGTGATGCCCTGCTCGCGCTCGGCCTCCAGGCCGTCGGTGAGCAGCGAGTAGTCGATCTCGCCCGCCGGGATCGTCGACCCGGCGCGGCGGACCGTGCGCGCCAGCTCGAGGGTGTCCTCGGGGACGGAGTCGGTGTCGGCCAGCAGCCGGCCGATCAGCGTGGACTTGCCGTCGTCGACGCTGCCGCAGGCGACCAGGCGGATGAGCCCCATCAGAAGTACCCCTCGACCTTCTTGGCCTCCATCGAGGCTCCGCCCTCGCCGTCGATCATCCGGCCCGCGCGCTCGGACTGCCGCGAGCCCTCCATCTCGGCGATCACGTCATCCAGGGTGGCCGCCGGGGAGGCCACTGCGGCGCTGAGCGGGTAGCAGCCCAGCGACCGGAACCGGACCAGGCGTTCGACGGGGACCTCTCCGGGCTCGAGCGCCATCCGGTCGTCGTCGACCACGATCAGCTGGCCACCGCGGACCACCGTCGGGCGCATCGCGGCGAAGTACAGCGGCACGACGGGCAGGCCCTCGCGACGCACGTAGTGCCAGACGTCGATCTCCGTCCAGTTCGACAGCGGGAACGTGCGCATCGTCTGGCCGGGCGCGAGGTGGGCGTTGACCGTGTGCCACAGCTCCGGGCGTTGGCGGCGCGGCTCCCACCGGTGCCCCGGCATCCGCAGGCTGAAGATCCGCTCCTTGGCGCGGCTGCGCTCCTCGTCGCGGCGCGACCCGCCGATCGCCGCGTCGTAGCCGCCCTCGTCGAGGGCCGTGCGCAGGGCGACCGTCTTCATCAGCCGCGTGTACTCCTGCGCGCCGTGGCTGAACGGGGTGACGCCCTCGGCCACCGCCTCGGTGTTCGTGGCCACGCGCAGGTCCAGGCCGTACTGCTCGGCCATCTGCCCGCGGAAGGTGATCATGTCGCGGAACTTCCACGTGGTGTCCACATGGAGCACCGGGAACGGGATCGGCCCCGGGGCGAACGCCTTGGCCGCCAGGTGCAGCATCACCCCGGAGTCCTTGCCGATGCTGTAGAGCATCACGGGGTTGCGGAACGCAGCAGCCGTCTCGCGCAGCGCCCAGATCGCCTCAGCCTCCAGCGCGTCGAGGACCGCATCCCCGACAGACCCTCGGGGCGACGGCACAGCGCTGGCAGCAGAGGTCATGCAGGGATTCTGTCCCATCCGCGTCGCCTGCCGCCCCCTCCCCCGGATCGCGTCGGGTTCGAGCGGGTCGCGTTCGTCGGGCTCCGAACCGATCACGGACGGCGCGCAGCGCATCCGATGCGATCCTGGGGCTCTGGCGCGGCGTGGACCGGGCCCGATGCGGCACCCTGTGCTCTGTGGAACTCGAGCGCACACTGGCCATCGACTGCGGCGGGAGCGGGCTCAAGGGCTCGGTCCTGGATCCCGACGGGGCGATGGTTGCCGATCCCGTTCGGATCCCGACCCCCTACCCGATGCCGCCACAGCGGTTCGTCGAGGTCCTCTGCCACCTGGCTGAGGACCTGCCCCCGGCCGACCGCGCCACCGTGGGCGTCCCGGGGATGATCCGGCATGGCCGGGTCATCACGACCCCGCACTACATCACCACCGGTGGCCCGCACTCCCCGGTGGATCCCGACCTCGAACGGGCCTGGGACCACTTCGACGCCCAGACCGCGCTCGCGCGGGGGCTGGGGATCCCGACCCGCGTGGTCAACGATGCCGAGGTCCACGGTGCGGCCGTCGTGTCCGGGGAGGGCCTCGAGGTGGTGTTCACGCTGGGCACGGGGTTGGGATGCGCGGTGTTCGACGACGGGAGCCTCGCGCCGAAGATCGAGCTCTCGCGCTCACCCGTCCGCAAGGGCGTGATCTACGACGAGTGGATCGGCGACCTCGCGCGCCGCGAGCTCGGCGCCAAGCGCTGGTCGCGGCGCGTCCGCAAGGCGGTGGACGGCCTGCGCCCCATGTTCGTCTGGGACCGGCTCTACGTCGGCGGCGGGAACGCCCAGCGCCTCACCCTCGACCTCGGCGCGGACGTCACGATCGTCCCCAACGAGGCGGGCATCTCCGGGGGCATCCGCCTGTGGGAGCTGGGCCACGGCAGTGTCAGCCAGCCGGACGACGACCTGCGCGCCAGCCGCTGAGCGGCCCGCCCGCCCCCGGTGCTGGTCCTACGACCAAGGTCCGATGGTGGTTGCGACCTCGCACGCCACAGACTCGAGGCACACCCACCTCAAGGAGTACCGCACATGACCACCACCCGTCGCCTCGGATCCACCGCCCTGGCCGTCCTCATGATCGGCGGGCTGACCGCCACGGCACCCGCCTCGGCCAAGGACGGTGACGGCCGGGTCATCGTCCGCGGCGACTGCTCCAAGCGGGCGGACTGGAAGCTCAAGGCCAAGCCCGACGACGGCCGGATGGAGGTCGAGCTCGAGGTCGACGTCAACAGGGTCGGACAGAGCTGGACCTGGACCCTTCGCTCCAACGGATCGGTGTTCGCCTCCGGGAGGCGCACCACCCAGGCCCCCAGCGGCTCCTTCAGCGTCGAGCGGCGGACGTCGGACACCGCCGGCAGCCAGCGGATCTCGGCCACCGCACGCAACGCGCGCACCGGTGAGGTGTGCCGCGCCTCGTTGACCGTCTAGGAGTGGCTCCACCCGAGGGACGGTCACGCGTCCACAATGGGCGTGTGACCGTCCGACGCGAGGTGGCCGTCTCCGCACTGCTGAGCACGGTCGCAGCCGCATGCATCGGGGTCGGCACCTTCTGGACCGCCCGGACCGTGGCCACCGGCGAGGCCGTCCACCAGGCCGAGCAGGCCACCGAGATGCTGGCACGCGCCGTCATCGAGCCCGCCGTCACCCCCGGGCTGGTCGCGGGGGACCCGCAGGCCCGCGACGACTTCGACGCCGTCGTCGTGGCGTCGGTCCTCAGCGACCAGATCGTGGCTGCCAAGGTGTGGAGCGCCGACGGGACCATCCTCTACTCCGACGACCTCGAGGGGATCGGCACCCGGTTCCCGCTGGGCGCGGACCAGCAGGAGGTGCTCGCCACGGGCGAGTCGAGCGCGGAGCTCTCCGACCTGTCGGAGGTGGAGAACGCCGACCAGTCCGACTTCGAGGAGCTCCTGGAGGTGTACGTCGCGATCGAGGAGCCGAACGGCAGTCGGCTGCTGTTCGAGACCTACCAGTCCACTGCGGGGATCGATGCCGTGACGCAGCGGATCCTGCGCGCGTTCGCCCCCGTGGTGCTCGCTGGGCTGCTGCTGCTCGGGGCCGTGCAGGCGCTGCTCAGCTGGCGCCTCGCGCGACGGCTCCAGGCCAGCCAGGACGAGCGGGAACGGCTGCTCGCCCAGTCCCTGGCTGCGTCCGACCACGAGCGGCGGACGATCGCCGCCGACCTGCACGACGGCGTGGTCCAGGACCTCGTCGGGGTCACCTACTCCCTGGATGCCCTGGCCGATGCCGATGCGCCACACGCCCGGGAGCTCAGTGCGGCAGCCACCTCCACGCGGCGCAGCGTCCGCAGCCTGCGTTCCCTGCTCGTCGAGATCTACCCGCCCAACCTGAGTCAGGTCGGACTGGCGGGTGCCGTGGCCGACCTGGTCGCCGCGGGCCCGGCCGACGTCGACATCGACGTGCGCATCGACCCGAGCATCGAGCTGCCCGGGCGCACCCAGGAGGCGGTGTACCGGGCCATCCGCGAGGCGCTGTCGAACGTTCGGCGCCACGCGCGGGCATCGCACGCGATGGTCACCGTCGCGGCCCCTGACGGGGGCCCCGTCGAGCTCACCGTCAGCGACGACGGCGCCGGGTTCGATCCGGCCGGCGTGGAGTCGGGGCACGTCGGCCTGCGCCTGCTGGCCGACCTGGCGCACTCCCTGGGCGGGGCGCTCACGATCGTGTCCGCCCCCGGGGCGGGGACCACGGTGCGGATGGTGGTGCCGCGATGACCGAGGGACCAGGCTCCGGGACCACGGCGATCCGTGTCCTCGTCGTCGACGACCACGAGGTGGTCCGTGCCGGGCTGCGGATGCTGCTCGGTCGGGCCACCGGGATCGAGGTCGTCGGGGAGGCCGCCGACGGGCAGGCAGCGATCGAGGCTGTCGCGCTCTCGGCACCCGACGTGGTCCTCATGGACCTCTCCATGCCGGGGATGGATGGGGTCGAGGCCACGGCGCGGGTGACCGCCGCCCACCCGTCCGTACGGGTCGTGGTCCTGACCACATTCGCCGACCGCGACCACGTGACGGCGGCGATCGACGCCGGCGCTGTGGGGTTCATGCTCAAGGACGCCGACCCCGGTGCCCTGGCCGACGCCGTGCGCTCAGCAGCCCGTGGCGAGGCGCCGCTCGACCCGCGGGCCGCGCTGGCGCTGATCGAGCGGCGCCAGAGCCCAGTCGCCGCACCGGTGGCCGATCGGCCGGGTGCGGCCGGGGCGAGCGGTGCGGGCGGACCGTCCCTGACCGCCCGGGAGTGGGAGGTGCTCGCGCTCATCGGCGAGGGCCTGAGCAACCGCCTGATCGCCCGCCGTCTCGGGATCGCCGAGAAGACCGTCAAGGCGCACCTGACGAGCATCTTCGGCCAGATCGGGGTGACCGACCGGGTCCAGGCGGCCCTGTGGTGGTCGCGCCACGGGGGTCCGGAGAGGTCCTAGCCATCGGCGGCCGTCACAGGTGGGCGGACCGCGGTCGGACGACGGCGTGGTAGTCGATTCGGTCGATCCAATCGACCGAATCGACTACCAAAGGCGTGCGATCAGGCGCCGAGGGACTTCAGGGCCGCGGTGCGCAGCCGGTCGCTCAGCGCGACGGCGCCCGCGCGCTCGGCGTCCAGCAGCCGGGCGAAGGCCCCCGACTCCACGGGTGGCATCACGGACGCGACAGACACGTCGTGCGCCGGCTCCGTGAGCACGACGACCTCGTCGCCGACCTCCACCGCACCGGGCTCGACGACCCGGGCGTAGGCCCCCGGCGCCCGGCGCTGCGTGAAGCGCTTCACCCAGTGCGGCTCGCCCATCCGGCGCGCGAAGGTGGAGCACGGCGTGCGCGGGGCCGTCACCTCGAGGACCAGGGCATCGCCGACGCGCAGCTGCTGGCCGATGCGGGCGGCGCTCAGGTCGATCCCCGAGGTCCGCAGGTTCTCACCGAACAGTCCGGGTGGGATGTCCCGGCCGAGCTCGCCGGCCCACCAGTCGGCGTCCTCGTCGGAGTAGAGGTACACGGCCTGGTCCACGCCGCCGTGGTGCTCGGTGTCGACCTGCCGGTCGCCCTCGAGGCCGAGGGGGCCCACGGCCACCGGGCCCCGGACGGGACGCTTGTCGATCGCCGTCCGCCCGTCGGAGTCGGGCGGGTCCGGGAGCAGGGCGTGCAGCACGCACACGGCGCTGATGTGGGCCATCGCCGCAGCGTAGTGCGCCGCTCGCGCCCGGCGGTGGCGGCAGCCTCGTCAGCTCCCCCTGCCGGGGGCCCATCGCTGGACGAAGGCCACTACCTCGGCGGACTGCTCCGCGGTGAGGCCGACGGCCTCATCCGGAGCGACCACGAGCATCGGGGCCGGCGGATCGCCGTAGCTGGACTCCCCGCGGAGGTCGGCGCCGAAGTCGTCGACCCACACGATCGGGTGCCCGGCGAACGCCGCCTGCAGGCCCGCCACCTTCCAGTCAGCGGTGCGCAGCGGGAGCTGACCCGACAGCACCTTCGAGATCTCCAGGACGGGCAGGTCGGGGATGTCGCAGAGGTGTGCGTTGCGCAGGACCGCCCGCTCCCAGGTCGTGGCCCAGACGACGCGGGCGCCAGCGGCGATCCAGTCGCGGACCATGCGCCCGTGCGCCCGACTCACGACCACGCCGTGCACGAAGGGCCCCCGGCCCTCGGGGAGCGGCCGGATGTAGGGATGGTGCGGCCAGTTCTCCCGGTCCAGCTCGACGAGGTGCAGTGCGAACCCGTCGGGCAGGTCGCCGCGGGCGGTGATGTTGAGCACGCCGTCGAAGTCGAGGCCGACCACCGGCTGACCCGGGGAGACCGCGATTCCGTGCGCGTACTGGGCCATGTCCGCCTCCTCGGTGCGCTCGGTCCCCGCCGGTGCCGACCCCCCATCCTGCTCCGCCGAGCCGCCCGAGCACCAGAGATGCGGGCAGGATGGACCCATGGATGAGCGTCGGCTGCGCGTGGGACTGATCGGACTCGGGGACATCGCAGCGAAGGCCTACCTGCCGGTCCTGGCCGCCGAGGCCGGGGTCGAGCCGGTCCTGATCACCCGCGACCCCGAGCGCCGGGCGACGCTGCAGTCCGCCTGGCGCATCGCGGAGGGGTACGCGACGGTCGAGGATGCCCTGGCCTCAGGCCAGCCACTGGACGCGGCGTTCGTGCACGCCGCCACCGTGGCGCACCCGGCCATTGCCGTGAGCCTGATCGATGCCGGGATCCCGGCCTTCATCGACAAGCCGCTGGCACTCACCGCACTCGAGGCCGACGCGGTCGTCACCCGGGCGCGGGACGCCGGCGTCTCGTTGGCGGTCTGCTTCAACCGCCGGTTCACCCCGGCCTACGCCGAGGTGGCGCGATGGCCGGGCCTGGACACGGTCGTGCTGACCAAGAACCGGGTGGGCCTCGCGGACGACCCCCGGCTCGTGGTGTTCGACGACTTCGTCCACGTCGTCGACACGCTGCGGTTCCTGGTCGCGCCCGAACCGGACGACGTGCAGGTCGTGGCCCGCGCCGGCGCGGACGGCACGCTGGCGCGGGTGGCCATCACCCTGCGCCAGGGCGGACGCCTCGGGGTCGGGGTCATGGACCGCGACAGCGGCCAGACGATCGAGATCCTCGATGCGATGGCTCCCGGACGCGCCCGGCGGGTCACGGACCTGGTGGACGTGGTCGACCGGGTCGGGGGCGTGGCCGAGCACCGGCAACCCGACAACTGGGCCTCCGTGGCGCAGCAGCGCGGGTTCACGACCATGGTCGCCGGGCTGCTCGCCTCCGTGCGGGCCGGCGAGGTGCTCGACGGTGGCGATGCCCTGGCCACGCACCTGCTGTGCGGCGAGATCCTGTCCCAGGTGGAGCACCAGCTCGCCTGAGTCACGCACGAGTGATCGCTGCGGGTCGCCTGGCACTCGGGCGGACGATCCAGGTCGGCTGGCGCGCACGGCCCATGGGTCTGGGCCGATCCGGATGACGCGAGAGCGGCGGTGGCCCCTCAGGCCTCGCCGAACACCTCGCGCAGGTGGCCGTTGAGGAACAGCCCCTGCGGGTCGACCTCCCGGCGCAGGGCAGCCGCCTGGGCGAACCGCGGGTACAGGCCCTCGAGATCAGCAGCGCCGAGCGGGTGCATCTTGCCCCAGTGCGGGCGTCCGGCCACGCCGGCGACGATCCGCGCGAACTCGGCGAAGTACTCCTCGAAGGGCATCCCAACGTACTGATGGACCGCCACGTAGGCGTTCTCGCGCCCGTACCCCGTGGACAGCCAGACGTCATCGGCGGCAGCGAAACGGACCTCCACCGGGAACGCCGGGCCCACGGGCAGCCGCCGAGCGAGGTCGCCGACCGCGCCGAGCACCTCGGGCAGCGCGGCGCGCGGGACGGCGTACTCGCTCTCCAGGAACCGGACACTGCGTGTCGTGGCGAACATCCGGAAGGATGCATCGGAGGACTCCCGCCGGCTCATCACCCGTCCGACCAACCGGTGCAGGCGCGGGAGCTGGGCGGGGCTGCGGCGGGCGATCCGGCACATCGCGGCCAGCGCCGCGTTCTCCACCAGCACGTCCTCGACGTAGTGCCGGGCAGGCGACAGCGGTGCGGTCGCCTCGCCCGGATCCATCCGGCGTGAGGACTTGCTCTGGGCGACGTCGCTGAGCGGGAACCAGAAGAACTCGAAGTGGTGCGCCTCCAGCCGCGCGGGCAGCTCCTGCATCACCTGCTCGTAGGAGTCCGGGGCCACCGTCTGGTGCAGGCCGAACGCGGGCACCGTCCGCAGGGCGATCTCCGTCACCACGCCGAACGCCCCGAGCCCGACGAGCGCGGCGTGGAACAGGTCCGGTTCGCTGTCCGCGGAGCAGCGCACCTGGTCGCCGGTGGCCGTCACCAGCGTGAACGCCTCGACCTGCGCGGCCAGACCACCGAAGGTGGCACCGGTGCCGTGCGTGCCGGTGCTGATCGCACCCGCGAGGGTCTGCCGGTCGATGTCGCCGAGGTTGGCCACCGCTCGCCCGATCCCGTCGAGCAGCAGGTTCAGCTCATGCAGCGGGGTGCCGGCCCCGACGGTGACGACGTCGCCGTCCACCGAGCGGATCCCGCTGAACGCACCCAGGTCGAGGCTGACGCCGTCCGTGGCGCACAGGGGCGTGAACGAGTGCCGCGACCCGGCGGGCCGCACGCTGCGCCCGGCAGCCCGGGCACGGGCCAGGACGTGGCGAAGATCATCCACGTCGGCCGGGCGCACGACCTCCACCGGCTGCCACGCCACATTCCCCGACCAGTTGCGCGTGCCCTCGATCACCACGGCGGCCATGCTGCCACGGGTAGGGTGCGGCGGGTGGAGGATCCCACCGCGTTGAAGGTCCGCTATGACGCTGCGGTCGAGGGGCTGGCCGCCCCGCTGGCCATCCTCGACGTGCCGGCCATGCACGCCAACGCCGCCGACCTCGTCCGGCGAGCCCAGGGCACTCCGATCCGGCTGGCGACCAAGAGCCTGCGCGTCCGCTCGGTGATCGAGCAGGTCGCAGCCCTGCCCGGATACGCCGGCCTGCTGGGGTACTCCCTGCCCGAGGCGCTGTTCCTGGTCCGCGCCGGATCGTCGGACGACGTCGTCGTGGCCTACCCGACCGTGGACGTCGCAGCGATCGCCGACCTCGCCGGCGACGAGGCGGCCGCTGCGGCGATCACGTTGATGGTGGACTGCGTCGAGCACCTGGATCTCATCGCGTCCGCCGCCGGTCCTTCGGCGACGCGGCCCGCCGTGCCGATCAAGGTGGCGATCGACGTCGATGCCTCCTACCGGCCACGGGGATCGGCCCGACTCCACCTGGGGGTCCGGCGCTCCCCCGTGCGCACACCCGCGCAGGCAGCAGCGCTGGCCCGCGAGATCGTCCGGCGCCCGGGGCTGCACCTGGACGGGGTGATGGCCTACGAGGCCCAGATCGCCGGGGTCGGCGACCGACCTCCCGGGGCGCGGGCGAAGGGGGCGGCGATCCGGGCGATGCAGTCCCGATCGGCGGCCGAGCTCGCCCAGCGGCGGTCCGAGGTCGTGGCGGCGGTCCGCGAGGTGGCGAGCCTCCGGTTCGTCAACGGCGGCGGGACCGGCAGCATCGAGAGCACGAGCGCCGAGGCCGCGGTCACCGAGGTGGCCGCGGGCAGCGGGGTGTTCGGGCCGCACCTGTTCGACACCTACTCCGCGTTCCGCCCCCGCCCGGCGGCCCTGTTCGCCCTGCCGGTGGTCCGCCGGCCCGCACCCGGCTGGGCCACGCTCTTCAGCGGTGGCTACCTCGCGTCCGGTCCGGCCGACGCCCAACGACTCCCGGTGGTCCACCTGCCCGCGGGCCTCTCGCTGAGCGGCACCGAGGGCGCCGGAGAGGTCCAGACCCCGGTGCACGGGGCGCCTGCCGACCGGCTGCGGATCGGCGAGCTGGTCTGGATGCGCCACGCGAAGGCCGGCGAGCTCGCAGAGCGGTTCCCCCGGTTCCACCTGGTGGACGGCGAGCGCGTGATCGGCGCGGCCCTGACCTACCGCGGTGAGGGCCAGTCGTTCGGCTGACCCTCACCACCGCCGCCCGGCGCCCGCTCGCGCGGCGCCGCCGGCCCCTGCTCGCGGCCCCCACCGCCCAGCGCTGGCGGGCCCGGACTCCCGACGGATACTGGGTGCATGCCCGTCCCCACGTCCCGCCTGCGCCGCAGCGCGACCCTCGCCGGGCTCCCGGCCCGCGCGGTCGGTCGGGCGGTGGCGATCCAGGCCAAGGGCATCCTCGGCCAGGACCGAGCGGTGCTGCGCGAGCAGGCGCGCACTGCGACTGCCGCCGACACACGCGCCACGCTGGGCAGCCTGAAGGGCGGTGCGCTGAAGCTCGGCCAGCTGCTCTCCACCGTCGACGCGCTGTTCCCCTCCGACCCCGACGACTCGTGGCAGCACGCCCTCGGCGCCCTGCAGGAGGACAACCCGGGCCTGCCGTTCGCCGAGGTCCTCCCCGTGCTCGAGTCCGAGCTCGGACCCGGGTGGCGCGCCCAGTTCCGCGAGTTCGACGAGCACCCGAGTGCGGCGGCCTCGATCGGCCAGGTCCATCGCGCGGTGTGGTCCGACGGGACTCCCGTCGCGGTCAAGGTCCAGTACCCGGGGGTGGCCGAGGCGGTCGCGGGGGATGTGCGCTCCCTGGCCGTCACGCTCCGCCTGACCTCCCTGGTGGCCCGGGGCATGGCCATGCCACCGCTCGTGGCCGAGCTGCGCACCCGTCTGGGCGAGGAGCTCGACTACCGCACCGAGGCCGACCACCAGCGCGCCTTCGCCGCTGCCTACGCCGGTGACGCCCACTACGTGGTGCCGCCCGTGCTGGCCGCGACCCGGGGGGTGCTGGTCAGCCACTGGATGGACGGTGTCGGCCTGGCCCAGGTGGCCCGCGATGGCACGGCGGCCGAACGCGATCACCTCGGTGCGGCCTACCAGCACTTCTTCCTCACCTCACCGGCACGGGTGGGCCTGCTGCACACCGATCCGCACCCCGGCAACTTCCGGCTGCTGCCCGACGGCCGGATGGGCGTGCTCGACTTCGGCTCCGTCCTGGTCATGCCCGGCGGGCTGCCGCCGACCTTCGGGGGGCTGATCCGGGCCATGACCGCCACCGACCCGGCGATGGTCGAGCGCCGGCTGCGCGAGGGCGGGTTCGTCGCCCCCGGTCAGCACATCGAGGTCGAGAAGCTCATCGACTACCTCTCGCCGTTCAGCGAGCCGTCGCGCCACGAGGAGTTCACGTTCAGTCGTGAGTGGCTGAAGTCGGAGTTCGGTCGGGTCAACGACCCGCGCAACCCGGACTTCACGGTGGCCCTGCAGCTGACGATCCCCGCCGACCAGCTGTTCACCCATCGGCTGTGGCTCGGGCTCGTCGGCGTGCTGTGCGGACTGGGGGCCACGGTGCCGGTGCGCCCGGAGCTCGAGGCCCACCTGCCCGGGTTCGCCGAACCGGCGGGGTGACCGCCGGGCACTGGTAGTCGATCCGGTCGATCCAGAGGTCGGTTTCGACTACCGCTGGCGCTCGTGCCGCGGGGGACCGGTTTGCACCCACCCCTCCTTGTGATGCATGATTCATGCAATGTGTTTCGTGAATTGAGACACCGATCAAGGGAGCAGTGAGCACGCGATGGATGTGTCGTTGACGGTCTGGTTGGCGGTCCTGGGGGTGATCGTGGTCATGTTGGCCATCGATCTGTTCGCCCACCGGGACGCCCATGTGATCTCGGCGAAGGAGGCCGCGATCTGGTCAGCCGTGTGGGTCGCGATGGGCGTCGGGTTCGGGCTGATCGTCTGGGCCACCGTCGGGGGCGAGTTCGCCGGGCAGTACTACGCCGGGTACCTGATCGAGAAGTCGTTGGCCGTGGACAACGTGTTCGTCTGGGCGATCATCTTCAGCTACTTCGCGGTGCCCGCCCGCTACCAGCACCGGGTCCTGTTCTACGGGGTCGTCGGGGCGCTGGTCATGCGCGGGCTGTTCATCTGGGCCGGCTCCGCGGCGATCAAGGAGTACATCTGGATCCTGTACATCTTCGGTGCGTTCCTGGTGTTCACCGGCGTGATGATGATGCGCCACCGCAACAAGCACTTCGACCCCTCGACCTCGGGGGTGGTGCGGCTGTTCCGCCGCTACGTGCCGATGACCGATGAGTACGAGGGCCAGAAGTTCTTCACCCGCCGCAACGGAGCCCTGGTGGCCACCCCCCTGCTGCTGGTCCTGGTCCTGGTGGAGTTCACCGACATCGTGTTCGCCGTCGACTCGATCCCGGCGATCTTCGCCGTCACCCAGGAGCCGTTCCTGGTGTTCACCGCCAACGCGTTCGCGATCCTGGGGCTGCGCGCCATGTACTTCCTGCTCGCCGACCTGATGCACCGCTTCGTCTACCTCAAGCTGGGCCTGGGCCTCGTGCTGGTCTGGGTCGGGATCAAGCTGGTCCTGCAGGTCGACATCTACAAGATGCCCACCTGGCTGAGCCTGGGCGTGGTCGCCACGATCATCACGGTCGCGATCGTCGCCAGCCTGCGAGCCACCCGCGGCATGCCGGCGGCGCCGCACCCCCACCCCGAGTCGTTGAGCTCGACCGCGGACGAGGCGACGGCCGGGGACCCACCCGCCGGCGCCACCGCTGACACCCAGCCCGGCACCCGTGCCGGCGCCGATGACAAGGAGCAGATCCATGGATGACACGCTGGCGACCGGTGCCCGCACGTGGACGCTGCTGACCAACCACGGCCACGTCCTGGTCTTCGTCCACCGCAACCCCGATGCGCGCGTGCGCGACATCGCGGCGGTGGTGGGGATCACCGAGCGGGCGACCCTCAACATCCTGCGCGACCTGGAGGAGGGGGGCTATCTCACCCGCGTCCCCCACGGACGCCGCACGCACTACGTCGTCAACGAGCACCGGCCCTTCCGGCATCCCGCCGAGTCCGACCACCAGGTGGGCGACCTGCTGGCGCTCTTCGCCTGACCGATGGACACCTGGCAGCTGGCCGTCGCCAACCTGACCTCACCGCCGGTCCTGGCGTTCCTGCTCGGGCTGCTGGCCACCTCGATCGGCGGGGACCTGCGCCTGCCCGAGCCGATCTACCAGTTCCTGAGCTTCTACCTGCTCCTGGGCATCGGGATCAAGGGTGGCGTGGCGCTGTCCCAGGCCCCGGCGGGCGAGGTCATCGGGCCGATCCTGGTCACCCTCGCCCTGGGCGTGCTGATCCCCCTGCTCGCATTCGTCGTCCTGCGCTGGACAACGCGGCTCGGCCCCGTGGACCGCGGGGCGATGGCGGCGCACTACGGCTCGACCTCGCTGGTCACGTTCACCGCCGCGGTGGTGTTCCTGACCAGCGCGGGGATCAGCTACGAGGGGTACGTGACCACGCTGCTGGCGGTCCTCGAGGTCCCCGCGATCATCGTCGGGCTGATGCTGGCCGGTCGGCACGTCACGCGCTCGGCGTCATGGGGCGAGTCGCTGCGCGAGATCCTGACCGGTCGCAGCGTGCTGCTGCTCGTCGGTGGGCTGCTGCTCGGGCTGGTCACCGGCACCGCCGGCTACGCCAAGGTCGAGCCCCTCTTCGGCGGGCTGTTCGTCGGCGTGCTGACCCTGTTCCTGCTGGAGATGGGCGTCATCGCGGCCAAGCGCCTGCGCGACCTGCCGAAGGCGGGTCCCGGCCTGGTGGCGTTCGCCATCGCCTTCCCGATCGTGTCCGGGACGCTCGGGATCGTCGCCGGCCTGGCGGTCGGGCTGTCGACCGGAGGGGCGGCGATCCTCGGGGTGCTGACCGCGAGCGCCTCCTACATCGCGGCCCCCGCCGCGGTGCGCCTCGCCCTTCCCGACGCGAACCCGGGGTTCTACCTCACGGCCAGCCTGGGCATCACGTTCCCCTTCAACCTGATCATCGGAATCCCGCTGTACCTGGCCATCGCCCAGGCCCTGGGCAGCTGAGAGGAGCCACCATGGAGACCGAGGGCCTCATCCTGGTGACGATCGTCGCCGAAGCTGTGGTCGAGCATCGACTCGTCCGCGACGTGGCCGCATCCGGCGCACACGGCTGGACGGTCTGCGACGCCCGCGGGCAGGGGTCCCGTGGTGTGCGCGCCGACGAGTTCGAGGGGGCGAACATCCGGCTCGAGACGCTGGTGTCGGCCGCCGTCGCCGACCGCGTCCTCGAGGTGCTCGCCCGGGACTACTTCCCTCGGTACGCCGTCGTGGCCTGGACCACGCCGGCGCAGGTCGTGCGGCCGGCGAAGTACGTCTGATCGGGTGTGGGCCTGAGCGGGCCTGAGCATGCCCAGGCCAGTGCGCCGCCCGGCGCGGCCTGGTGCGACACCCACCTCCGGGGATCCTCCGGGGATCCTCCGGGGGCGGCCATCGCACGGCGCCGCTACTGTCGCAGCCGTGAATGAGCCACCCCGTCCCCGGACTGTGGACACCACCACCGACGACGCCCTGGGCACCAGCGACGCCACGGACCTGGTCTCGCGGCTGGCACGCCGCGAGGTCTCGCCGGCCGAGCTCCGCGACGCGGCAAAGGCCCGGGCGCACGCCGCGAACCCGCACCTGAACGCGATCACCCACTGGTTCGACGACCCGGTCCGCACCGAGGTGGTCGTCCCGGCCGACGCGCCGCTGGCGGGGGTCCCCACGTTCTTCAAGGACAACGAGGAGACCGCCGGCTACCCGACCACGCAGGGCTCGTGGGCCGTCGTCGACCGGCCGGCGCCGGAGTGCTCCCCGGTCACCGCGGCCTACCTCGCCCTGGGCCTGGAGCCGCTCGGAGCCACAACCCTGCCCGAGTTCGGCCTGACCGCCAGCACCGAGTCCTCACGGTTCGGCGCCACTCGGAACCCGTGGGACACCGGGCGCTCGGCTGGTGGATCCAGCGGCGGCTCGGCGGCCTTGGTCGCGGCCGGGGTCGTGCCGATCGCGCACGGCAACGACGGTGGCGGCTCGATCCGAATCCCGGCCTCCTGCTGCGGGCTGGTCGGGCTGAAGCCCACCCGCGACCGCATGCCCATCAACCCGATCAAGGCGATGGCGCCGATCCTGATCACTGCCCAGGGCGTACTCACCCGCAGCGTGCGCGACACGGCGCTGTTCTACGCCCATCTGGAGCGGGCACGACCGGTCGCCGGGCTGCCTCCGATCGGCCACGTGACCGGTCCCGGCAGGGCCCGATTGCGCGTCGGGATGTGCCTGACCACTATTCGCGGCCTGCCGCTGAGCGCGGACACAGTGGCCGCGGTCCGAGCAGCGGGGGAGTTGTGCGCGAGCCTCGGCCATCACGTCGAGGAGACTGGCCCCGCGGTCGGTGAGGAGTTCGGCGCCGACTTCCTGCGCTACTGGGCGCTGTTGGCCTTCCTCCTGCACCGGCGGGGCGGGGCGCTCTACGGCCGGGGATTCGACGGATCCCTGACGGAGGAGCTCACCAAGGGGCTCAGCGCGATGGTCGTCCGGCAGGCCGAGAAGGTGCCCGCCTCGCTGCTTCGCCTGCGCCGGCTGTCCCGTGAGCACGAGGCCGACTTCGCGGACAACCGGTACGACGTGCTGCTCGGCCCGGTCACGGGCTATCCGGCCCCGCCGATCGGATACCTCGGCCCGGATGTCGAGTTCCGCACGAACCTCGTGCGGCTGCTGCAGTTCGCCTCGTCCACGCCCGTTCAGAACGTGACGGGATCACCGGCCATCTCGCTGCCGCTCGGGCGATCGTCGACGGGTGCACCCCTTGGGGTGCACATCGCCGCACCGTTCGGCCACGAGCGCAGGCTGCTGGAACTGGCCCTCGAGCTGGAGGAGGCGGCGCCGTGGCCGACACGGCCCGTCCCGGCAACCACGGCGTGAACGGTCCCCTCAGGCGTTGAGCCGGGCGTACCCGACGGCCAACGACGTGGCCACGCCCACCCAGATCAGGTAGGGCAGCAGGGCGAGGGCCCCACCGGGCGTCGCACGCGCGGTCAGGGCGACCAGGACGACGGTCAGCCCCGCGGCTCCGGCCAGGGCGATCGCGGAGGCCGTCAACTGGTGCGGGACGTAGAACAGGTAGGCCCACGCCAGGGCGCAGACCACGCTCGCCGCCGCCACCGCGAGCCACGCCCCGACCAGCCCCGGGGTGCCGCGCTGGGCGACGATGACGCCGACGACGGCCAGCGCGACGAAGTTGTACGGCCAGATGAGGCCGAACACGATGTCCGGCGGCTGCCACGCGGGCCGGGTCAGCCCCGCGTACCAGCCCGGGTTGGCCGAGACCCATACCCCCGACCCGGCCGCGTAGACGACCACAAGGGCCACCGCCGCCACGGACGCCAGCACCCGCCAGGTGGTCATGGCCCAAGGATGCCGCCCATCCGCCCACTGTGCTGACGATTCCGACCATCAGATCGTCGGAATCGTCAGCACAGGGTCACAGGTTGTCGTGCGAGCCAGGCTGCCAGGCGGTGTGAGGCCGCATGCAGCGAGTCGCTCCACGACACCGCAGCCCCGTGACCTGCGTCGTCGCTGATCGTCTTCGCCAGGCGCACGGGAATGCCCAGCCGCGTGGCCGAGGCCGCGACCGCGTACCCCTCCATGTCCACCAGGTGTGCGTGCTCGGCCAGGGCGTCGCGATCCTGCGGCGAGGAGATGAACCGGTCACCGGTGGCCAGAACCACGCCGGAGTCGCCCAGCTCGAGGCGTGGCGAGGGGTCCGCCCCGACGAGCCGCGCGATCGCCCGACCGTTCACGTCGTGCTGCAGGACGGCTCCCGATCTCATGGACGACACCGGCGGCCAGCACACCGGGACGCAGCGCACCGGCGGTCCCGAGGTTGAGGATCACGCTGGGCTGGTGGGTCACGGCCGCCCAGGTGGTCGCCGTCGCGGCACGCACCTTGCCGACTCCGGTCACCAGGGTGGGCAGCAGGTGGGCGAACGCCTCGGCCTCCTCGAGGACGGCGACCACGATCAGCGGCTGGCCGGCGCGGGGAGGGGGACCGTGGAGCTCGAACACGCACCGGAGGCTACCGGCTCGGGAGCGGTCCCACGGCAGCGCAGGTCAGCCCGCCACGCAGTGAGCCGCCCTCGCAGAAGTCGTTCTGCACGTCCACGATGATCAGCGCGCGCGTCATGCCGCGGATGGTAGTCGCCGGCACGTCATGGGGCAGGATGGTGACCACCCCACCCCGTCACCCAGGAGCCGCATTGCCACGCCTGCTGATCACGGCCCTGACCGTCGTGATGCTGTTCACGCTGCCCGCCTGCGGCTCCGACGAGGACCAGCGGGCGGCCGAGGCCCTGGCCTCGGACCTGGCAGCAGGACTGGCCGCTCATGACCTCGGCACCGTGCCGGTCGTGGGCGGTGGCCAGGAGCAGCTGGACGCGATCGTGGCCGGCGTCGACGACATCCCCGCGGAGGTGACGGTGGATGCCGTCGAGGTCGACGGCGACACCGCGACGGCCACCCTGACCTGGCAGTGGGAGACCCGGGGCGAGCCCTGGCGATACTCGACCACGGCGCAGTTGCTGAAGGCCGACGACCAGTGGGCTGCGCAGTGGGCGCCCTCGCTCGTGGAGCCGACCCTGACCGGCGAGGAGGCCCTCGACGCGACCACCCAGCGGCCACGCCGGGGAGACATCCTCGGCTCCGGTGACGAGCCGCTGGTCACATTGCGGTCGGTCATGCGGATCGGGATCGACAAGACGAAGGTCCCGGCCGCGGACGCCGAGGAGTCGGCCCGCGCGCTCGCGACACTGCTCGACATCGATCCGAAGGCCTACGCGAAGGCGGTCACGCAGGCGGGGCCGAAGGCCTTCGTGGAGGCGATCGTGCTTCGTGACGAGGACGCCCGCGAGCTCTCGCAGGCAGCCGTGGAGGCGATCCCCGGGGCCGTCGGCCTGGCCGATGAGCGGCCCCTCGGCCCCACCCGCGACTTCGCCACCGAGATCCTCGGCCGCGTCGGCCCGGCAACCGCCGAGATCGTTGAGGCCTCCGACGGCAGGGTCCGCCCCGGCGACCAAGCGGGCCTGTCGGGGCTCCAGGCCCGGTACGACGAGCAGTTGGGCGGGACCCCGGGGATCGAGATCGCGGCGGTCCAGGGTGAGCAGGAGCGGCCGCTCTTCAGCACCGCGGTGGTCGATGGCCAGCCGCTGCGCACGACGTTCGACGCTCAGCTCCAGGAGGCCGCGGAGACCGCCCTCGACGGCGTCGGCCCGGCGAGCGCCGTCGTCGCGCTGCGCCCGTCCACGGGCGAGATCCTGGCGGCTGCCAACGGGACCGGCTCCGACGGGTACAACACCGCGACGTTCGGGCAGTACGCCCCGGGCTCGACGTTCAAGATCGTCACGGCCCTCGCGCTGATGCGGGCCGGGGTGGGTCCCGACGACCCACTGCCGTGCACCCGGTCGATCGTGGTCGACGGCAAGACCTTCACCAACTACGACGACTACCCGGCCGACAGGCTGGGCGACATCCCGCTGCGCTCCGCGGTGGCGAACTCCTGCAACACCGCGCTGATCTCCCAGCACGAGGAGCTCACCGCCGCCGACCTCACCGAGGCGGCTGCGTCCCTGGGGCTCGGGGTCGACCACGACCTCGGGTTCCCGGCGTACTTCGGGCAGGTGCCGGACCCGGCATCCGAGACCGAGAGGGCGGCGTCCCTCATCGGCCAGGGCAAGGTGCTGGCCTCGCCGATGGCCATGGCCGCGGTCGCTGCCTCGGTGGCGGAGGGCCGGACGGTGGTGCCGTCGCTGCTGCCCGACCAGCCCGCGCCCGAGGCCGGCCCCGCAGAGCCCCTCACGGCGCAGGAGGCCGACGACCTGCGCGACATGATGCGCGGTGTGGTCACCGAGGGCACCGCGACCTTCCTCGCCGATGTCCCGGGTGCGCCGGTCGGCGCGAAGACCGGGACCGCCGAGTTCGGCACCGACAACCCGCCCGACACGCACGCGTGGATGATCGCCACGCAGGGCGATCTCGCGGTCGCGGTGTTCGTCGAGGAGGGGCAGTCGGGCTCCCGGACCGCCGGGCCGATCCTCGAGCAGGTCCTGCGCGCGGCCCGCTGAGAGGCGCGGGTCGGCCGCCGGACAGCGCCCCCTGCGCGCGGGACGTGCCCGCCACGTGCGCCGATCCGCCCCGAGGATCTGTGGGGCGGTAGAGTGGGCCCACCTGGGGCGAGGGGCGCCGTTCCCCCGGGGTGGTAGGGACTGGGGTCGCTGAGATGGTCGTCGACTGAGGGTCGGAGGATTCCCTCCGAGGTCGGGCCTCTGGAGCTCACCGCGTGATCGCAGGCCTGCCTCGAGGCGTGTCGGGCACGTGGCCGGGAGGCTCACGGGCGCGAGGTGCACGTACACCCGGTCGCAGGACTGCGAGCGGATCCACGCCCGACGCGGTGCGCCGGGAACGCCAGGGAGGTGTCGTGGCTCGACGAGGTCAGCGCCAGGCGGCTGCTCGACCTGCTGCCCCACGCACCCAGCGGCGCACGCGACCCCGCGACGACGAGGGGCTCATCCCCGTGCTCGCCCGCGCAGTGCGTGAGGTGCAGGCTGAGGTGGCGCGCGGTCCGGCCAGGCCCTCGGTGCGCACCAAGTTCCAGGTCGTCGCGCTGCTCGTCCGCGAGGAGCGGGCCCGGGTGATGGGCGACGGGGCGAGCACCGAGGCGTACCGGGCCACCCAGCTCAAGCGCCTCGACGGCGTGGCGACGAGCCTGGCGAAGGCCGCCGTGCGCGACACCTCGCTCCTGGCCCTCCTCGGCGAGGACACCACGGTCTCCGAGTCGGGCAAGCAGCTCAGGCGGGAGCTCCTGGAGTCAGCCGGTGTCGAGGTCCCCGAGGAGCCCGAACCCGTGCCGTCGGAGTCGACGGCGCCCGTCAAGCGCCGGGTGGTGCCGCAGTCGGTCATCTCCCGCCAGCTGGCCAACCCGTTCCTCGCCCCCGACCCCGAGGCCGCGCGCCAGGTCCAGGTCCGTGCCCACCGGCTGGCCGGATGGGAGCTCCTGGGCCCGCTCCTGCGCTCCTTCGAGACCGCGGGCAGTGGCGCCTCCTCGTGCATGGTCCTGCCCCCGGCGCCACCACGAGCGCTGACGGGCCCGGACCTGATGCCCCACCAGGCGCAGGTGGTGGCGGCCGCGGCGGCGGGCCACCGCACCTTCCTCCTCGCCGACGAGCCCGGCCTCGGCAAGACCGCCCAGGCCCTGCTGGCGGCCGACGCGGCAGGTGCCTACCCGTTGCTGGCGGTCGTGCCGAACGTCGTGAAGACGAACTGGGCCAGGGAGGTCGGCCTCTGGACGCCGCACCGCACCGCCACCGTGATCCACGGCGACGGGGAGACGATCGACGGCTTCGCGGACATCGTCATCGTGAACTACGAGGTCCTCGACCGACACGTCGGCTGGCTGGGCGACCTCGGCTTCCGCGGCATGGTCGTCGACGAGGCGCACTTCATCAAGAACAAGTCCTCGCAGCGCTCCCAGCACGTCCTGGAGATCTCCCAGCGGATCCGCGCCCGGATCGGTCGGCCCCTGCTCATGGCCCTGACCGGCACACCGCTGATCAACGATCTCGAGGACTTCCTGGCCATCTGGCAGTTCCTCGGCTGGATCGACGGGACCAAGCCGGTCGGCGAGCTGATGGCCTCCCTCGAGGAGACCGGCCTCGTCCCGGGCGACCCCGGCTTCTACCCGAATGCGCGGCGATGCGTGATCGACATGGGCATCGTCCGCCGCCGCAAGGTCGACGTGGCCGCCGACATCCCCGCCCGACGGGTGGCCGACCTTCCCGTCGAGCTCGATGGCGAGGCAGGGCGCTCGATCCGGGCGGCCGAACGCGAGCTCGCGCGCCGTCTCGTGGCGCGATACAACGACGCCCTGGCGCGTCGGAGCTCCGGCGTCGTCGTCGAGGGGATCGACCACGAGCTGGTGCGCCGGGTCGCCACGTGGGAGCGGCAGGAGTCGGACAAGGCCGAGACCGGCGAGAACGTGTTCGCGATGATGCGGCGCATCGGGCAGGCCAAGGCCGGGCTCGCGGCCGACTACACGGCGCAGCTGGCCCGCAACGTGGACAAGGTGGTGTTCTTCGCCAAGCACGTCGACGTCATGGACAGCGCCCAGGAGCTGTTCACCCAGCGGGGGATCCGCTACGCCTCGATCCGCGGCGAGCAGACGGCCAAGGTGCGTCAGAGGAACATCGACGAGTTCACCAACGACCCGGACGTCGCGGTCGCGGTGTGCTCACTGACCGCGGCCGGGGTCGGCCTGAACCTCCAGGTCGCCTCGAACCTGGTGCTCGCGGAGCTGTCATGGACGGCTGCCGAGCAGACCCAGGCCATCGACCGCATCCACCGCATCGGCCAGGAGCAGCCGGTGACCGCGTGGCGCATCATCGCCGCCCAGACCATCGACGCCAGGATCGCCGAGCTCATCGACAGCAAGGCGGGTCTGGCCGCCCGGGCCCTCGACGGGTCGGACGAGGAGCCCTCGGCCGCGGCCGACATCCAGCTCGAGGCCCTGGTCACGCTGCTCACCGACGCCCTGGAGGCTCAGGGCTGACGGGTCCGGGTCGGGTGGTGGGCTGCTCGACGCACCTTCGTCCAGCACCTCAGTAGGTCAGGGTTCCGTCGAATGTGAACTCCACCGGCCACGGCTGAGCGCTACCCCACGAGGTGACACAGGTATGAGCCAGGGTGCCAGAGGCGTTCTCGAACTCTCCCGTCCCGCCTACGACCTTGAAGGGGCCGGTGCCGTCGACCTTGTGTGTGGCCGAGTTCAAGACCCAGTCGGACTCATAGGTGACGAAGATCTGGTCACCGTTCGCCATGGTGATCGTCCCCGAGCCGTTGGTTGCCTTCTGGGTCTCCGAAACCCGGCAGTGCTGGGTGGTCATGGTGATCTTCTCGCCGTCGGCGGTCTGCCCGGTGGCGGTGATCACGGTGAACGTAGCCGCGGAAGGGCAGATCTTGTCCGTGTCGGTCGTATCCGTGGCCTCACCAGACGCCGTGGCGCTGAAGGGATGATCGGTGACCCCAGTCGATGTGGACGTGGCGGTGGTCGCGGTGTCCGATGAGCAGCCCATTAGGAGGCTCCCTGACAGCGCAGCCACCAGTGCCACTCCTACTGCCTTGGTGCGCTTCATGGTGCACCCCGTTCCGCCTCGGGGGACGACGCCACCTTGGTGCTCCACCCAAAGGCTCATCTTCCAGACTGCACCGCCCGGTGTCGGGGCAGACAAAGCCCGAAGTCCCGGATACGTCGACGATCCCCGCTGCGTAGACGGCGCACTTGGCTCCCATATTCGCGGCTTGGCAAGTCAGGCGGGCCCGAAGCGGTCCCCAGGCCCACCCAAGCCAAGTGTGAAGGGACCGGACTCGATGCTGATTACCTTGGTGCGCCCACACCGAGAGCAGGCGACTCTGATCTTCCCGGGCGGGACTGGTGCGCTGTCCGGCGGTAGGTCGGCACCTTTAGCGTAGTTGTGCCACCCGACGATGCAGCGCGGATCCTTCATGGTCGATCACGGTTCCCCTCTCGCGGCGGGGAGTCCGGCGGGTCCGAAGCCCTACGCCTTGAGGCCGACGGTACGCCCGGAAGGCCGCAGTGCATAGAACAACTCAACCGGCCTGACGTGACGCCCCGTTCGCTCCCTCGGTAGCGTACGGACTTTGGGAACCGCTGCCCTACCGGTACAGCAACGACGAGGCCTTCATCGATTCCGT